>NZ_CP062948.1:741275-1482551 GCF_014898175.1 Bifidobacterium lemurum
GCCACCGAATCGTGAATCATATGGGCGATCTCCTGCTCGCGGGTGATGCGCCCGAGCATCGCCTCCTCGCGGGCGAGCCGGGCGTTGGCCGTCGCGTTCGAGCTGAACGAATAGCCCAGAATCACGGCGAATCCGCTGACCATCATGGAGATAAGCGTTCCGCTGACCATCAAAGCCAACGGCCCGGGCTGATCGGCCGCGTTCGGCGGCGGCACCGTACCCATCTCGCGCCCCGCATCGATCCACCCCTGCACGAAGCCGCGTACGCCGCTCACCGCCGCGCTGTGCGCGCCGAAGTACACGGAACAGACGGTTTCCACCAGCGCATACACAACCACCACCGCGGCGCTGACCCATCCGGAAAGCGCATAGCCGATCGCGATGAACAGGCAGAAGGAGACGATCACCACGCCGACATCCATCGGCGACGTGCCGCTCATCCAAGTCGCCGCAAGACATAGCGGCAAACCGGCCGGCCCCACCACCTGCGGCATATACGGCAGGGCCGCAAGCAATGCGATGCCGGCGAGCATTCCCAGCATGTCGCCGGGGGTTTTCGGCGGGGCGAGCGCCATCAGCGGCAGCATCGCCACGATGCCGACCGCGCATGCGTTGGAGAGGAGGCCCGTCTCGCGCCACCATCGTTTCAGCCGTCGCCAGCCGTCCGCCACACGCACATCCATGTCCGGCCTCCTGTTCTTGCGGACCGTTCTTGCGGACCGTCCGCCCGCCCCTCCCACCTTATCCGCAGGATCGTCCGCGAACCCACGCTGTCCACGCACGTGTACAACCGCATGCGTTTCCGCCCCGCCAACGTTTGCGGCCGGACGGTTTCGCGCTGTCCACGCACGTGTACAACCGGGCGGGTTGGCCGTCGGACGCACATACAGTGAATCCTATGAAACACACGCAGCAATCCGACAACCGCATCGCCCGAGGAGAGGCCATGCGCAACCCACAGTCCCAGCCGCAGACGCAGCCGCCGGTCCAACCGCAGTCGCAATCGCTGGCCCAACCGCAGTCGCAGCCATCGTCCCAACGTCCGCTCCAACGGTCGACCCGTCCGCAGGAATGGCCGACCGCGTGGGATTCGCCGGAAACGAACGGGGCTGGTACGGAGGGTTCCACGGGTGAACAGTCGCGTCAATGGCGAGCGCTGCCACCTCGCGTGAAGCGGGTGTGGCTGCTCAACCAGGCGATTGCGACGGTTGTGGTATTGGCATGTTGCGCCGCGGCCGTCGCGGTCTGTCTGATCAATGATTGGTGGGGATTCTGGCCGGGGCTGATCATCGGCGTCGTCGCCGCGGTGGATATCGTCTCGCTGGCCGTGCAACCGCTGCAGACGGCCTACCAGTACGCGTTCAACCGCTTCGCCATCGGCGAGCGCGAGTTGGTGCTCAAGAAGGGCTGGCTGCTGCGCTCGACCACCACGGTGCCGTTCAACCGCGTGCAGCATGTGGACACCAAGCAGGGGCCGGTGCTGCGCGCCTTCGATCTGATGGCGGTGATCGTGCATACCGCGGTGGGCGAGCACACCATCGAGGCGTTGGATGTCGACGAGGCGCAGCGGGTGGTGGAGCTCATCACCGCGCGCGTGCTCGCCGCGAAGGAGGACCTGTGATGGACGGGCGGTTCGACTCCGCGCCGGACCTCACACAGCCCGGTCCCGCATGGCGCCGTCTGCATCCGACCGCGCTGGTTGTGGAATCGGTCGATTCCATAACGACGATGGTGAGTCTGACGCTGTCGCTGCTGGTGACGATTAGGATCATCGTGCGGGATTTCGGCCCGTGGGTGTGGGCGCTGCTCGTGCTGGCCGCGGTGGCGGTGCTCGTCCGTCCGGCGATCATCTGGCTGAACACGCGCTACCGGCTGGATGCCGACGGCCTGTCGTTCAGGTCCGGACTGTTCTTCCGCAAGCGCCGCGCGATCGGATACGACCGGATCCACGCGATCAGCGCGACGACCCCATGGTATATGCGTCCGTTCAACGTGGTTCGGCTCACCGTCGCGTCCGGCGGCACGGCCGACGTCGACATCACGCTGGACGCGGTGCCCGTGGCGCTGCAACTCGAATTGGAACGGCTGCGGCAGACGGCGACGAACCAAGGCGTTCCGGCTGATGTCGGGATGCGGGATGCCGCATCAATCAGCATGCCAGCCGTCCGCGGCGATGCGGCCACCGGCAAGGCGGGTGCGTCCGCTGGCATGGCGGGTGGGCCCGCTGGCATGGCCGGCGGCACGACCGACAGCGCATCTGGCGGAAGCACCGGCAAAGAATCAGCCGCCTCGAATCGCACCAATCCCATACTCCTGACACCTCATGCACTCAATCCCCACACGACCGAACCACACACGACCGAACCACACACGGGCGACTCCCACACGACCGGCCTGCATGCGCCCAATCGGCCGGTGTTCCGCGCGTCGGTGCGCGACATCATCCTGTTCGCGACCACCGATATCGGCGTCTTCGCCGCCGCATTGGTCGTCTTGGGATTCGTGCAGCAACTGGAGGATCTTGTGCCGTCGCATTGGGTCGACGTGGCCACGGATTCCGTCGGAGGCTTCGTCGCGCGCGGCGCGTTCGCCATCGCGGCATTGGCCTTGGCGGTGGCCGCGGCCCTGCTGGCGGTCAGCATCGTCACCTCGATGCTGCGCTTCTACGGGTTTGAAGTATGGCGGCGCGGCGACGACCTGGTGGTGACGCGCGGCCTGCTCACCCGCCGCACCATGACCATCCCCGTCAGCCGCATCCAGACCATCACCATCAAACAATCGCTGCCGCGCAAGGCGCTGCACCTCTGCTCGGCGGCGGTGGGACTCAGCACCAGCACCGCAGCCTCCGGCGACGCCGAAGCCATGATGGGAACGAACGTGCTGCCCGTCATCAGCGACAAGCGGGTGTGGGACGCGCTGCGGGACATGCTGCCCGAATGGGATGTGCGCGAGCCGGAGGTCATCCGCACCGGCCGGGGGCTGGAACGTTACTATCTGATCACGCCTGCCGTTCTCGGCACACTGGTCACGCTGGTCTTCCTCGCCGCCGCGCTGGTCACCTTCCCTGACCTGCCGGCATATGCCAATCCATGGTGGTGGGCCGTGGCGGCCGGGGTGGTGGCGACCGTCTGGTGGCTCGCCTGCCGTTGGCTCAAGGCCCGCACGGAAGGCTATGAGCTGCGGTCCGACGGCACGGGCGCGTTGGATGGCAAGGTGAGCCATGCACGCCATACCCCCATGCGCATCGCGGTCACCGGCGCAAGCGCGCTCAGCGAACGCACGATGTTCACCCGACGGTCACGCGTGCAAAGCGTGCGGCGCACCACCACGCCGTGGCGTATGGCGAACGGCGTCGAACAGGTGTCCATGCCGTTGTTCGTGATGAACGGACAGAGTGAATTGCGCTTCCACGCCATCCGTAGCAAACACGTCGCCGAACTGGCCGAATGGGCGGCTCCGGAAGTCTGAACGGACGAAGCGCTTCTCGATGGGGCCTTGCCTGTCATCCCGAGCACCCCTTATCCCACCGTTCCAAGCGAAGCATCTCTCTCCGTCATCCTGAGCGAAGCGGAGCGGAGTCGAGGGATCTCTGAACGACTATCGCTACGAGATCCCTCGACTCCGCACTTCGTGCTCCGCTCAGGATGACCAACAAATGAGATGCTCTGGCGCGAGCCGACAACGGACCCGGTCCTGCAATTAGGGACGGCCTGCGGCCGGCTCAATACTGGCTGGGGGCACCCGTTGTCACGGGTGCCCCCAGCTCAGGTCCTGGTGGACAGCACACTGTGCTGTCCACCAGTCTTCTCGCAACACTAGTTGCAAGAAGACAACGGACCTGACCATTCATATTCCACGTCCCGGGCGGATTCGATGCGCTGCTCGGGCAGATGCTTGGCGGGCAGCGTCTTGGGCTTGAAGGGGAACTTCTCGGCGCGCATCGCCTCGTAGGCGGCGATGTCGTCCTCATGCTGCAGCGTCAGGTCGATGTCGTCGTAGCCGTTCATCAAACGCCAGCGGGTGTAGTCGTTGACTTCGAAGGGCAGGGTCACGTCGCCGCAGGTCACCGTGCGCTGCTCCAGATCCACGGTCATCTCGCGGCCGGGCTCCTCTTCGAGCAGCTTCCACAGCAGCTCGACCGACTCCTGCGGCATAAGAGCCGCCAGCACGCCGTTCTTGGCGGTGTTGCCGTAGAAGATGTCGGCGAAGCTCGGCGCGATCACCACGCGGAATCCATAGTCGTGCAGCGCCCACACCGCATGCTCGCGGGATGAGCCGATGCCGAATTCCGGTCCGGCCACCAGAATCTGGCCTTTGGCGAACTCGCTCTGGTTGAGCACGAATTCCGGATCGCGGCGCCAGGCGTAGAACAGGGCGTCGTCGAAGCCCGTCTTAGTGACGCGCTTCAAGAACACGGCGGGGATGATCTGGTCGGTATCGACGTTCGAACGGCGCAGCGGCACGCCCACACCCGTCAGCGTAGTCAGTTTTTCCATGGGTTTGTCCTTGCTTTCGGGCCCCACGCGGGGGCCTTGCTGAGTTTGGTGTGCCCGAATCGGAAACCAGACGGAATCCGAACATCAGAAACGGCGGAATTAAGCCATTTCCATTTTCGGTTTTCGCCCGGTTTTCCAACCGTGCGCACCAAACTCGCATATGCGGGTTTTCGGGTTGGGTTTAGAGGTCGGCGGGGCTTGAGATCGTGCCGCGGATGGCGGTCGCGGCGGCCACCTGCGGCGAGGCGAGGTGCGTGCGAGAGCCCTTGCCCTGACGCCCCTCGAAGTTGCGGTTCGAAGTGGAGATGGAACGCTCCCCCGGCACCATCTTGTCCGGATTCATGCCCAGGCACATCGAACAGCCGGCGTTGCGCCATTCCGCGCCGAAGTCCTTGAACACCTTGTCGAGTCCCTCTTCCTCCGCCTGCAGGCGCACGCGGCCGGAGGCGGGCACCACGAGCACGCGGTGGATCGACTCGGCCTTGTGATGGCCCTTCATAATCGCGGCGGCCGCGCGCAGATCCTCGATGCGGCCGTTGGTGCAGGAGCCGATGAACACGGTGTCCACGGCGATGTCCTTGATGGCCATGCCGGGCTCCAAACCCATGTAGGCGATGGCGCGTTCGGCGGCGGCGCGCTTGGTGGCGTCGGCGATCCGCTCGGGCACCGGCACGCTCGCCGTGATCGGCAGGCCCTGGCCGGGGTTGGTGCCCCAGGTCACGTACGGCTGCAGGTCGGCGGCGTTCAGCGTCACTTCGGCGTCGAAGACGGCGTCGTCGTCGGTGCGCAGCGTCTTCCAGTATTCGACGGCCTTGTCCCACATCTCGCCTTCGGGCGCGTGCGGGCGGCCTTTCAGGTATTCGAAGGTGGTCTCGTCGGGGGCGATCATGCCGGCGCGCGCGCCCGCCTCGATCGACATGTTGCAGATGGTCATGCGCGCGTCCATCGACAGCTGGCGAATCGCCTCGCCGCGGTATTCGAGCACGTAGCCCTGGCCGCCGCCGGTGCCGATCTTCGCGATGATCGCCAGAATGATGTCCTTGGCGGTCACGCCTTCGGGCAGCGCGCCCTCCACGTTGATCGCCATGGTTTTGAACGGCTTCAGGCTCAGCGTCTGGGTGGCCATCACATGCTCCACCTCGGAGGTGCCGATGCCGAAGGCGAGCGCGCCGAACGCGCCATGCGTGGAGGTGTGCGAGTCGCCGCACACGATGGTCATGCCCGGCTGGGTGAGGCCCAGGATCGGGGCGAAGGCGTGCACGATGCCTTGGTCGGCGTCGCCCAGCGGATGCAGACGCACGCCGAATTCCTTGCAGTTCCTCTCCAGCGTGGTCAGCTGCAGCGCGCTGGTCTCGTCCGGATTCGGACGGTCGATGTCGACCGTGGGGGTGTTGTGGTCTTCGGTGGCGATGAGCTGGTCCACATGGCGCGGCGTGCGGCCGGCCAGCCGCAGTCCTTCGAACGCCTGCGGGCTGGTGACCTCATGCATGAGCATCAGGTCGATGTACAGCAGGTCGGGCGCTCCGTCGCTGCCCTTGCGTACCAGATGATCGGCCCAGACCTTCTCGGCCAGTGTCGTTCCCATACGGGTTCCTCCTCGATTTCTCGCGCGAGGTCTTGTGCTCACGCCTTGTTCGTGGTAACCAGCGTATTGGGCCGAACCGGAAACTTCATGCCGGGGCCGGTATATGAGATAGCATTGGCGCGCATCGCGCCGTTTCGTTGAAATCTCACCGTTTCGCTCACCCAAGACCGCTATGTGGCCGTCTCAAGCGTTGGATTCTCACCCTGTGGACATCTGCACGATTTGGTATTTCACAATGTGAGATGGCATAATCGTCGATTATGACTTCTCCCACCGAACTTGAGAATACGGACGATATGCCGCTTGATGACACACTTCCCGCCACCGACGCCCCTACCCCATCGCCCCCCGAAGATGATGGCGAGATCCATTCCGGCGTCGGCGTGCTTGACAAAACCGTGAAAATCCTCGACGCGCTCGAATCGGGACCGTCCACCCTCGGACAGATGGTCGCGGCCACCGGGCTCGCGCGCCCCACAGCGCACCGTCTGGCCATCGCGCTCGAACGCCATCGCTTCGTGCTGCGCGACCAGCACGGACGCTTCGTGCTTGGCTCGCGCTTCGCCGAACTGGCCGCCGCCGCCGGCGAGGACCGTCTGCTCACCGCGGCCGGCCCGATTCTGCAGACGCTGCTCGACCGCACCGGTGAATCCGCGCAGATCTATCGCCGTCAGGGCGACCAGCGCGTGTGCATCGCCGCCGTGGAACGCGCCTCGGGTCTGCGCGACTCCATTCCCGTGGGCGCGATGCTGTCGATGGAGGCCGGCTCCGCCGCCCAAATCCTTCTGGCATGGGAGGATTCCGAACGTCTGCATCAGGGACTGCGCCGCGCGAAGTTCACCGCCGCGAAACTCACCCAGGTGCGCAAGCGCGGCTGGGCCGAGTCGATCAACGAACGCGAGGAGGGCGTGTGCTCGATCTCCGCGCCGATCCGCAACGCCTCCGGCCAGGTGATCGCCGCAATCTCCATCTCCGGCCCCACCGGGCGCATGTCCACCTCGCCCGGACGCCGCTACGCGCCGCTGGTGATGGCCGCCGGCAAATACCTGACCGACGCGCTGATCAAGGCCTCATCCGGCCGCTAATCCTCCTGCCGAAGGCATCCGGACACATCTCATTCAACCAGTTGGCACTTGAGGCCTCCAGTTGGCACCCACTCCTTCATAGCCCGACCGGAAACACTAGGGTTTCCGGTCGCGGCACCGGTAGGGGTGTGCCAACTGGAGGCCTCAAGTGCCAACTCGTTATTCAGCGGCGCGCCAGCCATGCGGTCACACGACGCCACAGGCTGGGTTTGCGCAGCAGATCGTCGCCCTCGCCATCCTGCGGGGCTTTCTGGTTCAACGCGTAGGTGTAGGCCTTTTTCGAGCTGGGTTTGCCGACGATCTCACCGAATTCCAACAGCTGTGTGCGCGGCTGGTACGGGTGGCGGATGTCGAATTCGATCAGTCGGGTGGCGCGTTTCGCCGGCGCAGGCCCATAGGTGTTGAATCCGCAGGTCGGCGTGGCGATAAGCAACAGCCCATCCAGTTCACCCACGAATCCGTTGCGGTGGTCATGCGCGGCGGAGACGCCGATGAAACCGCCGTGGTCGCCGCGTAGCATATCGAATTCGCCGCAGTCCTCGTCCGGGCAGCTCACGCCCTCGCCAAGATAACCGCCGGGCTGCGTCTTCTCGCCGTCCAAGACGAAATACGCGTAATCGTGCGCGCGATACCCCTGCATGGCGAAGGCGGCCGTGGAGGCGACCGGGGAGAGCACATCATAGTACTGCGGCAACGGCATATGTTGGAACACCAGCGAGGGCGCGCCTATCTTCGCCGGCACTTCGCGCAGGAACGCCAACGCCTCGTCCGAGGGGGAGGCGAATCCGCCGCCATGCACATAGTCGCCGGAATCGACCAGCACCACACCGAGCACGTTGCCGGCGCGGTCGGCGGAGGCCACCGGCAGGGCGAGGGTGCCGGGAGCGCACGTATGCACGGTTTGTTCAGGCATGAGATGGTCAGGTGAGGGCGGCGCGTTCAGACAACCGGGGAATTCGCGGTAGATGGCGTCGAGTTCGGCGTTGTCGAGACCGCATTGGAAGTCATGATTGCCGTAGGTCACGGCGAAGGGCACGCCACGCGAGACCAGCGGTTCCAGGAATTGCGCCGCGGCGCGGCGCACCAGATCGCGCGTGCGGTCCAACGTCGCCTCATCCGGACCGTTCCCCCCACCTGAGCCGTTCGATTCGCCCGAGCCGTCGGCATCGGCACGCGCGCCGCTCCAACGCCGCTTGCGGAAGGTTTCGGCGAAGGCGGGGTCGTATCCGGCGATCTGATTGCCGGTGAAGATCACCAAATCGGGCCGCACGGTGTCAAGCGAGGCTTCGATTAGCGCGATGGTGTCTTTGGCGATTTTCGGCCCGTCCTGAATGTCGGAGATCTGCAGAACGCGGAATTTGCCGGAATTGTGGAATTGCAGCCGACCCAGCCGCGCCGACACCGACACCGGCCGGGTGTCGCCCGCGTCGGCGGGTTTGATGCGGGGCTTGGTCGATAGGCCTTCGGGCGCGCGCTGTGATTCCGTCATAGGCTCCACCTTAATGCAGAGTGGGCCGACGCGCGATTCCGTCGAGCTGCCGCACATCGTCGGACTCCCGTAGGCACCGGCATCGACTGGAACGAATTCCACATCCACGTCCCTACCCCGACGCCACCGAATAACAGGAACAGCCGGACACATAATTTGGCCTATAACCCGAATTGGCCTGTAACCCGAGCCGGAAGGAACCGATATGAGCGACGACTGGAATCGCTGGGTTCGGCGTGTGGATTGTCCGCCGGCGAATCGAGTGAGGCGGATGATATGAAAAATCCCTGCGGCATCCGCCGTAGGGATTCATTCGCTGGGGTGCCTGGACTCGAACCAAGAATGGCTGAACCAGAATCAGCTGTGTTGCCAATTACACCACACCCCAATTGGCATGGCGAATAACTTCTAAGAAGTCGTTTCGTCGTACCCCCAACCGGATTTGAACCGGTGTTGGCGCCGTGAGAGGGCGTAGTCCTAGGCCGCTAGACGATGGGGGCGTATTCAGTTTTCACTGTGTCGCTTGGCTGTGTGCCGCGCAACGAGTGATTAATATACGCAACTCCAAGCCCAAGCGCAAGCCCGGCGTGTCGCGCGCCGTCTTTCCTTCGGAAAGACATAAGCGCGCGACGCGAGGAGGAGGAAAGCCCAGTGGGCTGTCACCTGACAAACCCATCATCAACGTCATCCTGAGCGGAGGCAGAGCCGGAGTCGAAGGATCTCAGTCTTGTTGGTGGGCGGGCCTGAGATCCTTCGACTCCGCTTCGCTCCACTCAGGATGACAAAAGAAAGAAGAACACCTCCGCTCAGGATGACGAAGACCTCCGCAAAACAAAAAGGAGGAGACCCGCAAGGGTCTCCTCCGACACAGCGATTCCACACCGCCCCAGCGTCACAGATGCGCCCGCAGCCCCTTCAGACGCGCGATGGTGATCTCCTTGCCGAGAATCTCCATGGATTCGAACAGCGGCGGGCTCACGCGGCGTCCGGACACGGCCACGCGCACCGGCCCGAAGGCCAGACGCGGCTTGTAGCCGCCTTCGTCGATCAGCGCCACGTTGAGCAGCTCATGCAGCGGTTCGGCCTTCCAATTCGCCTCGTCGGCCCCTTCGAGCGCGGCGATGGCCTTGTCGAGCACGTCGGCGGCGGAGTCCTTCAGTGTCTTGCGCGCGTCGTCCTCCGGCTCGATGTAGCCCTCCTCGCTGAGCAGCGAGCCGACCATGCCGGCCACCTCTCCCAGCAGTCGCACGCGCGGCTGCACGAGTTCGGCCGAGGCGGTCAGGATCTCGCGTTCACGATCGGTGAGCGCGTCCCACGTTTCCGCGGACACCACGCCGTCGCGATGCAGGTACGGCACCGCGCGGGCCAGGAAGTCGGCCGGCTCAAGCATGCGGATATGCTCGGCGTTGATCGAAATGGCCTTGTCGATGTCGAAGCGGGCCGGGTTGGCCTTCACGTCGCGCACGTCGAATTTCGCGACCATCTCGTCCATGGAGAACACGTCGTTGTCGGGCGCGATCGACCAGCCGAGCAGCGCCAGATAGTTGAGCAGGCCCTCGCGGATGAATCCGTTGTCGCGGTGGTTGAACAGGTTCGATTCGGGATCGCGCTTGGAAAGCTTCTTGTTGCCCTGGCCCATCACGTACGGCATATGGCCGAACACGGGCATCTGCTTGGCGATGCCAAGCTCCATGAGGTAGCGGTAGAGCACGATCTGGCGCGGGGTGGAGCTGAGCAGGTCTTCGCCGCGCAGCACGACGTTGATCTCCATCAGCGCGTCGTCCACCGGATTGGTGAGCGTGTACAGAGGGTCGCCGTTCGGCCTGACGATCACATAGTCCGGCACGCTTCCGGCCTTGAATTCGATGGTGCCGCGGATCAGGTCGTCGAAAACCACATCCTCGTCGGGCATCTTGAGGCGCAGCGCGGGCTGGCGGCCTTCGGCGCGGAACGCGGCCTTCTGCTCCTCGCTCAGATTCCGGTCGTAGCCGTCGTAGCCGAAGGCTTCGGGGCGGCCGGCGGCGAGGTTGCGTTCCTTGATCTCGTCCGGGGTGGAGAAGGATTCGTAGGCGTAGCCGGCCTCAAGCAGTTTGGCGGCGACGTCCTTGTACAGTTCGGAGCGCTGGGACTGGCGGTAGGGGCCGTGCGGGCCGCCCACGTCGATGCCTTCGTCCCAGTCGATGCCCAGCCAGCGCAGGGATTCGACGATCTGGTTGTAGCTGTCCTCGCTGTCGCGCTCGGCGTCGGTGTCTTCGATGCGGAAGACCATGGTGCCGCCGGTGGCGCGCGCCTCGGCCCAGTTGAACAGGGCGGTGCGGATCATGCCGACGTGAGGGGTGCCGGTCGGCGAGGGGCAGAATCGAACGCGGACGTTCTCGGGCAGTTCGGGTTTGGTGTTTTCAGCTTCACTCATAAGGCATATTGTGCCCCGTAGTTCGGACGCGCGCCCGAGGTCGCAATCGCTCGTGGAGCCGCCGCTTTCGACGGCCCAATCACACCCAACACGCCCGACGCACCCAACACACCCAGCACGGCCAACATGGCCACCCCGGACTCACCTCAAAACACCGCAAAGGGGTGGCACACCAACACACCTAACACGGCCGCCCCCTACCGGAACCGGGCGTCCGGCCCGGACGCGCGCCGATGGCCACGCCTTCCCTATAATGGGTTGCGTTCGCGCGGTTGGTGGCAGCAGCCGTGCCACACATCAGTAGATATTCATGTGCGGAACACTCCGTCGCCGCATGGCGACGTTCCGTGGGAATCGACCGGCCTCATCGGGCGGGATGACCGCGAACGGCGGTTGGACGCGCAGCGTCCGGCCCGCGTCGGCACGATTCGCCCGCAGAGGGTTCCGCCACACGATGGTCTGATGCGCGCGCGGGCTCCTCACCTTCCCGTCGCTTCCGCTTCAGGCCTGTTAGCGCGCGGAAACGCGCGGAAAGCAAGGTGAATAGATGAAGAAGATGGAATTGCGCAAGGCCGCGGCCGTGGTTGGAGCCGCCTGCCTGATCGCCTCTCTTGCCGCTTGCGGCGGCGATGACACCGCCGGTTCGTCCGACTCCTCCACGGCCTCCGTGTCGTTCATGCTGGATTGGACGCCGAACACGAACCATATCGGCCTGTATGTGGCGCAGGAACTGGGCTATTACGACGAGGCCGGCGTGGATGTGACGATTCTGCCGACCGCCCAGGCCGGCGCCGAGGTCAGCGTGGAGAACGGCGTGGCGAACGTCGGCTTCACCACGTTGAGCAATGTAGCGGCGTTCAACGCGCAGGGCTCCGATCTGAAGTTCGTGTTCGATCTGACGCAGAAGCAGGTGGCCCGCTGGTGCTCGCTGGCCTCCCGCACCGACATCACCACGCCGAAGGATTTCGACGGCAAAACCTTCGTGAGCTTCGGCTCGGCCGAGCAGACCGCGGTCGTCCAGCAAATGATCAAGAACGCGGGCGGCACCGGCGAGTTCGAAACCGCCACGGCCGGCACCAGCACCTTCGAGACGCTCACCTCGGGTCAGGGTGATTTCGGCGGGTTCTACGCCACGTGGGAGAACGTGGAGTCCGAACTCAACGGCCCGGCGCTGAACTGCTTCGTGGCCGGCGACTGGGGTGTGCCCGGCAATCCGGACCAGCTTGGTTTCGCGGTGAAATCCTCCTGGCTGGACGACGCCGGCAACAAAGAGGCGCTGGGTAAGTTCATCGAGGCGACCAAGCGCGGCTACGACTACGCGCTCGCCCACCCGGACGAGGCCGCTGAGATTCTGGTGGAGGCCGCCTCCACGGCGCAGCTCGACGAAACGCTCGTCAAGGCTTCGATGCAGGAGATTCTCGACGGCGCCTATTGGACCGACGGCGACGCCACGTCGCTGCCCGGCACCGTGAACTTCGACGATGCCCAGGCCTATCTCGACTTCCAGTACGAAGCCGGCACCTATACGGACGCCGACGGCGATCCCCTCGCACAGGCCCCGCAGGCCGAGGACCTCGCCACCAACGAGTTCGCGCAATAGCCCGCATTCCCGAAAGTCCTTTCGTCATCCTGAGCGGAACGTAGCGAGGCGCAAGGATCTCACGCCCTACAAATCAAAGCAGATGAGATCCTTCGACTCCGGCCTAACGGCCTCCGCTCAGGATGACGGATGAGGGACGGCTCCGCACAATAGACAAGAACACACCCGTTAGGAGAGACGTATGACCGCCCGCGCATCGCTTGCCGCCCGTATCGCCCCGCCGACGATCACCGTCGCCGCGCTGCTGGCAGTATGGGAGGCGGCGGTGCGGCTCGGCCACGTCTCCGAACGGGTGCTCGCGGCTCCCAGCCAGATCGCGGCCTCCATCGCGGACACTTGGCCGGAGCTGATGGAGGCCTCCGCCATCACCGCCTACGAGGCGCTGACCGGCTTTCTAATCGCCGTGGCGGCCGGTTTGGCGATCGGCATCGGACTGCATCTGTGGCGCACCTTCGACCGCGCGTGCACACCGCTGCTGGTGGGCGCGCAGACGATTCCGCTGATCACCATCGCGCCGCTGTTCATGATCTGGTTCGGCTTCGCGACGTTCGGCAAAATCGTGATCGTCGCCGTGTTCGGCGTCTTTCCCGTGGCCGTGCAGACCGCACGTGGACTGAACGCGGTGCCGCGATTCTATGAGGATGTGGCGCTCACCTGCGGCGCGACCCGCGGCTGGACGCTGATCCATGTGAAACTGGTGGTCGCCGCGCGCCAGATCTTCGGCGGCGTGCGCATCACCGCCGCCTACGTGTTCGGCACCGCGGTCACCGCGGAATATCTCGGCGCGATGAACGGTCTGGGCATCTGGCTGCAGGCCGCGTTCAACTCCTTCCGCACCCCCTTGATCTTCTCCGCCACCGTGGCGGTGGTCGCGATGACGGGCCTGCTGATCGGCGCCATCTCGCTTCTCGAGCGCGTCCTGCTCGGCCCGGACGACACCATCGCCTTCAACGAGTCCGGCGACTGACGTTCCCGCCACGGGCAATACCCGTGGAAACCCGTGGGTCTCGGGCGGAATATGCGAGAATGGTGGAGACGCCATCCGTCTTGAGAAAGGGGAGTCAATGACTGATCCCAACCAAAACCCGCAACCGCAGGATCCAGCGCCGGGCACCGGGGCCCAGCCGACGGAAGTCCCGCAGACGCCGCAAATGCCGCAGGTACCGCAAGTGCCGCCGCTGCCGCAATATGACCAGACCGCACCGCAGACCCCGCAGTACACGCAATCACCCGTCCAGTACGCGGGCCAAGCCGATTCCACCGCGCAACCGGCCGATTCCACCGCGCAGGTGCCGCAATACCAAGCGGTCGCGCCCCAGTCTGATCCGTACGCCCAGCCCGGTTCGTATGCCCAGCCTGATCAGTACGCCCAGACCAACCCGTACGACCAGTCCAATCCCTACACGCAACCCAACGCGTACGAGCAGCCCTCGCAACCGTACGGCGGCGACCCGTACGGCAATCCAGCCAACGCGTATGCCCCGCCCGCGCAACCGTACGGCGCGCCCTCCGGCGCGTATGCCGGCGCTCCGTACGCGACCGAGGCAGGTGGCGCGCCGCCGCTGAACAAGCCGTATTACGGTTGTCCCCTTCCCGAGGCGTTCCTGCGCTTTTGGAAGAAATACGCGGTGTTCAAAGGCCGCGCCTCACGCAGCGAGTTCTGGTGGTGGGTGCTGTGCGCCGCCGCCGTCGACGTCGTGCTGCAGATCATCACCGACGGCGGCGAGAACGGACTGTCGTTCCTGAGCACCCTGTGGGTGATCGCCACGCTGGTTCCGGGACTGGCGCTGGCCGTGCGCCGTCTGCACGACACGAACAAGCCCGGCTGGTGGCTGGCCGTTCTTTATGGCGTGATGTGCATCGGCACGATCATCATAGTGGCCGGCGGCGGCGCGTTCTTCTTCGGCGCGGTGGGCAGCTACGGCAGCGCAGACTATGCCGACTTCGCGACCGGTGGCCTCGGTGTGATGTTCCTCGGCGGACTGATCAGCCTGATCGCATTCGTCGTCTATATCGTGTTCATGGCGTCGGCGACCAAGCCTGAGGGCGCGCGCTTCGACGACGATTACATGCCGTATCAGCCGATGCCCCAGCAGCCCATGCCGGGGATGCCCGTACAGGGAACGCCCACGCAGCCGATGGGCTACGGCCAGCAGAACCCCTATGGCGGATATTCCCAGCCGCCCCAGTCCGCGCCGTACGGTCAAGCCGATCCGTCGGCCCCGTACGGACAGGCCGATCAGTACGGACAGGCCGCCCCATCGGCCCAGTACGGACAGACCGACCCGTACGGACAGGCCGCCCCGTCGGCCCAGTATGGCCAGCCGCAGGACGACGGCGACAGCGGCCAGTCCCCGTACGGCCAAAGCCAGTACGGACGGTAGTCGCCAACATACGTAAAGACCCCTGCCGGGGCGTACTTGCGATTCGTCTGACAGTCGCAGGTACGGCCCGGCAGGGGTCTTTTCGTTGATCAGAGTTCCACGTGGGGCTTGTTCGGATCGTCCTTGATATGCGCGAACTTGGCGGCGAGCGCCTCCTTGTTGCGCCGTTCGTCCTCTTCTTTGGCGCGTTTCTTCGCCTCGTCCGGATCCCACAGCACATCCTCGCGATGCTTGGACCATTCCTCACCGGCCAGTGGGGCGACGAATTCCACCAAGTCATCCAGCGATTCGCGCGTGCCGACCAGCGTGCGGATCTGTTCGGCGGTCAGACAGATGCGCGGAATCCCATACCGCTCCCGCAACTCGTTGACGAACAGCAGCACCGGCAGCACGCGCCTGGCGGCGGCACCGCCATCAACGTCAGCGCCCGCACCCGAATTCGCATCCCCATCGTCACACGGCCCCGCAACGGCGTTCACCAGCCGATGGCACGCGCACAGCGCCACCGCGAAACGTCGGGCCAGCGACGCCGCGCTTCCGGAGGCACCTCCATCAGCCGTATCATCAGCGGCCTTCCCATCTGCCGAGGCTCCGGAGGCAGTCCCATCGGCCGCATCACCGGCGGCATCGCCATCAACCACGGCAAAAGCCTCCGCCGCGCCGTCAGCCGCCGCCATATCGTCGGCCGTCTCCCCATCAGCCGGGGCTCCATCATCAGCCTGCGCTTCCCCATCGTCCAACGCCTCCTGCGCATCGGCGATAACGCGGCCCACCGCATCGCGCACCGAAGCGTCCCACTCCACGCCCAGCAGACGCGCCGCCTCGTACAGCAGTCCCGCATCCCCGCCATCCGAGAACTCCCCCATCGTGTCGTAGGCGTCGTTGGCGTCCAGCAGCGCGTCCACGATCTCCTGCGGGCGGCCCGGAATCTCGTCCGCGCCCTCATACACGAATTCCGCATCGGCCATGGTCACGTCCAGCCCGGTCATCACCGCGGCGAACGCGCGCGTCACGCGCACCTGCAGCTCCTCCGCGTATTTCGCGTCGTTGTCCAACTGCCTCGCGTCGGTCAGCGGCCACAGGTCCACCAGCGCGGCGCCCGCCTCGGCGGCCTCACGCACCGCGGGGCACCCCGCCACATGCTCGATGACTGCGGTTTCCATATCAGCTCCTTCGCCGCTCCCCTCACCGGAAGCGTTATGTCGGGTTTCCCGCCTTCGCTCGGCCAAGCCGGCCGTCACGCCGGTCACAACCGTCATGCCGGCTATGCCGGTCGCATCGGTCACATCGGTCTCGTCGCTCACGACGACGCAGACCACGCCCGCCCGAGCGGACGGCTCAAGTCAGCGTCGTCTCCATTCTCGCGCTATTTCACGTCGGCCGCAGGGTCGACATAGGTGATTGACATCACACGCCCGGTCTCGTTGTCGTAGGTCACGCTCGTCACGGAGGCGAGGGCCGTGCGCCGCAGGAACATCCAATGTTCGGGATGCCCGGTTTCCAGCATGTGTCGGTAGCTCCAGATGGGCGACTCGTGGCTGACGACGACGATCTGCTGGCCCGGGTATTGCGCCACCTTCTCGCGCGCGAACGCGTCCATGCGCTCGGCGATATGCCGGTACGACTCGCCCCAGCTGGGCTTGTACAGGTTGAGCACGAGCTTCCAGTTGCCGTTTTTCCACAGCGCGCCCTCGCCATGGCCGATGCGCTTGCCGCGGAATTCGTTCTCCGCCTCGATCACCCGCTCGTCGGTGATGAGCTCGAGTTCGCCCTCGCCACGTTCGGCGCGCACCCGGTTGAGCGCCTCGAGGATCGCGCCCGCGGTCTCGCGCGTGCGGTCGAGCGGCGAGGAGTAGACCGCCGCCACCGTGTTCATCTGCGGATTCGCGGCGATGTAGGCGCCGGTGGCCTCGGCCATGCGCCGGCCCCGGTTCGACAGGTGGAAGTCGGGCAGCCGCTCGTACAGCAGATGGTCGGGATTGAACACCTTGCCGTGACGGACGAAATGTATGGTGGTTGCGCTCATCTGCCGGCCTTCCTCGCATCGCCCCATATGGGGGAAAATCCTTGTATCGATATACCAATGTACCGCGTGTCGTGGCCGGCGCTGCGATTAGAGTTGCTTCGACGCAAATATGCGAAGAGGGATCTTCTCATTCACGCAAACTTTGCGCGACCATGGACACAGCACATCAGTATCGATGAGGGCTCCGGTGCGACGCCAAGCGCCGGGGGACATCCAATCGGGAGCGGAAAGGAGCGTGGTTTTGTCATGTCACATGGGTCAGTAAACGTCGTCAAGGATCTGGGACGTCGCCTGTTCGGCGGGTACGCGGAGCTGCTGCGTATACCGCATACCGCGCGCTTCTCCATCGGCTCCGTGATCGCGTGCATGCCGTTCCCGATGGTCGGTATGACCATCACCATCTCGGTGCAGCATTTCTACGGCAACTATTCGCTGGCCGGCGCGCTGACCGCCGTGCAGGCGATCGCTTTGGCCGTGGCCAGCCCGGTGCTGGGCAAACTCGTCGACAAGTTCGGTCAACGCCGCGTTTCCATCCCGACGATCATCGTATGGATGGTCGCCGCCACCGCGATGATCTCGTGCATCAACGCGCATGTGCCTGAATGGGTGCTGTTTTGCATCGTGCCATTCCTCGCGGCGATTCCGCCGTGGGGCGCGATGAGCCGCGCCCGTTGGACCCGCCTGCTGAAGGGCGATTCCGAGCGCACGAACCGCGCGTTGAGCCTGTCGGGCGTGTTCGACGAGTGCATGTGGGTGATCGGCAATCCGCTCGCCTCCACATTGGCCGTGATCTCCGGCCTGCTCGCGTTCTCGTTCACCGGCATGTGCGTGGTGATCGGCGCGCTGATGGTGCTCACCGAATTGAGCACCGAGCCGCCGAGCCAAAGCGATCTGGCGCGCGAGGCCGGAATGACCCGCAAGGAATACCGCGAACATGAGGCCGCCAAGGCGGCGGCTCTGAAGACGGAGGCCATCGCCGAAACCGTGCGCCGCGAGAAGCGCGCGCAGGGCGCTTCGGAGGATGAGATCCGCGCCGCGATCGAGGTGGCGCTGGCCGAGCAGGCGACCGCCACCAAGGAGTCCATCTGGGGCCCGGGTCTGATCGCCGTGTGCGTCACCTGGTTCTCGCTGGGCGCGTTCCAGTCGGCCACCGGCATTTCGATCATCGCCTTCGCCACCGAGCAGGATATGAAGCAGTACACGGGCTTCGTGTTCGCCTGCTTCTCCTTCAGCTCGCTGGTGGGCGCGCTGCTGTACGGTGCGAAGAACTGGACGATTCCGCTGTGGAAGCGTTTCTACTTCTGCCTGGCCGTGGTGAACATCGGCATCGGCACGTTCATGTTCGCCCAGCATCTGTGGGTGATCATGCTCATCTATCTGGTGATCGGCGTATGCCAGGCGCCCACGTGGATCAACGGCAACCAGCTGATGCTGCATCTCGTGCCGCCGACCCGCTTCACCGAAGGCGTGGCGTGGATGGGCGCGATGAATTCCATCGGCTCGTCGGCCGGTTCCGCGATCGCGGGCCAGTTCATCGACCGGTACGGCTCGCACGGCGGATTCACGGTGGTGACCGTGCTGGCGTTGGCCTCGCTGGTGATCGCGTTCATCGGCTTCAAGCAGATCAAGTCCAGCACCGAACAGCCCACCCTCACCGAAGTCGCCGTGTGAACTTCGTCATGCCGAGCGAAGCGCTTTTCCTCGGCATGCCATCCCCTCCTCCTTCGTCATGCCGAGCGAAGACCCCACTCTTCTTCGTCATGTCATACGAAGCCCCCACTCTTCTTCGTCATGCCGAGCGAAGGCGAAGCCGGAGTCGAGGCATCTCAGTCCGCCGAGATGTCTCGACTCCACTGCGTTCCGCTCGACATGACGAATAAAGAAAAGCCCGTTGGAGAGACGAATACACGAAAAGCCCGTTGGAATCTGAACTGTACCCAGTTCAGATTCCAACGGGCTTTTCGTATGTGCCGCCGTCTACTTCGGCCAGCCTTGGGGCGTGTGCTCCAGCGACCACATGCCGAGCCGATGCGAGAAGCTGTTCTCCCATTTGGCTTCGAGCTGTTCGGGGGTCAATCGGTTGTCGGCGCGCTTGAGACGGTTCATCGCATTGGTGTGGGTGTCGTCGAGCAGCCACTTGCGAATCAGGAAGTTCCACACCATCACCACCGCGGTGGCGACGAGCTTGCCGATGTTGGTGCGGATCATATATTCGGCGTGCTGCGTGACCATGGCGTCATGGTTCATGCCGAATGTGGAGATGTAGATGATGAGCTCGTTGATGAACAGGCCGACCACCGACGCCGAGACGAAGATGAGGATCTCCATCCAACGGGCCATATCGGGGCGGTGCTTGAACACGAACTTCATGCTCGCCAGATAGTTGAACACCAACGACACCAGGAACGAGATGGTGCTGGCGAGGATGTTGTGCATATGAAGCGCCAACAGCAGGTTCATCAGACCATAGTCGATGACGAATGCGATGACGCCCACGATGCCGAACTTCATAAGCTGTGCGATCAGTTTTTTCACAATCGTCCATTAAACACGTCTCTTACGACGCAGCAGGCCGATTCTCCCCCATTCACACAGAGAATCCTTCATTCCCATATCTTCGCTTCCTCCGAGCCGCCCGCCGTCGCCGGACACGGCCGAGGCATCCCGACGCGACCTATGATGGGTACGGAACATCGTCCGCAATCCAAGGAGGCATCATGCCCGTCATCCACACCCATGTGTCCGTCAGCACCACGCCCGAGCAGCGCGAGGCGCTCAAATCCGCCTATGGCAAGGCGATCACCGCCGTGCCGGGCAAGTCCGAGGGCTGGCTGATGTGCCCGTTCGAGGACGATATGCCGATTTATTTCGGCGGCGACGACAGCGCTCCGGCCGCCTATGTGGAAGTCAATCTGCTCGGCCGATCCGCCGTGCCGGGTTCCGTATGGGAGGAGCTCACCCGCCAGATCATGGCCGCGCTCGAATCCACGCTCGGCATTCCGCAGGACCGCACCTACATCCGCTATACCGCCACCTCCGACTGGGGTTGGAACGGCGGCAATTTCTAAGACTCCGCACCCACGCAAGAGGGGGCGTTGCGCCACTCGACGCAACGCCCCCTCGTCATTCCAAACGGCCTGTCCCTTGTCATCCTGAGCGGAGCGCAGCGGAGTCGAAGGATCTCCACCGTTACGAGATCCTTCGACTCCGGCCTAACGGCCTGCGCTCAGGATGACGAAAGTAATGAGCCAAACGACCTAAGCTCAGGCTGACAAAAGGAACACGTCAGACGATCTTCGGCATGGGGGTGGTCAGGCTGGTGGTGAGGTTCACATGCACCAGGCCCGCGCCCGCATGCACTTCGACCTTCTTCAGCGTCACCGTACGCTCGTCCTCGCCGGCCCTGTCGTTGTCGGTCATCGTCGCGGGCGATTTGACCGCGACCACCGCCATGTCGTCCAACGACACTCCGGCGCTCATGCACAGCTCGTTCGCCTCGGTCAGGGAGGAGGCGAAACCGTCCTTGAGCACCACACGCTCGGCCGGCACGCCATAGGCCTGTTCGGCGATCCACCTGACGTTCTCCACCAACGGCATGCCCTTGTGGCTATGCGGCGCGGCCGGCATCGAGCCACCGACCAGCGCGTCCACGAACTGGTCGAGCTGCGGGGCCAGAGCCTCGCCGCCGTCGCGGTACAGGTTGCCGATGATCGGATCGCGGAATTCCAGCTCCTTGGCGGTGTCCCGCAGCGCCGGAATCTGATCGTCCTCGCCATCCCACAGATTGACCAGCGGGAAGGTGGGGATATCCAGCTTCTCCAGACGATCCACATGGAAGGGGTAGCGCCAGGCCAACTCGGGATCGTCGCGCCACGTGGATGCGCGGGTCACGACGATCGCGGCGGACGGCCATTGCGCGCCGTACTCGCGGCAGGCGATGTCCAGCCACTTCTGCGCGCCCGCGTCGGCGCCGTAGCCGGCCTCGACGATCACCACATCATGCAGCGAGCAGGCCATCTGCACCGAAGCGAGCGTCGGAATGCCGATGGACACGTTGGCGAAAGGACCGCCATGCACGTAGACGGGCGAGCCGTTGACGGTCTCCGTCTTGGCCGGCATCACGGCGCCGGCGAGCATGTCGGTGATACGCCACAGGTCGATGAATTCGCCGAAGGTCACGGCCTTGCCGTCCTTGGTGCCGGCGATCATCGCGGCCACACGGCGGCCGATCTCGTCCATCGAGCGCGACAGGCACACGATCTGCATAAGCTCGCAGGTCGGCGTGAGCACGACCTTCTCGGCCACGTTGTTCTTGCCCGCATCCACGGTGATCGCGCGCAGGGAGCGGCTCGGCACTTCGGAGACGCGCGGCACGAGGATGTCGTCGAGACGTCCCTCGTCGATGGCCTTCTCCGCGAAGGAGACGAGCAGGTTCTGCGCGGCGGCGATGGCGGCCATCTCGCCGGTCAGGCCCCAGTCGATGAGTTCGGGATGGGTCAGGGAGGCCTTGCCGCCGCCCGACGCGCCGCCCTTGGAACCGGCGGCGGTGATGCCCATGCTCGGCTGGCGCAGCACGGCGGCCGCGTCTATCCCACGCTTGTTGAGCGCGTCGATCAGGGCGATGGTGGTGGTGGTCTTGCCTTCGCCGCGGGAGGCCATCAGCGGGGTGTCGGCCGTGACCAGCACGATTTTGCCGTGCTTGCGCGGGGCGTCCGGATTGGCTTTCAACGCGTCGAGATAGCCGAAAGCGTCGATTTTCTCAACCAGTCCGTACTGGCTGGTGAAGTCCTTGATATCGGTCATATCTGGTCCTTTCTGGTGTGGTTTGACGGTCTGAGTGAGATCCCTCGACTCCGCTCGGGATGACGACCCATCCACTCAGGATGACGACCCATCCGTTCGGGATGACGAGGCATTCTTTCCGCCATCCCGAACGGAGCGCAGCGAGGCGCGGGGATTCTAGAAATCGGAAAGGTGGAAGCCGTTGTTCATGGCCATGCTGCGGGTGAACAGCACGGAGTCGAGCAGCTTGTCGGTGTCGGCTTTGAGCTTGTCGGCCAGCTCCTGGTTGGCGGCGGCGAGGATGCCGCGCGCGTCCGCGCCGGACCGGATAGCCTCGATGATCTCCTCCGGCTCCATCGGCTGCACGTCGCCGTCCGTCTCGTCGGCGTCGAATTCGGCGTCCAGCGCGATGCCGGTGAGGTCGGCGATCTTCGCGTCCGTGGCGGCGAGCATCGCATGCCCGTACGCGCCGGTCTTCTCCTGGTAACGCGCCACCGCGTTGGAGGTGTCGGCGAACGCGCCGTCGCACAGGGCCGCGATCACACGGTTGGCCCAGTAGAAGTTCTCGGTGGTCACACGCGTGGTGGTGTCCGCCAGATACTCCGGAGTCACCTCCACATTCGCATAGAACGGCACCAGTGTGTTGAACGGATTGGAGCCGTACGCCATCCACTGGATCGCGCGTGAGACCTGCGGGCGGTACGGGCGGATCTGCAGCACGGCGAGCTGGCTCTGGCGGTTGATGCCGATCGGACGGTACATGTGGCGGGTGTGCTCGTCGCCGAGCTTGCCGTACGGATCATACGGCGTGCCCTGATAGTGGCCGGAGAGCACGTATTTGATGTCTTCGATCGTCACCTTGCGTTCGGGCTGGCGGGCCCACGGAATGTCGTTGCTTTCCGGATTGTGTTCCGCGTCGGGGCCGTCCCACACCTCGTCGTAGGGGTTGAGGAAGCGCTGCATCCACCACGCGCGGGGCGTGTTGTACACATGGTCGGCGTCGGAGTGCGAGCCGAAGGCGTCACGCGGATTGAACGGCGAGGAGGGTTCGACCGACAGATCCAGATGGTTGCGTTCGATCCATTCGCCCAGGTCCGCGGAGCACATATGCTCCTCCTGCTCGCCCAGCGCGTCGTCCAGATCGAATTCGTCGATGCCCAGCTGGTTGGGCATGGTCACATACGCCTCGTCGGGCACGCGCTTGGCGATCCAATGGTGGCCGCCCACGGTTTCCATCCACCAGATCTCGTCCACATCGGAAAAAGCGACGCCGTTCATCTCATAGGTGCCGTATTCCTCGAGCAGCGCGCCAAGACGCTCCACGCCCTCGCGGGCGGTGGTCACATACGGCAGCACGAGGGTGAGGAAATCCTCCTCGCCGATGCCGCCGGGAATCTCCGGATTCCCGCCCTCGGCGGGCACGAGCTCCACGAACGGATCCGCGCCGAGCACGCGCTCGTTGGTGGTGAGGGTTTCGGTGGCGCTCATCGCCACATTCGCCTCGTTCACGCCGGCCTCGCCCCAGATGCCCTCCTTGAGATCGGCGTTCGGCACGGCGGTGTACCGCATGGGATCGTCCGGCAGGTCGATCTCCACGTGGGAGATCACCGCGCGGTAGTGCCGAGGCTGCTCCTCGGGCGTGACGACGACGAAACGCTTGGGGCAGAACTCGCCGTTCGCGGAATCCTCGTTGCGGGCGATGATGGTGGAGCCGTCATAGCTCGCGTCCTTGCCGACCAGAATCGTGGTGCAGGCCATGAAATGCACGTCCTTTCTGACGAAAACAAACCTCTACGAGTGTATCGTGGCGGCGGGAACATAAGGCGCGTGCCAGTATGCATAATGGGCGGGAGTCCGGATTCGCATCCGGGTCTCTCCGCCCATCATTCGTTGGCGCGACGCGGCCGTCTCACACCTTGCCGGTCAGGAAGATGCCGGTCTGGTCGGGGATCTCGTCAAGACCGCGCAGGGCGTGGTGCATCTCGTTGAGCCAGAAGCCCTGGTTGAGCCCGGGCAGCGGCTTCTTGGTGGCCCACACATGCAGGTAGTATGCGTGGTCCTGGTCAGGCGGCTGCGGCCCGTTGTAGCGCATGATCACAGCCGGGTCGTTCTCGCGCCCTACGAATTTCGAGGCGGAGGAGTTGCGTCCCTGCACGGTTTCGGGGATCATCGCCGGCATCTGGCGGGAGAAGTCGGGCGGGATGGCGAGCGCGTGCGAATCGTTGAAGTCGAACATCAGCGCTTCGATCGGCAGGTTCGCCACGGACCAGTGGATCCATTCGAACCCGCAGACGGGAATCGAGTCGGGGTCGGTGAATTCCCAATGCAGATAGCGAGCCTCGGGCGACACATCGTCGATGTAGAACGGGAAGGAGATGACGGGCACGCCGCCCGTACGGTATTCCGGTGCCGCCGCCTTGGCGAAATCGTCCGGGATCACGGTGAAATCGGCTGAGATCTTCATTGCTGGCCTTCTTTCCTTTGCCTGTCGCCCATCCGCAGGTCCTGTTCCATCATACGTCGCGTATGTGACAGCATTATGCTAGCATTGTTGGCATACGGTTCAGCGAAAGCACTCGGCACACAAGGAGGCACCATGGCGACATTCACGCTGCGTAAATTGGATGATGAGGTGGCCGAGCAGTTCAAGCAGATGGCCAGGGACCACGGCCGGTCCGCCGAGGCCGAACTGCGTTCCGTGGTCGAGGAGGTCACGCGCAAGTACATCGAGGAGAAAGACCGGACCGCCCCCACCGGCGCGGATTGGCTGGCCGATATCCGTCGCATCATGAGCGACAACGGCATCACCGAAGACGACGAGCCGCTCCCTCTGCCGGATCGGGATTTCAGCCAGCCCCACCCTCCGTTCGCGGATTCGGCCGCATCAAGCGGAGGTGAGGAATCATGAGACGGCCCGTCATTCTCGACACCAACGTAGTTTCCGAGGCCATGAGCCCGAGTCCGAACCCCAATGTGGTGGATTGGCTGATCTCGACCCCGGTCGACCGGCTGCATCTGACCACGATCACCGTGGGAGAGCTGCTATTCGGCGTCGCGCTGCTGCCGGAGGGGCAGCGCAAGCGGACGTACTGCGAAACCATCGCGCGCACGATGGAGTACTACCAGAACCGCACCTTCGCCTTCGACGCCGCGGCGGTCATAGCCTACGCCGACATCAGGGCGAAACGACAACGTATGGGCCGGCCCGTCAGCACACAGGATGCGCAGATCGCCGCCATCGCGCGCGCCAACGGATGCGCGGTGGCCACACGCAACATCAAGGATTTCGAAGACGCGGACGTACCCCTGATCAACCCATGGGATCCGCCCGCGTCATCTCGAACGACATCACCTACTGGGCGGGCTGGTAGCAGTCGCCGTTGAGCGCGGCGGCGGCCTTGGCGCGGGCTTCGTCGATGGTCACGTCGGCGAGCGCGGCGCGCACGTCGTCCAGCGCCACCGGGGTCATCGACAGCGAGTTGACGCCCAGTCCGGCCAGCACGACGGCCAGATCGGGGTCGGCCGCGGCCTCGCCGCACACGCCCACCGGCATGCCGTGCGCGTTGCCCGCGTCGCAGATCAGCTTGATCGCGCGCAGCACCGCCGGATGCCAGGCGGTCTGATATCCGGCGACCGAGCCGAGCGTGCGGTCGGCGGCCATCGTGTATTGGGTCAGATCGTTGGTGCCGATGGAGACGAAGTCCGCCACTTCGGCGACTTTGTCGGCCATCAGCGCGATCGACGGCACCTCGGCCATCGCGCCGACCTTCTTGAGTCCGAAGCTTTTGCCCAACTTCACGAAGTAGTCGGATTCCCACTGGTCGGCGACCATCGGGGCCATCACCCACAGGTCGGCGTCGGTTTGCGCGTCGGCCGCGGCCAGGGCGCGCAGCTGCCCTTCGAGCACGTCCTTATGCGCGCGCAGGGTGCGCAGACCACGCAGACCAAGCGCGGGATTCGGCTCGTCCTCGGGGGTCAGGAACGGCAGCGGCTTGTCGGCGCCGGCGTCGAGCAGACGGATGACCACCTTCTTGCCGGGGAATTGCGAAAGCAGTTCGATATAGGCCTTGGTCTGCTCCTCCACGCTCGGCGGCTCGCTGTTGCCGATGAACAGGAACTCCGTGCGGAACAGGCCCACGCCTTCGGCGCCGTATTCCAAAGCGGAGGCGGCGTCGGCGGGCTTGCCCACATTGGCGAGCAGCGGAATACGCGTGCCGTCCTTGGTGCCGCCCGGCTGACCGCGCAGCTCCCTGGCCTTGGCGGCCTGCGCCTTGGCGGCTTCGGCGGCGGCGATCTGCTCGCCGCTGGGATCGACGGTGATCTCGCCGTGCGCGGCGTCCACAATCACGGTGACGCCGTCGGTCAGATCGGCGGCTTCGGCGGCGGAGACGACGGAGACGATGCCGAGGGCGCGGGCGAGGATCGCGGTATGCGAGGTGGGGCCACCTTGCGAGGTGACGATGGCGAGCGTTTTATCCATATCGAGTCCGGCGGTGTCGGCGGGCGAGAGATCCTCAGCCACAAGCACGAACGGCGTGTCGCTCACCGGCACGCCCGGCGCGGCGACGCCCATCAGGTCGGCGATCACACGCTGGCCGACGTCGTGAAGGTCCGCGGCGCGTTCGGCCTGGTATCCGCCGATCATGCGGAACATCTCCTCGATCTGGCCGAAGCCTTCAAGTACCGCGCGTTCTGCGGTTTTGCCGTCTGAGATCAACCCCTCGATGGAGGTGGCCAGCGCGGGGTCGGAGGCGAACATGGCGATCGCCTCGAGAATCGGGGCCGCCTGCTTGGCGCCTTCGTCGCCCTGCGCCGCCTCGGCCGCCCTACGGTTCAGGTCGGCGTTCACACGCCCCAGCGATTCGCGCGCACGCGCGATCTCGCTCTCGGCAGTGACACCCTCCGCACGCGGCGCATCCGCCGGTTCCGCCAGCGGCGGCGCCATACGAATCACCGGTCCAACCGCGACGCCACGTCCAATACCAACACCCTTGATTTTCATAAGAGGGCTCCTTTTTTATCACGGTCGGTGCAATCCGGCCAATTTCAACGGGTATCCACTCCCTTGCCGATACCGCGTCATGCGCGCACGCGCAATTTGTTAATAGTATATACTTAAAAACGTTGAACGTCAGCCAACGCGATCGTCGCGTTGCTCAATCGCGGCAGCGCCAATGCCGGCCGCCGCATTCAGACCCAAGGAGGTCACCCATGGCAACAGCAACCCGTACCACCACCATCAGCGATCCCGTGGGCATCCATGCCCGTCCGGCCGCGGAATTCTCACGCGCCGCCACGGCCTCCGGCTGCACGGTCACCATCGCCAAGCAAGGCGGAGCCCCGGTTCCCGCAGGTTCGATCCTGTCGGTGATGGGTCTGGGCATCAAGCAGGGCGACGACGTCGAACTGACCGTCGAAGGCGACAACGCCGAATCCGTGGCCGACGAGCTCATCGCCACGCTCACCAAAGCCGAGTAGCACCACCGCCCGGCACTGTTTTCAGACCAATTTCGAGTTTGGTGTGCCGGGCCATCCGGTCCCACTCAAGTAAAACGATTGATTGAGAAGTTTGGTGTGAAAAATCGGCCTCGCTAAGCGAATCCGACACACCAAACTCAACTTCCATCCTTTGCGAAGATGCGCACGTGCGGGAAATCCAATGAGATTCGCCACAATCACGGCATCAGCGCGCAAAAAAGGGCTTCGAACACCAGCGTGGGATTGCCGTTGCCGGCGAGACGCCTGCGCGCTGTGGACACCTCATCAAGACGCGACACCACCGCGGAACGGCTTAGCCGCGCCGACAATTCGGTGACCGCCGTGCGGTTCTCCAGATTCACCAACCCGACGGAATCCTCGGCGTTGTTCTGTAACACGGCCACATCGCGATACACCGAGGCGATGGAGTTGAGCGCCCGGTCGAGCACGTCGCGCGTGCGCCGCGTGACGAACCGTTTCGCATCGTCCTTCTTGCCGACGGCGTCATTGTAGGCACCGCGCAGCTTCGGCGGAATGCGGTCCTTTTCCCCCAAACCGTTCACGCGGCGGAACTCCGCCTCCGCCCGTTCAGCCCGCCGTTCGGCGTCCGCCTCGGCCTGCGCCTTGGCGTTGTCGATAAGGTCGCCGGCCAACAATACGGCATCCGAGGCGCGCGACAACCGCAGCACGCCCGAAACCAATTCGTCGCGGTCCGACATGGCCCGCTCGTCGGTGGCGTACATGCGCGCGATGCCGATATGCCCTTCGGCCAGCCTCGCGGCGCGGCGTGCGATATGCGCGTCCACGCCGGCGTCCGCCTCCAGGAATTCCGCGACGGCCTGTGTGCCGGGCACCGCAAGATTCACGATGCGCGTGCGCGAGCGGATCGTGGGCAGCACATCCTGCGCGCTGGGAGCGCACAGAAGCCAGATGCAATGCTCGGCCGGCTCCTCGATCTCCTTGAGCAGCACGTTGGTGGTGCGCTCGAGCATACGGTCGACGTCTTCGATGATGATGATGCGCCACGGCGCGGTGCTGGGCATCTGCTCGGAAATCGTGATCAGGTCGCGCACCTCGTCGATACCGATGGTCACTTTGTCGGTGGCGAGCACGGTCACGTCAGGATGGGTGCCGGCCAGCACCTGGCTGGACACGCGCGTCATCTCTCCGCCCAAGCCGTGGTCCGGGCTTTCCAACGCGGCCGCGAACGCGCGCGCCATATTGGATCGTCCCGACCCGGGAGGACCGCAGATCAGCCAGGATTGGGTGATCTGTTTGGGATCGCCGGACGCGACGTGGCTGAGCATATCGACCACCGGCTGTTGCCCGATAATGGAATCCCATACGCTCATCGCACGCCGCCGTTCTCTTTCCGGTCCGACCGATCATAGTCCGACGGTCCCTGATTCAACAGATCCGCGCAATCCGTGCGGATTGCCTCCCACACCTCGTCGATGGTCCGGCTCGCGTCCACCACGCGGAAGCGGTTCGGTTCGGCGGCGGCCAAATCGAGAAACGCCTGCCGCGTACGCGCTTGGAAGCCATCGCCGGCGGATTCCATACGATCCTCGTCATGACGCAGTCTGGCATGCGACGCTGCCGGATCCATATCCAGCAGGTAGGTGCGCGCGGGAAGCAGTTCGCGCGTGGCCCACATGCTGAGCCCGCGGATCTCCTCAGCCGTCAGTTCGCGGCCGCCCGCCTGATAGGCCAGTGATGAGTCGAGATACCGGTCGGTGATCACCACCGCGCCGCGATCCAAGGCCGGGCGGACCACCTCGGCGACGTGCTGCGCGCGATCGGCGGCGAACAGCAGGGCCTCCGCACGCGGGGAGATATCCGCGGCCGCGCCGTCGACGCCGTGCAGCAGCATACGGCGGATGGCCGCGCCAAGCGCGGTTCCGCCAGGCTCGCGCGTCACCACGACCTCACGACCCAGGGACTCGGCGAAGGCGCGCAGACGCTCGACTTGGGTGGATTTGCCTACGCCGTCGATGCCTTCGAAGGAGATGAACAGTCCGCACATTTTTACCTCATTGCTGCCAACGATCAACGGTTGGCGATCTACGCTCGTTTACGCTATCGCTACTCGCGTTCACGAACAGTCCACTGGACTGTTCGTCTGTTCGCTGTCACGAACAGCCCACTGGGCTGTTCGTCCGGGCTGTTCGTCATTTTTATTACTTCTTTTTGGCCGGGGTTTTGGCGACCACGGCGGGGCGCGTGTACCCTTCGTTGGCGGTCAGCCAGTCGATGTCGCCCTTCACGGTAGCCGCGGTGGAGCCGATCTTCTCGGCGATGCGCGTATTGGCCCATCCCTTGTCGGCGAGCTTCCTCACCTCGGCGCGACGCTCGGCGCGCTTCGCCTCGGCGGCGTTCACCTTCGGTGCGGCTTTCGCGCCCTTCGCTCCCTTCGCCGAAGCGGCGCGGCCGCCACGTCCGCGCCCGCGGGTCGAAGGGCCCGCCGCGCGCTTCTCCGCCAGCAGACGGAACGCGTCGGCCGGCTCGATCGTCTCGGGAGCATACTGGCGCGGCAGCGTGCGGTTCGTCTCACCGTCGGTGATGTACGCGCCGAACCGCCCGTCCTTGATGGTCACGGGCTTGCCGGTCTCCGGATCCGCACCCAACTCGCGCAGCGGCGGCTTGGCCGCCCCGCGCCCGCGTCCACGCCCGTACTTCGGCTGGGAGAACAGCTCCTTGGCCTTATCGACGTCCACGGTGAAGATCTCGTCCTCCGAGCCCAGCGAACGCGTCTCGGACTTGCCGTCGGGCGTGGTTTTCGTCAGATACGGGCCGTAGCGGCCGTTGTTGGCGGCGACGGTCACCTGGCTCACCTCGCCGGTTTCGGCGTTGGCCTCCTCATACGTGCCGACTTCGCGCGGCAGGCTGAGCAGACGCAGCGCATCCTCCAAAGTCAGCGATTCTGGGCTCATCGTCTTGAACAGGCTCGCCATCTTCGGACGCGGCGCGGCATCGGCCTTCTTCGAGCCTTTCTTCGCGCCCGCAGAGCCAGCGGCACCGGCCGCGGCGGTCTCGCCCTCGCCGGCGGGCATCACCAGCGCCACATATGGACCGAACCGCCCGTTGCGCACCTCGACCGTGCCACCGGTCGCCGGATCCACACCCAGTTCGCGCGGACCGCCGGAATGGTTCTCGATCAGATCATGCCCCACTTCGACGGTGAGTTCGTCGGGCGCGAGCGTATCGGGCAGGGAGGCGCGCTTGGGATTGCCCTCGGCGTCCGTATGCTCCATATCCTCCAGATACGGCCCATACCGGCCCACGCGCACGTGCAGGCCGTCGCCGATATCGATGGTGTTGATGGCGCGGGCGTCGATTTCGCCCAGCTGCGCGACCTGCTGCTGCAGGCCTTCATGCGCCTCGTCGGCGTTTGCGGCCGCGCCTTCGCCGGTGCCGAAGTAGAAGCGGGTGAGCCATTCGCGGCCGGTCTCCTTGCCGTGCGCGATCTGGTCGAGCCCGTTCTCCATATCGGCGGTGAACTGGTAGTCCACCAGTTTGGGGAAGTTGGTCTCCAAAAGCTTGGTCACGGAGAACGCGAGCCAGCTGGGGATCAACGCCCTTCCGCGCTCGTATACGTATCCGCGGTCCATAATCGTCGAGATGATGCTCGCGTAGGTGGAGGGGCGGCCGATCTCCTTGGCTTCCAGCGTTTTGACCAGCGAGGCTTCGGTGTAGCGCGCGGGCGGCTGGGTCTCATGACCGTCGGCCACGACTTCGGAGGCGGCCAACCGCTGCCCGGTGGTCATCGGCGGCAGCGAGGCGTTGTCGTCGGCGCTTTTGCCGACCGACTTGCTTTTCGCGGCCGAATCCGACCCGTCGGCGGAGGCGGCGTCGGCACCGGCCGCAGCGGATTTCGCCGCGCCGGACGCGCCCGCGCCACCGGTGGCCTTCATGAATCCGGGGAATTCGATCACGGTGCCGGAAGCCTGGAACACCGCCTCGCCGGTCTCGCCTGTGGGCGCGGACAGCTTCACGGTGGCGGTCGATCCGGTGGCGTCGGCCATCTGCGAGGCGAGTGTGCGCTGCCAGATCAGCGTGTACAGGCGCAGCTGGTCGACCGGCAGTTTCGAGGCGAGTTCGGCCGGATCATGGAAGCGCGATCCCGCGGGGCGGATGCATTCGTGGGCTTCCTGCGCGCCGGCGGTTTTGGTCGCGTACTGCTTGGGCGCGTCGGATAGGAAGGCCTTGCCGTAGTGGTATTCCACGCTGGCGCGGGCGGCGGCGATGGCCTCTTGGCTCAGCGTCACCGAATCGGTACGCATATAGGTGATGTAGCCGTTCTCGTACAGGCCCTGCGCGGCGCGCATGGTGGCACGCGAGCTCATGCCGAGACGGTTGCCCGCGGTCTGCTGCAGCGTGGAGGTGGTGAACGGCGGCTGCGGACGGCGGCGGTACGGCTTGGTCTCCATCGACATCACCGTGAACGCGGCCGACTTGAGCGCGGCAGCCGCGGCGGTGGCGCCGGCCTCGTCAAGCTGCAGCACATTGTCGGAGAAGCCCGCGGGCGTCAGCTGCCCGTCGGGGCCGAAATCCTTGGAGACGGCGAGACGCTTGCCGCCCAGCGAGACCATACGCGCGTTGAATTCGGTATGCTCCCCCAACGCGTCGGGCGCGCCGAGCGTGGCGACCACATCCCAGTAGGGCGCGCGGCGGAAGGCCATGCGCTCACGCTCACGCTCCACGATCAGACGCGTGGCCACCGACTGCACACGTCCCGCGGACAGGCCCGGCCCAACCTTGCGCCACAGCACCGGCGACAGCTCGTATCCATACAGACGGTCGAGCACACGCCGGGTCTCCTGCGCGTCGACCATATGGCCGTCCACGTCGCGGGTCTGGCTCAACGACGCGTTGATCGCGTCCTTGGTGATCTCGTGGAACACCATGCGCTTGACGGGAACCTTGGGCTTGAGCGTCTGCACCAGATGCCATGCGATGGCCTCGCCCTCGCGGTCCTCATCAGTGGCGAGGTACAGCTCGTCGGCGTCCTTCAACGCGGCCTTCAATTCGGAGACCGTGCGCTTCTTGTCGGCGCCCACCATGTAATACGGGCGGAACCCGTCGTTGACGTCCACACCGAACTTGCCGAACTTCGCCTTCTCCTCGGCGGGGACCTGGCTGGGCTGCGCGAGATCGCGGATATGGCCCACCGACGCCATGACGGTGTATCCCTCGCCCAAGTAGCCGCCGATCTTGCGGGCCTTGGTCGGGGACTCCACTATAACGAGCTTGGTGCCGGTTGCCATGCTTGCTCCTTCATCCTCCCCACGATCGCGGGGTTCTTGGCGTCATCTTACTCATGCGATACGGCCAAGCGCCAAATTGGGTGCGCCTGTTGCGCCCGGCCGCTTCGGTGCGACCATCCGCTTCAGTGCGATCGTATCATCCGCACGCCGCACGCCGGCCATCTCAACGCGAAGCCGGATCGGGCGGCGCGGGAGGCGCTCCGATTAGACCGATACGGGTCAGCGGCGAGGCCGTGATCTGACGCATCGCCAACGCGGAGGCGAACACCACGGCCGCGCAGGCCGCGATCAGCACCATCGAGGAGACCACCGCGCCGGACAGCGACCATGACGCGCTCACCGACAGGCCCGGCAGCACCTGCCACACGATATACGCGGCATACGCCACGGCCAGCAGGCCCGCGGTGAGCAGCACGCTGCCCACGATCTGCGATCCGGTCGACGAGGCGCGGGACCCCACCGCGTCCATACCGGAACGCCGGGTGAACGCCATCACCACCATGGCGATGCCGCCCACCAGCAGCAGCGCCATCACCACATCGCAAGGGCGATGCCACTGGGCCACGACCACGGACACTCCCACCAGCGCCGACCAGACGGCGGCGAGAACGGCGGCGAGCGCCCGGCAGACGCGAGGGACCGCCAACACCAGCAGCATGCCGGCCGCGGCGGCCAGAATGGTGTGTCCCGAAGGCGCGGAGTTCAGCGCGCGCGATTCGGTGTTGATCAGGAACGGCCGGGGCAGCGCGCCTTTGAGCAGTTCGGCCGCGGCGCACAGCGCGCCGAAGACGACCATCTGCCCCAACAGCCACCAGCGGCGGCGCACGGCGGCGCATATCACTCCCAGCACGCCCAGCACGCAACTGACGGCGATCACCACCCAGGACCGCCCCACCACGGTCAGCAGGCCGCCGAGCAGACCGGGCACGGGCTCATCGAAGAACGTCCAGATCATATCCTCATAGGACTGGCCTTCCGCCGTGCACACGCCCAGCCACCACGCGCCGAACGCCGCGGCCAGGAACACCGCCGCCAACACGAGGCAGATGACGCGGCTGGAGAGGCGCGGCCGTATGGCGAGCGGATCAAGACGGGCGAGTCCGCGGTCGAGTTCTTGTTCGTCGTTCATACCCACGACTCTACGGCCGCACCCCAGACAGCCGCCATGGGCACGCCCGCTCACGGCAAAATCCGCACAACCCACATGGTCTCCAAGTCGTGGAACTCCACTCGCCAAGTCACCTGAATGTATTTTTTGTACATTCGATGCACTATTTTTTGTACATCCGATGTCGAAATTTTTGTACATCCAATGTATACTTTAGATTATGAGCGAGTATATTCCCAGGCCATTGGCAGACGCCCTGCTGCAGGCGAAACGCAAAATCGTCGTTCTCGAAGGCGCGCGGGCGGTGGGCAAAACCATGATGATGCGGCAACAGCTCGCCGCGTCCGGCTTCGCCTACGAAACGCTTGCGGACCAGAACACCTACGAACTGGCGCGGGAGGATCTGCACGGCTGGCTTGGAGGACTCACACTGCCGGTCATCATCGACGAAGCCCAACGCATCGCCGAACTGCCGCTGGAAATCAAGGAAATCGCTGATGCGCTCCCCTCCGGGCAAACCCAGTTCCTGCTCACCGGCAGCGCGATCATCAACCGCGGAGGACTCGACGGACAAGACCCCCTCGCCCGACGCTCGCAGCATTTCATCATGAGCCCGCTGACCCAACGCGAGCTGCGCGGAATTCCGACCAGTCTCGTCGACGACCTGTGGGAGGGCGAGCCGAACACCGACTATGAGGAAAGCATCTCCCGCGCCGATCTGTACGATCTCATGGCGGCGGGCGGCTTCCCCGAATACTGCGCCGAATACGCGCAATACAGCGAGTGGGAACGTGAGAAACTCGTCTCCGACGACATCCGGGCCGTGCTGGGAGACACGATTCTCCCCGACGAAAAACTCGACGTGGTCATCGCGCAGAGCATTCTCGAGAAGCTCCTCTGCACGCCGGGCGGGATTCTCAACGCCAGCGCGCTCGGCAACGAGTTGGCGCTGGACCGCCGCACCATAGACCGTTACATCGGCATTTTCATGCGCCGGTTCCTGATTCACGCGTTGCCCAATATCCGCACCACCCCCAATCGGCAGACCTTCACCCGAGCCAAAATCCACCCCGTGGACACCTCGCTCAGCATCCAGACCATGCTTTCCAAAGGGCGGGATCCACAGTCCAATCCGGTCGATTACGGCAATCTGCTGGAATCGTTCGTCGTCAATCAGATCGTCCCCTCCGTGCAATGGTCGAACGCGCATCCCGATTGCTTCTACTGGCGCGAATCCGGCAGCCATCCCAAAGAGGTGGATCTCGTCATGAGCCGGCGCAACCGACTCGTCGGAGTCGAGGTCAAATCCTCATCCAAGGTCGCCAGGGAGGATTTCAAGGGTCTTGCCGATCTCGCCAAGGACGAACGTTTCCACCGTGGATACCTTATCTACACCGGATCGCGCATCATGAAATGGCCCGGCAACCTCTGGGCCGTCCCCATCAGCGCGCTGTGGAGCTCCGACGCCTTCGTCGGCGCATAGAAAAACCTCCACGCACCCGTCAGAGGCCACTTACCCTTGCTGCATTCCTGCCCTGGGGGAGTTGGGTGACATAGCGCCGCGTGGAGGCTCTCACTAGTGTACAGCACCCCTGGTCATCGCCGTGTCGCGCGGCGTCCCTCCGCATGTTCCGCCGCGTCAAGCGGGGCTTCCGACGGCGACGCCGGCGCTGCGTCCCGGCACGACGGCCCGCACGTTCCGCCACCGCGTCCCGCACACGCCCCGACACGACGGCCCGCACGCTCCACCGCGACGGCTCGCACGCTCCACCACCACGACCCGCACGCTCCGCCGCGTCAAGCCACGCTTCGGGCGGGTCCGGACCACGTGCGGGTACTATGAGGAGCGAAACGAACATCGGTGATGAAAGGTTGCGTTCCATGGCTGTGGATTATCCGGATTTGGTTGTTGTCGGTGCTGGCTTGTTCGGTCTGACGGTGGCGCAGCAGGCGGCGGAGCTGGCCGGGGCGCGCGTCGAGGTGATCGACGTGCGTGACCATATCGGGGGCAACGCGTACTCGTATGTGGACGAGGAGACGGGCGCGGAGATCCACAAGTACGGGGCGCATCTGTTCCACACGTCGAGCCCGCGCGTGTGGGAGTACGTGAACAGGTTCACCGGGTTCACGGACTACGTGCACCGCGTGTGGGCCACGCACGACGGCGAGGTGTATCCCCTGCCGACGAACCTGGGCACGATCAACCAGTTCTTCCGCGCGCACATGACGCCGGCCGAGGCGAGGGCCCTGATCGCGGAGCAGGCGGGCGAGCTGGCGGGCCAGGATCCGAAGAACCTGAACGACAAGGGAATTTCCCTGATCGGCCGTCCCCTGTACGAGGCGTTCATCAAGGAGTACACGGCCAAGCAGTGGCAGACGGACCCGGCCGAGCTGCCGGCGTCGATCATCAACCGCCTGCCGGTGCGGTTCAACTACGACAACCGGTATTTCCAGGACACGTGGGAGGGCCTGCCCGTCGACGGGTACACGGCGTGGATGGAGCGCATGGTCGCGGACGAGCGGATCCACGTGAGCCTGGGCGTGGACTTCTTCGACGCCTCGCAGCCGTACAACAAGGACGCGCTCAGGGCGGCGGGCGTGCCGGTGGTGTACACGGGCCCGGTGGACCGCTACTTCGACTACGCGCTGGGCGACCTGAAATGGCGCACGGTGGACTTCAGGGAGGTGCGCTACGACGAGGGCGACCATTTCGGCTGTCCGGTGATGAACTTCTCGGACGCGGACGTGCCGTACACCAGGGCGATCGAGTTCAAGAACTTCAATCCCGAACGCCGCGAGAGCCAGAACCCGGACAGGACGGTGGTGTGGGAGGAGTACAGCCGGTTCGCCGAGCGTGGCGACGAGCCGTACTATCCGGTGAACACCGACGCGGACAAGGAGCTGTACGCGAAATACGAGGAGCTCGCCGCCAAGGAGCCGCTCACGGTGTTCGGGGGCCGGCTGGGCACGTACAAGTACTACGACATGCACCAGGTCATCGCCACCGCATTGGACGCGTACGAAAAGAAAATCGCCCCCATGCTCACCAAGTAAGGGCGGCCGCCGTCGGACTTCCGGAATGAAGCGGACGTTCAGACGGTTTCCAGACAAGGACGGGAAAGCCGTCTAATTGTGAGGGTTCGGGGAAAATCAACGCCCCGAACCCTTGTTTTTCGCTCTTATCGACCGCCTTGTTCAGGGGGAACGGTTACGGTGGAACGCATGGCTTCATATACACGTCGCGCCCGCAACACCGCCGGCGCCGCCGAGTCGAGCGCCGCCTCGACCCGCGGACCCCGCCGCAGCACACGCACCGCCACGTCCCACCGACGGAACAACGGCAGCGTGAAGAAGACGGGCGCATCCGGATCGCATAAGTCGAAGAAGAAGAACGGCAAGAACGGCAAACCCGTCAAGCATCGCGTGCTCAAATGGACGCTGGGCATCATCGGCGGCCTGATCGGCGCCGCGCTGCTCGCCGGCATCGGCCTGTTCGTCTACCTGTACGCCACCACGGAAATCCCCCAGCCCGAGAAATTCGCGCTGGCGGAGAAAACCACCGTCTACTACGCCGACGGCACCACGGAGATCGGCTCCTACGCCGAGCAGAACCGCGATATCATCAGCTGCGAATCGTTGCCCGACTACGTGGGCCAGGCCATCGTCGCCTCGGAGGACCGCACCTTCTACAGCAACTCCGGCATCGACCTGAAGGGCATCGCCCGCGCCTTCATCACCAACGTGACCACCGGCACGCGCCAAGGCGGCTCCACCATCACCCAGCAGTACGCGGAACGCTACTACATGGGCGAAACCACCTCGTATATCGGCAAGGCGCGCGAGGCGGTCCTCGCCATCAAAATCGCGCAGACCGAAAGCAAGGACGAGGTGCTGTGCAACTACATGAACACCATCTACCTGGGCCGCAACTCGTACGGCATCCAGGCGGCGGCGCAGGCGTATTTCGATAAGGACGCCAACGACCTGACCCTGTCGGAGGCCGCGATGCTGGCGGGCATCATCCCCGCGCCCTCGACCTGGGACCCCGCGGTGAACGAGGAGATGGCCCAGCAGCGCTTCGAGCGCGTGCTCAGCATCATGCAGGAGGACGGATACATCACCTCCACCGAGGCGAGCGAGGCATCCACCTTCCCCACCGTCGTCGACAACACGCAGCAGAACATCTACCAGGGGTCGAACGGCTACCTGCTCACCATGGTGCAACGCGAGCTCATCAACGCCGAGGCCTTCACCCAGGAGGATCTCGACACCGGCGGCTACAAGATCGTCACCACCATCGACAAAACCAAGCAGGACATCATGCAGACCGTGGGCGACACCCGCCCCGAAGACATGCCCGAATCCATCCAGGTGGGCGGCATCGCGGTCGATCCCGACACGGGAGCGGTGGTCTCCGTCTACGCGGGATCGGATTATCTGACGCAACAGCTCAACAACTGCGATCAGGCGGTGTTCGAACCCGGCTCGACCATGAAACCCTTCGCCCTGCTGGGAGCGGCGCAGGAGGGCGTGAACTTCAGCACGCTGTTCAACGGCAACTCCCACCAGCACTTCTCCGGCATCACCGACGAGGTGAACAACGCGTTGGAGAACGACTGGGGCAACATCGACCTGTACCAGGCCACCGCCAACTCGGTGAACACGGTGTTCATGGCCATCAACGAGAAGCTCACCCCGCAGCGCACCGCCGAAATCGCGCATGAGGCGGGCATCACCGGCGAGATCGACGAGGATTCCCCCTACAACGTGTTGGGCATCAACGCGATCACCGTGTGGGATCTGGCGCAGGGCCACACCACCATCGCCAACGACGGCGTGAAGAACACACTGCATATGGTCGCCTCCGTGCAGGATTCCGACGGCAACGACCTGTACAACGCGCCCGCCGAGAACGAGCAGGTGTTCGACTCCAACGATTGCGCGCTGGTGCAGAAGGCCATGCAGGGCACCACCTCGTATGGCACGGCCGCCGGCGTCTCCACGCTGCTGGGCCGCCCGGTGGCGGGCAAGTCCGGCACCGCGAACGACGAGAACGCCGCCTCCTTCGTGGGATACACGCCGAACCTGCTCAACGTGTGGGCCATCTGGAATCCGGATGAGAACGGCAACCCGCAGGTGGTGCCGGAATTCGCCGGCTACGGCGTCTCCTCCACCGGCTACCCCTCGCATCTGTTCAGCGAGTACATGAGCCAGGCCTTGGAAGGCATGGAGGTCGAGCAGTTCACCACGGCCACGGACGACGGCAAGATCGGCGGATCCGACGGCACGTGGGGCCTGGGCACCTCCGTCGCGCAGCAACAGCAGCAGGCCCAGGAGCAGCAGGAGGCCCAGGAGGAAGCCCAGAGGCAGGCCGAGGAGGAAGCCCAGCGCCAGGCCGAGGAGGAGGCGCAGAGGCAAGCCGCTGAGCTCGCCGCGCAGTGCGCCGCCAACCCTAGCTATTCCACCGAATGTCCGAACTATCCCACCTCAGGCGACGGCGGTGACGGCGGAGACGGCGAGGATTCCAACACCACGCCCGGAGAGAACAACGGGGGAAGCAGCTCCGGCACCGGCGGCTCATCCTCCAGCGGCGGCAATTAGCGTCGCAATCCGGTGATCCGGCGCATATGGCACGAGAGGCCTCGAATCCAATCGAGGCCTCTCGTGTCATTGATGATGCGTTCAGGCCGTTCGGCCCATCCGGAGGCTTCCGCCATCCGCGCCGATTCGGTCCATCCTTGGGCGCACCCTTGGGTTGGCGCGGACGCGGCCCGCTACCGCGCCAACCGGTCGTATTCGGCGCGGGTGAGCGAGACGACGCCGCCGTGTTTGGTGTGCTCGGCGAGAGCGAAGTCGGGATCGTCCAGCAAACGCCAGCCCGCGTCCAGATCATTGGTGACCATCGGACGGTAGCCGATCGAGGGGATCACATCCACCAGCAGATACCATTCGTCGCCCGCTCCCCCATCGTTGTGATGGTTGGCGAACACGGCCGGCCCCTCCACGCCGCCCGGCTCGCCGCCGGCGTATTCCGCGCCGATGCGCGTCTGGACCGTGGTCCATTCCGCGCCCCGCTCCCACCAGCGTTTCGCGTCGGTGCGGTCCATCCAGATGCCGTTGCCGTGGCTGTTGTCCTTGGTGATGCGGTAGGTGCGCGTGCCGCCGTCCGGCAGCGGCCGTTGAATCATGGTGGTGTCGATGGAGTTGCCGCCGGTGTCGATGAACACGCCGCCGTATTCGTACGTTTCGTTGGTGAAGTCGCGTGTCGCGCCCCACAGCACGGTGTCGTGCGAGTCCGGATCGGTGTGTCCGGGGTCGTCGTCGGCGAACGGGCGGGACGACCAGTACATCACGAACGCGCCGCGCCCGCCGTCATGGCCGGCCGCGCGATCCTCGTCGTAGTAGTCCGGCACCCACAGGCATTCGCAGGCCCAGGCCATGCCGAGTTCCATGCGCGAGCCGTCGGCCCTGCGCGACACGTCGAGTGTGCGGGGACCGCGCCAATGCAGCAGATCGTCGGATTCCCAGATGATGAGGTCGGTGCTGCCGTGGTGGCTCCAGTAGCCCCAGTTGTCGTTGCCCTCCTCGGCGTCGAGTCCGCCGAACACACGCAGGTCCGTGGCGATGATGTACCACACGCCGGTTTCCGGGTTGCGGATGATATGCGGGTCGCGCACGCCGGTGGTGCCGATGTCCGAGGTGAGCACCGGCTCGCCGCCGTTGAGCGGAATCCAACGGCGCGGGTCGTCGCCGTCGGAGCGGTCCAGATAGATGCGCTCGGCATAGCCGTGCGGGTCCTCGCGGAAGTGGACCATCAGGTAGCCGTACTTCTCGTCGTTCCGTGTATTCACAATCGTTCCTTTCTGTTTCGAAGCGCCATGCGCTCCAGCGGACCGAACCGATGTCAGCGCGGTTCCAAAACGTGCACGTCCATGCCCGGCAGTCTGCCGAAGGAGTAGATCGCGCCCATCGCGGCGAACGCCGGCGCCGCGACGCCGAAGGCCACCATCAGCCCCGGCCATGTGTAGTACGCCCATACCACCAGCAGCAACAGCAGGGCCAGCATCAGAGAACACAGCGGGCGGGCCACCACCATCTGGAACGAGGTGCGCACCTGCCACCAGAGCCGCTCGTCGAAGTTCACATGGACGGCCCACGACATCATCACGAACAGGCCGTAGACGACGTTGAGCACCAGCAAGGCTCCGGAGACCCCATAGCCGACCGGGCCGAGGTCGTTCCAATTCATCAGCCAGTATTCCCAGATCAGCACCAGCCAGACAACGAACTGCGGGTAGCCCAACGCGTTGGCGGGCTTCAGCTCCGCCTTCCATGCCTGGTGGAACACAGACCATGTCTGTTTCATCGTCCACGAACGGTCGTCGACATCCAACAGCCATGTGCGATAGGTGGCGTACGCGGCGGCGATCGAGGGGAAGAAACCCGCCACGACCAACCCCATCAGCATATGCGCGATGAAGGCGATGTGAACGACCACAACCATCATGATCATACGGCAGATGAATTCATAACCGACGGCGAATCGCTTCATCGCGGTCCCCTTTCAGTGGAGCGGCATACCTTATGCAAACCTTTATAGGCGATGTCGTGGAGATGGTCCGGATATGAACCGGCGCTGCCGCCGTACGGGGTACGGTCACCAGCGCCGGGGTCGGAGTTCCGCAGGACGGTATCCGTCGATCAGCCCTTCACGGCGCCGATCATGACGCCCTTGGTGAAGTACTTCTGGATGAAGGGGTAGATGACCAGAAGCGGCAGGGTGGAGACGATGATGATGCCGTACTTGATCGAATCGGCCAGCTGCTGGCGTTCGATCATCGACTGGCCGTTGCTGCTGCCGCCACCGGACGTGGTGACCTGGTTGGCGAGCAGGATGTTCTGCAGGATCACCTGCAACGGCTGCTTGTTCTGGTTCCTGATGTAGATCAGGCCTGTGAAGTAGTCGTTCCAGTGGCCCACGAAGTAGTACAGCGCGATCACGCCGATGATGGCGCTGGACAGCGGCAGCACGATCTTGATGAAGTATCCGAAATACCCCAGGCCATCGATCTGCGCGGCGTCATGCAGCTCCTCGGGGATCGAGGATTCGAAGAAGGAGCGTACGATGATCACGTTGAACACGGACACGGCGCCCGGCAGGATGAACACCCACATGGTGTCGAGGATGTTCAGATCCTTCATCAGCAGGTAGCCCGGGATCAGGCCGCCGGAGAAGAACATGGTGAAGGTGAACAGGAACAGGATGACGCGGCGGGGCTTGAACTCCGCGCGGGACAGCGCGAAGCCCACCGGCAGCGTGACCAGCATGTTGACCAGCGTGCCGACCACGGAGTACAGGATGGTGTTGCGGTAGCCGATCCAGATGCGCGGCTCCTGCAGCACCTTGACGTAGCCGTTGAAATTGATGCCCTTCGGGAAGAGCACCACCTCGCCTTGGGAGACGAGTCCGGCGTTCGAGAAGCTGGCGATCACCACGAACCACAGCGGGTAGATGGTCACGAACACCACGGCCACGATGATGGCCGCGATGATGATGTCGACGATCCAGTCGCCAAGCGTCTTGTGCTGACGGACCTTGGGGTTCCACGGGATATCTGCGCTGGAGGCCTTGGCGGCGAGCGTGGGGGCGGATGCGCTCATGGCTGATGATCCTTTCTTGACGTTTCGTTTCCGCATCAGAAGATGCTGGTGTTGGACGCCCGCTTGGCGACTTGGTTCGCGATGATCAGGAACAGGAAGTTGATGACCGTGTTGAAGAGGTTGATGGCCGTCGAATAACTGTATTGGTTGGACACCAGACCCATCTTGTAGACGAAGGTCGAAAGCACCTCGGAGCCGGACAGGTTCAGCGAGTTCTGCATCAGGTAGACCTTTTCGAATCCGACGCCGAGCACGGAGCCCATGTTCAGGATCAGCAGGATGCCGCAGGTGGGCAGGATCGTGGGGATGTCCACGTAGCGGATCAGCTGGAGGCGGCCCGCGCCGTCCATCTTGGCGGCCTCGTACAGCGAGGTGTCCACGCCGGCGAGGGCGGCCAGATAGATGATGGAGTTCCAGCCGCAGTGCTGCCAGACTTCGGTGATCCAGTAGATCGGGGCGAAGGCGTCCGGGTTGCCCAGAATGTTCGTCTCCCCCAGGAAACGGCCGATCATGCCGGAGTTCGGCGCCAGGAAGATGTTGATCATCGAGACGATGACCACGGTGGAGATGAAGTGCGGCATGTAGGTGATGGTCTGCACGAAGGATTTGGTGCGCTTGCCGGCGATCTGGTTGATGAGCAGGGCCAGGATGATCGGCGCGATGAAGCCCAGCACCAGCGTTCCCAGGGAGACGCGGATCGTGTTGATGATCAGGTCGTCGAACTGCGGGGAGTTGAAGAACTGGATGAAGTATTTGAATCCGACGAACTTGCCGCCCGAAAGGCCCGCGCCGGGCACGAACTCGCGGAATGCGAGCTGGATGCCGTACATGGGCACGTAGGCGAACAGGCCGACGAAGATCATCGCGGGCAGGGACATCAGCCACAGCTGCCAGTAGCGCGACATGTGGTTGCCGATGCGGGCCATCAGAGACGGCCGCTGTGCTGTGCTGTCGCCCGCCTGCCGCGATGCGGAGGACAGATCTTTGGCGCCGTGCGCGCCTCGTGTTGCGGAAGCCATGGATATCCTTCCCTCAATGAAATGCGATCTTTGGATTGCGACAAGTGCGTCGCGCGATGCCGCGCGATGCGACGGCGTCGATTGCCCGGGCCGGGTGGCACAGGGCCCGATTGCCGTTCGCACGTCTGTGTTGGCGAGGGAATCGGGCCCTGTTATGTTGTTTTCGGTTATGCGCGGGATGGGGTCATCGCGCGCTCATGCTCGGCTCAGGAGGCGGCGATGGTGTCGTCGTAGGCCTTCTGCCACAGCTCGATGTTCTGGTCGAGACCGCTGCTCTTGAGCGTTTCGATGTACTCGTTCCAGGTCTCGTCGGTCAGGCCGCCGTCCTGGATCCAGGTGGAGATGAGCGGCAGGGCGTAGTTCCAGATGGTCGAGTTGTTGTTGGAGACGGTGGTGTTGTCCTCGGCGCTCAGACGGGTGTACATCGGGATCAGGTCGTTCTCGCCGATGTGGGACTGCTGGGTGGCGTACACGCTGCCATCCTCCTCGGCCAGCACCTTGTCCTGGTCGCCGGTGACGGACATGTCCTCGCGCACCCAGGTCAGGCCGCGGTCGGCCAGGCCGAAGGTGGACAGGTCGTCCTGGAACTGGATCACGTTGTAGACGCCGTCGCCGGTGTTCTCGATGTAGGTGTCGAGATCGCCGTAGTAGGACTCCATGGAGATGTCCGGATCGAGGAAGGTGTCGATGATCTTGAGCGCGGCGGCCTTGTGGGCCTCGTCCAGGCCGGCCGCGACCGCGGCGCCGTTGTAGATGTCCTGGAACTGCGGCTCCCAGGTGGTCTCCTCATAGGAGACGCCCGGGGCGGCGGGGACCTCGATGGAGACGTACTGGTCGGAGAGGTCGCCGAAGTTGCCGGTGTTCCAGCCGAAGATCATGCCGACCTTGGCGGTCACGCCGTCGGAGGAGATGTCGGCGGTGTTCAGCGAGGAGTCGCGGGTGAGCACGTCGGCGGGCATCAGGCCGGCCTCGATCAGGGAATGGTAGTACTCGATGACGGAGCGGAAGTTGTCGGTGAGCATCCAGTTGTTCACCACGCCGTCCTTGACGTACATGCCCTGGGAGCCGGCGGAGGTGATCACCTGGGTGTTGATGCCGGTGCCGTTGAGCAGCAGGAACGGGCTCCACCAGCCGAATCCGGCGGTGCCGAGCTGGTTGATCAGCATCGGAACCTCGTCGGCCTCGCCGTTGCCGTTCGGATCCTGCTCCTTGAAGGCGGTGAGCACTTCGGTCAGCTCGTCCCAGGTGGTCGGCACCTCAAGGCCGAGCTTGTCGAGCCAGGACTTGTTGATCATGAGGTTCTGGCCGGAGGACCACTTGGCGCCGGAGGCGTTGCCGTAGTCGGAGGGCACCTGCCAGACGTGGCCGTCGAGGTCGGAGCCGAACATCTTGGCTTCCGGCACGGCTTCGAAGTATTCCTGCACGTTCGGCATGGAGTCGAGGTCGTCGGAGAGATCCTCCCAGTAGTTGTACTGGGCGAAGTTGTCGGCGTTGTAGCCCCAGATGGTGATGTCGGCGACGTCGCCGCTGGCCAGCACGGTGGAGGCCTGCTGCGCCCACTGGGTGTCGAGGATCTCCTCCCATTCGATCTCGCAGTCGCAGGCGGCTTCCAGATCCTGGGTGAGCTTCATGTCCGCGGCTTCGATCTGGGTGCTGCGCTTGATCAGGCTGATCTTGATGATCGGCTTGCCATCGGCGTTCGTGGCGTTGCCGTCGCTGCCGCAGGCCGACAGGCTGACGGTGCCCATCATGGCCAGTGCGATGGCGGCCGCAAGGCTCTTCTTGATCTTCATGGTTTCTCCTTACTTGCTTTGGCGGTAAAACCAAAATCCTTCGTCGAACCACCGGCCCTGTCCAAGGACTTCCTTGTCGGCGATCATATCGCCACAGCTCCGATTTCTAACGTTGTAATTTTGATTATACAACTATTTTCATCGTTGTACAAATCAGCGGGACACGCTGTGTTGCTCTTCGGTTTTCGCGTGTTCCGCCCGGACGGAAGGCCCGGGCGGAATCACTGTATCGGGGCGGAATCATTGCGTTCCGGACGGAATCATTGCGTTCCGGCCGAAACGAATCCTCCGGCAGCGCCGCCTCAGGCGGCCAGCATCGCGCCGGCGCGCGGGCCTCCGTCCGCGGGCAGCACGTCGGTGGTGGCGGGGGTCCACACCACATCCGGCTCGGGAACGCCGAAGTCGGGGCCGGATTCGGTCCAGCCCACCACGCCGACGCGGGCATGGCGGTTCGGATCGAACAGCGGATCGCCTTTGATGTCGGTGTAGTTGCGGCAGTGGTAGATCATCAGATCGGTCTCGCCGTCCTCCGCCTTGACGAAGGAGTTGTGGCCAGGGCCGTACTGGCCGTTCTCGGCGCAGGTCTTGAACACCGGCACCGGGCTCTTCGTCCAGCTGGCCGGGTCGAGCAGATCGGCGTCGCGATCGGCGGTGAGCAGGCCCACGGCGTACGGCACGCCGGTGCCGGAGGCCGAGTAGGTGATGTAGATCTTATCGCCGTGGAAGAGGAAGGCGGGCCCCTCGTTGACGAGGAAGTCGATGCATTCCCAGTCGTATTCGGGCTTGGTGAGCATCACCGGCTCGCTGTCCAGCGTCCACGGATTGGCCATTTTGGCGATGTAGAGGTTGGAGTTGCCGGGGATGTCGTAGTCCTTCTGCGCCCAGACGAGGTACTGCACGCCGTCGATCACCTCGGTGGTGGCGTCCAGCGAGAACGAATCCATCGGCGTGACGATCCGCCCCTTCTCCACCCAGTTGTCGGTGGTGGGGTCGTCGTCGGTGTTCTCCAGCACGAACATGCGGTGCGTGGGCATGCCGTTGGGCTCGAACTCGCGCTCGGCCGCGGCGAAGTAGATGTACCACGCGCCGTTCACGCGGTGCAGCTCGGGCGCCCAGATGTATTTGCTCATCGGGCCGGACTCATGCTTGCGCCACACCACGGTTTCGGGCGCGGACTGCAATCCGTTGATCGTCGACGCGTGACGAATCGCGATGCAGTTGTATTCGGGGTCGGAACCGGTGAAGTAGTACTCGCCGTCCACTTTGACCACCCAAGGATCGGCTCGTTGTAGCACTACCGGATTGTTGTAAACAGCCATGTTCTCCCTCAATCCTTTGCGTTTCAGAGTTTACAACGTTGAATATAACAGATTTACAACGTTGAAACAAGTCGGCGCGTTAACGCGTAAAAAAGAGAGGCCGATGCGTCGCCACGCATCGGCCTCTCCACACAAAACGCCGCCGGCCCATTCCGACCGGCGTAAGCATCGTCAGTACTGCACCATCCTGTCCGGCAGCGGTCGGGTCGACTGACGCACCACCAAACTCGACGTGACCTTGCGGAACACCGGGGCGTCTCCGGGCGTCCCACCGAACGGCGCGACGCCGTCGATGCGGTCCTTGAGCACCTTCACCGACAGTCTCGCCACCGCCTCCAGGCCGGGGGAGATCGAGGTCAGCGCGGGCGTGAGGTACTGCGAATCGTCGGAATTGTCGAAGCCGATCACCGAGATGTCGTCGGGAATCCTCAGATCGTGCATCTGGATCGACTGCATCATGCCGGAAGCGAGCATGTCGTTCAACGCCACCACGCCATCGGGACGGACGCCGCTGTCCAGCAACTCGTTCATCGCACGCACGCCATTGGCGCGATGCCACATGCCGGCGGGGACCACCAGACTCTCGTCGAAGGGAACGCCGGCCTCATCCAAGGCCTCCTTGTATCCCTGGAAACGCAGCGCCGCGGAACCGACCCGCTCCCCGGGATGCACGCCCACCACGGCGATGCGCCGGCATCCGGTCTGCAGCAGGTACGCCGTGGCGCGTTTCGCGCCCTCGGTGTTCTCGGTGGCGATATGGTCCACCTTGTCGGTGAAGATGCGCTCCCCGAGCAGCACCAGCGGATAATCCACATCGAGCTGATCGATGTCGTCCGGCCCCAGCTCCAACGGACTGAAGATCAAACCGTCCATCATGGCCTGCTGCGAACCGTGCAGCGCGTCGATCTCGCCTTCGCGCGAATACAACGTCGGCTCCACGATCACGCGCATGCCAAGTTTTTTGGCCTCATCGATCACCAACGAACTGAGCTGCGCGAAATACGGCATGGCCAAATCGGGAATCGCGAGCGCGATGATGCCGGTCTGTCCCGTGCGCAGGTTGCGCGCGGAAACGTTCACGGTATAGCCGAGATCGGCGATGGCCTTATTGACCTTGTCACGAGTGGCGTCGGAGACGAACTCGTAGTCGTTGACCACATTGGACACGGTTTTGATCGACACTCCGGCCGCCTTGGCGACCTCCCGCATCGTCACCACGTGCTGTTCGCCGGAATTGGATCTTCTCGGCATCTCTCGTCTCCTTCAGAGTCTCTTCACTTATGACAAGGTGATGTTCATCGTTATACAAGCATAGTCCGGATGCAGCTCCTCGGTGGACTGCAGGTCGAGGACGGGCATGCCCTCCGCGGACCAATGCACGCGGCGCACCTGGGCGTCGCGGCCGCCGTAGCGCCCGCCCTCGTATTCGGCGTTGTGGAACACGTAGATGAGGTTGCCGTCCTCGTCGTGAGACCACATGCCGTGTCCGGTGCCGAGCTGCCATTCGCCGTTGTACATGCCGGACTTCTGCAGCGGGTAGGCGAGTTTGGTCCACGTGGCGGGGTCGAGCAGGTCGGTGTTCTCGCCGGCCGGGGCGGTCACCAGACCGGTGGTGTAGTCGATGCCGACCAGCGAACCCGAGTAGATCAGGAAGATGCGTCCGTCGTGCACCACCGCGTTCGGCCCCTCGGCGATCGCGTTGTCCCACGCGTATTCCGGCACGATGATCTGACGCGGCTTGGAGGTCAGGCGGTTCGGCCGCTTGGGGTCGAAACCCGCGATCCATACGCTGCCCACCTGCTGCCAGGCGTAGTACCAACGGCCGGAATCGACGATCACCGTCATGTCGAGCGATATGCGCTGCACGGGGTTGAGCGCCTCGCCATCGGGGCCGAGAATCGGTTCGGGAACCGTCCAATTGCCTGGCTCGCGCGGGTCGAGGTCGCGTCCGTCGGCATCCTGCCTGAGCTGCATGATATGGCAGCTTCCCGTCCACATATCCGGTTTGCCGGCGCGGTCGTTGGGCGAGCCGTCGGGGTTGGCGCTCGGCCCGTCGAAGCAGGGCATGAACAGTATGGACAGACGTCCGTCGATCACGTGCAGCTCCGGCGCCCAGAAGCAGCCGGTCATCGCGCGGCCTTCGGAGTTGAGGTCGCCGCGCACCAGCAGGTCGACCTCACGCTCGCGGCCGCCTGCCGCATCGGAGAGCTGGGCGATGGACGAGGCGACGCGCAACGGCATATGGGTGCGCCCGCCGCGCGGGTCGATGCAGTTGCCGTCCTCGTCCTCGGTGGCGATGAACAGGAACAGCGGCTCTCCGTTCCATTTCCAGGCGAACACCGACGGATCGGCGCGTTCCACCGCGAACGGCACGGGGTAGACGGTCTGACGGATGCGGCCGTGGATGGCGCGGCGATCCCCCGCGACCAGACGTCCGGCGGCGAGGTCGTCGTTCAGACGGCCGATCTCGTCGGCGTCCCAATCCACCGCGCGCATGGCCGACGAACCGTCGGAGTACTTGAGTTCGGCGCACACGTTGCGCAACGTCCATACGGCGGCGCGGGCCTCCTCGCCGCGCAGCGAGGCCGGTATCGAGTACGGGCGCACGGACGCGCCGGTGTTGTAGATACGGCCGAAGCGCGCGATCAGCGTGCGCGCCTCCTTTTCGGTGATGGCGATGCTGTTGCCGGGCACCACGTCGGCGATGCCGTAGACGTCGGCGGCGTCCGCGCACGCACCGGCCGGATCGCGGCCGGCCGCCGCGGCATCCAACGCCTCCGTATCATCGGCCACGGCAAGCGTGCGTCCGACGGCCTCGGCGATGTCGCGCACAACCGCGATGCGCGCGACGCCGTCGTCGGAACGCCAACGGATACGGTATTCGCCGGCGTTCTGGTCGAATTCCACGCTCGGCTTGTTCACGCCGGCGTCGGTGTCGAGCACCACCTGGCCGAGCTGTTCGAAATCGGTCAGATCGCGGCTGACGGCCAGCAGGAACGACGAACGCTCCGACCCGTCGGGATCGCCGCCGCGCGCGGTGCGCGTCGCCGCGATGCCGAAACCGCCGTCGGCCAGACGGAACAGGTAGGGGTCGCGCAGGCTTTTGAGCACGATGTCGACTTCCGGCATCACCGCGCCGTAGGCGACCGCCGGGCTTGCCTCACGGCCGTCGTCGTAGGGGTCCACGCCGAATCGGGCGGCCGCCACGCAGGCGGCGCGCGCGTCTCCCGCAGGATTCCCGTCGGCGCGCGAGCAGGCGGCGCTCGGCACTCCGGCGGCGAAGAAGATGCCGTAGTTCTCGTTCAACGGCATCCAGTCGCCACAGGCGCGCGAGCGCAGCGCGAGGTGCATGCTCAGGGCGATATCGGCGTTGTTCGCCTCTTCGCGCTTGGTGGGCTTGCAGGTATAGCACAGCAGGGAGGTGGTGCCCAACATCGTGATATCCTTCCGGATTGACCTTTTCCTTTACAACGTTGTACACTATAGCGCGAGTTACATCGTTGTACAAATTTGACAACACGCAGAACAACTCACATCAACGAAGGGGAGAAGAGCATATGGCACCCATCACGGCACTCCGCCACGCCGCCACCACCGTCCTCGCAGCCGGCATGCTGGTCGGCGCGCTCGCCGGATGCACACAAGGCATCGGCGGATCCGCAGCGGACGGCATCGGAGAGGCGGCCAATCAGGCCAACACGGCGACCAGCCGCGACACCGTCACCGAACAATCCGGCATCGCCCGCGTTTCCGTCCACGACCCATCGGTCGTCAAAGCCAACGGCACCTACTATGTGTTCGGATCCCACCGCGCATGGGCCAAAAGTGACGATCTGGTCAACTGGACCACTTTCGAAAACAACCTGAGCACCGATTACGACGACATCCTCGGCGGAATCTGGGACGAATGGTCCAAGCAGACCGCCAATCCCGAACTCACCGGCAACATGTGGGCCCCGGACGTGGTGTGGAACGACACCATGAAGAAATGGTGCATGTACATGTCGGTCAACGGCATCAACTACCGCTCCACCATCGTGCTGCTCACCGCCGACGACATCGAAGGCGACTGGACCTATGTGGGGCCCGTCGTCTATTCGGGGTTCAACAACAACACCGTCGAGCGCACCGACGTGGGCGAAGTGCTCGGCGACGGCGCGGACATCACCCGATACCTCAGCCCGACCGACACGGAGATCAACGCCATCGACCCGTGTGTGAAAACCGACGAGAACGGCGATATGTGGATGACCTTCGGATCGTGGTTCGGCGGCATGTGGATGCTCAAACTCGATCCCGCCACCGGCCTGCGCGACTACGGAACCACCTACGAGACCGTCGCCGACCGGTCCGACGCCTACTACGGCATCAAATTGGGCGGAGGCTACGGCAATTCCGGCGAGGGCTCCTATCTGCTGCATACCAACGGCTATTGGTATCTTTTCGCCTCCTACGGCGCGTTGCAGCAGGAGGGCGGATACCAGGTGCGCATGTTCCGTTCCGAAGACATCACCGGCCCCTACGTCGACGAGCATGGCAACGCCGCGGTCTCCACCGAAGAGGTCAACGGCAATTGGACCGGCGACACCGGCATCCGCCTGATGAGTTCGATCCAATGGAGCGGCAACGACAACGCCGACATCGAAGTCGCCCAAGGGCACAACTCCGCCATGGTCGACGATGACGGCAACGCCTACATCGTCTACCACACCCGATTCTCCGGACGCGGCGAGGAGCACGAGGTGCGCGTGCGCCAACTGCTGCCGACCTCCGACGGATGGCTGGTGGCCGCGCCCTATGAGTTCGTCGGCGCCGTCGCCGACACATCCGGCTACGCGCGGGAGAATATCGTCGGCGACTATGAGCTGGCCACATTGTCCAAACACACGTATTTCAAAGGACAAACGAATCCGGCCGACAAGGACGGCACCGAATACATCGGCGTGGACCGGCCCGTAAACATCACACTGAACGCCGACGGCACCGTCTCGGGCGACCAGACCGGCACATGGGAGGCCGCGGACGGATCGAACCAGGTGACCCTCACCCTCGGCGACGTGGTCTACACCGGCGACTTCGCCAAGCTGCCGCGCGACGTGGACGGCAAGGAGGTCATGACCTTCACCGCCCTCGGCGACAACGTCACCATCTGGGCGTCCCAGCTCTGACCGACCACAGCCGGGCGTGACGCGGAACACGTTTCGTCCATTCCGGTCAATCCCGCCCCAGCCGGCCGCGTGCTGACGGCTCAATCCGCCAGGTGTCCCGCCCCGGCCACGACACACGCCCGCCTACGGGACTTTCCGACATCAGAAGTCGGAAAGTCCCGTGAAACACGCCATACGAACATGTTTCACGGTCCTTTTTGACGACCCACCGTCGGAGGGGACCGTGAACCGGTCCACCCGCATCCAAGGAAACATCCCATGTCAGAACACACCAGCGAAACCGTCGGAGAAACAGTCAGCGAGACAGTCAGCGACAACGTCGGAACCGCCGAACGCCCAGCCGAATATCCGCTGGCCGATGGCCGCGTCGCCATCCACGACCCCGCCATCGTCGAAGAGAACGGCGTCTACTACATCTTCGGCACGCACCGCCGCTTCGCGAAAAGCCGCGACCTCGTGCGCTGGGAACGGTTCGACAACAATCTGAGCCGCGACCCGCACGCCCTGCTCGACGAGATCTGGAGCGACTGGCCCAGCCAGCCCGAAAACCGCGAACTCGAAGGCAACACGTGGGCGCCGGACGTGATCTGGAACGAGACCATGCGCCGATGGTGCATGTATATGTCGGTGAACGGCGCGAATTTCCGCTCCGTCATCGTGCTGCTCACCGCCGAGCATCTGAACGGCGACTGGACCTACGCGGGACCGGTCGTCTACTCCGGCTTCACACCCGACAACGTGCGACTCACCGACGTGCCACGCGTGCTGGGAGACGAGGCCAGCGGCGATCTGGCGCGTTATCAGTCGCTCAAGGACACGCGCATCAACGCGATCGACGCGACGCCGATCCTGTGCGAGCACGGCGAGATGTGGATGAGCGTCGGCTCGTGGTTCGGCGGCGTCTGGATGTTCAGACTCGACCCCGCCACCGGCCTGCGCGACTACACGACGCGCTATCCGCTCGTCAAGGACGCCGCCGACCCGTACTACGGCGTGAAGGTGGCCGGCGGCTACTGGAATTCCGGCGAAGGCTCGTATTTCGTGCGCGAGAACGGGTGGTGGTATCTGTTCATGGCATACGGCTGGCTCGGCCGCGAGGGCGGCTATCAGATCCGCCTGTTCCGTTCGAAGAACCTTGTCGGGCCGTATTTCGACCAGAACGGCAATCCCGCGATTTCCGCAGGCGAGATTCCCAACAACCACACCAGAGGAACCGGCATCCGTCTCACCTCGTCGGTCAAATGGAGAGGCGGACCCGCGTGCGACGAGACGGTCGAAGTCGCGCAGGGGCACAATTCCGTGTTGCGGCGCGGTTCGGACGGGCGGCTCTTCCTCGTCTACCACACGCGGTTCATCGCCCGCGCCGAAGAGGATTACGAGACGCATATCCGCGAGCTGCTGCCTACGCCCGATGGATGGCTGGCCGCCGCCCCCTACGAATACCAAGGCGCTCCGGCAATGGCACCGACAGCCCGGGATCAACTGGCCGGCGAGTATGAGATCGTGCTGCATGATCCGCATACGTATTTCAACGGCAAGCGGCGCGGGGACGGCTCTTGGGAGGGCGTCAACCTGCCGCGCGCCGTCACCTTGCAGGAGGACGGCCGCGTGACCGAAGGCGGCGTGGTGTCGTTCCACGACACGTCCGACGCGAACCTGCCGCGCGAGACGGACGGACCGGTCACCTGCGGATCATGGCGTCCGCTCGGCGCATCCGGCACGGTCGCAGGCCCCACTCCCAGCGAGACCGCAGGCTCCACTCCCAGCGAGACCGCCCATCCCGACGCCTGCAATCCGCAGAGCAATACCGTCGCGAACATCGCATCCGCCGCATCCGCCGCATCCCGACCGTTGCGCGAATCCATGTGGAGACCGTCCTGCTGTCGCGCGGAAATGGCAATCACCGTGGACGACGTGACCTACACGGGCGTGTTCGCCGTGCTCCCCCGCGAAACCGACGGCCGCCCCACGCTCACCTTCACCGCCATCGGCGGCAACCAGGCGATCTGGGGCGCGAAGATCTAAGATCCCGCGGTATATGGTGAAGCCCCGAGCACAAGGTTCGGGGCTTCACCATATGCGTGCGGAACGTTCTACGCGAATCAGCGTTCGGAACGGTTGATCGCGGAGATGATCGCCTTCAGCGAGCTGGTGATGATCGAGGAATCGATGCCGACGCCCCAGATGATCTCGCTCTCCGGCTCCTCGCCGATCTGGCATTCCACGTAGGAGGCGGCCATGGCGTCGGTGCTCGCGGTCATCGTGTGCTCCACGTAGTCCATCACGGACACGTTGATGCCCAAGCTGCTCACCGCGTTGATGAACGCGGCGATCGGGCCGTTGCCGATGCCGGACAGCTCACGCACGACGTCATCCGAGTCGTCGCCCATATTCACACCGCGGTCAAGCAGCGTCACCTTGAGCACGGTGTCGGAACCGTCCTCGCCGGACGAGACGGACACCTTGAGCAGCTTGAGGCGGCCCCACTGTTCCAGCGTCTCGTCGGCCGCGTCGCCCACCACGGCGCCGGCGGCCGTCTTGCCGCCCTCCTCGACCGGAAGGTACTCGTCCTTGAAGAGGCGCCAGATGTCCTCGTCCTTGACTTCCCTCTTGGTCTCGTCGGCGTACTTCTGCACGATGCGGTCGAATTCGATCTGCAGGCGCTTCGGCAGGTCCAGGTTGTGGTTGGTTTTGAGCAGGTAGGCCATGCCGCCCTTGCCGGACTGCGAGTTGACGCGGATGATCGCCTCATAGGTGCGGCCGATGTCCTTCGGGTCGATCGGCAGGTAGGGCACGAGCCACACGAAGCTGTCCAAATCGGCGCCGGCGCGCTCGGCGGCCATCTGACGGGCTTCGAGACCCTTCTTGATGGCGTCCTGATGCGAGCCGGAGAACGCGGTGAACACGAAGTTGCCCGCATAGGGGTGGCGCTCGGAGATCTTGATCTGGTTGCAGTATTCCACCGTCTTGCGGATCTCCGGCACATTCGACAGGTCGATCTGCGGATCGATGCCCTGCGTGAACATGTTCAGGCCCAGCGTCACCAGATCCACATTACCGGTGCGCTCGCCGTTGCCCAGCAGGCAGCCCTCGACGCGGTCCGCGCCGGCGAGCAGCGCCAGCTCGGTGGCGGCCACGCCCATGCCCTCGTCGTTGTGCGGGTGGAGCGACAGCACCACGGAGTCGCGGTCGACGAGATTGTTCGACACGTATTCCACTTGGTCGGCGAACACATTCGGCGTGGTCATCTCCACGGTGGCCGGCAGGTTGATGATCATCGGATGCTCGGGCGTCGGCTTGATCACGCCGATCACCGCGTTGCACACCTCGACCGCGTATTCCGGCTCGGTGCCGGTGAAGGATTCCGGCGAATACTCGTAGTACAGGTCGATGCCCTCGGCGTCGCCTTCCAGCTCCTTGCACAGCATGGCCGCGTCGGTGGCCAGCTTCTTGATGCCGGCCTTGTCGAGACGGAACACCACTTCGCGCTGCAGCACGGAGACGGAGTTGTAGAAGTGCACCACGGCGCGCTTGGCGCCCTTGAGGCATTCGTAGGTTTTGCGGATCAGATGCTCGCGCGCCTGGGTGAGCACCACGATCGTTACGTCGTCGGGGATGAGCTCGCGCTCGATCAGCATGCGGATGAAGTCGTAGTCCGTTTCGGAGGCGGAGGGGAAGCCGACCTCGATCTCCTTGTATCCCATGGAGACGAGCAGGTTCCAGAAGCGCAGCTTGCGCTCGGAATCCATCGGATTGACCAGCGCCTGGTTGCCGTCGCGCAGGTCGACGGAGCACCAGCGCGGCGCGCGTTCCAGCCTTTTGCCCGGCCAGGTGCGTTCGGGATAGTCGAACGGAATCTGCTGGCTGTAGGACGCGTACTTGTTGTACGGCATCCTGCTGGGCTTCTGCGGCTCACCGATGAATCGCGCCGGAGGCAGCAGCGGGTCGTTGTTCCCTCCGTTGGACATCGCGGCGACCGCCGCGAGATCAAAAACCGACGATTGATCCTGACCCATCGTTCCTCCTTTGCTTGAGCGTCACGCCGGCCTTCCCGGGCCGGCTCATAGTCGTTTACACGCACGAAACATGCGTAACTCCCCATCGTACAGCTCATCGGCCCCAAACAACGCCGACCGTCTCATCACGCCCATCGCCCGGGCACGGTCTCCCGCCCATCCCACGGCGCGGACTTTCCGCCCATCCCCACGGCACAATCCAGCACACCCCCGTCGGAAGATCCCGTGAAACATCGCATCCCGACCTGTTTCACGGCACAATCCGGTATACCCCCGTCAGAAGATCCCGTGAAACATCGCTTCCCGACCTGTTTCACGGCACAATCCGGTATACCCCCGTCAGAAAATCCCGTGAAACATGCCATATCTCGATGTTTCACGGCGCAATCCGACGGGGGTATCACAGGAGGTCCCGGCAACATATGCCGCAAAGCACCTCCGGACGGCACGCATCCGAGCGCGTCAACGGCGGGTACGGCGGGCGCGACGGATGCGACGGGCGCGACGGATACGGAGTATGGCGCGCACCACGGCGGCGAAGCCCACGGAAAGCACGCCGGCCACGGCGGCGAAGACCTGCGGGCGGCGAAGCTCGTTGCGCAATCCGATTGCGTCGGTGACGCAATGGTCTTCGAACCACACGCGCACCTCATCGCTCGAATAGCGTCCGACCAGCTCGCCCCATGTGAGCATCCGCGTCTCATAGGCGGCCGGATCGCTTTCATGGAACTCAAACAGGCGCACGCCTCGGTGGCGCGACTTCGGACCGTAGCATTCGAATCCGCAGGTGGGCGCATACCCCAAATCCAGACCGCGCACGCGGCCGACGAACGAATTCTTGTGATCATGCCCGCAGAACAGCGCGAAATAGCCGCCCGCCTCGCGCAGCGCATCGACCTCGCCCACATTCTCGTCCGCGCAGCCGATGGCCTCGCCCAATCGCGAGCCGGGACGGCACACATCGTGGTTGAGCACATAGCAGCGTCCGGCGAATGCGCGCGCGCCCTCCACGGCGTTTGGCGTCCATGCGGGCACCTGGGTCAGACAGTCGTAGAACTCCTGCGGCGGGATATGCTGGAATGCGATGGCGGGCACCGGCAATCCGTCGCCGTTGCGCTCCCCCAGCGCGCGTTGCACGTCGCCGAGCCAGGCGATCGCCTCCGGAGAGGGCGTGCCGTAGCCGTCGGAATCAGCCAGGTCGAACCCGCGCGAATTGACCACATAGGCAGGGTATTGCGCGTCGTTCTCGTCCGGAGCGCCCGCGTAGTCGCCGGAGTTGACCATCATCACGCTCATGGCCACGCGCCCCGACCCATCGGAGGCTTCGATGGGCAATGCGAAGGTGCCGGGTTCCAACGCCAACGGCGATTCGGCATTCTCGACGCCGAGTCCCGTGCCGCCCGAGTCTGGGGACGTGCCCGCGGCGGCCGTTGCCTCCTCGTCGTCCCTCACCGCCGATCGCTTGTCCGGACGACCGTCCGATTGGCGAGGAACAGGATTGAGGCAGCCGGGGAATTCACGGTAGATGTCGTCCTGCTCGGCAGGCAAGATGCCGCATTGGAAGTCGTGGTTGCCATAGGTGGCGGCGAACGGCACGCCCGCCTCGACCACAGGGCCGAGGAATCCGGCGAAGGTGCGGCGCACCTTGTCGCGCGTCTCGTCCATCAGCGCGTCGAGCGCGGCGGTGCTGTGCGCGGGAGCGGCGACCGGAATCGTCTCGTACGCGTCCGCAGGCAGTGGCTCTCCCGCGGCTTCGAGGTTCGCGTTCAACGCGTTGCGTTGACGGATGCCGCGCAGTTTCGCCTCGACCAAGGTGACCGCGCGCACGCGGGCGCCGGGCGTCTCGCCGCGCCTGCGCAGAAAGGTGTCGATGTAAGCGGGATCATATCCGCGGATCTGATCTCCGGTGAACACCACCAAATCGGGGTCGGCGGCGCGGATGGCCTCGCGGATCATGCGAATCGTGTCGGGCAGCACGTCGGGACCGTCCTGCACGTCGGCCATTTGCAGCACGCGGAACACGCCATTGTCTCGGAATCGCAAAGTCATAGTCCCACTCTAGACATTGGCGACGCGTTTCCGGAACGCCACAGGCGAACACCACCCAGAAAACACATTTACGACATCCAGTTGGCACTTGACGCCTCCAGTTGGCACCGCCTTCGCGCGCCCTCCAGCATAGGGGCATCCAAAAACGGCGGAATTCCAATAGCTGCCTATTGTTCATCAACACAAGCATGTGCCAATTCGAGCCTTCAAGTGCCAACTGGATGATACGCACTTGGGAATCACCGTCCCACAACCAGCCAAGGCCGTCGACCGGTCAAGACATCGCCCATCTTAGGGCACCGATCAGCCAAAGCGTCGATCGATCGGTCAGGCCTCCGACCGTCAAGAACACCAATCGGCTAAGAACAAGAACCGACAAAAAGCGTTAACCGAAAAGACTTACGCCGCGGCGGGCCACGCAGAAGGCGTTGCCCAGCCACGTGTGGCGAGAATTAGGCCACACGGCACCAAGACGAGGCGCGTTCTGGCTCATCCAAATGCTCGGCACGCGACCGTCCGCCGAGCGCGATCCGAGCAGATTGAATCCGTTTTTGACCTCCAGCCAGTCAGGATGTTGGGTGGCGATGGCCAGCCCCTCCTCCAACGTGAGCGGCAGCCGTTCGTCGGAATCGATGAGTTTGCGCGCCACATCCGGCTCGCGGTTCACATAGCAGGTGCCCGTATGGGGCTCGACCACCAGATAGAACGGCCCCTCCGGCGGCTCGAAACCGTCCTGAGGCAGGAAACTGGCGATGTCGCGCGGCGGCATGGTGGTGAAACCGGCCATGCGGTTGATGGAGGTTCTGGCGATCAGCGATTCGGGAGAGACCAGCTCGCGCGTGGGCACCAACAGGATGTTCGATCCCAGATCGGTGTGTTCCAGCGCGTTGATCAGAGGCATGGCGAGCGCCCGGAAGGCGGCGTCGCTCATATCCGCCACGTCCGGGTAGCCCAACGCCACGATACGGTCCAACTGCTTGCGCGCTTCTGCTGATGCCTTTGACATGCCTCCAGCTTAACCGCATATCGCCGTCCCCGCAGGCGGACATGGCCAAAGCGGCGCGGAAAACGGATCCGCGACCGCCGTCGAAGGCGGATACGGAAACAGCCAAACTCATCCCACACGCATTCCAGCGGCAATAAGGTGGACCACACGGCCATCGCTTATGACGCGCACAGGAGCATTACGCGCAATATGCACCTTATTCTGCGACACACCCGTATCAAGAGACTATTGTGGGTAAAAGAGTTAACAACGGTTACATTATCCGAGTCATCGACCGGCGCATAGCCTGATATCTCTGTGACGGCGTTGTGCAGCTCATCGGAAAGGAACATAACGATGGAAGCCAACCCCACCACAGCGCCGGCGTCGAGCCATGAAACCCCTCCCCAAACGGAGCTGGCCTTGATGTCGCGGCTGGCGACGCTCACGCAACAGCGGCCGCCGATGCCAGCCAACCAACGCAGCCGCTGCGACGAGACGATGGACGCCATCCGCGCCTTCATCCTGCAGGAGCATCTTCAGCCGGGCGCCCTCCTGCCCACCGAAACGATGCTGTGCGAGAAAATCGGGGCGTCCCGATCTTCGGTGCGCGAGGCCGTCCGCAAACTCGAGGCGTTGAACATCGTCAGGGTGGAGCACGGCAAAGGCACGTTCGTCGGTTCGCTTTCGCTTGATCCGATGATGGAGACGCTCACGTTCCGCTCGCTGGTGTCGGTGGGCAGGAACTTCTCCGATCTCAACGATGTGGTGCAGATGCGCCGCTTTCTCGACATGGGTTGCGCCGACGAGGTGGTGGCCAGTCTCAAAGGCACCGAGCAGCCGAAGCTGGAGCGACTGGCGTGTGAGATGTCACGCATGGCGGCCCAGGGCGAAACCTTCCGACACCACGACATCGACTTCCACATGGGCATTCTGGACGCATTGGACAATTCCATCGCCAAACAGCTCGTGCAAGGCCTGTGGGTGGTGCATATGGCCGTGCTGCCCCAGCTCGGATTGCCGGTGAGCCAGGAGCTCGACAAAACCGCGGACGCGCACATTCGAATGCTCCACACCGCCATCGACGGCGATGTGGAGGGCTACCGGCAGGCCGTGATCGACCATTACGAGCCCATCGAGTCGATTCTGAAAACCGAACTGCGGAAATAATCACGCATCAAACGAGCTAGTCCGCGCTGCGCCGTCCGTCGGCAATCAGGCAAGCTGATCTGCGAAGTGCTTCTTGGCGACGAGTTCGGCGAGCTCCACGGCGTTGAGGGCGGCGCCCTTGCGCAGGTTGTCGTTGGTCACGAAGAACGCGAGCCCCTTCTTGCCATCCACGGCCTGATCCTGGCGGATGCGGCCCACAAAGCTCGGGGTCTTGCCGGCGGCCAGCTGGGCGGTGGGAATATCCACCAATTCCACGGCCGGGGCGTCGGCGAGCACCGCGCGCGCCTGATCGGGGGTCACATCCTGTTCGAACTCGGCGTTCACGCTCATGCCGTGCGAGGTGAACACGCCCACACGCACGCAGGTGCAGGAGGCCTTGAGCTCCGGCAGATGCAGGATCTTGCGGCTTTCGTTGCGCAGCTTCTGCTCCTCGTCGGTTTCCTCGCTGCCGTCGTCCACGATGTCGCCGATCATCGGCACCTCGTTGAAGGCGATGGTGCGCACGATTTTGGAGGGTGCCGGGAATTCGACGGCGTCGCCGCCGAACACAAGCTTGTCCGCGCCCTGCTCGATGGCGGCCTTCGCCTCGTTCATCAGCTGTTCGACGCCGGCCCGGCCCGCGCCCGACACGGCCTGATAGGAGCTGACGATGAGACGCTTGAGTCCGAACGCGTCGGCAAGCGGCTTCATCACCGGCATGATGGCCATGGTGGTGCAGTTCGGGTTGGCGATGATGCGGTCCGGCACATCGTCCAGATCGTCCGGGTTCACTTCGGCGACCACCAGCGGCACGTTGTCGTGCATGCGCCACTGCGAGGAATTGTCGATCACATACGCGCCGGCTTCGGCGAATTTCGGCGCCCACTGCTTGGAAGTGCCGCCGCCCGCGGAGAAGATGGCGATGTCGATGCCGCTCAGATCGGCGGTCGCCACATCCTCGACGACCACATCGTGGCCACGCCAGGAGATCGTCTGTCCGGCGGAACGCGCGGAGGCGAGGAAACGCAGATCCTTGACGGGGAAGTCGCGCTCGTCGAGCACACGGCGCATCACCATGCCCACCTGTCCGGTGGCGCCCAGAACGGCGACGTTCACGCCCTTATCGTTGATCCGTACCATAATTCAAGTCCTTTCTCAGCGGCCGGTGCCGCCGTAAACCACGGCCTCCACCTGTGCGGCGTCCAAACCGTACGCGGTGTGCAGAGCCTTGACGGCGTCGTCCAGCTCCTCGAGAGGAACCAGCGCGGCGATGCGGATCTCCGAAGTGGAGATCATCAGCACGTTGATGCCGCGTTCGCTGAGCGCCGTGAAGAACTTCGCGGCCAGACCGGAATGCGTTTTCATGCCGACGCCCACCACGGCGACCTTGCCCACGTTGGTGTCCACGTCGAATTCCTTGTATCCCAGCTCCTCGTGCTTCTCCAGCAACGCGTCCTGCACCTGACGCACATAGGATTCGGGCACGGTGAACGAGATGTCCGCGGTGCCGGCGGCGGAGCCCGCCTGCACGATCATGTCCACGTTGATGCCGGCCACGGCCAGTTCGGTGAACACCTTCGCCGCCATGCCGGGCTCGTTCGGCACGCCGCGCACGGTGGCCAGCGCCTCGCTGCTGTCGTGCGCCACACCGGAGATGACCGGCGCTTCGGGGCCCAGATCGGGGAACAGATCGCCCATGGATTCTTGTGTTTCGCTCATGATGCTGCTTTCGGTCGGAATTGGCGGGTTGTCAGTGGTTATAGGTCTCAGTCGAGATTCGGCAGGGTGCGCGGGTCGACGTCGTCGGGAACGACCAGCGTGCCGGGGCGGTGCGAGAAGGAGGAGCGCACATGCAGCGGCATGTTGAAACGCTGCGCGTATTCGACGCATCGCAGGGCCAGCACCTTGGATCCGCAGGACGCCATCTCGAGGATCGCGTCGTAGCCGATGGAGGGGATGCGGCGGGCGGTGGGCACGATGCGCGGGTCGGCGGTGAACACGCCGTCCACGTCGGTGTAGATCTCGCACACGTCCGCGCCCAGCGCGACGGCGAGCGCGACGGCGGAGGTGTCGGAGCCGCCGCGGCCGAGCGTGGTGGCGTCGCCCTTCGCGTTGATGCCCTGGAATCCGGCCACGATGGCCACCGCGCCGCTGTCGAGCGCGTTCTTGACCCGGTCGGGTTTGACGGCTTTGATGTGGGCCGCGCCATAGCGCGCGTCGGTGAAGAATCCGGCCTGCTGTCCGGTGAAGGAGTGCGCGCGCTCGCCTTCGGCGTGGATGGCCATGGCGAGCAGGCTCATGGAGATGCGTTCGCCGGCGGTCATCAGCATGTCCATCTCACGCTCGGGCGGATTGGAGTCGATGCTGAGCGCCTGGTCGATGAGGTCGTCGGTGGTGTCGCCCATGGCGGAGACCACCACGGCCACGGAGTTGCCCTTCTTTTTGGTCTCGACCACACGGCGCGCCACACGCTTGATGGATTCCGCGTCAGCCACGGATGAGCCGCCGTACTTCTGTACGATGAGAGCCACTGGAGGTCCTATCTTCTCGAAGGTTTTCGCCTGCCGACAATTCTACGCAAGCGGCACGATTATAGGGATCCAAGCCATTGACTGGGCGAATGCTGCCCACAATCCGAAACACTCCCGCGCCAACGGCGCACTGAGCGGGGCGTCGTAAAGTCAATCGCCGGCTTCAAGGAACTCGAATCGCGCGTCATACCGAGCGGAGCATCGCGGAGTCGAGGTATCTTGCGTAACGCAACGCACCGAGTTCCTTCCATTCCGCTCAGGATCGCACCGGACAGGGCACGAGGGTTACGCGTCGCGGCGGCCGGTGAGGGCGCGGCCGAGCGTGATCTCGTCGGCGTATTCGAGGTCGCTGCCCATGGGCAGACCGCTGGCCAGGCGCGTGACCTTCAGTCCGAGGGGGCCGAGCAGACGGCTCAGATACGTGGTGGTGGCCTCGCCTTCGATGTTCGGGTCGAGCGCGAGGATCACCTCCCGCACGTCGTCGCCGTTCAATCGGCCGAGCAGCTGGGGGATGTTCAGATCGTTCGGTCCGACGTTCGCCATCGGGTTGATCGCGCCGCCAAGCACGTGGTAGAGGCCGCGGTATTCGCGGGTGCGTTCGATGCTCATCACGTCCTTGGGTTCCTCGACCACGCAGATCATCGTGTGGTCGCGGCGGGGGTCGGCGCAGATCGAGCATGGGCTGGCCTCGCACACGTTGCCGCAGACATCGCAGAAACGCACCTTCGCTTTGACTTCGACGATGGCGTCGGCCAAGTCGGCGGCCTCCTGTTCGTCGGCCGACAGCAGGTGGAAGGCGATGCGCTGCGCGCCTTTCGGGCCGATGCCGGGCAGGCGTCCGAACGCGTCGATCAGACGCTGAATCGCGCCGTCATATGCCAGTGCCATGCCATATCCTTCCTGGAGCTTCCGCGGATCCGCTCCGCCTTATGAGATTATCCGACCGCAGCCGCCGGCCATCGGGCCTCTCAGTTGCCGGACTGTTTTTTGTTGTGCTTGACGTTGCGGGGGTTGGACGGATCGTCGGCGGCGAATTCCTCGACCTTTTTGACCTCGAACAGTTTGCGCAGATCGTCCAGGCTCATCGCCGTGGCCTCGCCCAACGATTCGTCGCTCATCGAATACTCGTCGTCCTCGGCCGCGACCTGCGGTTGGGGACGTTCGTCCGATTGCGCGAACGCCATGGACTGTGGATTGTTCCACGGGTCGTTGGATTGCGGGGCGGCGGCTCGCGGATCGGCGTTCCGAGGCCGCTGGTGTTGCGCGAATCCTTGACGCTGCGCGGCCGGCTGCCCGTATGCCGGACCGCCCGACGGCTCGCCGTCCATATCCGAGGCGGGCGGCTCGCTGGGCGGGGGCACGGCCTTCCATGGATCATCGTCATCACTGAGGTCGGGAACCGCCGCGGTTTTGCGATGGGGCGACGCCGACGGCATGGATTGTTCCACGGGTTGTTTCACACTTTGGGGAACGCCCCATCCGTCAGGCTCGGCATCATCCTGTGAAACATCTCGTGAAACATTGCTTGCCGTGGCGGCCGATCGCACGGGCTGCGCCCACGGATCATCGTTTGGATTGGATGGCGTTGCTCGCGTTGCGATTGGCGCAGGTTGTGCCCATGGATCATCGTCCACGGAAGCGTTCCGTGTGGCCCGCGCAGTCTGACCATCGGCGTGGTTCCGTGCGACCGGTGCGGCGGACGCGCCCGACGGGATCACGGGCGCGGGTTGCGCCCACGGGTCGTCATCCGCCGACGGGGCTCGATGAACTTCGTCGTCGTCGGTGGCCGTCTCGCCGGCGGATTTCTCCGCGCCGGCGGCCGGAGCGTCGGAACCAGACGTTTTGCCCGCCACGTCACCGGACTGCTGCGCCAGCGAGGAGGCCGCGCCCAGATTCGCCTGCAGCAGCCGTGCCTTGATCTTCTGCTGCTCCTCGGGCGGCAGTTTGCTCAGCGGAGGCGCGATCTCGTCGTTCGCCATCTTCTTGGTGGGGGCGAGCGCCACATCGGGGCCGAACATCTTGCGCACTTCCGCGCGAAGAATATCCTGGACTTTGGCGGATCCCTCCACCGGTTCGGAGGCCACGCCCATCGCGAACGCGTATTTGCTCAGCGGCACATCGAATTTGATCCACAACTGCATACGGCCATTGGCGGGATTCGGCGCAAGCCGCACGCGCGGCACCTTAGTGCGGTCCACATAGGCGCGCACATCCTCGGGCAATCCCGCCACCAGCGCGTCCCATTTCTCGTCCGGAGTGCGCGAATCCGTCGTTTGGGCGTCTTGCGCAACGCCGTCGTTCGGATGCGATGCGCTCGAATCGGGAGATCCAGCCTGTTCCGCCGCGCCCGGTTCAGCGGCGAAACCGTTATTGTCGCTGGAATTCTGCGCTTTGGACGCTTGGGTGGATTGAGCGAAACCGTCGGTGTGTTCAGACCGATCGTTCCGCGCTTCGCCACCGCTTTGCGAAGGGGTTGTTACGGCGGAGGGCGTGGAAGCGCCCGCACCACGGCCGGCGAACCCACCGCCGTTACCGGCAAGGCCCGCACGCTCGACGGGTTGGGCCTGCTGCGCGGCACCGGCGAAACGGGCGCCGGAAGCCGCAGACGCCCCGTTGCCCGCCGCGCCTCCGCCGGCATTGGCCGCGTTGCCGCCGACGCCGACCGGCGTGCCGGACGCCATGGATTGCGGCATCAGCGCGCCTTCGCGTGTGGCGAGCAGACGCGCCGCGAGCAGTTCGAGACGCATGCGCGGTGAGATCGCACCGGTCATCGAACCAAGAGTGGCGTTGATGGTGTCCGCCATCACGGTGAGCGAGCCCAATCCCAAGGCCTTGGCCTGGCGGTGCAGGTCGTCCATATTCTCGCCTTCGGCGGAGTCGGACAACACGGATTCGGCCCGGTCTCCGGCCAGGGTGAGCACCAGCAGGTCGCGCACGCGCGCGAGCAGGTCCTCCACGAAACGACGCGGATCGAAACCGCCTACCACGACGCGTTGGATCACGCCGTACAACGCCTCGCCGTCGCGGTCGATCACCGCGTCCACGGCCTCGCCGATCAGAGCCTCCGGCGTGAACCCCAGCAATGCCACGGAGGCGTCATGCGTGATCACGCCGTCGACCGCGCCGACCATCAGCTGGTCGAGCACGCTGAGCGTGTCGCGCATGGAGCCGCCGCCGGCGCGCATGGCGAGCTTGAGCACACCCGGCTCGGCCGCGATGCCTTCCTTTTCGCAGATCTGCTCGAGGTACGGCCCCATCACTTCGGTGGGCACCAGACGGAACGGATAATGGTGGGTGCGCGAGCGGATGGTGCCGATCACCTTGTCGGGTTCCGTGGTGGCGAAGATGAACATCACATGCTCGGGCGGCTCCTCGACGATTTTCAGCAGCGCGTTGAAGCCCTGCTGCGTGACCATATGGGCCTCGTCGAGGATGAAGATCTTGTAGCGGTCGCGGGCAGGGGCGAATCCGGCGCGTTCGCGCAGTTCGCGGGCGTCATCCACGCCGTTGTGGCTGGCCGCGTCGATCTCCACCACGTCGATGGAGCCGGGACCGCCGGTGGCGAGGTCCTTGCAGCTTTCGCATTCGCCGCATGGATGCGAGGTGGGGCCTTGCGCGCAATTGACGCAGCGGGCGAGGATGCGCGCGGAACTGGTTTTGCCGCAGCCGCGCGGACCGGAGAAGAGATAGGCATGGGTGAGCTTGCCCTCGTCGAGGGCGCGCATCAGAGGAACGGTGACCTGGTCCTGCCCGATCACCCCCTCGAACGCGTCGGGACGATACCGCCGATACAACGCCAATGCCATCTGGACCACACTCATTTCGTTCGCCGTTGCGGCCGATACGGCCGCGAGCTTGCTCCGCCCACCTTATCGTGCCGCCACTACCGTACGCCATCAAACCTTGTGCAACATGCCGACTTCAGACATGTCACATGATTGACATAACGTCAACATACGTATGGATTTGACGTAACGCCACCATGTTGGCGACACCGGCTAACATAATGTCAACCCACATCGGAGACGACCAACGCAAGGAGACGCCATGGCAGCGAACACCGGGGAACGTCGCTCCCCACGCGGCGACAACAAACGGCAGGCGATCGTCAGCGCCGCGCGCAGCATCTGCCTGGAGAAGGGATTCTCCAAAGTCACCGTCTCCGACATCGCCGGCCGCGTGGGAATGACCCGTTCGCTCTTCTACCATTACTTCGAGGACAAGGACGCCGTGGCCGACGCGGTGCTCGACGATGTGATCGACGAGATCCTGGAGCGCCTCGACCAGTGGAACCACGACCGCGAGCCCGGCAATGTGGGCAAGGCCCTCGACGATATGATCCGTCTGCTGCGCGCGCTGATCGCCGATGAAAGCCCGTTCTCCCGCCGCATGGTGGCGGACGGCAACGCCGAGCTGTACATCAGGTTCATCGACCGATCGGCGGACCGCATCGCGTACTACATCGGCGACACCACCGTGCGTGATTTCGAAGCCAAGCACGGACTGCCGATCCAACATGTGCACGAGACGTTCTTCACGCTGATCGTCGGCCTGATCTCGCTGATCCGCTCGCATCCCGACCTCAGCGACGACACGCTGCGGACCGTGATCGCGCAGACCCTGCACATCGAGACGTATATCCGATAGCGCGCCTCGACGACCGGCCCATCCGCCGGACGGCAAACACCGCGGGACCGGACAGGTCAGGCGAAACGACCACTCATCGGATCGCGCCCGTCGCGCAGGATCATATCCAGCACATCGGCGTTGGTCTGAGATTCCTCGTCGGCTTTCACGGCGGGCGGCACCAGCATGCGCAACGCCCGGTCGCACACCGTGACCCGTACGGGCAGCCGACCGACGTACTCGCCGTCGGCCATCAGCACCGGCGGTTCGTCGCCTTCGTCGGCGCGCGTGACCTCCACGTCGCGCACCCGCTCCCAGCCGAACACCTTCGACGCCAACAGCCGCCCGTTATAGGCGTTGGAGATGGCGACCGCGCATTCCCCAAGATTGGGAACATGGTCCATCCACACCAGATCGAGCATGCCGTCCGAGAAGCGCGAATACGGCGAGACCTCGATGCCGCCGCCGATATGCCGCGAGTTGGCGACCGTCAGCAACGGCGTGACGATATCGCGCTCATCAACCGAACCATCGGCCAACGTGGCCTTGATGTGGTAGCCGTACCGCTTCATGCGCGTGAGCTCCACCAGCACCGCGACGAAATACCGCACGGAGCCGTTGGGCAGGCGCGAATGATTCGCACGGTCGTTGATGCTCGCATCCAGTCCGCATGACAGCATGCCCGCATAGAAGCGGTCGATGGACCCGTCCGCCAGGCCGAGCACATGCCCCATGTCCACGTCGATGGTGCATCCGCGCACGATTGCGCCGACGATGCCTTCGACCGCGGTTTCGATGCGGTTGACCGGCAGTTTGAGGCCTCTCGCGAAATCGTTGCCCGACCCCATGGCCACAATGCCCAGCGGCTTGCCGCTGTCGCCCACCGCGTTGGCGCCCAGGGCGATCATGCCGTCGCCGCCGACCACCACCAGCGAATCGTATTCGTCGGCGCGTTCACGCGCGTTGGCCAGCGAAGCGTCGAAACTGTCGCCGGTCAGTTCGAGGCAGCCGAAGCCGTGTTCGGTTCCGGCCTGGGTCAGCAGTTCGAACACCTGTTCCGTCGCTTTCGCGCCGCGTCCTTTGTCGGAGGTGGGATTGCCCACCAATCCGACGACGTGACTTCGATTCCGTACTTCGCTCATACCGCAACGATAACCAATATCTGGCATATTGCGCCAGAGGCACAACGGTATCGTTCACGATTTCCGACATTCCACCGGCCCGGCGCGAGACACGCGTTCCACTTGAGGCGCGAACGGCACCATCGTGGCGACGGCGACGCTGAGTTCCACATCGTCGCCGTCCACCACGCACCGGCCGATGCGTCCGCCATTGAGGGCGGCCGCATCGGCGGCGAGCGCGCACGGTTCGTCCGTTCCGCCCCGATGCCATGCGACCGCCGCCTGCATGGCGGCCAGATCCGCTATGGCACGCGCTTGCGTTTGGCAGACCAGCAGGTTGCCGGCGGCGGCCGCCACCGTCAACGTCAGCGCGGCCACCGTGATGAGCATGACACCGGCCATGGTGCCGGAACCGCAGTCACAGGCCGATACGGCCGTGAATCGTCGGCGGAGCCGATTCGCCACGGCCGCGAAACGCCATGTCGTATTCGTCGTGGTCACGGTAGGACTCCCGTCGCCTCTCCGGTGACTCGCACCGGCAGCAGATTCATCGGCCCGGGCATTACCGGACATGTGACGGTCACCTCCACATACCGCTCACGCCGCACGATGGCGATCGAGCTATCGGATCCCGCCACTTGGACCGCGGCCCGTTCCGCCTGCGATTCGTCGCCGCCGGCCACCATCTCGCGGACGGCGACGGCGGCGGCGTCCCGGCAATCCATCGAGGTGACAACCGCTTGGGTCAATGAGAGCAGCAACGCCGCCATCACCACCACACATGGCAGCACCACCGCGAATTCGGCGGTGGCCGCCCCATGGTCGGGCGGCAGTCGCGCCTTGCGCAGCCGTCGTCGTATCGTCTCGATCATCGTCATCACCCGGCGTTCAACGCTTTTTTGACGATGCCGGTAAGCAGCGTCTTGATCGCATCGGATTTGAGGATGGTGACCAGCAACGCCGCGAAGCCCGTGGCGGCAACCAGCACCACGGCGTATTCGGCGGTGGCCGCGCCTTCCTCAGGTTCCGCGGCCAGCGTTCTCAGGCGCGAGTCCAGCAGACACAGCCGTTCGCGCGCCTGCGCGTTCAGGGCGAGCATCCGCTCCCTGGCCCGTATGTAGAAGCCCGCATGCCCATCGACGTTGATGGGGATGGTCGTGTTCATGACGTTCCTTTCTCCATGGCGGTCGGCGCGCGGGCGTCGGCCGCTTCCAATAATGCGCCGCGACTGATCGGGTGCGGCACTTTCACTGTGCGCCATAAGGACGCTCCCACGCATCCTGTGCGGGGGTATGTGGTTCCAGCCCCGCACTTATCCACCATTCGGCGTGTTATCCACCGCTTTTTCGGCACCCGACTACGGGAAACGACGCGAACGGCATGCCATATGGTCATATGGCCCTATGGTCATATGGCGAAGGAGATAATGGACGGCACGATGCCCACGAACACGAAGGCCGGCAGAAAACACAATCCCGAAGGCATCAGCAACCGCACCGACAGACGCGAGGCGGCCCGTTCGATGGCCGCACGCTCGTCGGCGTCCAGACGGTCGACGACGGCCTCCAGCCGCACCGACGGAGTATCGCCACGCGTCCACGACGGTTCCAAAGCCGCGCGTATCAGCTCGAACGCGTCCGCGGCCGATTCGCCCGCGCATGGCGCCACCCACGCGTCATGCCATGATGAGCCCCGCAGCAACGCGGATCCCGCCTGGACCATCCCTTGGCCGATCTCGCCGCCGCAGACACGCCCGACCACGGCGAGCGCGTGCGGGATCGAAGCGCCCTGCCGCAGCGCCACATCCAACATCGCAATAATCAACGTCAGCCACGGCACGGCCCTATCCTCGGCGGGAGTCCCACCCACGTCGCGGTTGCGTATGCCGATATTCGTCATCATGCCGCGCAGCAACGCCCGATTCCACAGCAATCCGATGGCATAGCAGCAGCCGCCCAATGCCAGGCAGCCAAGTCCGCGATCCGTTCCCAACAGAAACGACAACGGACTCAATCCCATCATTTCCCCCAACAGCACCGTTCCCGCCGGTAGCACGCTCAGCAGTCCGGAGGTGGCCTGGGGCACGGCGAACGCCTGCTGTCTGCGATCCTCGGCCAAGCGCACGCGACGATACGCCGCCGCGACCGTTTGCAGACATCGGGCCGCCGAGCAGCCAATATCCTCGCTGAGCCGGCAGGCCGCGGCGATGCTGACGGCGACATATTTCGCCGTCTGCCGGCTTTCCTCCGGCGACCGCCGGCTCTCCACGATCGCGGACAATCGAGCGCCCGACACACGCATGCCGTCAAATCCGAACGCCTGCGCCACCGTACCGCCGGAGCGCACATGGGCGATGGCCTCCGCCAGCATTCCCGTCAAGCCCTGTGCGTCTGGCCGCGTCCCGCTTCCTCGTGGATTTCCCCCACCCGCACGTTTTCCGCCTTGTGCCAGATTGGCGCAATCGTCGACGAACGGCATCCCCATATCCGCATGCCTTCCACCTCCACGGGTATGTCCGCCGCCGTACCGGCCGTCATACCGGCCCCGCTTGACCCCACCGGTCCGCTCACGTTCAAAGGATGTTCCCGTTCCACGCCGCCGCATCGCCTCCAAACGCCGCATCGCTTCCAATCGCCGCTCCGTCCACTCCCCTCGCGCGGGCCAGAGCAGCACCGCCGCCGCGACGGCCAGCGCGGCGAGCGCCATCATGTCCATATCTCGCAGAACCGCCTCCAGCCGGAGCATTCCACCGGATCGCCCTCCCCGCTCCACGCGATCAACGGCATGCCGACCAGCCCCAATCCTTCGCTGATGCGCAGCACGCCGATCTGCGCGATATGCCGCCGGCCGCCCACGCGTTCCAAATGCAGCACCGCATCGAACGAGTCCCCGGCCAGCATCGCCATCGCACGCGGTTCCACCCCGGCCAACAGCCCGAGCGTGATCAGCCGCGACGGAACCCTCCCCACCGAATCGGCATGCAGCGTGGTCATGCCTCCGCGATGTCCGGAGTTGAAGGAACGCAGCAAATCCACGATCTCCTCGCCACGGGCCTCGCCCAACACCACGCGGTCGGGGCGCATACGCAGCGTGGCCTTCACCAATTGAGGCAATCCGATGGCGCCCGCGCCCTCCACATTGGCTTCGCGGGCGACCAGCGACACATGGTCGCTACGCCCCAACACGCCGAGCTCCCGCACCTCCTCCACCGTGACGATGCGCTCATGCTCCGCGCATCGCGCCAGTAGGGCCTTCAGCAATGTGGTCTTCCCCACGCCGGTGCCGCCGGTGATCATCAATGTGGCCCGATTGCGCACCAGGCCGGCCAGCACCCGTCGCCACGCGTGAGGGAACAGCAGGTCCTGTTCCAGCCGTTCCAAACTCGGCGCAGTTCTGCGCGGAAACCGTATGGTGATGGCCGCCCCTTGCGGCACCAGCGGCGCGATCACCGCATGCACTCGCACACCCTCCACGCTGGAGGCGTCCGCGATGGGACAGGCGTCGTCCAGCCGTTTTCCCAACTGCGCGCATAACCGCACGGCGTACTCGCGCACCACCGATGGCGAACGGAACGGCACGCGCGGCAGATATTCGCGCATGCCGTCGCCGACATCCACCCATACGCGGCCATCGCAGGTGACCGCCGCATCGGTGACGCGCGCGTCGTCGGCCAGTTCCCGCAACGGGCCGAAATCGAGCAAGGTCATCCGCCATCACCTCATTCCGCGCCTCGCGCCGTCCTTATGGGCGGCATGCGCGCGTCTGAGCCCGAGATCACCCCGGCCGCCCCTGTCAGCATCGAACATGCCACATCCGGGGGAATCGGATTCGCCGGACTCGCGTCCGTAGGCCATCAGATCCTCGATTCGGTCGGCCAGCCGATTCAAAGCGCCGCGCGCGTGTCGCGGAATCCTGCGGATGCCCAGGCCTTCAAGCATCTCGCCGCAGAGTTTGGGGGTATGGGTGATGCCGCCGACGAACGGACGCGACAGATAGTCCTCCGCCTCGTCCAGTCCCACGGCTTTGCCGGATTTCGGCAATCCTCGCGGTGTGATGCCGACCAGTTCGGGCCGTGGGCAGTCCTGCGCCGCCAGCCGCGCGAGATGGGCTTTCGCCCGCGCCAGTCCCAGCACGGATAATTCCACCGCCATCACCTGCATCGCCATGGCGAGCTCCGGCACGTTGGCGAGCAGGTCTCCTCGCCCCGCGTCGACGATGACGAGATGGTTCACGTCGGCGAGCGCCCGTATGGCCGCCTGCGTCTCCCACCAGTCGGGCTGCTTGGCGTTCCAGGGATCGCAGGCGAGGACACGTACGCCCTCCCATCGGGGAAGCTCGTGGTTCAACGCGTCGGATTCCAGACGTCCCAACGGCGCGTCGATCTGGTTGAAACGCGTGCCCGGCTCACCTTCGATGCCGAGCAGCACGTCAAGGCCTCCGGTGGCGAGGTCGGCGTCGACCAGCGCGCAGTCAAGGTCGCGTTCCTGCAGGGTCCAGGCGAGCATGGCCGCCATCGTGCTCAATCCGATGCCGGCATGCGCCGCCGACAACGTGACCACGTTGTCCAAGGCGGTCACGGTGCCGGCCGCGGGAACAAGTATTCCCGAATCGCCGTCCAGCGTGACCCCGCCATGGGTGGATTTCGGCGGCCCGATTCCGCGGGCGGCGTCCCGCGCGGGCTGCCGTTCGCATGAGGCGAGTTGGCGCGGCGGCGTGTAATACCGCTGCCGGGTTGCTGGAATGCATGGTTGAGTGTTCATGGCCTGATTGAACCGCACGCGGCCGTGCGCGGGCAACCCGAATCGGCTCTTGTGGTTCCAGCCTCGCGGTTATCCACCAGCCGGCGTGTTATCCACCGCTTTTGCCTGCCATGACTACATCGTTTCGCCTCGATTCGACGCTATCGTCGCATATGACAAGTTTTGGACATACACTTGAGAAGGTTGTGACGGGCATTGAAGCGCTCAATGAGGCCGATGTGCATGCCATGAGTATTGCCCCGGGTTCCGCCCCTGAAGCGGGCATCTACGCGCTGAAGGTTTTCGGAGACACCGCGAATTCCACCCAACTCATCGTCCCCGCACTGGACTGGGTGGGAGAACAAATCACCAATGGCGAACGCATCGATATCGTGTCCATGTCGCTCGGCGGGGCAGCCAATCCTCCGGATACCGCTGATGCAAAGGCGGTGGATGTGCTCACTGAACAAGGCGTGTTGTCAGTGATCGCGGCCGGCAACGAAGGCGACATCGTCAACATAACCGGCTCGCCGTCCGGGGCCAACAGCGCGCTCACCGTGGCGGCGAGCCAGTCAGGCCGCGCATTGATGGATGGTATTCGTGTGAACACTCCTGACAGCCTCAGCGGAGAACTCCTCACCGGGGCATACTCAATGAACATGACTCAGGACTTCAACGTCACCGGCGAAGTCGTCGCGATCTCGCCGGACAACGTCGGAGGTTGTTCCGCATATTCAGCTGAGGACAAACAGGCCGTGGCAGGCAATATCGCTTGGGTGGCGAGCTGGGATGACGTCAACTTGCCGTGCTCCACGACGACCGTCGCCGACAATGCGACCGACGCCGACGCCATAGCCGTGATGGTCGTGTCGCGCAGTAATCTTCCATCCCGCAGCAGCAGCGGCAACGACGTCATCCCCATGTTCAAAGCGACCGCATCCAGCCATAAGATAATTCAGTCGGCATTGGATGAGGGCACGCTTAACGTGACGTTGTCATCGGATTGGAAACTGAGTATTCCAGTGGATCGTGCCGATGAATTCTCCGACGTCATCGCCAGTTTCACCAGCCGCGGCATCCACGGTTCCGTGGGTGGCATCGTCAAGCCCGATGTCGCCGCGCCCGGCGTGGGCATCATCTCCGCCTCATCCGCCACGGGCAACGGTGCCGCATCGATGAGCGGAACGTCCATGGCCACTCCGCTGGTCTCAGGTGTCGCGGCGTTGGTCATCCAGGCGCACGAAGGCGAGGAAGGTTGGACTCCAGCACGCGTGAAGGCCACGATTATGAATACCGCTGACCATGACGTCACCACGGAGAAAGACGCCACAGCGGATGAGAGCAGCACCGTCGCATACGGGCCGCTTCGTGTGGGCACCGGACGTATCGACGCGCGGAACGCGGTGGCGAGCGAGGCGACGGTATTCGCTTCCAACAACGAGGCTGCGGTGACGGGAGGATTCGGCATCGTGCAGGTCTTGCAGGACGGCGATCAGCGAACCATGCAGTTCACTGTCTCGAACACCGCGGATACCTCAGTCACTTATAGCATGGAGTATCTGCCGCGAGTGGAGACGCCCGGCGTGAGCTACACGCTCAGCGCAAGCAGCGTCACGGTCCCCGCGAACGGCACCGCCACATTCGACGTCACACTCACCGCCGTGCGCTCCGAGATGCGTCACACCATCGATCCGACGCAGGACGCGGTCGATTCGCTCACCGGATTCGCCAGCAACTATGTCACCGACGCCAGCGGCATCGTCCGTCTGGTTCCTCAGACAACCGCCGATTTGTCCGGCGATGACGTGTTCTTCCCGCTTCGTGTGGCTGTGGTGGCCGCGCCTCGCCCGGTGTCCGAAACCAGCACGAGCATCACGGTAAATTCCGCAACCGAAGGCACGCTTTCCGTCATCGGACGTGGACTCAACCAAGGTGAAGGCAGCGAAGCCTATACTTCGCAAATCATTCCCATGCGTCTGATAGCCGAGGATCCGCAGGGTGACCATTACACGAATGAGATTTCCACACAAACGCTTGCTTCCGGCGATATTCGTGCGGCGGGTCTCGTGTCCACAGCTCCGCAATTGGAGGACCCCTCACAGGGATATCTGATTGTGGGCGTGGTGACGGATCAGGCTTGGAGTCGGCTCGGTCCAGCGATGTATCCGCTGATTTACCTGGATCTGAACAACGACGGCGAGCTGGATTACTCCGTTGAAGTCGCTTATGGCCAGTCCGTGGATGGCACGCCCAAGTATTCGACATGCTCCACGGTCACGCTGTACCGCCTTGACGGCGGCAATGCTGAAATCGTGGACGTCCAGCCTTTGCCGGACAACATGGCGCTTGATTCCAATACCATGGCCATTCCCATCAGTCTGAGCGCTTTGGGATACACTTCCGAGAGCGAAGACGCGACGATGGCCATGTATCTGGGCACGTATGCGGGCCAAGCTTTGCGCACCGAAACAATCGAAGGAGAAGAATACACTGTTAACTACATCGATATGGCTAATGCCGTGCTATTTGATGCGTTCGACATCGGCCTTTGGTTCGGAGACGGCGGACAGACCGATGGCGGCACGTGGCAATGGGCCGATGACGAAGGCACGCAGGTGCCGGTGCATTTCGCTGACGACTCCTCCGACGCTTCGGCTCAAAACGATGAGGCGTCAGACGATACCAAGCTGCTGATTCTGCATACAAACGGTCTGACGCCGATCTCCACGGAGGACGATCCGATTCTCGACATCCAAACCGTCACTGCCCCGGATCCCGATCCTGAGCCGACTCCCGACCCCGAACCGGATCCCAATCCCAGTCCGAGCGGTCCTGACGGCAGCAAGCCTTCCGCGGATGGCGGCAGCCAATCCAAGCCGCTGTCGGTCACAGGCGTCGCAGTCGGGGCGATTGTGATTGTGGCCGTGCTGCTGGTGGCCGCGGGCATTGTGGTTCTGGTGATTCGCAAGCACACCCCAGCGTCTCGCTAATCGAGGCGGAATAAATAGAAAAGCCCTCCGTGTGGAATCCTGATCAACATCGGGATTCCACACGGAGGGCTTTTCTGTGTTTACGTCTGTTTTATGCTTCACATAGTCATGCGTCGCTTCCGTTATGGCGACGCTTATCGCCGTCTGGGTTTATATCCCTTCTTGCGACTGTGCGGCTTAAGCTGCTGGTTAAGCGGCACATGAGCGTATGACGCGCGGGGATCGCGATGCGTCAGATGCCAGGTTCCGCAGTATTCGCACCGGTACACCCATAGTTCCGCTCCACGCTCGACAAAGCTCTGGTCGGCCGCTCGCAGCGCCTGCGCCTTGTCGTGGTACATGATTTTGTTGGTTTCAGGGCAACGCTTGGGTGTGAAGTAATGCATAACGATTACATATCGTAATAGATGGGACTCGGTTTTGATGTCGCGCGTTGACGCATATCCAGCTTGTTTGTGGGGATCCCTCGGCTGCGTTCGGGGTGACGGCTGTCCTTTCCCGTCGTCCCGGGCGGGGTTTCGGGTTTGGGTTTGTTGTGTTGGTGGTTTGTCGTGTGTGTGGGTATGGGGACGGCCCCGGGAGCCGTGTGGCTCGACCGGGGCCGTCCTGTTCGTGTGGTGCGGCGGCGTGCTACTCTCCCACACCCTGTCGGGTGCAGTACCATCGCCGTGCTGGGCCTTAGCTTCCGGGTTCGGAATGGGACCGGGCGTCTCACCCAGGCCATGGCCGCCGCAAATCTTTCTGTTATGCCCCGCGGTGGGGGTGTGTCGGTGGGTTGGGAACCGGCTAGCGGACGCGTGGTTTCGTGTTTGATCGCAGTGCGGACCGGAGTCGTGCTCCTTGTCGTCCGGTGGCTTGCCGGGTGATGCTTGCGGCCCCTCCCGGAAGGGAGGGATGGGATGTTGCCTTTCGCCCGTTAGTACCGGTCAGCTCCACCCCTCGCGGGGCTTCCACATCCGGCCTATCGACCACGTGTTCTGCATGGGGGCTACAGGGACTCGAGGGTCCCATGGAATCCTAATCTTGGAGCAGGCTTCCCGCTTAGATGCTTTCAGCGGTTATCCCTTCCGAACGTAGCCAACCGGCCGTGCCGCTGGCGCGACAACCGGCATACCAGAGGTTCGTCCACCCAGGTCCTCTCGTACTATGGGCAGGCCTCCTCAAGATTCCAACGAGCGCAGAGGATAGAGACCAAACTGTCTCACGACGTTCTGAACCCAGCTCGCGTGCCGCTTTAATCGGCGAACAGCCGAACCCTTGGGACCTGCTCCAGCCCCAGGATGCGACGAGCCGACATCGAGGTGCCAAACCATCCCGTCGATATGGACTCTTGGGAATGATCAGCCTGTTATCCCCGGGGTACCTTTTATCCGTTGAGCGATGCCGCGTCCGTGCGCCGGCACCGGATCACTAGTTCCGACTTTCGTCCCTGCTCGACCCGTCAGTCTCGCAGTCAAGCTCCCTTGTGCACTTACACTCGCCACCCGATTGCCAACCGGGCTGAGGGAACCTTTGAGCGCCTCCGTTACTCTTTGGGAGGCAACCGCCCCAGTTAAACTACCCGCCAGGCACTGTCCCTGACCAGGATGACTGGTCGAGGTGAGACATCCAATGCGAACAGAGCGGTATTTCAACGACGGCTCCACCACGGCTGGCGCCGTGGTCTCGTAGCCTCCCGCCTATGCTACACAATCCGCACCGAATGCCAATACCAAGGTATAGTAAAGGTCCCGGGGTCTTTTCGTCCTTCTGCGCTTAACGAGCATCTTTACTCGTACTGCAATTTCGCCGAGCTCCTGGTCGAGACAGTGGGGAAGTCGTTACGCCATTCGTGCAGGTCGGAACTTACCCGACAAGGAATTTCGCTACCTTAGGATGGTTATAGTTACCACCGCCGTTTACCGGGGCTTGAATTCACCGCTTCGCAAAAAGCTGACGGATCCTCTTAACCTTCCGGCACCGGGCAGGCGTCAGTGCATATACAGCGACTTACGTCTTCGCATGCACCTGTGTTTTTGGTAAACAGTCGCTACCCCCTGGTCTGTGCCACCCCCCAACGCTCCCCGGGCAGGCCGGTTCACGCGAGGGGGTCTCCCTTATACCGAAGGCACGGGAGCAATTTGCCGAGTTCCTTGACCAGGATTCGCTCGATCGCTTTGGTATTCTCTACCTGACCACCAGTGTCGGTTTGGGGTACGGGCGGCCGACAGCCTAACGCCGAAGCTTTTCTCGGCAGCCAGGATCACCGGATTCGGCCCATCACGGGCCCCATCATCGCGCCTCGCCCTCACGCCCCCCGGATTTGCCTGGGGGACGGGCTGCACGCTTGACCACGGAAAACCACCTCCGCGGCCGGCTACCTCTCTGCGTCACTCCTGCGCTGACCTACTACAAGGATCGGTCCCAACGGAATCCGGCATCCCCCTCCCGAAGGAGGAGTAAGCCGAAGACCGGAGGTTAGTACTCCAAGCCTCGGTTTTGGCGGCTGAAAGCCGGTACGGGAATATCGACCCGTTCGTCCATTCGACTACGCCTGTCGGCCTCGCCTTAGGACCCGACTAACCCGGGGACGATGAACGTGGCCCCGGAACCCTTAGTCATCCAGCGGCGGGGATCTTCACCCCGCTTTCGCTACTCATGTCTGCATTCTCACTTCCATGCGGTCCACGGCAGGCTTACGCCGCCGCTTCGCCCCGCATGGAACGCTCTCCTACCCAGCAGCCAAAGGCTGCTGCCGCGTCTTCGGTGGTGTGCTTGAGCCCCGCTACATTGTCGGCGCGGAACCACTAGACCAGTGATCTGTTACGAACTCTTTTAAGGATGGCTGCTTCTAAGCCAACCTCCTGGCTGTCTATGCGACTCCACATCCTTTCCCACTTAGCACACGCTTGGGGACCTTAGACGACGATCTGGGCTGTTTCCCTTTCGACGACGGAGCTTATCCCCCGCCGACTCACTGCCGGAATACGCATCACGGGTATTCGGAGTTTGGTTGCTATTGGTACCCGATATGGGCCCGCAAGCATCCAGTAGCTCTACCCCCCGGATGTAATCAACCGACGCTGCACCTAAATGCATTTCGGAGAGAACCAGCTATCACGGAATTTGATTGGCCTTTCACCCCTAACCCCAAGTCATCCCCTCAGTTTTCAACCTAAGTGGGTTCGGTCCTCCACGCGGTCTTACCCGCGCCTCAACCTGCTCAGGGCTAGATCATCCCGCTTCGGGTCCAGGGCACGCGACTAAAACGCCTTTTAAGACTCGCTTTCGCTACGGATCCCCCACGACGGGTTAACCTCGCCACATACCACTGACTCGCAGACTCATTTTTCGATAGGCACGCCGTCACCCCGAAAGGCTCCGACGGATTGTAGGCGCATGGTTTCAGAGACTGTTTCACTCCCCTCCCGGGGTACTTTTCACCTTTCCCTCACGGTACTCGTTCGCTATCGGTCAGACAGGAATATTTAGGCTTACCCGACGGTCCGGGCAGATTCACACGGGATTCCACGAGGCCCGTGCTACTTGGGAGACGCGGCCGGGAGACCATGCGCGTTCAGGTACGGGGCCATCACCCTCTGCGGCCCGGTATTCAACCCGGTTCCCCTGACACATGGTTTTGTCACTCCCGCCGGGCCCGTCGGAGCCCGGAGGCGCGTTCCCGCGACACCGCCCGCGCAACCCCCGACGGGTATCACGCGCGGACGGTTTAGCCTGATCCGCTTTCGCTCGCCACTACTCACGGAATATCCTTTCCTGCAGGTACTGAGATGTTTCACTTCCCTGCGTACCCCCCGCCCGAAGGCGGTGCCAGCCCATGACGGCTGGCGGGTTCCCCCATTCGGAGATCCTCGGATCAAAGCCCAGTCGGCGGCTCCCCGAGGCCTATCGCGGCCCCTCGCGTCCTTCATCGGTCCTGTCTGCCAAGGCATCCACCATACGCCCTTGCAAGCAACACCCAACACCCAACAAAGAAGCGTTGAGCATGCCGCAAGAACACCAGCAAACTCCTAGACAACAAATCATCACACTAAACGATCAACAAAACGATCAAACGAACACCCTCACAACAAGTGAGGAGTTCGATCGAAATCAACAGCGAGACAAGAGACCAACGAAGGCCTCCCGTTCTCGCTCGCGTCCACTATCCAGTTCTCAAACCACCCACGCGCGCGCCAAGCCGCCACCACCCCGACAGGGGAAGGGACGGACCCGACGGGCGAGGACCCACGCCCACGACCTTCGTCGCGGGTGGCGGTCCGGGAGCCCAAAAGCATGCCCGCACCACTCCCCCACGCCCCGAAGGACGCGGAAGCCAACGACCGTTTCCACACCAGCAGCCCCTCCCGGCCACCCGAACGGGCGGCCCATGAAGAAGGGGCGTTCGCACCGGACGACCAACGTCGTCCTGAATTCTCCGTAGAAAGGAGGTGATCCAGCCGCACCTTCCGGTACGGCTACCTTGTTACGACTTAGTCCCAATCACGAGTCTCACCTTAGACGGCTCCCTCCCACAAAGGGGTTGGGCCACCGGCTTCGGGTGCTACCCACTTTCATGACTTGACGGGCGGTGTGTACAAGGCCCGGGAACGCATTCACCGCGACGTTGCTGATTCGCGATTACTAGCGACTCCGCCTTCACGCAGTCGAGTTGCAGACTGCGATCCGAACTGAGACCGGTTTTCAGGGATCCGCTCCATGTCGCCATGTCGCATCCCGTTGTGCCGGCCATTGTAGCATGCGTGAAGCCCTGGACGTAAGGGGCATGATGATCTGACGTCATCCCCACCTTCCTCCGAGTTAACCCCGGCGGTCCCTGATGAGTTCCCGGCACGACCCGCTGGCAACATCAGGCGAGGGTTGCGCTCGTTGCGGGACTTAACCCAACATCTCACGACACGAGCTGACGACGACCATGCACCACCTGTGAACCCGCCCCGAAGGGAAGCCCCATCTCTGGGGCGGTCGGGAACATGTCAAGCCCAGGTAAGGTTCTTCGCGTTGCATCGAATTAATCCGCATGCTCCGCCGCTTGTGCGGGCCCCCGTCAATTTCTTTGAGTTTTAGCCTTGCGGCCGTACTCCCCAGGCGGGATGCTTAACGCGTTAGCTCCGACACGGAACCCGTGGAACGGGCCCCACATCCAGCATCCACCGTTTACGGCGTGGACTACCAGGGTATCTAATCCTGTTCGCTCCCCACGCTTTCGCTCCTCAGCGTCAGTAACGGCCCAGAGACCTGCCTTCGCCATTGGTGTTCTTCCCGATATCTACACATTCCACCGTTACACCGGGAATTCCAGTCTCCCCTACCGCACTCCAGCCTGCCCGTACCCGGCGCAGATCCACCGTTAAGCGATGGACTTTCACACCGGACGCGACAAACCGCCTACGAGCTCTTTACGCCCAATAATTCCGGATAACGCTTGCACCCTACGTATTACCGCGGCTGCTGGCACGTAGTTAGCCGGTGCTTATTCGAAAGGTACACTCACTTATCGCTTGCTCCCCAACAAAAGCGGTTTACAACCCGAAGGCCTCCATCCCGCACGCGGCGTCGCTGCATCAGGCTTGCGCCCATTGTGCAATATTCCCCACTGCTGCCTCCCGTAGGAGTCTGGGCCGTATCTCAGTCCCAATGTGGCCGGTCGCCCTCTCAGGCCGGCTACCCGTCGAAGCCATGGTGGGCCGTTACCCCGCCATCAAGCTGATAGGACGCGACCCCATCCCATGCCGCGAAAGCTTTCCCACAATCACATGCGATCATGTGGAACATCCGGCATTACCACCCGTTTCCAGGAGCTATTCCGGTGCATGGGGCAGGTCGGTCACGCATTACTCACCCGTTCGCCACTCTCACCACCAAGCAAGCTTGGTGGATCCCGTTCGACTTGCATGTGTTAAGCACGCCGCCAGCGTTCATCCTGAGCCAGAATCGAACCCTCCACAAAAAAACCTCGTGGAAAGACATCGAATAGATGACTCTCAAACAATTATTTTCCAAAAGAAAATGACGAGCACGTCCTATAAGGAAGGACGCCACTCACAAAAACCTCACCACCCATTAACCGCTCCCGCGGACCCGGCAAAACCAGGCGGGCAATGAACTGGCAATCATTGACTATAAAGAAGTAGTACAAACACGCTCTTGAGTTCTCAAACCACCACCACACACACCCCGGCAACCACTCCCAGAGAGGGAACCGCGCCGCTGTGAGGCAGCGAAGAGATAACTTACACGAACCCGGCCACCAGCGCAACCCCACCCCAATCCAACACCCCCAAACCCACTGCAAACACACGCATCCATCGGCGTGTCGAAAACAGACAAAAACCACCATCCCAACGCCCAAAACACACACCGCAGGCATCACACAAAACAAAAAACACCCGAAAAACATCTCCACCCGGCGTGTCGCGACCTGCGAACCCACATAACGCGCACGGAAGTCGCACTCCTTGAAAAAAGCCGGTGAGACGCGTATGCACATACATACTCGTCTCACCGGCTTTGCGAATGACGGTTAAGCAGAGAAAGGAGAAATGGGCTCAGCCGTCACATTCCATCAGTCGGCGGAGTTCACCACCGTGACCGCGTTTTCGTTCCGCCTCCGCATGAACGCCCGGACCGCCAGCACCTCACTGCCGACCAGCAGCAGCGCGATGATGATGTCGGCCGCGATGACGCACTTCGCCCACATCGGCATGGCGGCGCTCTTCTCCACCGCGGTCGAGTTCGCGACGGCGTACAGGTTCTCGTGCATGGCTTCACGCAGGGCGATCACCGTGCCGGCGGACTCCGTGTCATCGATCAGACCATCGTAGGTTCCCATGGACAGACCATGGGTCAGACCGGTGCGGATGCCACGGTTGAGATCCATATAGAAATCGGCGAGCGGATCCATGGCATCGGTGTCCACCGCTCCATGGAAACCCCACTCGTCGCGCAGCACGGACTGCAGCAGCGACGAGTTGCTGCCGGCCCAACGCGCGCCGATGGCGTTGAACGAAGACATCACCGCCAGGCTCTTGCCTTCCTTAAAGGACTTCTCGAAGGCCTTGAGGTAGATCTCGCGGATGGACTGCTCGGTCGCCCAAGTGCACAATCCGTTGGTGCGGTTGGTTTCCTGGTCGTTGAGAGCGAAGTGCTTGATGTACGTCATCATGCCCTGTTCGGTGGCGCCGGTCACTTCGGCGGCGCCGATGAATCCGGACAAAGTGCCGTCTTCGGAGTAATACTCGAAGTTGCGTCCGGAGAAGGCCGAACGATGGATGTTCATCGCGGGGCCATACCAACCGGTGATGCCGAGCTCCTTGCCTTCAACGACGACCTGCGTGCCCCGCTGTTCGGCGAGATCCTTGTTCCAAGTGGAGGCGATGACCACAGCCGGAGGGAATGCGGTGCCGGTCATGCTGTCGTTGAAATTGCTGGACAAGCCCGCGGGGCCGTCGGCGTCCACCGACTCGCCGGAATTGATGGATTCAATGGACACCATATGGAAGCCGCCATCGGCGACGCCCGCCACCATCTCGTCAACGGTCAGTTGGTCAAGCAGGTCGTCCCACAGTTCGTCGTCGTAATCGAGCCCGGTCATGTCCTGGATGGTCAGGCCATTGTCGGCACCGGTGACGGGCATCTCCGCGTCGGCGTCATCGTAATCCGCGGCGTCGAAGGTGGCCTTGCTCTGGTAGACGGCCATACTTTCCTCCGACATGGTCATATCGGTCGGAGCCGCGGTCGCCTCGTCATAGTTCGCGAAGTGATCGGCGCGGCTCAGATAGACGACGTCGCCGCGCGCGTCGTCGAACTGGTTGGTCGCCGTGACCAGATCGGTGGATCGCTTGCCATCGTTGTCGTCGTTGTAGATGGCATCGTCGTCGATGGTGAAGCTGCGGGAGTCCACGACCGTGTGGGAATCGGTGTTCAGCGTGATGGTGTATTCGCCGTGTTCGAGAACATAGCTCTTGTTGATTTGATCGTCATACGAGGCCATATCCTCATCGTCGAACACGATTTCCAGCGTCTGGGACTCTCCGGGCTCCAATGCGTCGGTTTTCGCGAAGTCAAGCAGATTGGTGCTGGCCTTCTCGATGCCGCCGTTGTAGTACGGGGGCGTGTAATACAACTCCACGACGTCCTTGCCCGCGGTGTCACCGGTGTTGGTCACCGTTATCTCGACGGTGGTGGTGGAACCGTTGCGTTCGAAACCGGAGATCTCCTCTTCGAATGTGGTATAGCTCAGGCCGTAGCCGAACGGATACTGCACCACGGCGTCATAATCGATGACTCCTTCAACGGCGGCCGTCTCATAGTACTTGTATCCCACGTAGATGTTCTCGACGTAATTGACGAACTTCGCCACGTTCTCGTCGGACTGCGTGATCTCCGTCGAGTTCTCGTACTCGAAATTGCCATAGTTGTTATAGGTCGGAGTGGCCCGCAGATCGTACACGTATGTGTCGGCCAGGCGGCCGGAGGGGTTGATCTCTCCGGAAAGCACCTCGCCTAAGGCGTTGAAGCCGGTGGCGGAGGCGCCTCCGCACCATACGGCGCCCTTGATGCTGTCGTATTCGTCCAACCAGCCGAGCTCCATCGCGTTCGCGGAATTGACGACGACATACACGGAATCGAAGCTCTCCGTGACGCGTTCCACCATCTGGATCTCTCGGTTGGTCAGTTCCAGATAGCTTTTATCGGAATCGATGTCATCCTCTTGGGTCGAGTAGACGACGTCGCCGCCGTTCTGCGATTTGTTATAGCTGGACTCGCTGGAGTACTTATCGGGAAGATCCATTCCCTCGCCACCGGAGCGGCCGATGACGATCAACGCCGTGTCGGAATACGCCTGGGCGTCTTCGAAGATGCCTTCGTCATCGTATTGTTCGATCGTCGGCTGAGGCACGGTCCAATCCACCGACTGCATGCCGACCACGGGACGGTCGGAACGATAATCCTCATAGAACCGCGTCAGCGTCTCGTTGGTCTCGAATCCGGCGTTATGCAGTCCCTCGAGAAGGGTGACCGCGGTGCTTTCATCGACGCTGCCGGAGCCGGTTCCGCCGTACGTGGGATTCGTGCTCGCCCAGCCGAACACGTTCAGCTTGGTATCGGTGCTCAGCGGCATGGCATCGCCCTCGTTCTTCAGCAGCACGATGCCCTCGCCGGTGATCTCCTCACCGAGTCGAAGAGACTCTTCCTGCGTGGCGGCGCTCAACCCGTCGGAACCGGTCATCACCTTGTTGATCAGCGAATATTCGATATTCAGGGTGATGACGCTGAAAGCGACGACCACCGCCGCCACGGACGCCACCACGGCCTGCCAGCGGACGAGCTTGACGATCTCCGTGGACTGTTTCCTCACGCCGATGCCGAGCGCGACCGCCGCGACGATCACCACAAGCGCGATGATGATCGGCCACTTGATCGCGTTGAGCGTGCTGTACACGTCCTCCATGCTGACGGCCACCGCGCCGCCGAACAGCATGTCGTAGATTTTCGTGTACGCCAGATAGCACACCGCGGCAACGACGACCACGATGGCTGCGATGACCAGCGGTTTGACCCACCTATTCTCTCTTTTTGCCATATATTCCTCCTGATGTTTCCGACATGCGCCAATGCATGTGCGAGTTCAGCGTATGTTGGAGCATCCGCGCTTTCCGTTCGTATGGAACGAACGACAGCGATATGGAATGAACGACGTATTTTCAAGCCGCCGCCGGATCAAACGCCTTGTACCATTAAGACAGCAATCGTGAAGGAGGCGACGTGGCTTCGAACAATCCCGTGCCGGACCACCAATACCGAGGTGCCGTATGCGACGACGACATCGACGGCCTCGACTTCATCGAACGGCATTTACGACGCGCGCTCAGCGAACATGGCGTTCCCATGCGTCTGGACGTATACGCTCGGGCGGAACAGCTGTTCGCCGCCATACAACGCGGGACGCATTACGACATCCTGTTCCTCGACATTGATATGCCGCGATGGAACGGCATCGAGCTCACACGCGGACTGCGCGACTTGGGGTTCCAATCCCATGTGGTGTTCATCTCCAATAAAGAGGAGCTGGTGTTCCAGACGTTTGAGGTGCAGCCTCTCTTTTTCCTCAGAAAGAGCCACTTTCTCGAGACCCTTCCTCTATTGGCGCAGACCATCGCCCGTGAGTTCCGCAAATCATCGAAGAAGGTCGTCTCCGTCGAAGAGCTTCATTCCAGTCGCGTGTATTCGTTCGACATCCAGCAACTGGTCTATATCGAAGCCATAGGCAAACAATGCCTGTTCGTGACCACGACAAGCAAGACCCGCATCCAATGCCGGCTATCCGCGATCGCGGAACGGCTCGAACCCCATGGCTTTGTGCAATGCCACCGAAGCTATGTCGTCAACTGCCGTTTCATCTTCGCGCTGTCTCGGGATTCGCTCACTTTGGACGATCGAGGGACCTTGCCCATCGGCCGCAGCCACCAGCAAGCCGTCAGGGACGCCTTCACGTCGTTCATCTGCGGGACGGGAGCGGAATGATGGACATCTCGAATCTCCCCACCGCCGGAGTCGAGGCGGCCTGCTCGCTGCTGTACATTCTTTTGGTCGTGTCGTTCAATTTTCCCCGCAAACTGCGGCTTCCCGCGCATATGCTCGCCGTAGTGGCGACGACGGCCGGTTTTTTCCTGGTGTATCGTCCGATCGAAACAACATATGACAACTACACCGTCTACTGCCTGTTTCTGGCCGCGGTCTCCTTCGCATTCGCCATCAGCACGCTGCGCGGCGGCCTGCTGAACATCCTTCATCTCGTCGTCACCTGCACGTTCTGCGTCGTTGTGCTGAAGTCCATCCTTATGCTGCCGTCCGACGGCATCAATGCCGTGACGCGTTCCGAACCGGTGTCCTCATTCCTTTGGCATGTGCTGTACTATCTCGTGCTCGCGGCATGCGGCTGGTTTTTCACCCGGTTCGCCACGACGATCCATCTGCCCCGCCGGTATTGGCTGATTCTCTCGTTGTGCACCTTATCGGTGGCCATCATCGCGACATTGTCCGGACAGCCGATCATGAGGGGGCAGGCGGCCTCTCCCGTCATGACGGATCTCATCATGTTCTGGCTGATCATGCTGATGTACTATCTGACGTTCCTCATCACCGACGAGTTGGGCAAAACTCACAGATGCAAACGCAGAACGTGCGGCTGGCATCCCAAGTGGAGCAGTTCCGCCGGTCTCAAGCCACCGTGGACCAGTTGCGGCAGGTCAAGCATGAATTGAAGAACACGTTCTTCTACATCGATTCGTTGGTGAAGCAACGTGATTACGCAACGTTGGAACGATATCTGGACACCGAGTTGAGCTATCGCCTCACGGCGTTGGAGGAGATCGACACAGGCAATCCGACGCTCGACCTCGTTCTTATGCAGAAAGTCGCCGAAGCGCGTCAGGCCCATATCAATGTCGTCACGAATCTGTCCGTGCCGGCGAATCTTCCGTTCCGGGATCAGGATGTCTGCGCGCTTATGCTCAACCTGCTCGACAACGCGATTGACGCGAGCAAGGAGCAGCCGGACGGCCCGGACCGCAAGGAGATACGCATCGCCATCGCCCAGGCGAAGAATTTCCTGCACATCACCATCAGCAACCGCATCGCGTACGACGTGCTGCAGGCCAACGCCAAGCTCCATACGTCCAAAGCCGATAAGGAGAACCATGGCATTGGCCTGCGTGTGGTCAGGTCAATCGTGAAACGGTACTCGGGACTGATCGATTTCAGCACGGAGAACCATTACTTCACCGTCAACGTATTGCTGCAATTCCCCGAAAAGCCGTCGATCGCGTAAACCGCGACCGACGAGGCTTTCTCGGTCACGCTTCGGGAATGCCGTTGGTGGAGACCAGACGCTGGTAGTACAGCGCCGAATCCTTCCAGATACGCTCCTGGGTGTCGTAGTCGACGCGGACGATGCCGAAACGCTTGGTGTAGCCCAACGCCCATTCGAAGTTGTCGAGCAGCGACCATGCGTAATAGCCGGTCACGTTCGCGCCTCCGTCGATGGCGGCGGCGAGCGCCTTGACGTGCGCGTCGAGATAGGCCACGCGCTGCGGATCGTGCACGATCTTGCCCGGTACGACGGCGAATCCGTCGTCTCCGGCGGGCACGCCTTCGACCTGAGGATCGAGGGTGACCTCGTCCTCCCAGGCCGAGCCGTTCTCCGTGACCATGAGTTCCAGTTCCGGGTAGCGCTGAGCGAGCTCGACCAGGATGTCGGTCAGACCCTGCGGATCCTGGTTCCAGCCCATCGCGGTCAGTTCGCCGGTCGGAGGCAGCGTCTCCACGGATTCCTGCGCGGGGATCGGATCGTTGTGCACGTCAAGACCGGCCGGCGAGGTGGCCACGGGACCGTCGTCCGCGACGGCTTCGACCGAGTTCTCGTCGCGCCAACGCACGGTGTTGGTCGAGTAGTAGTTGACCCCCAGCACGTCGATCGGCTGGTGGGCGGTTTCGACGTCGCCGTCGCGCACGAAGGACCAGTCCGTCACATGTTCGGTGGCGGAGAAAAGTTCGGGATCGTAGCGGCCTTCCACCATGGGGCCGAGGAACACCTCGTTGTTGAGCAGGTCGGCGCGACGCTTGGCGGCGACGTCCTGCGGGGAGTCGCTGGCCGCGCGCGTCACCGAGAGGTTCAACGTCACCGAGCAACGCGCGGCGTCGCCGAGTTCGCCGCGAACGGCCTGCACGCCCAATCCATGCGCCAGATTGAGATGGTGGGCGGCGGCGAGCGCCTGCGCGTGGTCTTTGATGCCGGGGGCGTGGTCTCCACACCCGTAGCCGAGGTAGGCGGCGCACCATGGCTCGTTCAGCGTGGTCCAGGTGTCCACGCGGTCGCCGAAGGCGCGGGCCAGCACGCCCGCATACTCGCCGTAACGCAGCGCGGTGTCGCGTTCGGGCCATCCGCCGCGATCCTGCAGATATTGGGGCAGATCCCAATGGTAAAGCGTGACGACCGGTTTGATGCCGTTGTCGCGCAGGGCGTCGAGCACGCGCAGGTAGTGGTCCACGCCGGCCTGGTTCACGGGGCCGCCCAGTTCGGGGATGATGCGGGACCATGAGACGGACATGCGGTAGGCGTCGATGCCCAGCGTCTTCATCAGGGCGATGTCCTGCGGATAGCGGTGGTATTGGTCGCAGGCGAACTCACCGGAGGAATGGTCGAACACATGGCCCGGTTCGGCGCAGAAGGTGTCCCAGATGGAGGGGGTGCGTCCGTCTTCGTGAATCGCGCCTTCCACTTGGTACGACGCGGTGGCGGTGCCCCAGGTGAAACCGTCGGGGAATCGATAGGTCATGATCGCTCCTTTGCTTGGTGCCTATACACTAGGCAACAGTACACGGCCGCCAATGAACGTCATAAAACGGCCATGTTTATTTATAACCTTATAAATAAGGATGATATACTCAAAGCACACGACATGCAACCACACGGTTGCGCCTTAGCGAAGGAACCGACATGCAGTATATGGAGCGCGTCATCACAGGCGTCGACGGCAGTGCGGCCCGATTCATCGGCTACAGCATCGACAACAGCCCCGAGGTCGATATGGAACGCCGCCGGCCGGCGGTTCTGGTCATCCCCGGAGGCGGATACGCGATGACCTCCGACCGCGAGGCGGAACCCATCGCCCTGCGATTCCTCGCCGCGGGATACCAGGCTTTCGTACTGCGCTATTCCGTGGCTCCGTCCCGCTATCCCACCGCGCTGCTCGAAGCGGCCGAGGCGATGCGACTGATCCGCGAGCACGCCGACGAATGGCATGTGGACCCCGATGCCGTGGCCGCCATAGGATTCTCCGCCGGCGGGCATCTGGCGGCCAATCTCGCCACCACGGCGGGCGACGACACCCTGCGCGAACACGGATACGATCCGGACGCGGTGCGCCCCAACGCCCTGATGCTGTCCTATCCGGTGGTCACCTCCGGCCGGCTCGCCCATCGCGACAGCTTCGACAACCTGTTGGGCGGGCTCGCCGAGGATCCCGCCATGCTCGAATCGCTGTCGATCGAACGGCATATCGACGCGAAGACTCCACCCGTGTTCGTCTGGCACACCATGCCCGACGAAACCGTGCCCGTCGAGAACACGCTTATGCTCATCCAAGCCTGCAAGAACGCCTCCGTCAGCGTCGAGGCGCATCTTTTCCCGGAGGGAGGCCACGGGCTGGCCCTCGCCAATGAGGAGACCGCGTGGGGAGGCAAAGGCAACATCTTCCCCGCCGTTCAGAACTGGACGGAACTCGCCATGGATTGGGCGAACCGCACGCTCCGGTAGAGTGGGCATCAACATCCGCAGCAAAGGAGCCTGGTCGATATGGTTGTCGCAGCATGGGAGAAGTTTCGGAGGGAGCCCACGAACTGGTCCGCCGCGTCGCGGTCCGACGTGGACACCGTCGCCCGCGATGTGACTGGCGGCAGAACGTTCGTCAAACGCAAGCGCATGACGCAGGAGGAACGTCATCTGCAGATCCTCAAGGCGGCCATGAAGGTCATCGCCGCCAAAGGATTCTGGGGCATGTCTTTGCAGGACATCGCCGACGAGATCGGCATCACCGAGGCGGCGATCTACCACTACATCCAGTCCAAGGACGACCTGCTGCGCATGGTGCTGACGGAGGGCTACGACACCCCGGACGCCGACGAGTTCAACGCCTCATCGGCCACGCTCACCGATTTCGACGGCCACCGCGTGGTGTACTACCCGCGCTATTGCCTCAATATCGTGCTGTACAACCTGCAGCGCCCTGAAATGGTGCGGCTGTATGCCACGCTCAACGGCGAGGCGCTCACCCCCGAGCATCCCGCGCATATGTTCTTCATCGGCCGGCAGCAGCGCAACTGGGAGCTTGTCCGCTCGATGAACTGGATCCTGCCCGAAGGCTACGACGAGGAGCGCTTCTACCACCTGTACACGCTGTCCATGTCCGCGATGGACGGACTGCAATACCACTGGCTGGCGGACGATTCATTGGATCTGTTGGAGGAATGGCTGCACTTCTCGGACGAACTGTTCCCCGCGCACACGTGGGAGGGCATGCTCGGCCCGTCGGAATACGATCCCCAGTCGCAGCGATGCCTGCATCCGTTCACGCTACAGTCTCGTTCATGACCTCGGTCATAAACGCGTAGTACGCGCCAATCAGCCCAGCGTTGCCCGAATGACGGCACCGCTTGATCGGCGTGCGGAAATCACGCCAATAGGGAATGCGGTCCAACGCCTCGCGCACCAGCGGCAGCAGCGTCACCTCGCGGCTGATCGCGCCGCCCAGCAGCACGCATTCGGGATCCAGCACCGTGATCACATTGAAGATGCCCGTAGCGAGCTGATCCGCCCACCGCTCCACAATCCGCTGCACCTGCGGATCATCCAGGCGCTGCAGCAGACTGCCGGCCACCACCGCCTCCTCCGGCACCCCGAACGCCTCGGCGTAGTCGCGCGTCAGCGGTGTGGTCGAAGCGTAATCATGCAACGAAAGGTATCCCGAACCGCGGTTGACCATCATCATGCCGAATTCGCCGGCGCGCCAATCACGCCCCCGATGGATTTTGCCATCGAGAAAAACCGCGCCGCCGATGCCGGTGTCCACCGTGACAAGCACGAAGTCACGCAGATTGCGCGCGTTGCCGCTGAGATATTCGGCCATCGCGGCGCAATTCGCATCGTTCTCCATCCACACCGGCACCGGTCGGTCGAGATGCCGTTTCAGCTCGTCGCCGATGGTGCGGCCGTACAACGCCGGCAGAGGTCCGGCCGTGATGGCCCGCTGCCGGACGGTGTCGATGAATCCGGGGAAGCTCACCGTGATGCCGTCGATGGGGTCGCGTTGCGCGTCGGCCACCGCCGCCAGCGCGCGATAGAACGATTCCGCGCTGTCGACGGGCGTGGCGATCGTACCGGGCATGCCCTGACGCCCGTCGACGAACAGCGAGTAGCGGATGAAATGCAATCCGACGTCGAACGCCAATACACGCGACGCACCCACGATTTGCCTCCTCTTGGTCGAGATTCTCACACCAGTCTAGCCAACAGCCACCACACGCACCTCATAGGGGCCGAGGTCGCACGATTCCCAATCACAGGCTTCTCCCAACACCGCCCGTCCCGTCGCGAGCCGCGGCAGCGCGACGGTTTGCGCCAGTCCGGTCAGGTTGATGACGAACACGAACGCACGCCCGTCGTCGCAGTGGCGCAGCGACACCTCGACCCCGTCCGGCGTGACGTACGATTCCATGCCCAACTCGTCGACGATGCCGCCGAACAGCAGATCCATACCCGCCTGGTCAAGCGGCGTTCCAACGTAATAGGCCCGTCCTTGCCCGAACTCGTTCACCGTGACCGCCGGGGTTCCCGCGTAGAAGTCGCCGCCGCCGTAGACGCCCAACGCCCGCGCGCCTTCGAGATGCATGATGCTGGCGACGATCTCGCCATGCACGGTCGCATCCTCCAGACGCACCTCGATCGCATCGCCCGGCGCCAGCGCGTCGATCTCCTCGGCCCACACACCGCATACCGTGCGGAACGGGCCGGGGTATCCGCCGGGAACCACCAGATCATGCTCGTCATGGATGCCCGACATATAGCCGGTGACGAAGCGTCCGCCCCCGCGCACATACTCCTCGATCGCCTCGCCCACGCCGGGTTTCGCCATAATCAGCACGGGCGCGACCACCATCGAGTAGCGTTTCAGTTCGGCGAGCGCCGTGGTGCTGGGGATGATGTCGACCGGGATATTGCGACGGTGCAGCGCACGGTAGAAGCGATGCACCTCCTGCGGATACTGGAATCCCGCAGTGGGCCCCACACATCCCTCAAGCGACCAGTAGCTTTCCCAATCGAATATGACGGCCACCCGGGCATGCACCTCGGCTCCCATCAGCGAGACGCCGACCCGCGCCAGCTCGGCGCCGAGCGCCGCGGTCTCACGGTAGACGCGGGAGTCCTCGGTGCCGTCGTGGGCGATCACCGCGCCATGGAAGCGCTCGCAACCGCCGATCGACTGGCGCATTTGGAAGAACTGCACCGTGTCGGCGCCGTGGGCGACGGCCTGCCAGCTCAGCGCGCGCACCTCGCCAGGGCGTTTGACCTTGCAGAAGGGGAACCAGTTCTGCTGGTTCGGCGTCTGCTCCATCAGCATGAACGGCTTGCCGCCGCCCACGCCGCGCATCAGGTCGTGGCACATGGCCGTGTAGCTGGCAGGCGTGTCCATGCCGGGATAGTTGTCCCAGCTGACCACGTCCATCTCGCGACCCCATGCGAAGTAGTCGAGGTCTTTGAACGTTCCCATGAGGTTCGTGGTGATCGGGGTGGCGGCGTCATGGCGGCGCACCGCGTCCCGCTCGTTGACATAGCAGGCGAGCTGCGACTCGTTCTGGAAGCGGCGGTAGTCCATCAGCAGCCCGGAGACCACCGACTTCTCCGTGCCGATGCCGTCGCCGTATTCCACCGGCGGCACCACGTCGGCCCAGTCGACGATCGTATGGCTCCAGAAGTTCGCGCACCACGCCCGGTTCAGCGCCTCGAGCGTGCCGTATTTGCCGCGCAGCCATTCGCGGAAGGCCTCGGCGCACGTCTCGCAGTAGCACATGCCGCCACCGCCGCCGTATTCGTTGCCGATATGCCAGGCCTTCAGTCCCGGGGTGCCCGCGTAGCGTTCGGCGACGCGCGAGGCGAGTTCGCCGGAAAGCGCGCGGAACACGGCGGAATTCGGGCAGAAGTTGTGGCGGCCGCCGAAAACGTGGCGCCGGCCGTTCGATTCGGTGCGGATGACCTCGGGATGGGTGCGCACCAGCCATGCGGGCAGTGCGGCGGTGGAGGTGGCGAGCACGATGTTGAACTTGTGGCGCACCAGCAGGGCCACGATCCTGTCCAGCGTGGCGAAGTCGTATTCGCCCTCGTCGGGCTGCAACAGCGTCCATGAGAACACGTTGATGGTGGCTTCGTTGATATGCGCGTGCTCGAGCATCTCGATATCACGCTCCCAGGTCTCCTCGGGCCATTGCTCGGGGTTCCAGTCGCCGCCGAACAGGAAGCTGTCGAACAGGGGTTGCATCGCGGGTCTCCTTAATGATGATGGGTATGGACGGGATGGTGCGGGACCGGCTCAGCGGGACTGGGCCGACGGGCCAGACGCGCCCGCACGGTACGTCACGTCGTGGAAGGCCACCTCGCCGCCGCCGTGCGCGTACACGCCGAGCAGCACGCCGGTGAATCCGCCCGCGTTGGAGAACGACAGCACCTTGCCGGGCGCGAACCCCAGCGGCACGGACGTATCGCAGTCGGCGGAGCGCGCCTCGAAATAATAGCCGCGCTCGTCGCCGCGCACGATCAGCGTCAGCATCGGCGCCGCAGGCAGGCTGGCCATGCCCACCGTCGTGGACAGTCCGGCGTTATGCACGCGGGCCTCCACGGTGACGACGCCGTCGTTCGCCGCATGGGCGGCGATGGTGAGATGGTGGGCCGAATTGGCATACACCACCACACCGGCCCGCCCTGTCTCCAGGCTTTTCGGATCAGCCAGCGTGGCCTGGAAGGCGAAACGCACATCGGTCTGGCGCGTGCCGATCAGCGGAGCGCCGTGCGCGAGGCCGAAATCCTGTTCCCGGGCCCGCACCGCGATCGTCGCCGAGCCGTCCGTCGCATTCGACGATTCGACCAGATAACGTTGTTCGGCGTCGATGGCGGGCGTCACCCACGCGACCGCCTGCTCCAGCGAGCCGCCGTCGCCGACGAGCGCGCAGTCGTAGGATTGGTCGGCCAGATCCGGCCAGCCGTCCTTCCAGTTGAACCAGACGGCGTAGGGTTCGCGTCCGATCCAGCCTTGGGCGGGATATTCGTCGTTGTTGCGGGTGCCGTGGAACACCATCAGCGTGCACTCGTCCTCGAAGTGGGCGCAATCGCAATGGCCGATGGCCTGCAGCGTCAGATGCGTGCTGCGGTTGGTGATCAACGGGTTGCCCGGATACATCTCATACGGCCCGTAGGGGTCGTCGGCGCGGGCGATGTTCTCCATATGCCCCGATTCGGTGCCGCCCTCGGCCCACATCAGATAGTACGTGCCGCCGCGCTTGTACAGATGCGGCCCCTCGGGGTTGGATCCGGTGATGCCCGCGCAGATGCGGCGGCGCTCGGTGAGCACGGTGCCGCTCGCCGCGTCGATTTCGGACAGGTAGATGCCGGCGGGCTCGTCCTCGCCGCCACCCTCGTTGCCGCAGATATAGGCCTTGCCGTCGTCGTCGAAGAACAGGCTGGGGTCGATGCCGGGCCACCCCTCCACCCAGATCGGCTCCGACCAGCCGGCGCGCGGATCGGTCGAGGTGAGGATCATATTGCCGGTGTTCACATTGGTGACGATGAGATAGTACGTGCCGTCATGCCACCGCAGCGTGGGCGCGTAGATGCCCTGGTTGTTGGACATCGTCTCGTAGGGGAATTGGCTGGCGCGGTCCATCGCGGCGCCGATTTTCGCCCAATGCTCGCCGTCTTCGCTTTCGAACACCGGCAGTCCGGGGAAATACTCGAACGAGCTGTTCACCATCAGGTATCCGCCCTCGGGCTTTTCGCAGATGGTGGGATCGGGGTGGAAGCCGGAGGCGATACGCCGCGCCGGCTTGACGTTGAATAAGGTCATGGCTGCCGCTCCTTTGCGACGAACGAGGGAGAGACACGGCTGCCTCTCCCTCGCGTTTGTCTACGGACGCCTCGACTCGCGCCGGTCGACGCCGGGACCGGTCGGGCGTTTGGATGTTCGATTGCCGGCTTAAGCGTTCAGCGGGTCCGCGCCCGGACGCACCAGCACCGGCAGGGTGTGGTAGTCGTAGGTTTTGGTGTACCAGCGGCCCGGCTCGTGGCTTTCGCCCGTGATCAGGTTGACCCACGGCTCGCCCGCGTGGTCGCCGCCGGCGTCCGGCACGTAGAAGCGTGCGGTGCCGTCTTCGCTGAACACCGGAGCCACCAGCAGATCGTCGCCCAGCATGTACTGGGTGTCGATGTCCTCGCAGGAGGGGTCGTCCGGGAACTCGAGCACCATGGCCCGCATCATCGGCACGCCGGTTTCATGCGTGACCTTCGCCTGCTCAAGCAGATAGGGCTTCAGACGCAGCTTAAGCTTGGTGAACTCGCGGGAGACGTCCACCGCCTCGTCGCCGTACAGCCACGGCACCTTGTATTCGGTGGAGCCGTGGTAGCGCGAATGCGAGCTGAGCAGGCCGAACTGGGTCCAGCGCTTGAACAGGTCGGGGGTGGGCTTGTCCTCGAAGCCGGCGATGTCGTGGCTCCAGTAGCCGAAGCCGGACATGCCGAAGCTCAGGCCCGCGCGCAGGGACTCCGCCATCGACGGATAGTTCGACGAGCAGTCGCCGCCCCAGTGCACGGGGAACCGCTGGCCGCCGACGGTGGCCGAACGGGCGAAGAGGATGGCCTCGTCCGCGCCCTTGACCTCGGCAATCACGTCGTACACCGCCTTGTTGTACAGGTAGGTGTAGTAGTTGTGCATCAGTTCGGGGTCGGAGCCGTCGAAGTAGCGCACGTCCTTGGTGGGGATGCGCTCGCCGAAATCCGTCTTGAAGCAGTCGACGCCCTGGGCCATCAGACGCCTGAGGTGGTTCTGATACCACGCGGTGGCCTCGGGGTTGGTGAAGTCGACGATGGCCATGCCGGCCTGCCACAGATCCCACTGCCAGGCGGAGCCGTCGGCGTTCCTGATGAAATAGCCCTTGGCCGCGCCTTCCTCGAACAGCGGGGACTTCTGGCCCACATAGGAGTTGATCCAGGCGCACACCTTCAGGCCGCGCTCATGCAGTTTGGCCAGCATGCCCTCGGGGTCGGGGAATTTGGACTCGTCCCATTCGAAGTTGCACCATTCGAGCTCCTTCATCCAACGGCAGTCGAAGTGGAACACGCTCAGCGGGATGTCGCGTTCGGCCATGCCGTCGACGAACTCCATCACGGTGTTCTCGTCGTAGTCGGTGGTGAACGAGGTGGACAGCCACAGGCCGTAGCTCCATTCGGGCACCAGCGGAGGCTTGCCGGTCAGGTCGGTGTAGGTGTTGAGGATGCCTTTGAGGTTCTCGCCGCCGATCACCGAGTAGCTCATCTCCTCGCCGGGCACGGAGAACTGCACGCGGGAGACCTTCTCGGATCCGATTTCGTAGCCGACCTTGCCGGGGGTGTCCACGAACAGGCCGTAGTTCCTGTTGCTCAGATAGAACGGGATGTTCTTGTACGCCTGTTCGGTGCCGGTGCCGCCGTCCTCGTTCCAGATCTCGACGCTCTGGCCGTTCTTGATGAAGTTGGTGAAGCGCTCGCCCAGGCCGTAGATCTTCTCTCCCACGCCGAGATCGAGCTGTTCGGAGACGTGCAGTCGGCCGTCCGGATCGGTGACCAGCGCCTTGGCGCGCCAGCCGGAGTGCGCGATCTGCCTGCCGTCGTAGAGGTACTGGAAGTCGATGGTCTCGCCCTTGGCGATCCTCAGGGTCAGTCGGCCGGAGGTGAACTCCCACGCCTCGTCGTTTTCCGTGATCTCGACGTCCGGATCGGTTTCGTTGAGCTGGAACCTGGGGCAGTTCGAACGGTCCTTGCGCAGGTTGATCAGGCGCGTGGTGATGATGTCGGGACGCGGCGAGGTGACCTCGATGGTGAGGATGCCGCCGCCGAGCGTCTGGCCCGGGTGGTGGATCGGCACGCCGAACGGGCAGAACAACGTGAGCTTCTTGGGCTCGACGTTGGCCGTGTAGATGTTGGCCGCGTACTTGACGTCGTATCCGTCGCGGATCAGCCAGCCTCCGTTGAGGAACTTCATAGGACCTTGCTCCTTTGCAGTGCGGGCCGCCCGCCAGAGGAAAGCGGCCCTGTCATGTATTGACTTATTTATAAGTCTATAAATAAGGCTATGCGACACGCCCAAGAAGGCGAATATCGCGCACGGATTCGCCGACCATCACGCCCGCCTCCGGAGCCGACGCGTATGCCCCGGCCGCGTTCGACCAGTAGCGCAGGGCCTTGCCCTCATCAAGCGTCACAACGATCCGTCGGGACTCCCCCGCCTCCAACGACACTTTGACGAAGCCCTTGAGCTCCTTGACCGGACGGTCCTCGCCGACGCCCTCCAATCCCAGATACACCTGCGGCACGGTCTTGCCCGCGCGGACTCCGGTGTTCGTTACGGTGAAGCCCACGCGGATCGCGCCGTCCACGCGGCGCACATCCAGATCGTCGTAGACGAAATCCGTATACGACAGACCATGTCCGAAGGGGAACCGCACCGGCACCCCGCGCGTTTCGTAATGCCGGTAGCCGACGTACACGTCCTCGGCGTAGTCGACGTGCAGGCCGGATCCGAACGTGCCGACCGAATGGGCGGGGCAATCCGCCAACGAGAGGGGGAAGCTCTCCGGCAAACGTCCGCTGGGATTCACTCGGCCCAACAACGTTTCGGCGAGCGCGGTGCCGCCCTCGCAGCCGTTATACCAACTCCAGACGATGGCTTTGGCGCGGGGCTCCCACGGCATCTCGACGGGGGATCCGGCCACGAAGACGAGAATCGCGTCCGGCGCGGCGTCGAGCAGCTCCTCGATCAGAGCGTCCTGCCCATACGGCAGAACCATGCCCTCACGGTCCCGGCCTTCCAGATCGTGCTCGTGGTCGAGTCCGCCGACGAACAGCACGGGATCGCCGCAGGCGGCGAATTCACGGGCCAACGCCACGGCTTCTCCGCGCAGGGCCCGCGCGCGTTCGGAATCGTCGACGCGTTCCCCGACGGAGTTCTCCAGGCTTTCCTCCTGCCAGGAGGCATCCTGCGCCACCTGCTTGGCGTCATACCCCTGGGCATAGGTGATTTCGACGTTGCCGCCCAGCTGTCCGTTGAGCCCCAGCAACGGCGACACCTCGTGCAATGCCTTGACGATAGCCGAACCGCCGCCGTTGGAGTGGATGCGGTCGGCGTTGGCCCCCACGACGAGCAGACGGCGCATGGCATGCTCGTCGAGCGGCAGCAGGCCGGATTCGTTCTTGAGCAGAACCACGGATTCGCGGGCCACGTCCAGCGCGGTCTGCGCGTGCGCGATGGTGGCGTAGGCGCCGGCCTGGCGGCGGGCGCGGGCGTCGCCCAGCATGTGCAGCGCGTCCATCACGCACAACACGCGGAACACCTTCCTGTCCACGTCGGCCTCGCTGACCTCGCCGGCCTCTATGGCCTCCTTCAGCGGATTCGCGAAATAGTACTCGTCGAAATTCGACGTCACCGACATCTCCACGTCAAGTCCCACTTCGGCGCTGGGCTTGGTGCGTTTCACCGCGCTCCAGTCGGAGACGACGAAACCGTCGAAACCCCATTCGCCGCGCAGAACGTCGTCGAGCAGTTTTTTGGATTCGCAGCACTGCTCGCCGTTGACCAGGTTGTACGCCCCCATCAGCGACAGCGCGCCGCCGTCCCTCACCGCCTCCTCGAAGGCGGGCAGGTAGATTTCGCGCAGCGCGCGTTCGCTGATCGTCTCGTCGACGTCGAGCCGGTCGGTCTCCTGGCTGTTGGCCGCGTAGTGTTTGGCGCACGCCGCCACATCGGACTCCTGCACGCCTTGGATGTAGGCGACGCCCATGGCCGCGGTGAGCGTGGGGTCCTCGCTCATGTATTCGAAGTTGCGGCCGCACAGCGGGCTGCGCTTGATGTTGATGGAGGGCCCGAGAATCACGTCCTTGCCGCGGCCGCGGGCCTCTTGGCCGAGCACCTCGCCCGTCGCGCGGGCGAGGTCCGGGTTCCATGTGGAGGCGACGGCGGATCCCGAGGGCAGGTAGGTCACGTGGTCGCGCGTGTTGTACAGCGGCTTCCATTCGTCGTTGCGCAACTCGGCACGCACGCCCATCGGCCCATCGTCCATGCGCAGCGGGGGGATTCCCAAGCGCGGCACCCCTTCGGTGCGGAACAGACCCGAGCCGTGGATCATGCCGATTTTCTCGTCGAGCGTGAGTTGCGCGAGCAGATCGCGCGCCGTGGTCATATTGGTTTCGGTGATGACGGTCATGGTCCCTCTCTTCCTGATTCGTCCCCGCCATCGCGGCGTGGGGCGTTCGTCGGTTATGCGACGGTGATTTTGAATCCCACCGGCATGCTTTCCTGCCCGTCGGGCCGCGCGGCGGGCGTGATGCGCAGCGCCTCGTTCGTGCGCTCCCATGCCACCGGGCCCGCGCCCAACTGCTCCACCGCGGCGACGATGCCGTGGAACGGCGCGCGCCGGCCGTCGTGATAGGCGAAGAAACTGGCGACCGACAGCTCCTTCGCGCCGCTCGGATTAAGGCAGAAGGCGTAGATGTCGCCGTTTTTCGTCGTGAACCGCCAGTCGGCGGCCGTCCATTCGATCGCCTGCTGGTCGGCGAACGAGCCCGATCCGGCTTGGGTGGGGCCTTCGCCGCAGATGCGCCACGGACGCGTGCCGTACACGCCGTCGCCGTTGTCCCTCAGCCATGCGCCGATGCCTTCGAGCAGCATACGGTCGTGCGGCGCGATCGAACCATCGGCGCGCGGGCCGACGTTGAGCAGCAGGTTGCCGTTTTTGCTCACCGCATCGATCAGTGTGATGACAAGCTCCTCGATTCCCTTGTATTCGAGGCTGTTCGTGTAGCACCATGAATTGCGGGCGATGGCGGTGTCCGTCTGCCAGACGAACGGCGTGGGGGCCGCATAGCCGCCGCGTTCCACATCCGCGAGCCCCGCGCCGAAGGCCATGCCGTCGTCCTTATAGCAGATGATCACCGGAACGTCCCATTCGACGCCCCGGTTGTAGTAGTAGGCGGCGAGGCGTTTGATATACGATTTGAACGACTCGTGCTGGATCCACCAGTCGAAGTACAGCATTTCCGGGCGGTATCCGTCGATCAGCTCGCACACGCGCAGCAGCCAATCGTCAAGGAACTCGCGGTCGGGGCGCGGCACGCTGAACAGGTCCTGATTGTCCGGTTCCGGCTCGGCGGGCCAATAGAAGTCGCCGCGGGACATCGGTTCGGCCACGTCGGATTCGAATTCACGGCCATGGCCCATGAACCACCAGTGCTCGGCGCGATGGTTCGAAGCGGCGAAATGCATGCCGTGGCGCAGCGTGGCCTCGCGCAGCTCGCCGAGAACGTCGCGCTTGGGCCCCATCTCCACGGCGTTCCAGTGCGACAGTTCGCTGGCGTACATCTGGAATCCGTCGTGGTGTTCCGCGACGGGGAAGTAATAGCGGGCGCCGGCGGCCTGGAACAGGTCGAGCCATTCGTCGGCGTCGAAGGCCTCGGCCGTGAACATCGGGATGAAGTCCTTGTATCCGAAATCCCTCTGCGGACCGTAGACGGCCACATGGTGCTCGAATTCCGGATAGCCCTGGATGTACATGTTGCGCGAATACCATTCGTTGCGGAATTCCGGCACGGTGTACAGTCCCCAGTGGGTGAAGATGCCGAATTTGGCGTCGGGGAACCAGCCGGGCGCCTCGACGCGGGACAGCGACTCCCATGTGGGCTCGTACGGGCCGGATTCGATCACGTCATCGATATGCCGCATGTCGATCATCAGGATGCTCCTGTCGTATCTGGGAAAGGTCTGGAGACATGAAGCGGGGTGCCTCCCACCGGGTTCCATCCGGGTTCGGCACCCCGCATCACGTGGGTCGGTTACGGCCGAGGCCAATCGCGGTGGACGGCCCCGGCCGCGGGAATCACTCGGATTCGGATTCGGCCTGCTTGACGATCGCCTCGCGGGCGGCGATCAGATCCTTGGCGTTCTGCTCGTCCACAGCACGCACGGACGCGTAGTCCAGATCATTGACCTTGGTGCGCATCTCGTCGAGGATCTGCTTGAACTCGGAGTCGCTGCTGGCGGTCACGGCCTGCCACGAGGCGTTCACGATCTCGGTTTTGATGGAGGCGCGCAGCGTGGAGATCTGGGAGTCCTCCTCCGGGGTGACGTACGAGGCGCCCGCCGCGACGGAGATCTTGCCGCTGTTCTCCAGATATTCGATGTCGGTCTGGGCGCCGCCCATGTGGCTGGCCCAATCGTCCTGCAAGGCATCGGTCTGGTTCAGCACCGTGGTCCACAGCTGCTGGTTGAAGGCTTCGCCGGTGTTCGGGTCGATGTCGTTCTGGGCGACCGTCTTGAAGTTGAGCGCGGACACGCCGTCGTTGTAGGAGCCGCCGCCGTACTCGTCGGAGACGGTCAGGTCGCTGGCGTCGTTCATGGCCTTGTCGCCGAATTCGGTGAGCTCCGGCAGGCCCTCGTCGTTCACGGTCCAGCACATCTCTTCGGGGCACACGGCGCCGCCCGAGTTGGAGGCGGAGGCGTACACGCCCTCCGGGGAGTACAGCCAGTCGATGAACTCGGCGAGACGGGCCTTGTTCTCGGCCTTGGAGCCGATGGCGATGATGGAGGATGTGTCGCCGTTCGGCTTGAAGCCGTCGGAGTAGACCTTCATGTCACCGATCGGGGCGAGCATGAAGCCCACGCCGTTGGCCTTGTTCTCGGCGGTGTTCTGGCGAGGCTTGCCCAGCCAGCTCCACAGGGAGACCAGCACCTTGCCGTTGGTCACCTTGGTGGAGAGGGTGTCCCAGTTCTGCGTGGTGGACTCGGGATCGACCAGACCCATCTGGTAGGCCTTATTCAGGAACTCCAACGCCTTCTCGTACACGCCGCCCTCGTCGATGGCGGACTGCACGTCGGAGCCGTCGGCGGCGACGAACATGGAGTTCTGCAGGCCATATCCGTACCAGGAGGCGATGGCCTGGGCGTTCTGCATCACATCGCCGTCCCAATCCTTGAACAGGGACAGGGCGTAGATGTCGTCCTCACCGGTGTCCTCGCGGGCCTTGTCCTGCATCTGCTTGAGCATGTCCAGGAAGTCGTCGAGGTCGTTGATCTCCGGATATCCGATCTCGCGGTAGTAGTCCCAGCGGATGTAGGGAGCGGCGCCCGGCTCGACACCTTCGTTCGGCTCGGTCGGTGACGAGGTGGACACGGCCTGCGGGAAGCCCCACACGCCGTCCTGCCCGGCGAGCTCGGTGACGGCGTCGACGGCGGACTGGTAGTTCTGGACGTTCTCCATATCGTCGTAATACTCGGTCATGTCCACGATCAGACCCGACTTGACCAGCTTCTGCAGACGGCCGTTGCCGGTGCCGACGATGACGATGTCGCCCAGGTCGCCGGCCGCGGAACGGGTGTCGAACAGGGTGTCGCCGCCGCCGGCCACGTTCGGGGCGATGATGTTCAGCTCGATGTTGAACTTGTCCTTGACGATCTTCGCGAACCAGCCCTTCTGCATGCCCTGGTAGTTCGCGGTCGAGGAGAAGACGTCGACGGTCATCAGCGACCCGTCGTCCACGGCGTTGTCGCTCGACGAATCGTCCGCCCCGCAAGCGGCGACGGAGAACATCATCGCCGAAGCCAATCCGGCGGCAAGCGCCGTGGTGAGCTTCTTCTTGAGTTCCATTGGAACCTCCTTGTTATCTCTTTTTGTTAATGATCGGATGACGAATGGTTGTCGGTGGGATCAGCCCTTGACCGCGCCGAGCATCATGCCCTTGACGAAGAAGCGCTGGAAGAACGGATAGACGAACATAATCGGCAGCACCACAATGACGGAGACCGTCATGCGCACGGCGGTCGGGGTCGCGGCGGTGGCCAGCATCGCGGCGTTCACCGTGCCCGAGGCCTTCACACTGTTGGCGATGGAGCTTGCCTGATTGATGTAGGTGTACAGCAGATACTGCAGAGAGTAGAGCTTGGAGTCCGTCATGTAGATCAGCGTGTCCTGGAAGGAGTTCCACTGACCGACGGCGGAGAAGATGGCCACGGTCGCCAGGATCGGGGTGCACATCGGCAGCACGATCCTGCCGAACACGGTCAGGGTGTTGGCGCCGTCCACTTCGGCGGCCTCCTGCAGCGAGGCCGGGATGGACTCGATGTAGGTCTTGACCAGGATGATGTTGAACGGCTGCACCACCGCGGGAAGCACGTAGACCCAGAAGTTGTTGGTCAGACCGAGGTTCTTCATGGTGATGAACATCGGGATCAGACCGGCGTTGAAGTACATGGTGATGACCACGAAGCGGTACCAGAACGAACGGTGCCACATCTTCTGCTGGGTGAACATGAAGCCCAGATAGGCGCTGGCCATGACGGTGAGCGCGGTGCCGATCACGGTACGGGCCACGGAGATCCACGCCGCCGTGGCCATGCCGTCGAGCCCGAGCACGGTTTTGTAGTTCTCCAGATGGAAGCCCTGGATCCACAAGGTCACCTCGCCCGCCGCGGCCGCCGAGTTGTCGGAGAGCGAGTTGATGATCAGGTAGTAGAACGGATACGTGCAGATCAGCGCGAACAGCGACAGGAAGATGATGTTGAAGATGTTGTAGACGCGCTCGCCAGGGGTGCGGCGCATCGCCGGAGAGACGCTCTGCTTGACTCTTGCCATGATGAATGCTCCTTGAATCTTTCCCGGTCGATCAGACGATGCCCACGCCGCGCGTGCGCTTGGACAGCCAGTTGACGATCAGCAGCAGCGCCACGGAGACGAGCGATTTGAGCATGGAGATCGCGGTGCCGAGCGACAGGCTGTTCTGACCCATGCCGACGTTGTAGACGTAGAGGTCCAGCACCTGGATCCACTTGGTGTTGAATGCGTTCTGGAACACGAAGTACTGGTCCATGCCGTTGTTCAGGAAGTTGGAGATCGACAGCATGAGCAGCACGAAGTAGGTGGGCATCAGCTGCGGGATCGTCACGTGGATGATCTGCTGGAAGCGGTTCGCGCCGTCGACCTGGGCGGCCTCGTACAGTTCCGGATCGATGCCCGCGATGCCCGCGAGGTACATGATGGAGCCCCAGCCGAGACCCTTCCACAGGCCCCACAACAGCATCTTCAGCCAAGTGTGGTCGGCGGAGTCGAGGAACTTGATCGGCTCGGTGATCAGATGCAGGTTCTGCAGCAGATCGTTGACCATGCCGGTGGAGGAGAACATCGCGAAGGCGATGGAATACACCAGAACCCAGGAGATGAAGTTCGGCAGGGTGGTCAGCGTCTGGATGATGTTCTTGAACCACTTGGCACGGATCTCGTTGAGCGCGATGGCGAAGATCACCGGCAGGAACGAGGTCAGGATGTTCAGGCCGGACATGGCGAAGGTGTTGAGCATCACCTGTCCGATGGTCTGAAGCTGGGCTTTGTTCTGCACCATCATCTCGAACCACTGCAGGCCGACGAATTCGCTTTCGGACAGCGGTATCGGCGGTTGGTAGTCGAAGAACGCGTAGACCCAGCCGAACAGCGGCAGATAGCTGAACAGGACGACCATGACCAGCAGCGGCGCCACCAGCAGGAACAGTCTGAATCCATGCTTCTTGTTGTAGTTGTTCGCCTCGGCCATCTTCCTGGCCTTGCGCGCGGCGCGGCGATCGGTAGGACCTGAGGCAGGCGCGGAATTCGCCTCCCCCACCACACTGGCGCCGCCGTTCGCGTTCAGCGAGGCCTCGCCGTTCATGGTTGGCACAGTCTGCATTTTGTCTCCTTTGAAGCAATGCAGGGTGAGGCCAAGCAGCAGGCACGACTCTATGCGCCTCCCGGCTCTCACCACCGTTATTTAGGAGTTTATAAATAAGATATTACGTTTGTCAAATCGACTAACCATGTCGCGTCGCCGCCTCCCCGCCCACGGCGACGACGGACTCAAGGCGAAACCCTCCCGAGACACCCCGTGACGACCGCGTGCGAACGCGCCGAATAACCGGAAACTCTTATTACAGCCACGCGGAAAGGCGCGCAAATACGCCATTTTCACAGGCAACACCCCTTCACTTCACAACCCTTTCGTTCCACGAAGCATTCGCGCGCCAACGGAAGCGCCGCATGGGAAAAGTCCGCCGATGGCGCTCGCCCGTTGGACAATGCAGTACTTTATTTATATACTTATAGATAAGAGATGACCAATTGGTGGCAATCCACAGCGCAGTGAAGGAACGAACCGATGCGATTTAATATCAACGCCCCGTTCTGGCAGTTTATGAACACCCTGGTACGGTTCACCGCTTTGAATCTCGTGTTTCTTCTGACCACCATCCCCATGGTGACCATCGGACCCGCGCTTGCGGCCTTGTACAGCACGCTGTTCGCCTACAACGACCATGATGACATTCGTCTGGTGCGGGAGTATCTGAAGCGCTTCAAACGCGAATTCAAACACGGCCTGATCTCAGGACTTCTTCTGTTCCTTCTCGCCGCCGCGATCGTTTTCGGACTCGCCTTCTGGAACGCATGGGATTCCAACGCCGCATACGGACCATTGATCCTGCTGATCATCGCCGCCATCGTCGTCGTGCTGATCGCGGAATACCTGTTCCCCCTGCAGGCGCGCTTCGCGAACCCCCTCAAACGCCAATGGCAGCTTGCCGCGATGTTCCCATGGAGGGCGTTCCCCTGCTCGCTGGCGTTGCTGGGCGTTGACACGTTCGCCCTCGCCCTCGCGTATTTCGTGCCTTTCATACGAGTTCTGGCGATTCTTTTCGGTTTCGCATGGGTGGCCTACGCCAAATCCCTGCTCCTGCTCTGGGGATTCAAGCGCTACGGCGGCCTCGGAGCCGTCGAGCAGCCCACCTTCGTCAACGCCCACGACTGATCCGAAACCCCGGATAAGGCCGCGGCGCACAGTCCCGCCCGCAAAATGGAAAACCCGGACGGACCGGACCGGCCTCGCGGACGCGAACTCCGCACAAACATGAGGGGACGATCCCCAAAGACGGCTCCCCGCCGCCTCCCATAAAGCCCACTATCATACAGGAAGGTCCCGTATCCGTCGGATGTGACGGACACGGGACCTTCTTTCGTCATGTCTCCTATCCGATGGGTCGGATAGGAGACATGCCACGCGTCAGAGGCGCGCGACCCCTCCGGTGGAGGCGACGGCCTCGCCCATGCCGAGGGCCGCGGAGAACTCGCGTCCGTCGGAGCTGGACACTTCCACGCCGCCATCGACCTTGCGTGCGGTGAAGGTCACCGAGGAACCATCGACTTCGGTGACGACGGCCTCGCCGGCCTCGACCTGATCGAGGAACACACGGACCAGCGCGTCCTTGCCGTACTCGTAGTCGGGGGGTTCCGCGCCCGGCTTGGTGACGAGCACGCTGCCGTCACGCACCCACAGCGGGATGGTGTCGTAGCCGTGGGTTTCGGTGCGCCACTGGCCGTTGACCACCCGCACGGTCTCGCCGGTGAACCAGTTGGTCCAAGTGCCGGCGGGCAGATAGTAGTTGACCTCGCCCGAGTAGGTGAACACGGGGGCCACGAGCAGGTCGGGGCCGAACATGTACTGGCGGTCGAGCGGGCGCGCGGTCGGATCGTCCGGGAATTCCAGGAACATCGAGCGCATGACCGGGGTGCCGTTGATATGCGGGGCCAGACCGGTCTGGTAGACGTACGGCATCAGGCTCAGCTTGAGCTTGGTGAACGTGCGGGCCACGTCGACCGCGCTCTGGCCGGGCGCGTTGACCACGCCGTTCTTCTCGTCCTCCTCGTCGAACAGCCACGGCACACGGTACACGGTGGAGCCGTGCATGCGCGAGTGGGAGCCGAGCAGACCGAAGGCGACCCAGCGCTTGTAGACGGCCGGATCGGGGAACGCGCCCTCGAAGCCGCCGATGTCGTGGCTCCAGAAGCCGAAGCCGGAGCTCGTCAGCGACAGGCCGGCGCGCAGGGTCTGCGCCATGCCGTTGAACGTGGACTCGCAGTCGCCGCCCCAATGCACGGGCTGCGTCTGGCCGCCGACGGTGGCCGAACGGGCGAACAGGCAGGCCTGTCCCTTGCCGTAGGTCTCCTCGATGGCCTCGAAGACGGCCTGGTTGTAGAGCTGGGTGTACCAGTTGTGCATCGACAGCTTCGGGGAGCCGTCGAACCACACCACATCGCGCGGGATGCGCTCGCCGAAGTCCGTCTTGATGGCGTCGACGCCCTGCGCGAGCAGGCCCTTGACCTTGTTCTTGAACCATTCGCGGGCGTCCGGATTGGTGAAGTCGACCAATCCCATGCCGGCCTGCCAGAAGTCGGTCTGCCGGACCTCGCCGTTGGCCTTCTTGACGAGATAGCCGTTGGCCTTGCCCTCGGCGAACATGGATCCGCGCTGGCCGATATACGGGTTGATCCACGCGCAGATGTGCAGGCCCTTGTCCTCATGCAGACGCTTGAGGGTGGATTCGATATCGCCGAAGAAGCGCTTGTCCCACTCGAAGTCGGTCCAGTGGAATTCACGCATCCAATAGCAGTCGTAGTGGAAGGCGCTTAGGGGGATGTCACGCTCGGCCATGCCGTCGATGAAGGAGTTGATCGTGTCCTCATCGTACTTGGTGGTGAACGAGGTGGTCAGCCACAGACCGTAGGTCCACGCCGGCACGTTGGCCGGGCGGCCCACGAGCGCGGTGTAGCGCTCGAGGATCTGCTTGGGGGTGGGACCGTAGATCACGCAGAAGTCGATCGTCTCGCCCGGCACGGAGAACTGCACGGCCTCGGTGTTCTCAGATCCGACCTCGAAGGAGACGTGGCCGCGGTTGTTGACGAGCACGCCGTAGCCGCGCGAGGTCATGTAGAACGGGATGTCCTTGTAGCCCTGCTCGGATGCGGTGCCGCCGTCCTCGTTCCAGATGTCGATGACCTGGCCGTTCTTCACGTACGCGCCGAAGCGTTCGCCGAAGCCGAACACCTCCTCGCCCACGCCCAGATGCAGCTGGATCGCGGAGAACACGTCGGATTCGTCGTACGCGGAACCGTCCATGGAGACGCCGAACTCGCCGACCGGCTGCGCGCTGACGGCGGACATCGGGTTGAGCTTGAAGCGGGCGAGCGACTTGCCGGCGGATTCGGTCAGCGTCTTGCCTTCCGCGTCGAGGAACTCGAGGCTCCACGGCGAGCCCTTGGTCACACGCGCGGTCAGACCGCCGGTGGTCAGTTCGACGGTCGCGCCGTCCACGCCGACCTCGCCGTCGCCCTCGCCGTCCGCCTTCACCGACACATAGTCGCGTCCGGCGGTCTCATCGGCGTTCAGCGGGAAGCCGGGATACTCGGTGGCGCCCTGCCAATGCTGGGCGACGACGCGGATCACACCTTCCGCGGGCGAGGTGACGTCCACGTTGAACGTGGGCAGGTTGAGGGTGTCGTAACGGCCGCGCACCTTGCTGGTGGTGGCGAGCACGTTGAGGCTTTCGCCATCCGCGCCGATGCCGAGCTCGTATGCCTCGCGGGCGTACAGCGCGTCGACGCCGTCGCGGATCATCCAGTATCCATTGGTGAACTTCATAAGGTTCGCTCCTGAAAGTAGTGGCCTCGGCGGGAAGAGGAAAACGCCGAGGCCGGGTTTCGATATTGCGTTATTGCGTGCCGTGCGACTACTTGACCGCGCCGGTGGTGATGCCGCGGGACAGCGTGCGCTGGAAAATCAAGTAGAAGATGAGCGTCGGCACCAAGCTGATCAGCGATGCGGCAGCAGTAGTGGTCACGTCCATCAGGCGGTCGCCTGTCAGCGAGCTGACCGCGATCGGCACTGTCTGTGTGGCGTTGTCGATGAGGAACGCCATCGGAATCATGTACTCATTCCATGTCCAGATGAAGAAGAACACGAGCATGACGCTGAGCGTGGGCTTCGAAATCGGGAACACGATGTCTTTGAAAATGCGCCAGCGGCTCGCGCCGTCGATGGTCGCGGCTTCAAGAATGGCCTTCGGGAACGTGCCGTACACCGATGACAACAGGTAGGTACCGAACGCGCTTTGGATGACCGTGAAGATGATGACGATGGACCACTGGGAGTTGTAGAGGCCAATCTCCTTGAACATAATGTACAGCGGGTAGAGCAACGCCTCCTGCGGTATCATGTTAGCCAACATAATCAGCAGCACGATCCAGCGACGGCCTTTGACACGGCCGATGCCGAGCGCGAAGGCGTTGAACATCGACAGGATCACAGCCAGAACGGCCACCAGGCCGGAGGTCCACACGCTGTTCCAGACCTTTTCGGGGAAGTTGACGCGGTCCCAGAATTTGCTCAGACCATCGAGACTGAACTCACTCGGCCAAGACAGCGGTCCGGACGCGTTGTAGTCGGCGGTGGTCTTGAAAGCGTTTAGCAGCAGGACAATGAACGGGAAGAGCATCACCAGGCCGCCCACGATCAGAAGCGCCAGAATCAGCCAATCGCCTGCGGAACGGTTCTTGCGGGCGCGGGGCACGCGTGTTTTCTTGCCGGACTTGGCTTGTATGGTTGCGGTGGTCATGGCTTACTCCTCGTCTTCCTTCTCAACCTTCTGCTGCAGGTTGGTGAACAGGATCGACACGATGACGATCACAACCGTCAGGGCGGTGGCGATCGCGGCGCCGTAGCCCACCTGCTGCGACTGGAAGAACTGCGTGTATGAGTAGTACGACGGCACAATGGTCGACGTGCCGGGGCCGCCCTTGGTGAGCATGTATACGGGACCGAACACCTTCAGAGCGGCGATGGTGCAGGTCAGCGCCACCACGAAAATCTCGGGCTTGATGGCCGGCAGAGTAATCGCGAGGAAGCGCTGCCACCAGTTGGCACCGTCGAGGCTGGCGGCTTCATAGAGTTCGGGGTCCACACGCTGCAGACCGGACATGAAGATGACCAGCGGATAGCCGAGCTGAATCCAAATCATGATGAGCATGAGGAAGATCAGAGCCGTGTCGGGCTTACCGAGCCAGTCATGCTGCAGACCACCCAGACCGATCGCCTCCAGCAGCGCGTTGAGAGCGCCGTTCTCAGGACGGAAGATCCATCCCATGACCAGCGAGGCGACGGCGATGGGCAGCAGCTGCGGGAAGTAGTAGATGGCACGCATCGTTGAAGCGGTTTTCGCGCCGAACTTCTTCTGCACCACATCGAAAATCAGTGAGGCGAGCACCAGACCGATAAGGATGGGGATCACCACCATGGCGATGATCATCCAAATGGAGTTACGGAACGACACCCAGAAGGTCTCGTCCTGGAACAGGCGAATCCAGTTGTCAAGACCGGCCCAAGTGGGAGGCTTGATGCCGCGGTAGTTGGTGAAGCTCAGATAGATGTTCCAAATGGCGGGGATGATGATGATCCACAGCAACATCAGGAAGCCGGGAATCAGATAGAGCCAGAATCGGCTTGATGGACTGCCGGGGATGCGGGACATGCCCTGTTCCCGCACGGCCGCCTGTCCGGATGACTTCGGTGTCTTACGTTTGCTCATGGGGGGGCTTCTTCCTAACAGGTTTGTCAACGTTGACTGAGGCGCGGCGCCGGCCTGGCACTGTGCCATTCGGCCTAGGCGCCGCACATCACGGGGAAGGTGTGTCGGAGACTGGCGTTTGTTTACTTAACGCCGGCCGACTCGACGCCCTTGTTGTAGTTCTCTTCCATCTGAGACAGCACGGTCTCGACGTCGGCGGTGCCATTCACAAGCTCCTGCAGGGAAGCGTTGAGCTCGTCGTAGAAGGTGGAGGTCGGCCAATCCGGGTAGAAGCCGAGGGCATTGTTCTCAAGCACACCATTGAAGGAGGTGATGAGTTCCTTGGTCTTCTCGTCGGTGATGGCATCCGGCTCGGCGGCGATAGGCAGACCGCCGGAGTTGCCCATGAGGTTCTGAATTTCTTCGCTCAGAGTGAAGTCGATGAATTGGGCGGCGGCATCCTTCTTCGTGGAGTTCTCAGGAATCACCCAGATGTTGCCGGAGGAACCGACCACCTTTTCGGTTTCGGGGAAGAGCGAGAAGGTCCAGTTGGTGTCAGCCATGTCGGTCTGGAAACGGCCGAACCACCAAGTGCCGGAGAAGAACATCGGATAGCTACCCTTGATGAAGTTCTGGCCGGCATCCTCAGCCTTCAGACCGGTGGAATCCTGGGAGATGTAGCCCTTTTCGACCCAGTCCTGAATGGTTTCGGTGGCGTAGGTGAAGGCCTCGTCGCTCCAATCGACGTCGCCCTCGTACATCTCGTACGCCTGAATCAGCTCGTCATCGGCCTTCTGCAGCACGAGCTGCCACCACAGGTGCTGCAGCGGATACTCGGCCACACCTTCGGAGAGCGGGGTCACGCCGTTGTCGACAAACTGCTGCATGGCGTCTTCGAGCTCGTCCATGGTAGTCGGGATTTCGATGCCGTACTGGTCGAACATGTCCTGGTTGTAGTACATCACGATGTCTTCGCCGTAGTTGGTGATGCCATACCAGTCGCCGGAGCCCATGATGCCTTTTTCGTTGTACTTGCCAGTGTCGGCGAGGGATCCGGTAATCTTCTCGTCCCAGCCGTACTGGGAGACGTAGTCGTTCAGGTTGGTCAGCAAGCCCTGGCTGGCGAGCAGACCGGCGGTGGCGTTGCCCTTGTTGTATTCCATAACGTCAGGGGCGTCATCGGAATTAAGCACCTGGCTGGCGTTCTGGCGAATCTGCTCGAAGGACTTCTTCTCGAATTCGACCTTGATGCCGGTCTCTTCTTCAAACAGCTCCATCGCCTTTTGCCATGCGATGCCCTGAGCGCCGTTGTCTTCCTCGTAGTGCCAGATCTTGATGGAGGTGGGATTCTCTTCCTGCGCGGTTTCACCGCTGCCGCAACCGGCAAAGCCGATCATCGTGGCCACGGCAAGACCGGCGGCAATGAACTTACGTGATGACTTCATCGTTTCTCCTTGATTCGGCGCCTTTACTGATAAGAAGGCCCCTCGAATCGTTTCGAACGACCTCTTGATTAGATAATAAAACGAATGAACCAACAAACAAAATCATTTCGATTGATTTCGACAATCAATTCGACGAATTTCGACTGTGAGCGCTCACACGCTGATCAGGGGATCCGACATCCGTCAAGCCATCCAGAATGACGACGACCGCCCGCGCGCATGCCTCCGCAACCGGCACCCGCGCCAGCCACACAGTGCAGCAACCGACGTACCGCGACAGCCGACGCGCCATGACGAGGCCACCATGCCGCCGCATGCGCGCCGGCCGCCTGTCGAACCGATCAGTTTCCACGCAGTCCCATCGTGCCGCGCGCGAGGTACTCCGGAGACATCAGCTCCACATACCCAACGTCCCGACGATGCCCTTCCAGCACTTCCATCAGCAGGTCGACCGCACGGGAACACACCTGGGAAGGCTGCATCGGCATCTCATCCACCGGACGCGTCGACTGCGCCGTGCCATACGTGCACGCCCCCATCAACGAGATGTCCTGCGGCACACGCAATCCGCGATCCTGCAAGGCGACCTGAAGATTCTGGATATGCGCGGAGTTCGTCTGGCAGATGATCATGCTCAGGTCGGGCTCCTCGCTGAACGCCTCGTCCAGCAACAGCTTGACGTCGGCCATGCCGTAGCCCGTCGACGACTTGAACATCACCGACACCCCCAGATCGGCCCCACGCTTAACCGCGGCGTCACGACATCTCACCAGGTAGTTCGAGCCGTCCTCATAGGCGAAGCCTGTGGACCCGACCATCAATATCTTTCTATGACCCAAGGCGTACGCCTTCTCGATCACCTCGCGCCCCATCCGCTCAAAATCCAGATCGACCGAGTAAACGCCGTCGGAATTGCTGGGATATCCCACCGCGACCGTCGGCACGTCCAAGGTCTTCGCCACCTCGGCGCGGGAGTCGACCATCAGCACATCCAACAGCAGGATGCCGTCCACCATGCCGCTGGACACCACACGGGTCAGTTCCTGGTCGCCATACTCGTGCATCAGCAGCAGGATGTCGTAGCCGTAGCGCTTGGCCCGCGTGGCCAGCGCGAAAAAGAACAGAGCATAGTTCGAATAATCGGTGTAGTCGTGGATCGGCGAGCTCAACGCCAACACCTTGGTCGGCTCACCGCGCAGAGTGCGCGCGTTCAGCGACGGCGTATACCCCAACTCACGCGCCGCCTGCATCACACGCTCCTTGGTTGCGGCCTTGATGGACCGCTTGCCGCTCATCACATACGACACCGTGCTGATGGACACGCCCGCGCGCGCCGCCACGTCTTTGATTCCAGCCATATCCATCGCCTCCCAACCTCGCTGGACCTTCGTCTATCGAAACGTTTCTCTAATCGTAAACATCCGTCAAGACCTGCATGTCCCGATGGTTCAACACGCCGACGAGCTGTTTCCGGCTCCGGTTTGGTTACACTTGCAAGTGGAACTTGTTTTCACTTGCAAGTGTAACCAAACCGGAGCCGGCCGCGGCGTAGCCGACTCCATAAAAAGAAAGGGGAACGGCTATGGAACTTCTATCCAAAGATCGAGAACTCACCGTTCTCGTTGATTCAGATACTCAATGCAACGTCGCATCCGTCGTGAACGACGTGCAGGACATGCGTGCGCAAATAGCTTTGGTGGCCAACGGACATCGCGTGGAGCTCCCTAAAGACGTTTCCAATATCGTCATGAACGTGTTGGAAAGCCTGGCGAAAGGGTCTCGCGTGGTGATTTCCACCACTCCGCAAGAGCTTCGCACCACTGCGGCTGCTGAAATGCTTGGAATCTCCCGCCCCACTTTATTAAAGCTGGTGCAAGATGGGCGCATCCCAGCTTACAAAGTCGGATCCCATCATCGTTTCGCCCTTAATGACATACTCGAATTCCGCACTCAACAACAGCGCTCCAAACGTGAGGCTTTCCTGCGCATGCGTGATGAATTCGAGGATTTAGGACTGGAGTAGGAGTACTCTTTTCCTAGTCACTAAAATGCGAAAGGAGCCAGGGTGCGGGTCTTTGTGGATGCCAACATCTTGTATTCCAAGACGATTCGCGACTGGCTCTTCGCTTTCAGCACATGCGATATTAAACCCTTCGACCTCTATTCCAGCGAAGACGTTTTCGCTGAGACCGTGTACCACTTGAGACGGAACAATCCGACGATATCCGGAGATAGAGTGGCAGCGGCGTTGAGCCAGATGAGAGAGCTCGTGACAATTGTTCCCTCTTATAACTGCGAGGAGGAGCAATCACGGTATCTCGGAGCCGATGCCAATGATCTGCATCTTCACGCGGCGACCGTAGCCAGCGATTGTGACGTGCTCCTCACCAACGACAGCAAGATATACGCAAACCTCAACGAAGACGAACGCTCACAACTCCCCTATTCCATATACACCGCCGACGAGTTCTTCGTCGCGCTTGCCGAGACTTCGGCCGTTCTACTCGACCAAGCGGTGACTTGTGAATTGAACTACTGGAGCCGTCGGTTCGCAGATGGCGTCACCGACTTGGAAACGCCTTTGCTCAATGCAGGATGTGCAAACTTCGCATTTCTGACCAAACGAGCACTCATGCGCAAAAGCGGCCTCAGCCCTATACGAATCAACGATATGCTGCCACTCGACGAACGCTACTCAAAAGAGCTTCGAGCTAATGCTGTCGCAGACCTAGAGCTTATGTCTGACGACTTCTGCTAGCTCCAGAACGCTAAACGCACACCTGAAATGTGCGCGCAGACCGATATATCGTATGCTACGCCATCGCATACGATATATCGGTCTGACATGACGAGTCATCCAGCACGGCAGCCGAAGACAAAGGCCAGTATATGGATTACAGGTAAACAGTCAACTGGCGAATCGTCCGCGACCAGTTCACACCATTTACGCCTCTATACACAAGTCACGCCATCGCGTAAGGATATCAGCGGTCGCCGATGCTCGATCTTTAAGGTCGCTCAACGAATACGGAGCGGATTTCACCCCGAACGCCCAATCTTGAAACCCTTTAATAAGATACCTTTTATCAAAAATGTATTGGTTCACAAGTTCAGTCATATTCGGGATACTCTTACGCCGAGTGCCAACCTTGTTCCGAAAACCGAATTCCGGGTAAACGTCCTTCTCGCCTGGCCGCAATATCTTGCCGTCCAGCTCTTTCAACTTCACGATCCACAATGGCTCTACACCCATAGAAGGCGCGGGAAAATCCTCTTCGCCCACTATCTCGATTCCAATAAAAGTTTGCAGACGAACATCTTCAAGTGCACCTAAATATCCTCGTCCACGAACTTGGATATTCCCTCGCAAGTGACGCTCAAGCCCATTTTCAAACGTGATGCGTTCGTTCGTTTCAAAGTCAATATGCGGCATGCCCGAACCATATCTGCTATGTGACACTTTCCATACGACTGAATCCATCTTGTCTTGCAGTCTGACAATCTCATCGCTGAACACCCGCTCTATACTTCGCTTTGTCGCGGGAATCTTCTCGATATCCCATTGCGTCACACGAGAGTTATCGAAGCATGAGATTGCCTCACACCAAGTGACTACACCGTCAACTTGTTTCAGATAATCCTCCGCATCCCGCTTTTCCAACACAAGTAGTATGAGAGCATCGACATGTTCGCGTTCCCGCTCCAACTGGTTTGAATCGATGCTATGGTCGCATTTTGCTTCGATGCCCACTTTCAAGACTTCTTCTTGCTTACGGAAAGTAAGCACCATATCAATACGCTTTTCTTCACAGGACACGGACGTGATATCCCCAAGTTCCAAGGAAGGCAAACGCTCTTTAAGCAACGCGACAATCCTATCCGGCTGATGGCGTATTTCCGCAGCCAGCGCACGAATCAGTTCAGGCTCGGTCGTGAACAACAATGAATATTGAAGTTCCTGCGTCATATGCGAGACCTCCTTGCCTTTCACGCATTCCCAGAGCTAACGGCTCCATACCATGCAACCCGAATCAGGGCGGCAGCACGATTCCGCAGCGATTCAATCATAAACATGACGTCCCACAACTATGCTTGCTGCTGCCTCCCTGCGCCTAATCTTGGAAATTAGCCAGCTTACGCCAACGAACGCCCCTCGACTTACAGGCGCTACCATACGCAGCAAGACACCAAGGCGCAGGCGTCACCTTCATGGCCATTGAGTCGCGGCCGTCTGGGTAAGGCTTACACTGAGTTCATGAGACTTTGGAATCGTTCAAAGACGCACGCCACGCAGGGCACCCGCCTTCGTAGCACGATGATCACGAATTTCGATTCCACAGAGCAGAAGAAGCGGTGGCTCGAACTTACCAAGCCGACCAGCTCCAATGATGAGATCCCCGACATCAGTGACATGTGGATACGCAACAGCACGTGCCGTCCGTGCGAACGTCTGCTGAACGATCGTACGGAAATCGCGACATATTTCGCCGGCATCATCCGTACCGCATTCATGTATTGCAGGAAGATCATGCTCAGCGACGCCCAACTGTTCGACGGATTGTTCTTCCTAGCGCTTGGCCCCACCACGGTCAACGGCATTCTCGGCAAATCATATAAGGACGGCCCCGTCATCATCGTTTCCGGCCGTCAAAACACACTGGAGGAGTGCCTGAAGGCGTTCACCATCTCAACCGTGGGAGCCGTGCAAGACGCCGCATCGCATGCGGACGAGTCCATCCGCCCATCCAGCACCTATTGCGCAGGAACCGCCTCCCAGCACACGATTCGACCGTTGGAATACTGCGCGTTCGACCATACGGTCACCCGAGCCGAAGCTTTGGGTTTAAGCAAATCCTTCTATGACACTCTGGACGACCGACTGGCCCATGTTGGAGAGAACGGACTGACGATGTCGACCGTGATCGCCCAGACTTACGCGGCGGCGCTGCATCCTGACGGCGACGAGCAGGAATATTACCGTTTTCTCGCACAGCGCTGGCAGGAGTGGATCGATGCGGAGAAGCAGGGCTTGATTCTCTACGAGAACCAGAACGATGAGCGCGTCCGGCAACGCGCGAACAGTGACGGGTTCACTCCTTGGTTCGAACGCTATGCACAGCAGTACGCGCCTATGCTGGCTAAGCGATACCACTTGGATTCCAAGACTTCCGGCACGCAATGCTCGATCTTCACCGCCGCGCTGACAGCCATTTCGTCAATGCCCAAGCGCAGCGACGCTTTTATGTGCATCAACCGGACTAAGCTTCCCGAGCATTGCGTGGCAGATGCCGGCCAAGCGCCTTTATCGAAGACGATGTTGCGAGACTGGTATCAGTTCGTCTATCAACGCGCGCTCGCGCGACATCTCGGCGCATATCTCATCGCTGTGGATGCCCCTCCGAACTCTTTCGAGCAAATCGCCGGGTCAGCCGGCAAAACAGACGGATCGTCACTGATGCTGGCTGGAGTTATCACCAAACAGCTTGGCGACATGCCATTTAATCGATTCTCCACGTTCTGTTACGAAAGCCGCTCCACCATTGAACGCTGGCGCCGGTGCGATCCCAGCACACCAAAGCGCGAACAACGCCTCAGCACCAGAAATGTGGCATACTCCGTACAGCAAGCCTCCGAAGAACGCAGCCTTATGGACGATGGCAAGAACATACTGTTCGGCGCTGGACTCGCCGCCCTTTTGGCGTTGCTCACCGCGCTCTCCGACAATGTGTGGCTGAACGGCAACGCGCCGATATGGCTTATTGTGTTTGTGGCATGGCTGCTCGGCATGGTTCCCAATTTCGTCGATGTTCTGAAATGGATTCGAGGAGTGCGCTCTTCGTCGAAGACCGTGGTATATCTGGCATGAGACGCCAGACTGAGGAGAGCATATGAACATGACCAGCCAGCAGGAACCCGCACCTCCGCTGACCGTTACCGGCGAACGTGTGGTGTATCAGGACCAAGGTCCGGCACGTTTCGCTGTGACGCAAGCCGATGCCGTAGTGAACGCCACCGGCGAACGCCTCACCTTGCATTACGCTTCGGTGAAGGATGCCCGCACGGGAGCGGTATGCATCGCGGTCAGAAACGGCGAGATACTGCTGGCACGTCATTGGCGCGCGACCACGGGTGATTTCGAGTGGGAGTTCCCTCGCGGTATGGGCGAAACCGGCGAACAGCCCGAAACAACCGCCGCGCGTGAATTGCAGGAAGAGACCGGAATCTTAGCGAACTTGGATCATGTGCGCATTCTGAATATCATTCATGCGGATACGGGAGTGTTGAAAGACTCCATTGCCGTGGCGGAAATCGCGGTCGATGATCTCACGCTTGACGATGGCTCCTCTTCGGATTGGGAGTTGACCAATCTCACTTGGCTGTCTCCCGATGAAATCAGCAAGCTGATTCGCCGTGGCGAGATTCGCGATGGCATCACCTTGGCAGGTTTCGCGTTGTGGATGGCGCAGCATGAAGCCGCCGACTGATTAGACCAAATGTTTTGGCGCGCCTTGAACCGACGAGGCCACCTTCGCCTTTTCTTGGTCGACGATGCGTTTCGCAAGTTCTTCAATCTTATGTTTAATCCACATATTCGCCGTAGTTCCTTCTCGATAATCCGCTTCGGCATACATGTCTATGCGTCCGCTTTCACGCATTTGTTCCACTTGGGCGAAGGCTTTGTCGTCCTTTTTCGGATATACGGCGAAAGTGGATCCACCGTAACGGTTCACAACTGAAAAAGCGGGAATGTCACTCGGTCCATCCGCGATGTAAATCATGTTCTCGAACCGAACCCTACGCATTGATTCCGGCATCTTCGCATTTACATCAATACCGGACTCAACAGGTACGCCTTTGTTGATTTCGAACAAAGCCCTCGTCTTCGAGGTGTTGTCGATGGTATAGCCCAGCTCACTGATTACACGAGTCCCATCCTCATTTTTCTTTTCGATGAGTTCGCATCCCCAAATGCCGCGCACATACTGGGCTACGATTGAACCTTTAATCACAGGTGCCATTCCAGTGCTCACGATGTAATGCTCAACTTTGATGTCACGCTCGGAGAACGCTTCGTTACCTTCAACCAGCTGAGTCGTCTCCTTGAAGATGTCAGGCACGCCTGGATAGAATTTCAGTTTCGACCCAAAGTCTTTGAGTTGTTCGTTGTTCAGACCTTGAAACCTGCCTCCAGATTGCGCTTCTTTAATGAACTGGTTGAGATAAATTGTGTCGCTGTTCACGCGCACGTCTTGTTCACGCATATACTTCTCGGGCAGAGCATTAACTTCATGCCAGAAAGTCTGGGCATCGACATCATACGCTTCAAAAATGGGGTCCTGCATATATCCGTCGACGAGCGTTTTATCGAAATCCCATACCACTGCGATGATGTTTGCCATACTCCTCCTTAAGGACCGTTTTCATCCTAACTCTTTTGCGTGCCGAAGACCGGCAACTTGAGACCACAGTAAGTTGACCTCGCCAAATGCACCGTACCAGTGCCAGTCAGCAATCCCAGATTGTTCAGTTACAATGCATTACCTGTAGTGTCGAAGAAGAAAAGTGAAGGCGCAATGAATAGCAGCAGTAGGGCATCAGAAGCACCACAAGACACCAGCCGATATAACACCAGCTATATTGACTATCTCACCGCGGAGGGGCTCAAGAAGAACGCTTCTGACAAGAAGGAGCGCACCCGGGAAGAACGCGAAGCCGATGAAGGTATTCGCCAGTCTGGGCGACTTCGTCGCATCTGGCACGGTGTTCGTCTTATCTGGGGCAAGCGGCCACAATTGTCGTTCGCCCTCTATGCGATTGTTTTCACACTGGTCACTGCCACAGCTGTGGTGTTCCTGCAGGCAAGCATGTACACCGAACCGCAGTACGATGACCCCGACGCAGTGGATGACACGACCAAGATCCTCAACAGCGTTGCGGGTCGTGTCACGCAATTCATTAGTCAGATATGGCTGGAACAGAAATATCAGGCATTGCTCAATTTTATTGTGCTTGGCGTGATCTATTTGGCACTGATCCTTCTTATGAATCGATTCTGGATTCCAACGGCGATATTCGGCTCCGTGATAACGGCCTTCTCCGTCGCCAACTATTTCAAAGTGCAGCTTCGCAGCGAGCCCATCATTCTCGCGGATTTGAACTTCGTCGCAGGAGGCAATTCCACCGAAATCATGTCATTCATACCAGAAGACGGAATGGGGCTTGTGAAGACGGCGACTACAGGTTTGATTTGGTTCGCCTGCATTTGCTTTGCCTTGCAGATTCTTGACCGCAGAGGTCCGCTGATTCCTGTGACCTGGCGCCCCAGCCGTTTCGTCAGTTTCAAGAACATCACGCTGGTTCTCACGCGTATTCTCGCCGCCGCCCTCACATGCGTGTTGGTGTTTTCATTTACGTGGAACTTGGGAACCACCAACTCGTGGTCATATCGATTCGCTCAATCATTCGGAGACTCCCCCGAAATGTGGAATGCACTGGGAGACGCAAGCAATAACGGCCCAGCGCTCACCTTCCTGCGTCTTGCTCATGCCAAAGTCATGGACGAACCGGAAGGATACAGCGAAGAAACCATGCGAGAAATAGCTGAACGATATTCAACCGAAGCTAGTACCATCAATGCCTCACGAGCCAATAACCTTACGGACAGCACAGTCATCATGGTGCTGTCGGAAACGTTTTCCGACCCGCTACGAGTTCCGGGGATTTCCTTCGATATCGATCCCATGCCGAATATCCGACAGCTTAAAGAAGTCACCACTTCGGGCCTGATGCTTTCTCCTGGATATGGTGGGGGCACGGCGAATATCGAATATCAGGCACTGACCGGCTTGAACCTAAGTAATTTTGACGCAAGTTTATCCGTGCCGTACCAACAGCTAGTGCCTAGCCAGACAAATCCGTACGCGTTCAACCAAATCTGGAATGACGCATATGGTGAAGACGCTTCAATCGCCTTTCATCCTTTCAACAAGAACATGTATTTCAGAGGCACCAACTATTCTCGGTTCAACTTCTCAAAGTTCATGACGATTGACAGCGATCCGCCTATCGAGCATCAGGATGTAATCGGCAGCGCATGGTATATCAGCGATGAGTCTTCATATCAAAATGTGCTTGACGAACTGAACAGCGATGCTCACGAATCTCCGCAGTTCATTCAACTGGTAACCATGCAAAATCATATGCCCTACAACGATTTCTATGAAGACAATGAATTCAAAAACGTCGACACTTCTTCCCTAGGCGACGAGGAACGAGTTTCTGTTGAAACCTACGTCAAGGGCATCAGCATCACCGATCAGGTCACCACTGAGTTTTTGAATCAGCTCAATCAAATCAACGAACCAATCACTGTCATCTTCTACGGCGACCATCTGCCAGGCATCTATTCCACCGCGGCAGAGAATCCCGACAATGCAGTGGTTTTGCACGAGACCGACTATTTCATATGGTCGAATCAGGCTTCAACCTCAAACTCGACCAAACTTGCCGCCGAGTCCTCCGCATTCACTTCATCCAACTATTTCATGTCATCAGCAGCGGAGCATATGAATGCCAAAGTCTCGCCCTATCTCGCAATGCTTTCTAGACTGCATCAGGAAATCCCTGCCATGAGTCGCGCCGTTACCCAATCTGAAGACAATGAAGAAGATGATGCCGTCACTTATCTGGATGCGTACGGGAACCTAATGGATCCCGATAATCTATCAGAGAACGCACAGCGTCTACTCGAGGACTATCGATTAGTGCAATACGACATGACCGTTGGAAGAAATTATCTCGCAGAGACCAACTTCACCACAGTGCCTGCATCATAACTATCACTGGTGATAGGTTCCGCGGGCAATGTCCAGATTCCTGCGCACTTTCTAATTTTAGCTTCCAGAAGAAGACATGGCCCGCGCCAAGGTAGATTCAGCCGCTGAACACAGAAACCGCGATTGGCAAGGGCCTAGACCTCAACCAAGGAATCACACACAGAACACGAGTACGTCCACCTTGGCACCTCACAAAGAAGACAAAACCAAAGTGCGCAGGAAACCGGACATTATCCCGTGGCCATGGTCATGGTGAAATACAATTCCACCACCCAGATAACGTCGCATCCTACTATCAAGAAGATAGGCACTGACTGAAATCTTTTTTAATGTATTTCGTAATCAGTGCGCTCCATCCCAAAGAGGAGAGACAGATGTAGGTAGGCATAAATTGGATAATATACTTTGATCGTCCCGATTCGAAAAGCATCAAGAAAGCCAATGATCCAATAATTGCAATACTTAACCACCACATGACATTCTCTTTGTGCTTTGCAAGGAACAAAGTCGAAGAACGATGATCCTGAATTCGTTGCAGCCCCATCGACAAAGACAAGAACAAGATGCCCATAATCATTAATATGTATGAGAGCTGCTGAATTGTACTAATTATACCGTATCTGACTCGCTCCGTATCATACAAACTGCGTATAAAACGAGCGAGACGTGTTTTTTGGAAGTCAGACAGAAATCCCTGATCCGCTTGTTCATCATATATATATAGAGCATCCCAGTGCCCGAAGGAAAATGTTCCGTCTTCTAGCGTGTTGCGCGCCTTTTGTAGAACGAACTGCGCATAGCCGATTACACCATAATCAGACAAACGCTGTTTAATAAGCTGTATGCTATACGCGTTCTTCTCATCTTTGCTGGCCAGCTTGGATGTATTCACACGGTCTTCAAGGCTGAAGCCACCTCGATCGCGCATTCCCATAGCCATAAAATGCGACATCGGATAGGATTGGGAAGGATCATAGTTGAGCTGCATCTGCTGGTTGATGGCTAGCCCAAAAATCGAGGCCGCACATGCCATTCCTAAGGCAAGTGCTAATACCGCGGGAAGAGCTTTTGTCAGTAGAGCTTTCCCCCAACAGATAACGCACCAGACGAGAACAAAAGCTATAGTGACAATAATACTAGAAGGTTTCATCTGGTAACCCAGATATGTCAGCAAACCGAAGCTGATGAATAAAGCATAGAACTGCCAACAACGCCAGTTTTGGTATACGTTATCTTCGGCGTCTCGCGGAAATAGCACAACGATGGCACAATATATTGCCCCCATCGTCAAAGGAAGCGTAAGTAAATCGGTATAGACTATAATGATGTGCCCGGTAAGTCCGAAAGTGCCGATAAACAGTAGAAAAGCTATATCCGCAACTCTATTCGAGATGCGTTTCAAAATACGTGGCATTAATGCAATACTGATGTCAACGCAAGCAATACTAAGTAATTGCATTATTAAAGTGGGAGAATTACTGGGCCATGTAGAGGGGATAATCTGCATGACAACCCAGTAAATATAGGTGATTAGAACATTATTCGGACATCGAGATAAATAATCAGAGAATACGTGAGGATTAGATGCTGTTTGACGGATGGATTCTTGATCAGCGCCCATCGTGACACTACCGAAGGAAGCCCAGGTCAATAACTGCCATGCCACCATCAAGGAGAAAACAACCCACTTATGATGCCGGAGAAAACGTAACAAGCGTCGCACAAAGTATCGCACAGAAGAGGAGAAAACCACGACAATAATCGCTAGAATTATTGCAAAGACTGGCAGTGTGAGATTGTTGTTGGTGGAGGGGAACACCACAGCACAGTAAAGCCACCACAAAGTTACTGTTGCGAGGAGTACATAGACAATGATTTCTAAAGACGAAATGATTCGTCGACTCATCGGCTGCGCCATATGAGAACGTTCTTGATTAGTCTGATATCTTGTCATGATAAGTAATCCGTTCATTCCTTATTTAATAAGCAGCATCCATCGTTGCAGCGGTCGAAGATAGGCCAGAATTCGCGCAACCGCCAATGAGCCTACCAAGCAAATACAAACAATTATTGCGAACGAGATAAACCCTGTTGACATGTTGAACGACTGCAAACACGCTACGCATACAGTGAGTATCCAGAAATGGAGCATGTACACGGAAAAGGAATACGTAGAGATGAAAGTTGTAACGGTTACAAGGAAGCGAGCGTGAGCAAAACGCAAGGTGAATATGCGTTGACCGACAACAAAGGATGATATTGCAGTGATTACTAGGAACAAATTGGCATAATAAGGGTCCCAAGCAAGTCCGCTTGCCAGAGCAAAATGGTGGAATAACACAAGGAATACAGCAGAAACTATTGCGACGGCTGTCGCTGCCCAAGTATTCACTTTGCTGAATATACCTTTTTTTACTGCGTAACCAGCAAGTAAAAACAGTATCCAGACAGAGTTCCCCCAAACATCTGCTCCGAAGATATTCATATTCAACTGACTGGAGATAATGTGCTGGGGCATGATGAAGCTAAATAATTCGGATAGAGTGGGGACGATGGTGCCGAAGAATGCAGCACATCCCAACAACGTTAATGAGTATGTTCGCGCATGATGCATACCCAGCCATTGGATCGTATGGGAAACAATTGGTAATCCCAGATAAACTCCGATAATCATTGGAAGAAACCACATGCCATTATTAGTGGGTCCCATAAACAGAGCAACTTTGAGAACCTGATCAAAGGAGATGGGAGAGTCTCCTATCACTTGACTGAGTCCGAACCACGTGATATTCCAGATTTCTAACGTTATGACGAGCGGCAAGAGATTGTGCTTGAGAAATCGCTGAAGATACCGAGAATCATAACTCCTATCAAGCATGAGGTACCCGGTGAGCATAACAAACAGCGGTACGCCTAGGGTGCCTAGAGTGTTGACCAATAGTTGCGCTTTGCCAGTAAGCAGTGCTGACGAAGTATGTTCGCATATGACGGCAATAATGGCAATTGCGCGAATCACATCCAGCGAGTGTTCTCGTTGTTTAGGCGCGGCTGGCATTATGATCGATCCTTCTTCTGTCCGAGATACCAGAGGAGCGGCATACGCTAATCTCTCACGGATACGGGTAGTTTATTCAATGACTCTTTATCGTAGTCGAGGCTGGTGATAAGGTTACCTGCTAGGACAAGCGTCTCTAAGAACAAGGGGCGAAATCCCGCGTTCCATGATCCCGCCTGAATGAATATACTAATAAGAATGCAGCAGGAGTTATTGACGCAACAGCAGGGATGGGAAACCATTAATCGTCTAGTGTTCCCGATTGAGGATAAAGACCTTGTTCTTCCGCTGTATATTTCGACGAAAAGTGGAGAGTCGCTCGACGACGGCTTGGAACGGAGAACATCGATTGTCTCCCGCTCTCGATTGACGCTTGGCGCTGGCGCTCATATCACTTGCAGCACGTTCTTCAATGCGTTTCCAGCAGGATATTGGCGCCGATGGACGAATGTTCGCAGTGTTCGTTTTGCCGTGGAGACACAAGGTATTGGCAGCATCAGAGTATTCAGATCCACGGCACGTGGCTTGGCTTCACCAGTAGCGATATTGAAAGTTGACTCTCCGGCCGATTCGGCGACCTACGTTGCAGATATCTCCATTGAGGGCATGCTGGATGGAGGCTTTCTCTGGATTGAAGCTCAGGCAGGAGATTGTCCTCTTACCTTGTTCAATGGTGAATGGCAGGTGGAGTCTAGGCATCGAACGGCACCGGAACGATCGAAGCTCTCAATAGCAATTACTACGTTTAACCGTGCTTCATACTGTTTGCGTCAGTTGCGGACAATCGCAGATGAATCATCGTTACGGGAGCGTTTGGATACGGTTTACTGCGTAGACCAAGGAACCGACCTTGTCCGAGAACAAGATGGGTTCCCTGTTTTACAGAAGCAGTTGGGGAGGCAGCTTACCTATATACAGCAAAAGAATCTAGGCGGTTCTGGTGGATTCTCCCGCGGTATGTGCGAGACGGTTAAAGCCGGGACTAGCGAATATGCCCTCTTGCTTGATGATGACGCTATTTCAGAGCCTGAGGCCATTCTTCGCGCCGTACAATTCGCTGATTATGCCAAGAAACCGCTTATTGTCGGCGGAGGCATGCTACATCTGGATAACCGAACAGTGCTGTATTCACGTGGTGAGAGATTCGACCCGAGCACGGTTATGCCTGCAGCTGCTGTTGGAACTGTATACAATCATGATTTTGCGGCTCATCCTTTATGGCAATCTCCGGAGCTTCATCGCTTGGTCAACCCTGAGTTCAACGGATGGTGGCTATGCCTGATTCCGACGAAAGTCATCAAAGAAATCGGATTGTCGATGCCGTTCTTCATCAAGTATGACGATGTAGACTATGGCCTTCGAGCAAAAGAGCATGGAATTCCCACGGTATGTTTGCCCGGAGTGGCGGTGTGGCACCAAGGGTGGCATGACAAAGACATCTCCCGCACATGGGAAGAGTATTTTGCGCAGCGGAACCGTTGGATTTGCGCCCTGCTGCATTTCCGTAAGCCAAGTAAAAAGTTCCTCTTCCGCATGATGTACGAGGATGCACACCTTGGGGTGAAGTTACTCTATTCAGGCATGAAACTGCATCATATGGCATTGGAGGATGTACTAAAAGGCTCTGATCATCTGATATCCATCATGCCGAATCAACTTGCAGTCGTCAGACAGGCGCGAAACGGGTTCGATGACAGCACGGTGATTGCAGATCCAGACATGCTGCCTGCTGCAGAGCATTATTTCGTCGGACAGACCAAATTCTCTCTTGCACAGGCAAGTATGAAAGAGGGAGCCAAGGTTGTCCTTAAAGCAGTGCTCTCGCATGAGAACGGTGAGAAAGACGCAAGGCCCCAGTATGCTATGGCGGCACAAGACGCAATGTGGCAGAACTTCACAGGCATCCGTTCCGCCGCAGTCACCACGTCCGATGGCAACGGCGTGACTTGGCTACGTAGAGACAGCAAGTTGTACCGCAAAGGTCTGTGGGATTGTCAGCGTCTGGCCTTCCGCATATACGGTCTGTGGGGCAAACTCTCACGACAATATACTGATACACCAGTGTCGGCCATGAAAGTCTGGGAGAAAATCTTCAGAGAAGCGCAATAGTCAAATTGAATTTGCGGGGAAGGAAACGCCATTGAACACTGCGATCATTATTGCTGGAGGTTCTGGCCACCGAATGGGGCAGGACATCCCCAAGCAATTTATTAATGTATATGACAAGCCAGTGATTATCTACACTCTGGAGAGCTTCCAGAGACATCCCAAAATCGATGATATCGAAGTGGTGTGCTTGGACGGCTGGCATGACATGCTTTGGGCGTACGCAAAGCAGTTCGATATTACCAAACTGAAATGGGTGGTTTCCGGAGGTCAGAGCGGTCAAGAATCTATTCGTAATGGCGTAGTAAATCTTGAGGGGCAATGCGAGCCGGACGACATCATCGTTATTCATGATGGAATCCGACCATTAGTGGACGAGGCCATACTATCGGATGTAATCGCAACATGCGAACAATATGGTAATGCCGTCACATCGTTGCCGTATAACGAACAGATTTTCATCATGGATGATGATATTTCGACGGTTCAATATATTCCGCGTGATACGCTACGTCGTGTTTCAACGCCGCAAGCCTATCGTTTTGGCAAATTAGATTGGGCGTATCATGAGGCGTTCAGCCGGGGAGTTGGCATTGGACCATCATCGTATACCAATACCATGATGGCTGATCTCGGTGAACGTTTGTACTTTGCTGCCGGCTCGGACCGCAATATCAAGTTGACTAATAAAGACGATCTTGAAATGTTCAAAGCATACCTCAAGTTAGAAAAGGACAACTGGCTAAAATGACCAGGCAAGCGCCATCAGGGAGCGCAATTGACGTTGAAGATCATCCTCTCTATCAGGCGGATGTCGCTCAGGCATCTCAATGTGATTTGCCGTGGGAAAAATTGCATGATGCTACAGTGCTTGTCACAGGCTCCACGGGATTGATCGGAAGCCATCTCATCGACGTGCTAATGCATCATAACGTGAATGACGAATTGCAATGCACGGTAGTGGCAATCGGCCGTAATGAGACAAAAGCGAGAAAACGTTTTGCGCACTACTGGTGGTCCCCATGGTTTAGATTCGCAAAGCACGATATCGTAGTTCCATTGTGCGACGATGAGATTCCATTGGCGGACTATGTAATTCATCTTGCGAGCAATACACATCCAAGAGCATATGCCACTGATCCGATTGGCACCATTACTGCCAACATTAATGGGACACAAAATATGTTGGACTATGCCGTTAGCTGCAAATCTCGCCGTGCATTATTCGCATCTTCGTGTGAGATTTATGGAGAGAATCGAGGCGATACCACATATTTCGCTGAGGACTATTGCGGATATATCGACTCTAATACGCTGCGTGCCGGATATCCGGAAAGTAAACGCTGCGGCGAGGCACTTTGCCAGGCGTATATACGGCAACACAATCTTGAAGTGGTCATTCCTCGACTGGCACGTTGCTATGGCCCAACGATGTTGCCGACCGATTCCAAGGCTTCGTCTCAGTTTATACACAACGGATTGCGCGGGGAAGATATAGTTCTGAAAAGTAAGGGAGACCAGCATTATTCCTATATTTACGCTTCAGATGCCGTTACTGCGTTGCTGACAGTGCTCCTTCAAGGGAAAAATGGTCTAGCCTATAATGTTGCGGATTGCAGATCAGACATTTATCTGAGAGACTTGGCGCAGCTTATTGCGTCATACAGTGATGTCCGCGTCACCTTTGATATTCCTGATGCGATTGAACAAGCTGGGTTCAGTACAGCCACGACCGCATTGTTGGATAGTGGCCGGCTGCAAGCATTAGGCTGGCGTGCACAATATGACATACAAACGGGCGTGAAGCACACGCTTGATATATTAAGCAGCTGTCATAGTTGCTAGAATCATGGAAACTAGTGTTTGGAGATGTATGAGTTTACTATTTACGCTTAAGGGACAGCTTCCATCTTCCAAAAGAGCAGTACATGAGTTACATGATAAAGTCGATGCCTTGTCAGCCGACAATGCTGCTTTGCGGACAGAATTAGCTGAGTTGAAACAAGATATGCAATCTCTAGGCAAATCTTTGCATGCCAATATGAATCGGATGCAAAGTGCGTTGCATACACATGATGCTCAAATGCAAGTTTTTTCTTGGTCAAACGCAAGAAAAAATGGCGAGAGCGATGAGGACATGCGGAAAAGATTCTTTCTGAATATCCCCAAAGCACAGGGGCAACTCAGACTATTGCAGCAAGGTTGCGCTCAGTTAATGAAAGAGTTTGCTGATTTATGCGCATCCAACAATATTCAATACTGGGCTGATTTTGGCACGTTGCTGGGCGCTGTTCGACACAATGGTTTCATACCGTGGGATGATGATACCGATATGGGAATGGTGAGAGAAGATATCGGTGTATTGCAGCGGACTATAGCCGATAATCCCGAGTATACTCGCCGGTACCATGTCAAGATGGTATACGACGCTTATGCGTTCTGCCGACAAGTACGTTTTATGTACAACGACCCCAATAATCCCGCATTTTTGGATTTGTTTATTTATGACTACACGCCGGGCTCATCGCAAGAGTTATACCAGCGTCGATCTGAGCTAAGAACACGAATGATTGATTCGCTGAAGAAGCTTCCATGCTATAAAGAATGGCATACCTGCGGATATATTTATCCAGACGATGTACGTGCTGCGAACATCGAATCGGTATTTGAAACGTATCGAGTTGAAGCTTTACGGGAAAATATTATTTGTGATAAGAATCGTGCTCAAGGCGTGATGTTCGCTTACGATGACTGTACATTGGATGATATCGAACGTATCTATCCAATTGAGCGCGTACTTCCTACGGGTCGTGCATATTTTGAAGGATTTGAAATCGCTACGCCACGCGATTTGATGATGGTGTTGAATAGGGACTACGGCAATATCTTCGATTTGCCTAACGATATCGTCTCCCATTTCGACCATGTGCCAAAAGAGTTGTTCAAATCAGAAACAGTTATGAATGCGATTCGGAGGTCCGTCGAACATCCAGATGAGTATCTAAACTAAGCAAAGAGGTGTGTGGAAGATCGAAGATCTTCCACACACCTCTTTGCTTAGTTCATAAGGATGTATTTACTCGTCGAGCATGGTGATGTGCAAAGCTCGGTCGTTAAGCAACGCATATTCACGGTTGCGGTCATCACGCACTGCGAAAATGCAACAGTTGTCATCATTAGTGAATGCGACCATATCGGTGATTTTCGGATTGTCAGGATTCTGAGTACGCAAGGACACGACCAGCTTGAATTCGCCATTATTGAATAACTGCAACGGAACTTCAAATCGAACTTTGCAATGTCCGTGCCTATTGAGCTGAATAGTATTCGAACCAGTATCGTAAGTAACGCCACCGCGCTTAATATCATGCATGGCAATGGCTAGATAATATGGGTTTGACTCTTCATATTGATATTCGACTTCGAACTGGAACACTCCGTCACAGTCAAGAATTTGAGGGCCAAGCGGATTCACACGCAACAGCGGAACTCTCGCATTAAGCCCTGTAGGATACTCATCTGCTTTGTCGTTGTCAGTATCTCGTTTATCCGCCCGCATGTTCTCGAGTGTGTAACGATTAGCGACATCATCCTTATTGCCGTTGATTAGGACTTCGCCTTCCTTAATCAGCACGGCTTTATTGCAGTACTTTTTAACGGCACCCATATCATGGGTGACGAGAATGACTGTTTTGGAGGAATCCTTCTTAATCTTGGCGAAGAAGTTGTCGCACTTGCGCTGGAATGCTTCATCTCCGACGGCCAGAACCTCATCGAGCACAAGAATGTCACCTTTGGCTTGAATGGCGACGGAGAACGCCAGACGTACCTGCATGCCGGAAGAGTAGTTCTTGAGTTTCTGATCCATGAACTCTTCAAGTTCGGCGAACTCCACGATGTCATCGTACATGGCATCGATTTCTTCACGGGTAAAGCCAAGAAGCGCGCCATTAAGGTATACGTTCTCACGTCCGGTAAGCTCAGGGTTGAAACCAACACCAAGTTCGATGAACGGCACCAGTTTACCGTTCACTTGAATGGATCCGGAATCCGGAACATAGATGCCGGAAATTAACTTCAGCAATGTGGATTTACCGGAGCCGTTTCGCCCTACAATGCCGAAGAAGTCTCCTTGATGCACTTCAAAGTTGATATCACGAAGCACATGCTGTTCCTTGTAACCTTTGATGCCTTTGGCCCAGTTGATGACCAGTTGTTTTAAACCGGTGGCCTGTTCAGTAGGCAGTTTGAAGTACTTGCCCACATGATTGACCGACAAGACCACAGAAGCGTCGGTCTGGGAGATTGCAGTATCGTTTCCGGACTCGTTCATTACATGACCTCTGCAAACTTGCGATTATTCTTACGGAACACATAGATGCCAAGCCAGAAGATGAAGACGGACAGGGCAACGGGAATCAATCCCATCCACACATGCCCACTGATCGTCCAAATAGTTGGCTGTGTTTCGGGGGCGATGAGATTATGACGGATATCCTGCACGGTTTGCGCGATGGGATTGAGCAGCTGCATCTGCGCGATGAGTTTGCCGAACGGCTGCAACGATTGATTGTCCATCACCATACCCAGCGGATAAATCACTGGCATAGCATAGAACAGCACTTGTTTGAGGACATCCCACAAATGAGCGATGTCACGGAAATATACGTACATGGAACTCAGCAACAACGCTATGCCAAGAGACAGAATATACAACTCGATAAAGTTTAGTGGCAGCAGTAGCACACGCCAAGTGAATTGCACATGGCTGAACAAAGCGAACACTAAAACGACGACGAGATTGATGGCATAACTAATAAGCGCGCCGATGGTGGAAGAGACCACGACAATATAGTTGGGGAAGTGAATCTTGCGCAGCAAATCACCTCGATCCACCACTGAACGTAAGCCTACGGAAGTCGCCTCTTCGACAAACTGCCATGTGCTGATGCCGAGCAGCAACACAACAGGGTAAGTCGGCGTTCCGTCTGACATGCGAAGGAACTTCGCAAACACCACATACATGACGCAGAACAGCATCAGAGGCTTGAGCACCGACCAAGCAATACCCAAGAAAGAACCTTGATAACGCAATTTGAAATCGGTACGTACCAATTCCCTGAGCACCACCAAAGAATAGTGGTAGCGATTCTCCACTGTTTTCATGAATTTCGACATGAAACAATAATCCTAACGATAAATCAACGATGCTGTATTGTTTGTTAAATGGAAGCAACGGCCGGGGTCTGCGGATAGTCAATCTTAGGATTGAAAGTCCGCGCTTCCAGCAGCTTGCCGTAGACCTGTTTCTGCAGCTTGCGATCAACGCCGCCGCGGCGCATAGTATTACGCACCATGGCGCAGAAGCGTAGATACTGATAGAGCCCTTCATGGTGCAGATGATAGGAAGCCTCATTGCGCGCACCATAGAGGAACTTCCACACGTTCTTCTCGTCTATCATGCCGAAGTTCACGCCCTTGTTCACGCCCATATCATGGAGCACGACACTATCGAGCACTTGCACGCCGGGACAGGTCTTGGTGATACGCAACGTGTATTCCGCATCATCGAACCAAATGAAATACTCCTTGTACGGCAATCCAAAGGCTTCCATGACCCATCGGGGGATTAACACCGAGACAAAGGAACACCGATTTACCAGAACAATATCAAGACCTTTGGCCTTGAGACGTCCCCAATCCCATGTGGGAATGGGATTGTTCATTTCGGAAATAGTGCCATCGATGAACTTGACCATGGAACAGGCAAAAGGCACGTCCGGCCCCAGTTCGGCGACTGCGGCATCATAACCGTCGACCAATTTGTCAAGGGCATCGGGTTCAGGATAACCGTCATCGTCGAAGATCCAAGCGAAATCACATCCCAGCTCATAGGCACGACGCATGCCGGCAGAGAACCCTCCCGCTCCGCCCTCATTCGTTTCGAGCGTCACAATATCAAGTTGTATTGAGTCGGCATATTTGAATGTAGACGCGTATTCGTTCAGAAAGATATCAGTTCCGTCAGTCGCTGCATTGTTCACAATGACCAGTTGCTCTGGCAGTCGAGTTTGGGCCTCCAGCGAGGCGAGAACCTTCTTCAGTTTTTCTAGGCGATTGTATGTCACCACCACTGCTGCGACTTTACTTGCGTTCTGCATTAGCGACTCCACTCAGTCAACATGTTTCGGAAATAGTCGTTTGCGGACTCCAGTTCGGAGAACTCTTGTAGGCGTTTGGCTTCCGACCTCCAGAGCTTTTCTCTGTTCTCTTCGTGCTCAAGAATATGTCCCAGTATAGATTTGGCATCCTTGACAAAGGAAGCGGAAAGACGACGACACAAGCCCTGTGGTGGAATAAGTGTGTCTTGGGATCCGATGTTCGCTGAAACAACGGGGATGCCAGCAGACAGTGCCTCAATGGTGGTGAGCGTGATGCCCTCATTCATCGAAGACACCAGTAATACGTCTGTTTCCGCATAAGTAGTACCGACCGGTATGCTCATAGAACGGCGTTCGATTACATCTTCCAGCTGATAGCGTTCGATAAGACGGTCGACAAAGGCGTCCATATCGCCATTGCCATGCATGATGAACTTGACTTTGCCGGGGAACGCTTTGTTAATAGCGCGGGCCGCCAGAATAAACGTTTCAGGACGTTTTTGACGTACATTGCGGCCTACAAAAGATACAACTAATGGCTGTGAAGTGTCCCGTGTCTTGAAAGTGAGTCCGGCGCTATCGGCAGTCAAACCGACGAGCGGAGCATCTATCACCTTATGAGGATCGATGTGGTGAATATCTTTCAGCCAATGTTCGAGTTGCGGAGAGATCACGTGATGGAGGTCAATCCATTCATCGCGCGCCACAGATTCACTGGGGTACCCGCCATGGAAGATGTACTCCACAATGTGTAGAGAATCCACGATATGTGTTTGCGGGAAGAACTTCTTCACCCACCAAGCATTGTCATACATCCACTGACAATGGTGGATGAGGATGCCCGCGATGTTGAACTGTTCAAATAGCGCTCGCAGCAGAGGGGCATCGCCAACGCGTTCCTGTAACGGCATAGTAAGAGGCAACAACACGGTGCCTTTGAGCTCGCTACGTGTAATCCACGGCTGGTGTCCGTCGGAATCGGTGATGACAATTGGGATGAATCCAGCTTCTTTAACGAGTGAAATCGTTTCAAGAGCCCAACGCTCCGCGCCGCCGGACTGCAGCCAGTGCATGGCGATGATAACAGCTCTGGGAGCATTGAGGTCCGCCTTGCCCGGGGCAATTTCAACCCATGGATGATGCGTATGTGAGCGGCCGTTTATTTTTCCCGTGGTATTAGGGGAAAATGGCTTGATTGCAGTCCTACTGATTTGCTCACGTCGAATTCTCTTGGCTTCACGTAATGCATCAAAGAACGCGGGAGCTGTCGATTCCACTTCTCTATATAATTTCGTGGCTTTTCCAATCGGATAATTCTGCTCGACATCATCGTCGGTTGCCTCGTCCGGAGTAAGCAGGATAAATCGGATGTTACGATCTATTAGCTGCTCATTGCCTGCGAAATAATGCGGGGAGAAACGCGATTGGGGCTCGACTGTAGAAGTTGCATGGAATACAGCGATCGGATTCAGTCCCGCTTGCTCCGTCAGCACACCATTCAACGTGGAGGTGTCGGTCAGGCGTGGGTATTGCCACTTTTCTCCCATGTAGATCTTGTAAGTTAACGTGCGTCCTGGTTGAATCAGCGCATTGTAATTTACAGCGCCGAGGACAAGACGCTGCATTCGTTCACTCAGCTGCTCAATCTGCTGGTTGCCCTCTTCGTCAAGGCGGAAGAAATTGTGCATGTGATACATAGTAGTAACAGGTATGTGCAAGGAGTGTGCAACCACGGCTAGATCGTGTGATCTAGATGACTCACTGTCATCGGACCGTGCTTTGCCTGATAGTGACAGGAAGAACACGGGCTTGATGCGGGTAAGCGTGTGATTTCGTATTTCTTCGGGTGTTTTTCTACGGGTACTATGAGGAGCGAAACGAACATCGGTGATGAAAGGTTGCGTTCCATGGCTGTGGATTATCCGGATTTGGTTGTTGTCGGTGCTGGCTTGTTCGGTCTGACGGTGGCGCAGCAGGCGGCGGAGCTGGCCGGGGCGCGCGTCGAGGTGATCGACGTGCGTGACCATATCGGGGGCAACGCGTACTCGTATGTGGACGAGGAGACGGGCGCGGAGATCCACAAGTACGGGGCGCATCTGTTCCACACGTCGAGCCCGCGCGTGTGGGAGTACGTGAACAGGTTCACCGGGTTCACGGACTACGTGCACCGCGTGTGGGCCACGCACGACGGCGAGGTGTATCCTTTGCCGACGAACCTGGGCACGATCAACCAGTTCTTCCGCGCGCACATGACGCCGGCCGAGGCCAGGGCCCTGATCGCGGAGCAGGCGGGCGAGCTGGCGGGCCAGGACCCGAAGAACCTCAACGACAAGGGAATTTCCCTGATCGGCCGTCCCCTGTACGAGGCGTTCATCAAGGAGTACACGGCCAAGCAGTGGCAGACGGACCCGGCCGAGCTGCCGGCGTCGATCATCAACCGCCTGCCGGTGCGGTTCAACTACGACAACCGGTATTTCCAGGACACGTGGGAGGGCCTGCCCGTCGACGGGTACACGGCGTGGATGGAGCGCATGGTCGCGGACGAGCGGATCCACGTGAGCCTGGGGGTGGATTTCTTCGACGCCTCGCAGCCGTACAACAGGGCGGCGCTCGGGGCGGCGGGCGTGCCGGTGGTGTACACGGGCCCGGTGGACCGCTACTTCGACTACGCGCTGGGCGACCTGAAGTGGCGGACGGTGGACTTCAGGGAGGTGCGCTACGACGAGGGCGACCATTTCGGCTGTCCGGTGATGAACTTCTCGGACGCGGACGTGCCGTACACGCGTGCGATCGAGTTCAAGAACTTCAATCCCGAGCGCCGCGAGCGCCAGAACCCGGACAGGACGGTGGTGTGGGAGGAGTACAGCCGGTTCGCCGAGCGGGGCGACGAGCCGTACTATCCGGTGAACACGGACGCGGACAAGGCCCTGTACGCGAAATACGAGGAGCTCGCGGCCAGGGAGCCGCTCACGGTGTTCGGCGGCCGGCTCGGCACGTACAAGTACTACGACATGCACCAGGTCATCGCCACCGCGCTCGACGCGTACGAAAAGAAAATCGCACCCATGCTCACCAAGTAGCGGAAGCGTTCGATGTCTTTGCCGGCATCAGCCGATGAGAGGACGAAACTGTTAGAATAAGCGCCGGATGAGGCGTTGAGGGGCTCACTCGGGCTTGCCGTTCCCTGAGTGTGCCCCTCGATTCATATGAAGGAACAGGGTGGCAATCGTATGACGAACAGTGCGGTAGACGTGGTGACTAATCCGCGAAGGACAAGCGACGCTCGCACATGCGCGCGGATTGGTATCCAGTGGTCGAAACCGGCCGGTGCCTTGCTGGGAGCAGCGATCGCCTTTGCCATCGTGCTGCTATGGTTCCCACGCAGCTGGTCGATGTGGAATCTGCCGTTGCAGGAGGTCGATGCGCCGGCGCATTACTATTTCGTCCAGAGACTGCTTGATGAGGGAATCGGTGCGGCCACGCATCTCAATCCCAATGACTCCTACTATCCGCCGATGTTCCATCTGATGGCGGCGGGACTGATCAAGCTGTTCGGACTGTTCGGCGCGGAACTGAACATCTATGCCGCGGTGAACGTGGTCTGGCTGTTCGGCTCGGCCATCGTCTGGCCGGTCGGCATGCAGGTGTTCGCCGGCTATTGGCTTCGCCGTGCCGGCTGTGGGCCGGTGTTTTCCGGCGCGATGCTGGCGCTGGTCCCGGTGTTGTCCGTTTCGTCGGCATGCCATCCCTTCCAGATGTTGTCGACGGGTCCTTTGCTCGCATACGGTTTGGCGACATCGTTGCTGCCATTGTGGCTGTATGCAACATTGAGATTACTGGATGCCATCATGGCCCGAACCGGTATCGTCCGGTGGCTGATTTTCACTGCGGTGACCGGAGGCTTGTGCGTGTTTGCCCATCCGCGCATAGCGTTCACTTGGCTGCTGCTTATAGCGCCATTCGTGCTGACGCGGGTGTCATGGAAACTCATCGCCGGTTTGTCGGTGGCGGTTGTGGCTGGAGGCGTTGCGTTCTTTTTATATATGGTCACGCATTTCTCGTCATCCCGCTACTTCGATCCGAGTTCATGGTTCCATACCTATGAGCCGAACCGTACGGTGCCTGAGGCAATCGCCGTGTTCCTCACCGAGAATATCGCAGGACCGCAAGGTGTGTTGCTCGCTGTTATCGTGTTGATCTCCTGTGCCGTCGCAGTCGGTGCGATGGTGAAGCCGCGCCTCTTTGGCGGTTTGCGATATGGCGGCGATATGGCAGCTGTCGTGAAGCCGACAAAAGCATCGCTGCTGCGACGGGATGCAATGTCCATTACTGCGGACTTCCTGCTCATCGGACTGATTTACGTATGTTCCACCTCCTTGACCGGTTGGTTTCCGAACATCGTGACCGCAGTGTGGTATCGATCCGAGCCGCGCCCGCTTACCATGATTCCACTCGGTGTGATCCCATTGATTATCTTTGCGGCGGTTGTGATGCCAAACGTTCAATGGCGAAAACTGAAGCAGCCGTTGAATTCGGCGATTGTCCTAGTGGTGTTGACCTCCTTGGTGACGGTGTTGCAAGTGAACAACACGGTGCGAGCCAACGTCGCGCAAGCCGCGGAATCAACCACCGTGGTCGAGGGTGGTCCTGCCGATGCTCAGCTGAGCGAGACGAAATATCAGGTGCTCGAAGATGTGTCGCGAACTGTCGAGGACGACGCAACGGTCATCTCGGACCCCATGAACGGGTCGATGTACGCACAAACCCTATTCGACGTGGACATGCTCTATCCGGTGGTCAATCCGAAAGTCGAAGGGGACGGCGCCGTGTTCCGCGACGTGCAAACCGCTTTCAGCTCAGGGGACTCGAATGCTCTATTGACGACAGTGTGTTCCGTTAGTGCCGGACCGGAGTATTTCCTCTCCATGGGAGAACAGGCTCCCAGTCTGCTGGACTTCACTTATCGCGACCAGTACGACCCGTTCCATAATCAAACTCTTATCAGCCAGTACGTGCGTGACGGTTCGCTAATCGAAGTCGAAGACTATTCATCCCTCGGAAGCGACACGGAAGACTGGGCGCTCTACCAGTTCAATTGTGGGGATTAGAGTTCACAGAGAAGACGAACAACAGCAGAGGACGTTCGTCTCAGGTTTAACGAATATAATTCCATAAAGAGAGTTTTAGACCGTGGATGTTTCTTGGAGATGCTGTCCTTATGCTGCAAGCTTCCGACTATCTCTACGTTGCAGCAGACTCATCCACCTCAGCACAATACCCCCTCATATAGGCGTCGTTGTCAATTCATTCATCTGACCGATTTACTACAGTAAAGAGCAGGAGAATCCAGCCGTGAAACGAAAGACAGGTAAGACATGACACTACTATCAGCAGTAGTTCCCTGCTATAACGAAGAAGAAAGCCTGCCTCTATTCCTGCAGTCATTCGATGAAATCACAACAGAGCTAATCAGCCAACATCCAGATTTATCGTGCGAATTAATACTCATAGACGATGGTTCATCGGATAAAACTCTGGAGCTCATGCGGTCCGCAGCCCGACGTACAGAAACGCCTTATTCACTCAAATATATATCTTTCTCACGAAATTTCGGGAAAGAAGCCGCTCTTTATGCCGGTCTGGAATACGCTTCCGGCGATTACGTGGCCACACTGGACGCTGACATGCAAGATCCGCCAAGTCTTCTTCCTGAGATGTTCAACATGCTCCAGTCCGAAGATATCGACAACGTGGCTACTCGCAGGCAGGACCGCAAAGGTGAACCACCAATTCGCTCTTTCTTCGCTAAACAGTTCTATAAAATCATCAACAAAATGTCCAACGCCGACATCGTCGATGGAGCACGCGACTTTCGTCTCATGAAAAGGCCTATGGTCGACGCGATTCTTTCAATGAAGGAGTACAACCGCTTTTCTAAAGGCATTTTTGGCTGGGTCGGTTTCAAGACGAAATGGATTTCCTATGAGAACGTGGACAGAGCCGCAGGACAGACAAAGTGGAGTTTTCTCAAACTTTTCGTCTATGCTCTCGACGGAATCGTGGCGTTTTCCACCACTCCTCTAGTCATCGCTTCGATTGCAGGCCTGTTGTTTATGCTGCTGTCGGTGTTGTTCATCCTGCTCATCATCATCAGGACCCTTGCCTTTGGCGATCCTGTAGCAGGATGGCCATCGATGATATGCATCGTTCTGTTTATTGGAGGCCTCCAACTTCTCTGCATAGGTATTCTGGGCCAGTATCTGGCGAAAACTTATCTGGAAACCAAAGAACGCCCTCCTTACATCGTTCGTGAAACCAACGCCAAGTAAATCAATAAGAGGGGCTTCATCATTATGATGAAGCCCCTCTGCCTCAAACAAGTTGAGGCCAATCACTTCTTTAGGGACCAGCGTTGGGCCGCCGTGCCATTGCTGACATACAGCTGCACATTGGTGCCGTTCCTTGCATATCCGCCAGAGACATCCAGCACCATATTCTCCGCCAAGGCCGAGTAAAAAACGTAATCCCCTGTCGCACCTTTAACAGCAATCCACTTTTGTGCCCACGTGCCGTTTGCTGCATATTGCTGCACATTCGTTCCCGACGATGAAGTTCCGTTCTCAACGTCCAAGACTTTCCCGGAGTTCACACTCGCTAAAGTCACATATCCTTGGGCATCGTGCGAAATCCTCCACCGTTGAGCACTGGTACCATTAGCTGCGTAAATCTGTACATTGCCGCCATTGTTTTTACTGCCTCCACTAACATCAAGGCGCATGGTTTTCCCCACGCTTGATGAGAATTCATAGATGCCGTCCGGCAAATCATTTTTATGCGATTGCGCCATACTATTCAGCCGTTCACGAACTGTCTTCGTAGTAGTGATTTTCCACCGTTGAGCATTTGAACCGTTATCCGCATAAATCTGGATATTGGCACCGTTTGCCGTAGAACCTGCAGAGACATCCAACACCTGACTCTCAGAGGTAGCCGCGCGTATCGTGTATGAACCATTACTGTTTTTCACAACAATCCATTTCTGCGCCCAACTGCCATTCGATGCATACTGATGCACATTCGTGCCCGATGACGTCCCGGCATTATAGATGTCCATCACCTTGCCGGACACTGCATTGGTGAACGTCACATACCCCTTAGCATCATGCGTCACTTTCCACACTTGGGCATCGGTTCCGTTGCCCGCATACAGTTGCACATTGCCGCCATTGGCGGTGGATGCGCCAGCCACCTCAACACGAGTGGATGTTTTCAGCATCGACGCAATCGCATACGTGCCATCAGGCAAATCGGATTTGTGCGAGGCCGCCAGGGAATCCAACCGCTCCCGCATTGTGGTCACTTCGGAAACCGTCCACAGCTGGGCCTTCGTCATATTGCTGGTGTATAGCTGAAGTTTCGCGCCAGACGAGGCATTGCCCGAGGGAATGTCTATCGCCTTGCCCGACTTGCTGTTCAAGAACGCATACCCGCTGCCGACCTTCATAAGATGCCAGTGCTGCGCGGTGGTTCCGTTCGACTCATACTGCTGCACGGCCGTGCCATTACCGGTCGCACCGCTTGCGGCATCAAGTACCTTTCCTGATTTCACATTCACGATTCGATAGACGTTGTTACCCACCTCGGTGAATGTGTAACGTTGCGCATCGGTTTCGTTCCACGCGTATAACTGCACTTTCGCACCGTTCGCAACCGAACCACCCGAAATGTCCATCACCATATTCGACTTGGCCATCGAAGTGACACGCACTTTCTTGCCTGTCGGCACCGACGCATCGGTCGATGCCATCACGAACTTCTGCGCTTGCGAATTGTTCGGCGCATACAACGCGACCGCCGTGCCATTGGTCGTAGCAGCACCGCTGATGTCCAAAACCCAATTGCCCAGAGCGGACTGCACATAATAACCCGCTCCGGAATCACGGATAAACCACCGCTGAGCTGTGGTGCCGTTCGCATCGTACTGTTGCACGACCGCGCCATTCCCGGCGGAACCATTGGATACATCCAACACCTTGCCCGAGTTCACGTTCTGAATCACATAGCTACCATCCGACTGTTTGGTGAACCGGAACTGCTGCGCTTTGGTGTGATTGTACTGGTACAGTTGCGTTTTCACCCCATTGGCAGCGCCGCCTCCGGCGATCTCCACACTGGAAGAATCCTTCAGCACCGAATTGATGTAATACGTGCCGTCCGGAATGGAAATCGTAGACAGGTTACGAACGTCATATTCCGCTTGGTACGTCTTGTTTCCGAACGCGTTCAGATCCACACGGCCGCTGATGCCAGCCACGGTGCCGCCGGAGGTGTACTGCCAGCCGCGGCTGTTGGTGGGGTAGTCGAAGTTGGTGCGCGAACCGTAGCTGGCCACCCACGTGGTTTTGGAGTGGATGCTGCTGGAGTTCAGCGCGCTCTTCAAATAGCTCGTGTACGAATACACGCCCAGATTCTTGTATCCGGCGGCCTGCAGTTTGGAATACCATGTGCTGACAATGCCGTCGTAGACGCTGGGATTGGTGGGCGGCGTGTGCCCGGTCCAAGTCCATTCCTCCAGGTCGTAATACACCGGGTAGCTCAGATCGCTCGGAGAAACCCCCACCTGCTTGAGCAGGCTGACGATGTCGTCGCCCTCGTCGGCGGCGAGCGCGTTATCGTAAGCGTACGAGTACGTGTAGATGCCGAAGGGGATCCCCAGACGTTTGCATTCGCTGATATTGCGTTTCGCCTGCTTGTCGAGGCCGTTGCCGGCACCGTAGCTGATGCGGATGATCGCACCCTCCACGCCGGCGTTTTTGGCGGCCTGCCAGTCGATGGTGCCTTGCCATTCGGAAACGTCAACCACGCCCTTGGCCTGCTGCACGAACAGCGTACCGCTCCCCTCGAAGAACGCGGGAGTGCTGTTATAGGTGCCCCAGTAGGCGCCGTACTCGTTGCCCCCAAGCGAGGCGAGACGAACCATACCCTCCGTGGAGAGGGCGGAAGGGGTCACCGCAGCGTCTGTTGACTCATCCGCATTGTCTTGGACGGAATCGGAATCTTCCTCGGATTGTTGCGGCTGAGACGATCCTGCACTCTCATCCGGGCTCCCGGACGTGGCGGAGTCATCCGCCGAATCCCCCGCCTCACCCGCAGTGTCCACGTCGGAATCTGTCTCGCCGACTTTCTGACGTACTTCCTCCACCTGCACGGGGATGAAAGACTCACCATCGGTTTTGGCGAGCGGATCGGGCTGTTGCGACTGCGTGCCGACCAGTTCGGGGTCGGTCACCGTCTCGCCGGTTTCGATATTCTGAACTTCGCCGTCCGCGCTCACCGCCAGTTCAGGCGAGACGACCGTGGCATCAGCCGGAATGTCATCGCTTACCGTGGAAGGCAATTCCTGCGTGGGATTGTCCGGAATGCTGTCCTCGTCGCTCAATTGCTGGTCGCCGATGGCCTGCACCTGTGAAGCGGATTGCGACGATGCCGAATCATCCAACCCAACGTCCGTGAGAGCGTACGCAGGAATCGCGCTCAACGACGCCACCAGCGCACCGGCGACAGTCATCGTGGCAACGCGTTTCCAAGTATGTGCAGTCATAACCGTTCTCCTCACATGGCATCGCCCATCCCGGCGAATCTCCACCATCAAACCTAACTCACGCGTCTTTCCTCACCGTCGCCACGCTTCCAAAACCTTGCCAATCATTAACAATTGCGAAAGCCTCGCATACTACGATTCGACAGCTGCAATCAACTCAGACCAGTCTCAGCTAGGGCAGCCTGCACAGACCGTCATTATCTGACAGGCAAGAATGGAGGCGAGACTCTTGTTGCGCCCCGCTAAATTCGACTCTCATCTATCGCTTCGAGCAATGGGAGCAGCGTCTCCGAAAAATGCGGAAGCGAACCATGCAGGAACCCGCACAATTCCTCTGGCGTTTGTGGACACCGGCGATACATCTGCATCATCTGATAAATCACATTAGCCACGAACCCCGGACGAATATCCAGCACATCAAGCAGAAAATCGTCCGGATGCACGACTTCAATACCATAAGGGATACGTGATTCCTTCGGAAAATCTTTCAGATTAAAAGTCACCAAAGTATTAGCCGGGGAACGAACCGCCGCAGCGAGTACATGACGATCTCCCTCATCACATAACATCTTTGGTGTCAAATCCGCATAATCCTCAATTAACGCATCCGGAAAGGCCCGGTTCATCATCGACAAACGATACTGAATTTTCTCTTGCCCTATGACGGGAGATAGCACACGCTGCAACTCCTCTTGCACTCCAACTGACCAGTAGGGTTTGAACAGTTTGGCTTCTGCCAGGCTGAGGATCATATCGCAAGTCACCTCGCCGTATAGAGCGCATGTATCGAAAAAGACCGGGAACATGTCTACCCCTTAATAAGAGGATTGTGCGCAGTAAGGCTAGGGTCGGTGTCACGGTTCAGCTCTGCCATGCTCTGCATGAAGGACGCATGACGCTGATTGTCATATGTCTGCAAATCATCGAGACGGACCCTGCGATGCCTACCAACTTTGGTAAAGGGGATTTCCCCCGACTCAAGTAACTTCACAAAGGTAGGACGACTCATGCCCAGCATATCCGCCGCGTCCTGCGTAGTGAGCATCATATCGCAGGGAGCGACAAACACAGCCTTCCCCTGGGTCAACGCATTCGCGACCTGCAACAGCGCCTGCGCCAACTCCTTCGTGAGAGGCCTAGCGTCCTCCCCTTCAATCTTCAGAGTGGCGATAGGGAAGTCTTCCCGTTGAACCATCTCCTCGAATTTATCCAACGTTTCTTTGATATCAAGAACCTGACGCTTGCTGTCAGCTTGCGGATAGTATGTTGCCGAATTACCGGATAACACTCGCCCAGACATCTTTGCCTCCATGCCTCATCTTAATCGCTGCACTGTCCCTATATCCAATAATAACCCACGCACGCTATTATTCGAAATATTCGAAACAATATTCACGACTGCCTCTCGCACGCCCGGGAATCATTGGAATCATCTACGTTAAGGGAGTGGATTTGCCCGCCCACGGATATCGATCTGCGTTACGAGTAGCGCCGTTCAATCCCACGCCCGCATGTAAGCCTTGAAATTCGACCAAACATACCCAGCATACGCGCATACAGACACTACCTATAACGCAGATCGACCTCCGCAATACCCAGAATCCACCACCCGTAATGTAGATAGCCGCGATCAAATACATCCTGAACAAACACAGCGCCACACAATACCGGCCCAGACGAAGATTCTTGCCAATCATTGACAATTACGAGAAACCGGCAACTCGATAGCAATCGACGCCCCATCGGAAAGTTGCCCCAATCTCTTGACGGTTTATTTGACGAGTAAACCGACGAACAATGCCCAGTTGCTTCAAAACCGCGGAATTCCAACGAAAATTTATTTGACGGTTATTTGACGGTTATTTGACGGTTATTTGACGGTCGTGAAATTAGGCATGAAACAGAGACGCTACGCGAACCCTTACGCGATCCGATCAATGTTGCGCCATCATTCATCATCCTGATCGCACAAGTGCCGCGCGCTCCGATATGTTCCCGTAAGAGCGCCACGTGACTGCCTTGGAATCCGCTTGCGCAAACGGAAAACACAAGCACAAGCGGAAAACAAGCGGAAGAACACAAAGCGTTACTCATGTTCAGTCAGATAATGCCTGAACATATGTGGCACCTCGGCCGCTCCCCTGCTTACGAATCATCCCCGAGTCCAACACTTGTCTGAGCAATACACGCGTTCTTTGCTCCGAGAGTCCAATGGTTTTGGCGATTTGCGAAGTCTTGTAACTATCTCCAGACGAAAGGAGGGCCGCGATACGTTCTGTCGGCGTTAGAACATTCACAGAGGCAGATGCTTCCCCGGATTTTTCTCCAGACACTGGAGCATCAGCAATGCTGGTGATAGGTAGTATCAACGTAGTTCGATCCGGATCGAACTCCTCAATAAGTTTCGGATCAGGAAGGCCCACGGAACGAACACCCTGACACATGGTATCGAAACCGCTTCCTGCTTTCTCACCAATGCCAAGTAGATTGAACATTTTCATAATGGAGGGATTCCGCACATCAGACAGACCGCCGCGTTCCACCAAATCCAAATCGAGTCGAAGGCCTCCTGGATTACGGAACTCTATGCTGGCATTGCCATGACGAACGACAGTGACGCCGATACGTCCGAGATAGTCGGCATGACACAACGTATTGGCCAACGCCTCGCGTACAGCCTTACGAAGAGGGGTATCGTCAAGACGGGTGATGCCGTCTGGCATGGCGAAGGCTGTCGGCAAACTGTCGACGAGTTTGGCGATCACACGGGCCCAGAAGCCAAACACATTGCCCGGCCATGTCCCGTCCGATGACATAAGACGGTCATCCCACCGCCGTTCTTGTGGATCGTTAATCAAACGAAAGTCAAGTGCATAAGCAGCGAACTCGCGAGATATGTACCTCTCATCGCCAAACATGAGCAAGCCGGCCCGAGTCGGATGCGATTCACGGCTCCCACGCAACCGATCAGCCGCACCGAGCCGCCATAGGAATTCATCATCGAGCAAATCCAACCAAGGATGGTCAGGCCGTCGGGCTCTCAGCATCGTTCGATAAGCGTTCAATGTCGGCACGTCTATAGCTGACAATCCCAATTCCTCAACCACAGTCGCGTCAATCGGCTCACTGTCTTGATCACGCAGCATCGCGCGAACTTCCTCTTATCGGTCGCATACGTCCGATTCGCGTCCGATACACGACCATCATTGTTGATGCACTCACCCATGTGTTATGGACGTTGCCGTTCGCCTGTGGCGAGTTTGGTGTGTCGGGGTGCCGAGACAGGCTTTGCTAAAACCTTTGATCCGCGAGTTTGGTGTGGGGAAATAGTCCCTTCGAACGAATCCGACACACCAAACTCACCATCGGTGTGAAATCAGGCGTTATCAGACACGCATTGGGACCATAACCGGCACGGCAGCGGACTGCAAAGGCGCGGCGGGGATGGTCGGAGAAAAAGAAAAACCCTCCGGAGGTGGAATTCCGGAGGGTCCTTCGTGGAGCTGATGGTAATCGAAACCACGACCTCTTCGATGCGAACGAAGCGCTCTACCAACTGAGCTACAGCCCCTTGGGTTGTTGCTTTGCACCGCAAGGCAACTCACGTTACTTTAATACGACCTCTGCCCAAACGCAATTCGCATGTCGCGCAATCGTGTCTCGCTCCTCGGCCCGCCATCTCCCGCGCCTCTCATAACAGCCATCAGACCCCCCCCCCCCACGCGTCAACCACTATAGAATCAATGCCCCGCTTTACCAGCGCGTATGCTCTATGTGGCACCATTTCCGTATGCGTTGGACACGGGCATCATCGTGACGACCAGCCAGTCTGTTGACGATACCGCCCAACAGGAGCTGCGGCGATTCATCGAATCGTATGAGGTAATCCTCTCCTGCTTCCGCAGAGATTCGATGATCGGACATATGCGGCATACCGCACATGACGGCTTGTTCCACTTCCGGATTAGCTCACCGGGCTTTTCTCGATATGACCGATTGTCTGTTCGAGGTCACATCCGGCGCGGTCGACCCCTGTGCCGGCGCTGCACTGGTCAGTTTGGGCCACGATGTCCCCCATTCGAACATCGAGACAATTCCCGGAGCAATCGCGACAGTCCTTCGGCGGACACCATCTCCTGCGAGTCTCCCACATATTCCACCAAACACGACGACAACACCGCATGACTGCACGGCCCGCATATCACACGGCGCATTCTGCGCCAGCGCTCCGAGCCGACGCCAGTGGACCGCGGCGAACGGACAGCAGACGCATCATCCCATCAACACGCTTGACGGCCAATCAGTCGACGAAATCGCCGCAACATGGGCCTGCATCGCCTCCGCCGATGAGGTATCCCGGATCCCGATGTATCTTCCGCCCTCGAAGAATCATTCCCGCCGCCATCGCCGACGAATTGACCACCGCGCTGTTCACCACACCGCCCGCTTCGCTGCGCCGCTCTTTCAACTTTGCATGCGTGCTGCTTTACTCCGACAGCACCGCAGCCGTCTCGGCGGCGACCTCGGTCCGTTCTTCACACACATCATCCGATTCGCAATCGAACGGCACACGCCCGGTCTTCACCAATAGGTGTGCACGCCGCGAGCGTCACCGTCAGAATCAGCCCGGCTATGCAGGCTATGATGCACATGACTCAATCCGGAATGTGACGCAGCATGACGAGTCGGGCCCCTTCACGCGCCCAGCGGTCAGAACAGCCCTCTTGGCAGTCGCTTTACCACTGACACGCTACTGCCCGCTGGGCGTAACCGCCAAGCGCATTGGTAGCGAGGTACCGGCATCATGCGAAAACAATGCCCATCCCACTGCTTGTTGCCTAACATTGGCCAATAAGCAGTGGGAGGGAACATATACGGCATCCCCAATAGCATCACACATTGAATTTTGGAGAGACTTCCACCCTGGGTCGAAGATCCATATTGCTGATATGCACATCATCCGTGGCCTCGACCACAAATTGGATAGCTCTGGCCACAGTAACCGGATCGATGTAATGTTCCGGTTCGAACGCCAGGCCCATCTCGGAATTGATAGTGCGCAGCATGCCTGTATTGATCTGCCCTGGATAGATGGCGCTCACGCGGATACCGTTCGGCGACTCTTCCATGCGAAGCGTGTTCGCATAGCCGCGAAGCGCATGCTTGGATGCGGCATACACCGCATGCAAGGGCACGCCCCGTTCCCCCGCGCCGGAGTTAATGAACACTACCGTGCCCTTCGCCTTACGTAGGTTGTCAATCAAAGCCGATGTGAGCATGGCTGGACCGATAACATTGGTGGACAGCATCACCTCCCACATTGTTTCATCAGAGTCGACAGCCGGAGCCGTGTGCGATACCGCCGCAGCGTGAATCAACGCATCCACAGGACGTCCGGCTACGATATCCGCCAGCTCCTTGATCGAAGACCGGTTCCGCACATCGCAGTTGACGGCAGTCACTCCAAGATCTTCCAATGCCTGCAAATCCTGGTGATTTCGCGCTGTGGCAATGACCTCCCAATCATTCTTAAGCAATCGTGCCGTGGCACGTCCCACTCCGCCACCGGCACCCGTAACAACTGCAAGTCTGCCTTCCATACCATCCTCCTCATTCGTGTCGCTTTCATATCTCGCTTGTCTTGGGCGAATCTCATCGAGCTTTGCCTAAATAAGCCTCCTGAACTCCGGAATCGGACGATAGCTTTTTCGCGGAGCCCTCAAGCACGATTTCACCATTCAGCAGCACAAACCCGTAATCCGCAATGGTCAACGCAAGATCAGCCTGTTGCTCAATCAGCAATACGGAAATTCGCAACTCATCGCGCAACGATGAAATCGCGCCAAGCACCTCATCCACCAATTTGGGAGACAATCCCATAGTTGGCTCATCCATACAAATCAACTTGGGCTTACTCATCAGGGCACGGCCGAATGCCAGCATTTGCTGTTCGCCGCCAGACAGAGTGCCGGCCATCTGGTTGCGCCGCTCCTTCAAACGCGGAAAACGGTCGAAGATATCAACCATGTCCTCATCGACCGCCTTGCCACGCTTGCGGATATATGCGCCGGATAGCAGGTTCTCCGTAACCGTCATTTCCGGAAAGATGCGTCGGGCCTCCGGCACGGAAGCAATCCCCCTTCGCACGCGGTTCTCAGTGCTGACTCCCTGAAGGTCCTTTCCCTGATAAATGATTTTGCCATCCTTGGGATTCAACAGACCCATGATGGTACGCATGGTGGTGGATTTGCCCACGGCATTACCGCCAAGCAGTGAGACAATCTGCCCCTCACGCACATTCAGAGACACGTCACGCAACGCCTGCACAGAACCATAAAACACATCGGCATGCTGTATATCCAGAATATACGGAGCATCCGCGGAGATCGGCATTTTGTGAGCCGATGAATCCTCGGGTTCTTCAACGCGAGCGACTTCCCCTCCTTCAAGCGTTTGGTCGCTCTTGTCACCGCCTAAATAAGCGTTGATGACTCTGGGATCATTACGCACCACGGATGGGATGCCCTCGGAAATGATGCGCCCGTTGTCCATCACAATGATCCAGTCGGAAAGCGTCATTACAAAATCCATCTTGTGCTCCACCAACAGCATGGTGTTGCCCTCAGCCTTCAGCTTCAGCAACAGCTCCATGACCTCAGCGGTCTCCGTTTGATTCATGCCAGCAGTGGGTTCGTCAAGACACAGCAGATGCGGTTCGGAGATCATCGCGCGACCGATTTCCGTTCGACGTTTGTTCGCATACGACAGCGAATACGTCATGCGTCCACGCACATCAGCCAGATGATCGCCGAATGACTTCGCCTGGGCATCCACTTGTTCCTTGACGGATTGCATTTCGGCACGGGTCTTGGGCCCAGGCACAAGGTTCAATCCCAATTCGCCAATCAAATTGGCCCATTTGACCAGCGGATAGTCCTGCAACCCTCTCAGCGGGCGACCGGCCGCCATTGTCTTATGCAGTCCCATTTCCAAATTGTCGTCCACCGTCATGGAACCGAATACACGACCATTCTGAAATGTTCTGGCAATGCCCGCATCGGAAATCTCCCGCTGTTTCATATGTTCCAGATGCTTGCCCTCGAAAACGATCTGTCCCGAATCCGGATTGAACAGTCCAGAAATCATGTTGATGGTAGTGGATTTTCCCGAACCATTGGGACCGATGATGGCCACGACCTCTCCTTTGTGGATGGTGAACGAGGTGTTGCTCACCGCGTGTACGCCAGAAAAGGACTTGTCGAGGTTCTTGACTTCCAGAACCACCGGACGATCGTCGCCGTGTGCCAAAGACTGTTCCATGGATGTTGTTGTCTCGATGGTCATGACTACTCCTTCTTAGCAAACAGGCCCTGCGGGCGGAAAATGATGATGAGGATCAACAGTAAGCCGTAAACGATGATTCGGCCGGATGACATGAAACGCAGCAGTTCCGGGGCTCCTACAAGCACAATCGATCCGATGATGGCACCCATTGGAGAGCTCAGTCCACCAAGTACCGCAATAGTGAGCACCAACGATGACATCGAGAAGGGGAACATTGACGGATCGATATAGGTGTACTGGTGAGCCATCAACGCGCCTGCGATGCCTGCGAAGAATGCCGCGATGGCATAGGCCAAGGCCTTATAGGCGGAGGCGCGAACGCCAATGGACTCCGCAGCCACAGGATCGTTGCCAATGGATTCGATGGTCTTACCCAAATGAGAGTTTCGAATACGCGTAATGATCATCAGTTCGATCAGCAGGAACGCCAATACCATCACGTATTGGAACTGCGGGGTGAACAGCGTGAAACCGAAGATCTTCGGGAAAGGAATGCCCGTGATGCCCAGCGAACCCTTGGTGATCGGCTCAGCGATACGGATGAGGGCAACGGTGACCGCGCCCACGCCGATGGTGCCGATTGCGATGTAATGGCCGGAAAGCTTCCATATCGGGAAGGTGATGATTCCCGATATAATCGCAGCAACCAGACCGCCGCACACGACACCAAGTAAAAACGGCACATGGAACTGCCCCACCAGAATCGCCGAAGTGTATGCGCCCAAGGCGATAGGACCGGCCTGTCCCAAGGCAACCTGGCCTGCGGAGCCCGAAACCAAGGTCAGTCCCATGGCAGCCATGGCATAGATCATGATCTGGATGCCAACCGAAGAGAAATAATCCGAGGAAAGAAACGACGCCGCTACCGCCGCAACGATCAGTATCGGCGCAAGCCACTTGGGAACACGGTACGGTCGCGCACCGCCGGAGAATGAACCCGCCATCGGTTCATGCAGCACCTGCTTGCCGCCGAACAAACCGTTCGGGCAAATAATCAGGATGATCAGCAACGCGCCGTAGGTAATCAAATCATGAGCGCCATCACCAAAGATGAACACGCCGACCGACTCGACGATACCAAGTGCGAATCCGCCGACCACAGCGCCCGGCATCGAGCCAAGCCCGCCAATGGTAGCCGCAATAAACGCCGTCATACCGACCGAGGAACCGGTGTTCGGGCTGACATTCGAATTGAACATGCCCACGAACACGCCTGCCACACCGGCAAGGGACGAAGCAATCACAAACGACATGTTCTGAATTCGTTTAACCGGAATGCCCATCTGCCGAGCCGCTTCCGTGTCCTGCGAAGTGGCGCGGATCGCCTGTCCCATCTTGCCGTGCTTGAGAAAGAACCACATGCCCACCATGATGATGACGGTCAGGATGAGCATAACGATGTCCGATGTGCCGAACCGCACACCAAGCAGCTCGATGTTATGCGAAGGCAGCAGCTCGGGAAATGTTCGAGTCGGGGTATCGAAAATCATCTGTGAAACATTGTCGAGAATCATGCCCACGCCGATGGTCGCCAGCAAAGCGGCCACAGTAGGCCTTCCCGTCAACGGGGAAACCACCAGCACGTTAAGCAACAGCCCCAGCAAACCGGTGATGGCCATAACCAAGATGAGCGTAGGAACAATCGGCAGTCCGAGTACCGATCCCAGCCACCAGCCGCTCATCATGCCGATGCCGAAAATTGATGCATGAGCAAAATTGGCAACATTACTCACGCCGAAAATAAGTGACATGCCCAAGGCAACGATGGCATATGCGTTGCCATGCATGAATCCGGTAATCAAAGTATCTATCACTGCTGCTTCCCTCCTTGTCGGCTTGCCGACCAGTACGAACCGCTTGCTGCAACCGCCTGACGAAGACGGATTCCCGGCTCCGCCAAGCAGATTGCATGAATTACTTCATGATTTGGAACTTCCCGTTCTCGAGCTTGAGCTTGAGGAAATTGGTGTTCTTCATACGACGGGTTTCCTGATTGAAGGAGAATGTGGTGTTCGTGCCCACATAACAGGGAAAATCCTCAACCGTTTCCAGCGCTTCCTGTACGCCTTCCCTGGTGGCACTCGTCTTGTTCATGCCATAGGCGAGGTCGATGACCGCAGCATAGGCGGTCTCATTGAATTCGCCCGGTTCCGAATTGTACTTAGCACGGAAATCCTTAACGAACTGTTGAGCATTGGGATTGGTGGAATCAGCGGTGAAAGGTGCCATCAGCATAGTGCCTTCGCCGTTCTCACCCGCGGTGGAGATGAACTCATTGGTGATCTGGCCACCATAGAACGGTCCCGTATAGCCCAACTTGTCACGAAGCGTATTGATGACCAATGCGCCATCAGGACCGTATCCCACATGCACAATGGCATCCGGATCAGCATCGCGCGCAGGAATCAGAATCGGAGAGAGATCCGTGGAGTCAGCCAGGAACGATGATTCATAAACGATATCGAGCCCCTCGGCGAGCGCCTCTTTTTTGAATGCCGCATATGCCGCCTTGCCCCAATCGTTCTCAATATAAACGACGGAAATTTTCTTGGCGTGCTCGGCGACCATATCGGCGACCTGCGACTGGAAATCGTCTTGGCTGTATTGCGGAGTCCACACATGATCGCCGGTGGAGGTGAAGTCGGCAGCGGAATTATTAAACCCATAATGTACCAAACCGGCTTGCTGGAACGTCGGCGACGCGGCCATGGAAGCACCGGACGAATAATCACCCACAACCGCCACCACCGATGAGTCAGAGGCTATCTTGGGAGCCACTGAAGCAGACTGTTTCGGATCGGACTGGGTGTCGTAATATTTAAGCTCAATCTTCTTGCCCTGCACGCCGCCATCCGAATTGACCTGTTCGGCGCCAAGGTCAAGCCCTTGCTTGAACATTTTGCCATATTCGGCGTATTGTCCGGTTTCCGGATACAGCACGGCAATGGCAACCGTATCGGAAGATCCGGAAGCGGTTCCTCCGCCAAAAGTGGAATTCTGGGCACAGCCAGCCAATGAGGCCGCCATCGATGCAGTGATAAACGCAGTAACCGCTTTCTTATAGATTCTCATGACCTTTTCCTCTCTATTGCGCATCCGCCTAGGGAAGCGCGCTTGTCGTCATACCAAACGAATTCACTTCCTCGCCGAGCGCAACAATGCAAGCGATTCATCGGAAGCCGGGGTGGGGATGGTGCAGCTCGGAGCCAGAAAGAACGGCTTACCGTCGCATTCCTTCAACGTTTCGTTCAATTGCTTCTTGACCAGCGAAACGTCGCCATCGGATGCGAATAGGGTGAAATTCACACCGCCAATGGGGGTGACGCCCAAATCCTCGGTAATAGCAGGGTTATCACGCATGAACTGGTCCCAGTGAATGGCACTGATCGGATAATCGGAAAACCACTCCGGATGAGAATCCATACGGCAAGTATGGAATACCTTCACTTTGTCCTCCGCCGCAGCCAGCACCTGCATGTCAAAGGGACGAGAGAACTCGTCGAATTCGGCTTTGGTGAAATAGTTATTGCTGGCCGTTCCGGTCACTGCGAAAAAAATACCATCCAGTCCGGCACCACCCTGTTCACGCGGCGTAACCAATGCCTTGACATAATCCACATACGTGTCGGTGATGTTCTGCAACGCTTGCTTGGCGGCCTCAGGCTGATCGAGGATCAACTCCTTGATGCCGAAATCAGTGGTCGACCCATAAATGGGATCGCCCTTGTATAGGGACATGCCAGCGCATTGCATCAGCACGGATAACGGTGAGAACAGCGTCATCACAACAATGCGATCCTGAAAATGCTCGCCAATAATCGTCGCGCCTTTGAGATGCTCTTGCAGTACGGGAGAATCTTCGATTGCGATTCTGCCAATCTTTCTCACATCGGTTGGCTTCTCGATGATGGCGGAAAGCTGTTTCTGGATTGGATCATGCGGACCATACTCATCGGGATCGTATGTAGATCCCCAAATCTCGGAGTGATAGGTGGCACGAGGATTGATCTTGACCCAATCCCAATCCCACTTTTCAACAAAATCGATGGTGCGCTGGGCAAAATCCTCCGGATCGTTTTCATGACCATTGAAATGCTGCCATGCGGCAGTAAGGAACGGCACAGTGGTTTTGCCTGCGACGAGGTCCATAAATTCGGATTTGCGATTAGTCATTATATGCTCCTTAATGGGTTTGGATTGTTGAAAAGATGGAGTGAAAAGATAAAGATCATGACAGCGGTCTACAGAAGCCCGTCATCATGCAATGCTCGGTACATGCGATCAAAGCATTCCTGAAGCAGCGGATATGGCATGGCGAAGTTCATGCGCACGCAGCCTGCACCGACTTTGCCGCATTCCTTACCGTCTGTAAGGGCCACTTTTGCTTTCTCCAGAAAATATTGGGAAGGATCATTGATGCCAAGCGGTTTGAAATCCAGCCAGGCGATGTAGGTGCCCTGAGGACGCACATAACCAACTTTGCTGAATCGCCCATGCATTTCGGAATCAAGCAGGTCAAAATTGTGTTTGACGTATTTGAGCGCTTCCTGGAACCAGGGCTCGCCCTTGGTATAGGCCGCGGTAGTGGCGATGGCGCCGATGGTGGCAGTCTGGTGTTCGCTCCATTCAGCGCGATCCATCCATAACTTCAGATCATCCGGATTAGTGAGGATCACCTGAGCACATTTGGTACCGGGGATATTGAATGATTTCGATGCCGAGGTGGAGGTAATGGCCTGCATGACAGTCGTTTCATTGATCGAAGCGAATGGCACATGCCGATAGCCATCGAACACGAATGGCGCATGGATCTCATCGGAAAAGACTCGCACACCGTATTTCGCAGCAAGCTCGGAAATCTTGAGTTCCTCCTCCAAGGTGAGCACTTTCCCGATTGGGTTATGGGGGTTGCATAGCACGAAAGCATGGCATCCGTTCCGGAATGCCTCCTCAATGGCATCAAAGTCAAACAACCAGCCGTCGGAATGCTCAATCATCGGAATTTCGATTAGATCCACGTTGTACAGTCGCGGCACACTTAGGAAAGGCATATAGGCCGGAGTTGGCACAATCACGGAATTGCCGGCACCAACGAATTCGCGTAGAAAGATTTCATAAGCCTCAAGCACATCGGGCACTGGGCGGATATATGCGGGATCCACATCCCATCCGTAATGGTTCTTCTGCCATGCAGCACACGCTTCAGCCACGCGATGCTTCCATGGGTCGGGAATGTAGCCAAGCTTGCAGTCATCCGCAGCCTCTTCGATGGCTTCCTGAATTACGGGAGCCAAACCGTAGTCCATCTCCGCGATGAAAGCCCCGATACAACCAGGGTAGCGGGTCCACTTATCGCTGCCGATCTGCGCAAGATCTGCGGCGGTTTCATGATCAATAACGTCGGCGCTGAAACCAGTAGCCGTGAGAGTTTGTGTTTCCATGCCTTCATGATGAAGGAAAAAGACACATCAGATAGGCGTTTTCCTCGCCTCATTTCTTTGACCCAACCGGAAGATAGTTATATCCGGTTACGTGGGGGAAACATGGAAACGATTCCGAAATACGATGTTTTCTATTCCAAGTACTTTTGCGCAGCCCGTTTGATTTCATCCTTCACTTTGAGCAAAGCAGGACGATGATCCCCTTTGCGAGTCACAAACAGCACCTCGCGGCAGGCATTCTCATCCTTGATCGGGCACGCCATCAAATCGTTCTCTAAATGCGCTCTTACGGATATCCTCGGCACAATGGAAACACCCATGCCCATCTCCACCAAGTTCTGCGTAGCCCAATAGTCGTCAGTGGAATGGGTGATGTCCGGGGAAAATCCCGCGACCCGTGCCAAAGAAATAAGATTCGCCTGACACGTTTCACAACCCGCAATCCAATGCTCGTCTTTTGCGACCGAAAGACTGATCGGCTCATGCACCGCCGCATACCGCTTCGCAATGACGCTGTTCTGATTGACCAACAGCAGCAGCGGATCGGAGCCAAAATACTCCGTTTCAAGATCCTCATTCATTTTGACGAATTCCGGAATGCTATGGTACTGAAATGTCACCGCGCAGTCCGCCAATCCTTGGGACAACGCGTCCACCGCCTCAGGCGGCTCCATCTGCATCAGGCCCACACGAACCTCCGATGACCAGCTCATATGCACCAAAGCCCTGGCAGCGAATGACGAGCAGATGGAAGGCGGCGCAATCAAACGGATATGCGCCGAATGATGCCGACCATACGCATCGATATCCCGCTGAGCCTGAGTAAGACGATTGTCGATCAGTTGTCCGTGCTTGGACAGAATCAAGCCCACAGGAGTCAACTCCACACCATGCGAGGTACGTCTTACCAACGGGATTTTCAGCTCATCCTCACATTTTTTGATTTGCTGACTGATGGCGGGCTGCGACCACCCGGTTTCACGTGCCACGGCGGAGAACGAGCCCAAACGTTCAATGTTCCAAAGCGTCACCATAACCTGAGGGTTCAAACGTTCCATGTATGGCACCTCCTGTTCACGCAGAATGCTGCATTTTCATCGGAACCGAGTCTGACACAGGTATATTGCGTTGACCCTCTGCTATTCCCTTCAGTCGTCATCATCATGAAACACAACCGACATCAACCAACACATGGGACAGCACAAACCGATACAGTCAAGACATCGCCGATTATTTGGGGACAGGCAGCAGACTCCGCCGGACACGATCACCACGACCAGCACGGTACAACTTCAAATGAGGGAATCCCCCGCCGTTCACGCTTCAATCCGATATATGACTGGAACGCGAACGACGGGGGATTATCATATGGCCTGATTGGCGGTATCACCAGTCAGACTCCACTGACCGTAATTGCCGTCAACGCAGCACCAACGAGGAGATCACTCCTCGTTGGCGGCAGGCTTCTTCTTGCCGAACTTGGCCTTCAGCAGGCCGATGATCGTGGGCAGCAGCGAAACCGCCAGAATCAGGATAATCACCAATTCGAAATGATCCTGCACGGCGGGAATGCCGCCGAAGAAGTATCCAAGCAGTGTGAACAGCGTGGACCACACGATGCCACCCAGCACGGAGAACGGCGTGAAACGGCTCCATCGCATGCCTGAAATGCCGGAGATAAACGGCATGAACGTACGGATGAACGGGAAGAAGCGGCCCAGGAACACCGCGAGCGGACCCCACTTCTCGATCATGCCTTCGGTTTTGGCGATGCGCTCGGGGGTCATGGCCTTAACCTTGCCGGACTGGATGATGCGGCGCCCGAAGAAGTGGCCGATGAAGTAGTTGCACTGGTCGCCGATGATCGGCGCGAGCCACACCACCGGCAGCAGCGCCATCAGCGGCAGCGCGGCCTTGCCCGTCTCGTCCGGAGCGGCGAACACGCCGGCCGCGAACAGCAGGGAGTCACCGGGCAGGAACGGGAAGAACACCACACCCGTTTCGATGAAGATAATCAGGAAAATGAAGCCAAGCGTGGGGGCCACGCCCATGGCGATCCAGCCGGCGATGGCGGCGCGCGGATCCTTGAGCAGTTCAACGATAAAATTCACAAATCCCATGAGTTTCTAATCCTCTAAGGTACAGGTCGTATTTCCAAACCTCCCCCACCCTACCAGCAGCCTACGCTAAGCCGACAAACCTATATAAACCTGCACAATTACAGCGTCAAACCGCATCGACATGGCCAAGTAAGCGCCGTCACCAAATCACAGTCGGGTGGAGGCGCGCTCCTCGACACTGAAATCCGTGACGAAGGTACGTGCGGGCCCCCGATACCCCTCGATCCGCTCGATCAGCATATCGACCGCCTTCTTCACATAATCCTCCAGATGCGGATCGATACTGGTCAACGCGGGAACGGCGTATCGTGCCTCAGGCACGTTGTCGAAACCGATGACCTGCATATCGTCGGGCACACGGATGCCGCGCCGCTGAAGCTCATGCATCGCACCCAACGCCATGGCGTCGTTCAGGCAGATGATCGCGTCAGGAGTCGCACCTGAGTCGAGCAGCTCCGCCGCGGCATGCACGCCGCCCGCTTGGTTCCATTCGGGAACCGGCACAGTCAGCCGCCAGTCCACGTCAAGACCGCATGCGGCCAGACCGTTCATATATCCTTGGGTGCGCAACGTGCGCGTGCCCTCCGCCGCGGCCATGATCTCGGCGCCGGTCAATCCCTCGGGCACGCCGAGCAGGGAGATGCTGCGGCATCCGCCGCGCACCAATAGTTCGGTGGTGTGCGCCAAGGCTTCGGCATTGGGCATGGTGACGAGATCCGCTTTGCCATAGGTCAGATAGTCGCCCATCACCACCACCGGATACGGCTGTTCCAGCACCGCACCTTCGTCCAGCAGCGGCCGCTCGGCGAAGAACAGCCATCCGTCCGCGCCAAGTCGATAGGTGTCCTCGATGATGGTGGGTATCCCCTCGCCTCCCTGGCCGTAGGTGTTGATGATCACACCGTATTGGAGTTCGCGGGCATAGTCGATCGCGATGTCCGCAAGATAGGGGGCGAACGGCTGGGAGAAGTCGAAGATGCCCAATCCGATCAGACGCGTCCCACCGCCGCGCATCGCCCGCGCGGAGATGTTGACCGTATATCCGAGCCTGCGCATGGTCTCCTCCACGCGTTGACGCGTTTCCGGGCGCATACTGCCGGTGTTGTTGAGCACGTTGGACACCGTTTTGATGGAGACCCCGGCCTCACGGGCCACGTCTTTGATCGTCACACGACCGCCCATACGGTTCCTCCCTCCTAATCCCACGCCTACGGATGTCGTCATCACAGGAGCAGGCAACACTGCGACAGTGTCCATGACTGTTCTCCATTCTTGCACGTCATCGTGCGGAATGCTTCCATAATCGGCGAAAAATAAACAAGCGGGCCGACCCCGTCACGGCAAGGTCGGCCCGCAAGTCCGTAAGGAGACAACGGTTGGGCGGCGACCAGTTCCACGGCACCACCCAACCGACCATGACTCAGATCATGACGCTTGCCTTACCTGATTCGACCACGCCCCGCGCCTCGCCGCAGGCCAGCGTCCACGTCAGAGTCGGGTCGGAGCAGGTCGCCTCCACGGTCGATCCGACGCGGCGCACATGGAATTCCACGCACGGAGCGTCCTCTTCGAATCCACGGCGCAGCACGACGGTTTTGCCTTCGTCGGCAAGCGCCTCCGGCGAGAACACCTTCAGCGTCGCATCGTCCAGCAGGTCGCCTTCGGTGTCGTTGCGATTCTCCTGCACGGCGATCACGGCGCCGGGGCGAACCATCAGCGGCAGCGACATGTAATCGAACTCGCCTGTGACCCACTTGGGGCCGACCACCGTCTCACCGGTCAGATAGTTGGTCCACTCGCCTTCCGGCACATAGTATTCCACCGTGCCGTCCGGCGAGAACACGGGCGCGACCAGCAGGTCGTCACCGAGCATGTACTGGCGGTCGAGGTATTGCGCCGCCGGGTCGTGCGGGAATTCCAACGCCATCGGACGCATCAGAGGAACGCCTTCCTCGCTCACCTGCTGCGAACCGCGGGCCAGATAAGGCAGCAGCGACAGCTTGAGTTTGGTGAAGCGGCGCAGCACGTCGCAGGATTCCTCGTCGAAGGCCCACGGCACGCGCACGGTTTTGGAGCCGTGCAGACGTGAGTGGGTGGAGAGCAGGCCGAACTGCACCCACCGCTTGTACAGGTCGGGGCCCGGGTCACCTTCGAAGCCGCCGATGTCATGGGCCCAGAAGCCGAAGCCGGAGCTCATCAGAGACAGGCCGCCGCGCAGCGATTCGGCCATCGCGGCATAGCTGGATTCGCAGTCGCCGCCCCAATGCACGGGGAACTGCTGGCCTCCGACCGTGGCGGAACGCGCGAAAAGAACCGCTTCGCCCTTGCCTTGCCTCTGCTCCAGATAACGGTATACGGTCTGGTTGTACAGATAGGTGTAGTAGTTGTGCATGGCGATGGGATCGGACCCGTCGTGGTAGACCACGTCGGTGGGGGCGGATTCGCCGAAGTCGGTTTTGAAGCAGTCCACACCCATGTCGAGCAGTTTGCCGAGTTTGGAGCAGTACCATTCCCGCGCTTCGGGATTGGTGAAGTCCACCAATCCCATGCCCGGCTGCCAGAAGTCGGTGGCGTAGGGACTGCCGTCGGCGAGTCTGATCAGATAGCCGCCGTCCACGGCTTCGTCGTAGAGCGGAGACACCGAGCTGAGGTATGGATTGATCCACACGCACACCTTGAGTCCTTTGCGGTGGTGTTCGGCGATGGTGCCCCGCGGATCGTGGAACATGTCGCCGTCCCATTCGAAATCGCACCAATGGTACGGACGCAGCCAGTAGCAGTCGTAGTGGAACACCGACAGGGGGATATCGCGGTCGCGCATGCCGTCGACGAAACCGGCGACGGTGTCGTCGTCATAGTCGGTGAGGAACGAGGTGGTGAGCCACAATCCGTACGACCATGACGGCAGGTAGGGCGCGCGACCGGTCAACGCGGTGTAGCGGCGCAGCACGTCCTTGGGTTCGGGGCCCGCGATGACGTAGTATTCGAGTCGCTCCCCTCTGGTGGAGAACTGCACCTTGCCCACGGTTTCGGACCCCACCTCGAACGACACGTCCTCGGGATGGTTCACGAATACGCCGTAGCCTTTGTTCGTCCAGTAGAACGGGATCTCCTTGTAGACCGCGTCGGACGAGGTGCCCGCATCGGAATTCCACATCTCCACGGTTTGGCCGTTTTTGACGAAATGACCGAAGCGTTCGCCGAAGCCATACACCTTTTCATCAAGGCCGAGACGCAGTTGCTCGCGCATATAGTTGCGGCTCGAACCGGAGACTTCTTCGGGGTCGAGATGCGTGCGGTTGCGGTCGAAGTCGCGCAACCGTTCGCCGTAGACTCCGAGGCCCTTGTACGAGGTGCCGGTGAGCGTTTTTCCGCCCGACCGGAAATCCAGGGAGAAGATCTCACCCGGAGCGGAGACGACCGCCTCGAGATCGCCGGATCGCAGACCGGTGGCGCCGTCCTCCTCGAAGATCTCGAACGGAGCGTTCTCGTCGACGTTGAGGCGGAAGTGGGGGCCGTTGTCCACTCGGCCGCGGTAATGTTCTTCGACCACGCGAATGACGCCTTCGGCCGGAGTGGACAGCGAAACGGTGAATACCGGTCCGCCGAGCGTCGCGCCGCGATCGCCGTGCACCAGTCCGGCGGAGGCGAGCACGCGCAGACCGTCGTCGACGCGCCGCACACTGTACGTCTGCCTCGCCCAGGCGGCGGTGAAGCCCTCTCGGACCCGCCAGTACCCATCGGAGAATTTCATAGGGGTTCCTTTCAGATGTCGGCGCTTACTTCACCGCGCCGGCGGTGATGCCCTTGGTCAGGGTCCGCTGGAAGAGGAGGAAGAAGACGAAGGCCGGGATCAGGGAGATCAAGCTGCCCGCGTTGATGGTGGGCACATCCATGATGCGGTCGCCCTGCAGCGAGGCGATGGCCAGCGGAATCGTCTGCGTGTCGCCGGAGGTGAGGAAGATGAGCGAGAAGTAGAACTCGTTCCACGTCCAGATGAAGAAGAAGATGAACAGCACCGCGCAGTTGGATTTCATGATGGGGAACACGACATTCCACAGGGTGCGCCAGCGGCCGGCGCCATCGATCTGCGCGGCCTCCAACAACTCCTTCGGGAAGGTGGACATCACGGAGCTCAACAGGTATGTGCCGAACGCCATATTGATGATGCCGCAGATGATCACGATGGTCCACTGCGAGTTGCCCATGCCCACCGCGTTGAACATGTAGAACAGCGGGTAGATGAAGCCTTCGCCGGGCAGCATGGTGAGGATCATGAACAGCGCCACGATCAGCGAGCTGCCACGCACTCGACCGATGCCCAACGCGTACGAGTTGAACAGGGACAATCCCACGGAGATCAGGGCCGAAACCACGGAGATCCACAGCGAGTTCCAGAATTTGATCGGGAAATCCGTGGCGTTCCAGAAGTTGATGAGACCGCCGAAATACAGTTCCTGCGGCAACGCCAGCGGGCCGTTCTGCGTATAGTCCTGCGAGGTCTTGAACGCGTTGAGCACCATAAGGAACAGCGGAGAGAGGATGATCAGCGCCAGCAGCAGGCAAAGCAACAGAATCACCCAACGCGTCGGGTTCAACGGCTTGCGGCGTTTCTGGGACGCGGGAGCATTGCGTTTGGCCTCATCCTTGCGCTCTATGCGCGTCATACGGCCTTGGATGGTGGTTTTGACGGAAGATGACATGCTCATGAGACCAGTGCTCCTTCGCGCTCACGCGCGGCGCTTCGGTTCTGGAAGAACATAATGACCATGGCCACGATGGCGATGAGAATCGCCAGCACGCTCGCGATGGCCGCGCCATAACCGATTTGTGATTTACCGAAGAAACTCAGATAGGAATAGTACGAAGGCACGAGGGTGGAGCTTTGCGGTCCGCCCTTGGTGAGGATGTAGACGGGGCCGAACACCTTCAACGCGGCGACCGTGCAGGTGAGCACGACCACGAAGGTCTCGGGTTTGATCTGAGGCAGGGTGATGGCGGTGAATCGACGCCACCAGCCGGCGCCGTCCAACGATGCGGCCTCGTAGAGCTCCGGATCGACTCGGCCCAAAGCCGACATGAAGATCACCACCGGGTAGCCGATCTGCCCCCAGATAAGCATCAGCATCACCGCGTAGATGGCCAGATCGGGATCACCCAGCCAGTCCGGAGTCTCCTCCATGCCGAACACGCCGGACAGGATTCGGTTGATGGCGCCGGTCTGGGAGTTCAAGATCCAGTTCCACAGGATGCCGGCGACGCCGACGGGCAGAATCTGCGGCAGATAGTAGCAGGCGCGCAGGAAGCTGGAGGTTTTGCCGCCGAATTCGCGTCCGATGTAGTCGAACAGCACCGCGGCGAGAATCAGGCCGATGATCAGAGGAATCACCGCCATCGCCACGATCATGTACAGCGAATTGCCGAACGAGGTCCAGAATTTCTCATCCTGCAGCAGCTTCAGATAATTGTCGAAGCCGACGAATTTCATCGTGCTGCGACCGCCCCTCCAACTGTGCAGGGATATCCAAAGGTTGGCGACGAATGGAATCAGCAGGATGACGATGGTGCCGATGGCACCGGGGATGATGTAGCGTCCGTAACCACTTCGGATGCGCTTTTCGTATATCTTCTCGTTCTCGGAAAGAGTCCGCTTTCCGTGGGACGAGCCTTTTTTCCGTGACATTGGCTCCTCCTTGCAGCGATGCTGCGGTGGGTGTGAAATGGGTCCGCGATGACCCGAGATATTGGAATGATGCGTGGGAACGATGAATCGGGGCTGCCCCGGTAAGAGGTGGGGAGCCGAAGTGGGAACGGACTCCGGCTCCCCACGATGGCGGCAGGTAAGGCCGGGACTACAGTCCCAGGTCGGCCTTGCCTTCCTCATACGCGGCCTGGATCTCGGCGGTCGCCTCCTCCGGAGTGGAGTTGCCGTTGATCAGACCCTGCAATGCGGAGTTGAGGGAGTTGTACATACCGGCGCTCGGCCAATCCGGATACAGGGAGATGGCGTCGTTCTCCAACAGCGTCTTGAAGACGTTGTTGAACTCCTTGGTCTCCTCCTGCATGTCGTCGAAAGTGCCGTTCGGGTTCTTGAGCGCGTCGGGCAGCGACTCAAGCGAGTAGTCGTCGGACGAGTTGAACGGCAGACCGGCCTCGGTGGCGAGCATATTCTGCACGTCCTCGGAGAGCAGGAAGTTCAGGAAGTCGGCGGCCAGATCCTTATGCTGCGAGGTTTCGGGCACCACCCACAGCTTGCCGGTGCCGCCGGTGTTGAGGTTCTCGTTGCCGGGGAACACCGAGTAGGCGGCCTTGAAATCGCCGTCCTGGTTCACACGGCCGAACCACCACGAGCCGGAGAACATGATCGGATACTCGCCGGCGCAGAACTGCGTGATCATATCCTCGGCGACCAGGCCGCCGGAGTTGTTGGGCAGATAGCCCTTCTCCACCCATTCGGCGAACTTGTTCGCGGCGTAGGTGAACGGTTCTCCGGTGAAGTCGACGTCATGCTCGTAGGACTGGTAGTCCTCGACCCACTGGCGGTCGGCCTTCGACAGCGCGAGCTGGTACCACAGGTGCTGGGAAGCGGTTTCGTTGCCTTCGAACGCGACCGGGGTGATGCCCTTGTCCACGAACTGCTGCATCGCGGATTCCAGCTCCTCGAAGGTGGTCGGGATGGCGATGCCGTTCTCCTCGAACATATCCGCGTTGTAGTAGGCCAGCGTGAACTCGCCGTTAATCGGCACGCCGTACCAGTCGCCGTCGGCGGACATGATGCCGCCATCGTCGGCCTTGTACTTGGCGATGGTCTGGATGGATTCGGGAAGGATCTCATCCCAGCCGTACTCCTCGGCGTATTCGCTCAGATCGGAGATCACGCCCTGCGAGGCGAGATTGCCCACCGAGCTGGTGCCCTGGTTGTACAGGGCGACGTCCGGAGCGTCGTCGGCCTGAAGCGTCAGCGCGGCGTTCTTGTTCATCTGCTCGAACGAGGTATGGACCTCATTGATGGTGACGTCGGGATTCTGCTCCTTGTATAGCGCGATGGCACGCTCGATGGTGTCGCCACCGTCGGAGGAGTAGTACCACGAAACGGTGAGTTCCTTCTCGTCTGACTGGGCGGTTTCTCCGCCGCACGCGGCCAGCGAGGCAAGCAACGCGGTCGCGCTGACCGCGGCGATGGCCGTCCTGAGCGTTTTCTTCATTGTTGTTCTCCTTTGTTGTTTGTTCGTTTTCCGCTTCGAAAACGAAACATTTGTTGCGGCCGGTCCGAATGGACCCGCCCTTCCTGTTATGGAAGCCGCAGGGCGAACACACGCGCCGAGGGGGAATCCGACGTCGTCGTCAACGACGCATGGCTCTCATCGACGCGTTGCACCCGCCAGGGCTTGGCATCCGAGGCGCATGGATCTTTTGGATTCGGGAACACCTGGATGATTTCGGCTCCGGCAGGCACTTCCACCGTGACGGTTTGTTCGCCGGCGCGACGCCACACGGTCATATAGCCTGTGCGCCCTTCGCTTCCGGGAGCGGGCAGCAGCCCGGTCGCCAGCCATTCGCCGGTGAAATCGGGCAGCCCCAGGGGCCAGAACGGCACCGATGAGTCCTGCGTCTCCAGCACCTCGCGATGCAGGGCGATGGCGGAACGCACCAGAGCCAGACGCCGGTCGTCCATACGATCGACGAAACCCGAAAGATACAGACGCCCGGTCACGCCGGCCGCCAAAGTGAGCACCGCCTCCTCGTCGCCCATATGCTGCTGGGCGTATCCCCAATTGCCCTGCTGTTCCGGCAGGATGCCCATAGGCGCGCCGGCGGCGATGGCCGCGTAGATCAGCGGGTCGCACTGATCGGAGGTGGATTGCAGGTCGAGACGCTGCAGCATCGCGTAGTCGGCGCGCATGGCCCCCGACCCGCAGTTTTCGATGACCAGCTTGGGGTAGCGGCGCTTCAGCGAATCCAGCCAATCCACATAGGCGCGGCAGTGTCCGAGCAATCCCTCGCCCAGGGTCGCGGCATCCTGCTCGGTGCCGACGCCGGGCACGGTGTTGTAGTCGAATTTGAAGAAGGTGGGACGCAGGTCACGCATCAGGCGATCGACTGTGGAGTCGAGATGCTCCCGCACTTCGGGGCAACGGAAATCCAAATGGTAGCGTCCGTCGTCGGCGACGCGTTCGCCGTGACGACGGAAGAACGCCGCTTCAGGCAGCGCGGCGGCCACCGGGGAGTGGATGCCCACCACTTCCGGCTCCAGCCATAATCCCAGCTCCATGCCGTTGGCCCGTATGCGCTCGGCGAGCGCCGCAAGCCCTTCGTCGCCGAACCGGTTGGTCGAAGGCTCCCACTCGCCGACCGATGTCCACCAGTCGCCGTCGGTGCTGTCGTACCAGCCGGCGTCGATGCAGAACACATCCACGCCAAGCGTGCCGACCGCGTCGATCAGAGGAATCTCCTTCTCGGCCGTGGGGTCGCCGAACAAGGTGTTCATGTAGTCGTTGTAGATGACCAGCGTGTTGGATGAACGGTCCTGACCGTTATGGCCCAACCGTTCGTCGCGTAGGGCGCGGCGGTGCAGGGTCATCTCGGCGACGGCGCCGCGCCAATCGCCGGAGCAAACCGCCACAGAGGCGGGCACGGTGGTGAAGTCGACACCGGGCTCCAGCACGATCGACCATTGATGGTCGTCGCAGTTGGGACCGCCGGCCATCACCTGCAGGCCGGTGACGCCTTCGCCGATCTCCCAGCTCCATGCGCCGTTGTGTTCGATCTGCCACATCAGCGCGGTGGGATGTTCGCCGTTGAGCTGAAGGATGCCGTCGGGCAGATGTTCGCCGGTGGACCATGCGGAGCGCGAACGCAACGCGAACCTCGCTCCCGGCACGCGGGGATTGACGACGGTGTTGATGTCGACCACGCCCATCGCCCGCAGTGGCGCGCGATGCCAGTTGTTCTCCGCGGCCCACGTGCTGTCGGCCCAGAACACCTCCGCATCGTCCACGGAGGCGCCGGCAGCGGACAGCGGCACGGCGACGTTCAGTGAGCTCATCGATTCGACGGGAAGTCTGCGATCGGAGCGGATCGTCGCGCTCCATGTGACGACGCTGATGCCGTCATAGGCCGCGAACAGGCTTTCGACCGTCAGCCCGGTGGATTCGTCGTGCTGGGTGATGCGCAGTTCGCCGCGGTTGCCGGTGTGACGTTGTTCCGCTTGGCGGAACCGGAGATTCCAGCCGTCCCGCGTATCCGTCAGACGTTGGTGGTTCATGCGACGGCCGTTCGTCGAGGTCAGCACTTCGACGATCGGAACCGCGGCGGTTTCCGTTATTTGCTCAGCGCATAGGGGGGGGGGCACCATGCCGCGGCCGGCGAGCGCGGCCAACGTCACCGGCGCGTCGGGCCGGACGGAGAATCCCAGCTCGAGCACGTCATTGCCCCAAGTCAGCGTGTGCTGGCTGTTGGGTGTGACGCGGGTCCATTCGCGGTCGGTTGTGTGCGGCATGTCATTCACCTCTTCCGCGTTCTCACTTCACGCGCACAGCGGTCCAGGAGACCGGGGGCAGGGTCATGCGCACGGTGCCGGAGGCGGCGTCGAACGCGACGGTGTCGTTGTCGTGCAGGGTCACGCGGTTCTGGTCGTCCAACGTGTTGCAGGCCAGGATGTCGTCCTCGTGCAGGGTTTGGGCCTCGATGCCGGCGGTTTCGAGTCCGGCGGGAAGTTTGACCTCGAATTCGGCCGGCGCGTCCAGCGAACGGTTCACCACGAACACGTTCACCGAACCGTCGGCGCCGCGCACGGCCACCGAGTTGACGGCCGGCACTTCGCCATAGCGCGGGGTGTCGAATGTGCCGGAGGCGAGCTTGGGCTCGAGCACGGTGCCGCCCTTGGCGAGCCGCGCGGTCAGGGAGAACGGGTAGAACGTGGTCTGACGCCAGGCCGGTCCGCCCGGTTCGGTCATGATCGGCGCGATCACGTTGACCAGCTGGGCGAGGCTCGCCGCATGCACGCGGTCGGCGTTCTTGAGCAGCGTGATCAGCAGGTCGCCGAACACCACCGCGTCGGCCGTCGTGTACACGTCCTCCAGCAGACGCGGGGCCACCGGCCAGTTGCCGATGCCTTCGGGGTTCTTGCTCGGCTCCTCGTTGAGATACCACACGTTCCATTCGTCGAAGGAGATGAACACCTCGTGCTTGCTCTTCAGACGCGCCTTGGTGGCGTCGATCGCGGCGGCGACGTCTTTGATGAAGCCGTCCATGTCCTCGCCCGAGGCCATGAAGCTCACCATGTCGCGCGAGCCGTCCTCCTGCAGTTCGGGATGGTAGTAGGCGTGGCAGGAGATGTAGTCGACCAGCTCGTAGGTCTTCTGCAGCACGGTCTCCTCCCATGTGCCGAAGGTGTCCATCGCATGGGATGACGATCCGCACACCACCAGTTCCACATCCGGGTCGAGGGAGCGCATGCCGCGCGCGACTGAGGCGGCCAGCATGCCGTATTCCTCGGCGGTTTTGTGGCCGGTCTGCCAATTTCCGTCCATCTCGTTGCCCAGGCACCACATTGTGATGCCGAACGGTTTTTCGGCGCCGTTCGCGCGGCGTTCGTCGGAAAGCTTGGTGCCGGAGGGGATGTTGGCGTATTCCAGCAGGTCGAGGGCTTCCTCGAGTCCGCGGGTGCCGAGGTTCACGGCTTCCATCAGCTCGTTGCCTCCGGCCTTGTTCAGCCACTTGGCCATCTCGTGCAGGCCGAATTCGTTGGTTTCGGTGGAATGCCAGGCCAGATCGAGGCGGCGGGGACGGCTCTCCTTGGGGCCGACGCCGTCTTCCCAGCGATAGCCGGAGACGAAGTTGCCGCCGGGGTAGCGGATGGCGGTAGCGCCCAGCTCCTTGACCAAATCGATCACGTCCTGACGGAATCCGTCCTCGTCCGCGGTCGGATGGCCCGGCTCGTAGATGCCGCCGTACACGCAGCGGCCCAGATGCTCCACGAAGGAGCCGAACAGTCGGTCGTTGACCTGGGCCACTTCAAATTCGTCATCCACGACCAGGCGAGCCTGGGTCGTCTCGTTCTGCTGTGCCATCTCTGCCCTTTCAGCGGTAGCTCATATATAAGTACAACGTTGTCTCTCAACAGAAGACCGCACCGCCCGCCGGGAATCAACCCGCCGGTCCGTAGGTTCTCAGTTGTTAGTACAACCTTGTACTTCTGGTGATAATCAGAGAATACACCTCTTGCGGAACGCGCGCAAGCGCAGTTAGTACAACGTTGGATTTTCGTTGGGGTTTCAGGCGACACGCTGACGCACGAACGCGTCCAGCGCGGCCGCGTCGATTCCCTCATACGAGGCGATCGAGGCGAACTGCGGCCCCATCGAGGTGTCGTTGCGAATCCACCCGGTCTGGGCGATCGTGGTCGCGCCGGAGGCCGCGCCCGCCCTGATGCCGGTCATGGAATCCTCCACCACCACGCAGTACGGCATATCCTCCGGCTCGATGCCCAAGCGTGCGGCCGCCGTCAGATACGGCGCGGGATCGGGCTTGTGCGCCACGGGATCGTCTCCGCACACATACCCCTCGAACAGTCCGTCGGTCTGCGCCATGATGTTCTCGGCCATGCGGCGGGGAGAGGTGGTGACCAGCATCGAGGGAACGCCGGCGTCCTTCAGCGAGCGCAGCACCTCCTGCACGCCGTCGATCCACGGCAGCCGCTCGACCTCCGCGCGATACACATAGTCCTTGAGCTGCCTGTCGATCTGTTCGACGGTGAGCGCGCAACCTTTGGCGATCATACGGCGGGCCACATCCGGCACAGGCGTGCCCGACCCCTCCCAGCCATCATTCTCATCCCATTCGCCGCCGTTGGCGTGGGCGATCGCGATCTCGCCCTGATGCCAGTAGGGTTCGGAATTGATAAGGGTGCCATCCAGATCCCAGAACACGGCTTTCAGCAGCATGGTTTTCCTCCGCGCGACGCTTATGACGAGACGTACCGCTCCATCTCACCAAACACGCAAGACAGGTCGGGCGGACCGCCGCCTACTGCGCCGTCTTATCGCGCCAACGGGAGATGCAGCGTTCGATGCGCTTGTATCCGATGACCTTGGGATCCAGCCCCGCCTCGCGGAAAATGGCCGTGGGAGACTCCCCTTGGGCGTAGCGCCGCATGCATTCGTCGCGGAAATCCTCCGAATACGTGATGCGGGTCTCACTGACGGACGCGACGGCATCCAGCGACTGCAAAGCCTTTCGCGTGCGCGAGGAGAACGACTGTCGCGCCATCACCGCCCCTTACCACTCAGATGAACTTTCGCACAAACCAAAAGAAGAGTACCCCCCCCCCAGGACGAGAACAGTCTCCTTGAGTTCTAGTGATCGTTGCAACATCTGACCTGCTCTCAAGGCGGATCGGGTGGGCGAGGACCATTATGACGACGGGCGTCGTTGGACGTTCGACGGTCCGAATACCTGAGCTCTGACGATCACAGTGACGCCCGCCCTGTAGCGAGGAGGATTCCAGCGGGCGACGCAACGCCTGCGGAGGGGGCTTGCGAGCCTTCCCGGAGCTGATTTGGGGGACTGCTTCCTTCCCTACAACACGCGGGATACCGTTTTCGGGGAATCTTCTCCCAGCATCGGGCGCAAAAGAGGACGCGGCCCAGATATCACCGCCATCCCCAGACGACCACGGATTTGGATCCGTCCGCGTCGCTTTCATCATATGGCTCGTGGCGGGACGGCAATGCGCGCGCGTCCTGCCGCAACGCCCGACGCCACATGCGCGCGCTGTTGGACCGCTGCACTTCGACGATGTCGCCATCGCGGCCCGCGGCGAACACGCTGTCCTCGCCCTCGGCCTGCAGCCTGCGGTTCTGCCGGCGCAACTGGCGGTTCTCCTCCTGAAGTTCCAGAATGCGTGTGATGCCGGCCACGTTGATGCCTTCGTCCTGGCTGAGACGCTGGGCCTGCGCCAGACGGTCGATGTCGCGCAGGCAGTAGCGCCGCGCGCCGCCTTCGGTGCGTTGCGGCACCACCAGACCCACGCGGTCGTATTGCCGCAGGGTCTGGGGATGCACGCCGGCCAGTTCGGCGGCCTGACCGACGGAGAAGATGGGCAGGGAGACGTCGAAGCCGACTTCGTCGGCACCGTCCAGATCGGCACGGCCCATCACAAGGGCCGTCGCGCACATCGCGTACAGCTGACGCATCTGTTGTATCGGTCGCGCCATAATGCCCCCTCCTTTGCCGGTGTGCCGTGCGGGCGGTCCCTTCGCGCAGGGAACCGCCCGCATAGCGTGATATCGCTATCGATTCAGAGTGCCGACGAAATCGCCGGACTCCTTGTCGAATTCCTTGGCCATGCGTTTGAGTCCCAGGCCCGGCTTGGCGGGCACATGGATCTCGACGCGGCCGATCAGATCGCCGGATCGGTTGCCCGTCTGCACGCCTTTGCCGGGAATCGTCACTTCGCTGCCGCTGGACGAACCGGCGGGCACTTTGAAGGTGACGGGGTTGCCATCGATGTCCAGAACCTCGATTTTCGCTCCGCCCACGGCCTCGCCCACGGTGACGGGCAGGGTCATGACGATGTCGTTGCCGCGCATCGAGAACCGGGGATCGTGCGCGACGGACACGTTCAGATACAAATCGCCGGTTTTGCCGCCGTTGCGGCCGGGCTTGCCCTTGCCGGCGAGTTTGATCTTCTGGCCGTCCTTGACGCCCGCGGGCACGTGGGCCTTGAACTTCTTGCCGTCGACGGACAGGCTGACGGTCGCGCCCTTCACCGCCTGGCGGAAGGTCAGGTTGATCTTCGAATTACGGTCCTCGCCATCCTCGGGCCGGGGCGGCTGCTCGTAGCCGTACTGCGAACCCGCGCCGTACGGGGAGCCGCCTTGGCCGGCGCCGGCCGCGCCGCCGAACATCGAGAAGATGTCGTTGAGGTTCGGCTGTCCGCCGCCCTGCGTCTGGAAGCGGATGCGCGAACCGTTGCCGCCGGCGCCACCGCCGAACATCGAGCCGAAGATATCGGAGAAGCCCGCGCCGTCGAAGCCGCCCGCACCGCCGCCCGCGAAGCGCGCGCCGCCCATGCCGAACTGGCGTATGGCGTCGTACTTCTGGCGCTGGTCCTTGTCGCTCAGCACGTCGTAGGCTTCGGAGATGTCCTTGAACTTCTCCTCGGCCTCCTTGGTTTTGTTGAGGTCGGGATGGTATTGGCGGGCCAGTTTGCGGTAGGCCTTGGTGATGTCGGATTCCGAGGCGTCCTTGGAGACACCGAGGACCTTGTAGAAATCCTTGGTCAACCATTCATTCTCAGCCATCACTGCCTCCTTTCGTCAATCAGTTCTGCGGGGATGCGACGACGACGCGGGCGGCGCGGATCACACGGTCGCCGATGCGATAACCGGCCTCCACCACGGTGTCGACGGTTTCCTTCTCGGCCTGCGCGTCCGGCTTGTGCAGAATCGCGTCATGCTTGGTCGGGTCGAAGTCTTCGCCCTTCTCGCCGAACTTCTCCACGCCGAACTTCTCGAAGGCTTTGTCGAGCTTGGCGGCGACGGCTTTGAAGGAGTCGTCCATCTCGCCATGCTCGCGGATGCGGTCGATGTCGTCGAGGGCGGGCAGCAGGGCGGTGAGCACGTCGATGATGCCGTGCTGGCGGAAACGCTCCTGCTCTTTCTGCGCGCGGTTGCGGAAGTTGATGAACTCCGCGCGTTCGCGCTGCAACGCCTCGAGGTATTCCGCCGCCTCCTGCTTGGCCTTGCCCAACGGGGTCAGAGTATCGTCGGTGGATTCGCCGTCACCGGCGTCCGTGCCTTCCGTTTCGGCTTGCTCGCCGTCCGCGGAAGACTCGGCCGACTCGGCGGACTCGGCCGCGCCGGCGTCCACCGGGGCCGATCCGGCCGCCTGGCCCGCGTCCGCGGCGGGCTGGTCGGCGGCCTGATCGGCGTCCGGCAGATCGTTCAGATAGTCGTCCTTGTTGAACTCGGACATCACTTGTTGTCCTTGTCGTCCTCGTCGTCCACGACCTCGGCCTCGACGGTGTCGTCGTCGGAGCCGGCACCCGCGGCGCCGGTCGCGCCTTCGGCGCCCTGCTGGGCGTAGAGGGCCTGGCCGATCTTCTGGGCGGATTCCATCAGAGCGGTCTGGGCGGTCTTGACGGCCTCGATGTCCTCGCCCTTCAGGGATTCCTTCAGAGCTTCGACCTTCTCGGTCACCTCCTTGACCACGTCATCGGAAAGCTTGTCCTTGTTGTCGTTGACGAGCTTTTCGGTGGAGTAGGCGAACGCCTCGGCCTGGTTGCGGGTTTCGGCCTCTTCCTTACGCTTCTTGTCCTCGGCCTCGTGCGCCTCGGCCTCCTTGACCATGCGGTCGATCTCGTCCTTCGGCAGGCCGGAACCGCCGGTGATGGTCATGGACTGCTCCTTGCCGGTGCCCTTGTCCTTGGCGGAGACGTGCACGATGCCGTTGGCGTCGATGTCGAAGGTGACCTCGATCTGCGGCACGCCGCGCGGAGCCGGAGCGATGCCGGTCAGCTCGAAGGTTCCCAGCGGCTTGTTGTCGCGAGCGAACTCGCGCTCGCCCTGGTAGACCTGGATGAGCACGGAGGGCTGGTTGTCCTCGGCGGTGGAGAACACCTCGCTGCGCTTGGTCGGGATGGCGGTGTTGCGGTCGATGAGCTTGGTCATGATGCCGCCCTTGGTCTCGATGCCCAGCGAGAGCGGGGTCACGTCGATCAGCAGCACATCCTTGCGGTCGCCCTTGATGACGCCGGACTGCACGGCGGCGCCCACGGCCACGACCTCATCCGGGTTCACGGACTGGTTCGGCTCTTTGCCGCCGGTGAGCTCCTTGACGAGCTCCTTGACGGCGGGCATACGGGTGGAGCCGCCGACCAGCACCACGTGGTCGATGTCGCCCACGGAGATGCCGGCGTCGCGCAGCACGTTGTTGAACGGCGTGCGGCAGCGGCCCAGCAGGTCGGAGGTCATCTCCTCGAAGCGTGCGCGGGAGAGCTGCTCGTCGAGGTGCACCGGAGTGCCGTCGGGGGTCATGGCCAGATACTGCATGGAGATGGAGGTCGAGGTCGAGGAGGAGAGCTCCTTCTTGGCCTGCTCTGCGGCTTCCTTCAGACGCTGCAGGGCGATCTTGTCCTTGGCCAGGTCGACGCCGTACTTGTTCTTGACTTCGCTGACGAGCCAGTCGATGATCTTCTGGTCCCAATCGTCGCCGCCTAGGTGGTTGTCGCCGTTGGTGGCCTGCACCTGGATGGTGGAGAAGCCGTCGTCGTCCTTGCCGATCTCCAGCAGGGAGACGTCGAAGGTGCCGCCGCCGAGATCGAAGACCAGGATGCGCTCGTCCTCCTTGCCCTTCTCCAGACCGTACGCGAGGGCCGCGGCGGTGGGCTCGTTGATGATGCGCAGCACGTTGAGGCCGGCGATGGTGCCGGCGTCCTTGGTGGCCTGGCGCTGGGCGTCGTTGAAGTACGCCGGGCAGGTGATGACCGCGTCGGTGACGGGCTCGCCCAGGTAGGCTTCGGCGTCGCGCTTGAGCTTCATCAGCACCTGCGCGGAGATCTCCTGCGGGGTCCACTTCTTGCCGTCGATGTCGACGGTCCAGTCGGTGCCCATGTGGCGCTTGACGGAGGAGATGGTGCGGTCGACGTTGGTGACGGCCTGACGCTTGGCCACCTCGCCGACGAGGATTTCGCCGGACTTGCTGAACGCCACCACGGACGGGGTGGTGCGCATGCCTTCGGCGTTGACGATAACGGTGGGCTCGCCACCTTCCAGCGTTGCGATGCAGGAATTGGTGGTACCCAGATCGATGCCAACTGCACGTGCCATAACTATGTGCTCCTTATGTTGTGCGCCCGGTTCGCCCGCGACGCGTTGTTGTTTCACGGTTTCCCGCTCACGTTTCTCTTCGGGCCTCCGGCCTCTCTTGCGATCAGCCATCCAACCCTTTCCAAAACTTGAGCCTACACCACTCAACTTTACCTCGTCAACTTTTATTCCCACATCCACACAAAAAAGTTGAGCCACGGCAACGCAAGTTCGCGCCACCATGACTCAACAACAGTCCGACACCCTCTCACGTACACGAAATCACACGAATCCGTGTACACCGTGTACACGATTTCACCTAATTTCGTGTACATCGTGTACACGAAATCACATAAATTCGTGTACACGGTACATGCGCACGAGGTGAAATCCGCACGGAACGTCACGGCGAAAAGCTTGGCCAGGTTCGTCCGCGAAGGCCGCTCCCCTGTGGCGTACCGCCTTTCCGAGCGGGACTTCGGCGTCGACGTCGTTTCCGGAACGGATGCGCCGCTCCACAGTCTGCCCCTTTACGCCGCCTTCGCCATCAAATAAGGAAAGTCCTGCCGTACGAACCTTTCGGCGCACGGCAGGACTCAATATCCGGCAGGCGAATCAGCCGACTAGCGACGGGACGCCTTGGCGTACTTGATCATCAGCGCGGCCGAGACCAGCGCCGCGACGATCAGGGCGACGCCGAGCACCGCGCTGCCGGTCAAGCCCAGCGGATTAGCGGAGTCGTTCTTCACGCCGCCTTGGGCCACCACATCGGACGAACCAGGCGTGTTCTGCGAGGACTGGTTGGCCTGCGCCTGGAACTCGAGCTCCACCGTCTTGCCTGACTGGCGGCCGGTCACACTCAGTGTGTAGCCGGCGCCTTCCGTAACGCCATCCAGCGCGATGCTGGTGGTCTGAGCGGTGGCGACGCGCACGCCGGAAACCGGAGTGCTGCCATCGGACTGGGCGATCGTGCTGCCGGCGTCATCCTTGAGTTCATAGGAGAGCACCGCGTCGCCGTCGAATCCGGAAGCGTCGGCCGTGTAGCCGCCGTCTTCGTTCCGGGTCACCGCCACGGTGGCGTCGTTGGATAGCGCGTTCTGGTCGGCGGTTTCCGTGGCCAGACCAAGCGCCTTGCCGATGGTGTAGAAGTTGTCGGTCTGATCGCTCAGGCCGACCACACGTTGCGCTCCGGGGCCGGAGGCGGCGATGCGCAGTTGGGTTCCGGTGTGTTCCATGCCGCCGTCGTTGTAGCCGGCGTTGATATCCGCGGCGTCGGGATCCTCCGCCGTGGCGGTGCCATAGGAGACGACGATCTGGGAGCTGTCGACCGGGGATTCGAGGATCGTGCTCAGCGCGTACGCCGGCGGCTCGCTCACGATCTGCGAGGTGTGCGCGTGGTCTGCGGTCACGATGATCAAAGTTTCCGACAGGTCGACTTTCTCAAGCGCGGCGGAGATGGCTTTGTCGAGATCGTCGGTTTCGCCGATCTGCCCGCAGGCGTTGGCGGCGTGGTCCTGCTTGTCGATGGACGCGCCCTCGACCTGCAGGAAGAATCCCTGTTCGCTCTTCGGATTGGCCTGCAGCAGGTCGAGCGCCTTGGTCGTCATATCGGCCAATGACGCGGAGTTGCCCGCGGCGGTATCGTTGCCGAGCCAGTCGGCGTTCGTCTCGCACTGCACCGCTCCACGCTGTTCGGTGGCTTCCTGCGTCAGGGCCGGAGTCTCGGCGAACTGGGTGGGCATGTTGCCGTTGGACAGCAGCGCCAGCACGGGCTGGTCCTCCTGATATTCCAGCGCGGCGAACGCGTCCACGTCGTTCTCCACGGTTTGGAAGCCGCGGTCGCGCGCCTGTTCCCACAGCGTCTTGGTGCCGTCGCCGTAGGTGGTGTCGATTTGATTGAAGTAGGCGGAGCCGCCGCCGATAGTCACATCGGCGCGGGTGTCGAGCAGCTGTTCGGAGATGGATCCGATGCCGCCGTTCTCCTTGAGCTGGCTGGCAAGGCAGTTCTTGGTCTGGTTGCCGTCCGTCGCCGGGTCGATCTTGCCGTCGCCGTTGGTGTCGGTTTTGCCGTCCCACTTGCCCTGCGGACCGTAGCAGGAACGTTCGGTGGAGTGCGATTCCTGGACGGCCGGGGTGGCGTCCTGGATTTCGGAGGTGGTCACGTTGCCGGTGGCCAGTCCTTTGGCTTTGGCGAGTTCGATGAGATTCAGCTGCGGATTGCCTTCGACGTCCACATCGACGGCGTTGTTGTAGGTTTTGGTGCCGGTGGCCCAGCTGGAACCGGAGGCGGACGAGTCGGTGACCGGCGTGACCACGCCGGCCGTGGTGCCGCCGGCGAGATTGCCGGACTTGTCTTTGGCCATCAGGCTGTCGTCGGAACTGGATCCCAGCGAGAAGGTGGTGTACTGGCCCGTGCCGGCCTCGGCGTCTCCCAGAACGCCCGGTTGGCCGATTTTGTCCAGTCCGTCGAAGCTGCCGTTCGCGCCGTGCAGATAGTCGCGGGCCACGGTGATTTCGGAATCGCCCATGCCGTCGCCGATGAACAGGATCACGTTCTTCGCGCTGGCCGAACCGATGGCGGCGATGCGTTGCGCGCCGCCGTGCACCTTCAACTGATCGACCTGCTTGCCGTCGGCGGCGAGCGCCGGGGCGGCCATCGCGCCCATGGTGGCGATGGCCGCGAACGCCGCGACCGCACCCTTGACCATGTTATGTTTCACAATATGCCTCTTCCTCAATACCTGTGGGGCCGTTACGAAGACCGGTCTTTCGGCCGGCCCGCCCCACCCGCATACGTTAGGAGCGCAAGGCATACGCGAGACTACGCCAACACGTCATATGGAGGAATCTTCGATGACGCCCGGTGAACCGGACGTGAACAACCGATGCGCCATCGAATCCCAACCCCGACGCGACTATGACCGCAACAGAATCTCCTCGAGGGCGGAGATCACGCCCTCTGGCATATGCGACTGCCAGAAGTCGCCATCGGCGCGCTTGCCGCGCTCCAAGGCTCGCAGGCCCGCGAGCGCGCCCGCGCCGAGACGATCGACCATATCCATGGCCTTGCCTTTGGTGAGGAACAGCATCTGAGCGCCATTGAGCACCGCGAAGGCGTCGCCATGCACCGGATTGCCGGCCAACATCGCCTCTCCGCCATCGGCGGGGGCGAACGCGACGATGACGCGCGCGGTGACGGGGACCTCAGGCAACGTCACGCTGGCGGTCAATGTCGTCTGGTCGTAAGCGATCTCCGCATGGATCGCAGCACCGTCCACTGTTGCCACGCAAGTCACAGGGGCAACACCACGCAGCGCAATGGTCCATTCTCGTTCATCCGGCACATTCTGCGCGTCTCCGCGCACAGGGTCGATGGCGAATGCGCAGCCGGAACCGTCCGCGTTCCAAGTCAGGCGCATATCGGTCTGGACCAGTCCCGCCTCGCGTGCGGCGGATTCGAAGTCCTCGGCTTTCGTGAAGCGTCCGGCATCCTCGCACAACGTAAACGCGCCATCCGAGCCGGGGAACACCACCACACGCATAGCACGCGGGTTGGCGACATCGTTGCACCGCGCGTCGGTCTCGGCGGCATCGCCCAACGGCTGCATCGGCACGATCGCCCCCGCCTTCGCGAACACAGGGATGCGGTCGAGCGCACGCCAGACCGCAAGTCGGCGACCGTTCTCATCGGCGGAGACGTATCGGCGGCCGTCGAAGAAATCGAACCATTCCCCTTGGGGCAGCCATACGTCAGCTTTGGCTCGGCGGACTTCTCCATCGACCGGATCGACGATTGGCGCGACGATCAATTCGCTGCCGAACCGGAACTCATTGCGATAGTCGTAGGCGCTGTCATTGTTGGGCTCGCTCCAATACATCGGCTGCACGATCGGCTCATCGTCGAATGCGGCGCGCCAGTTCATCGTGTACAGGTACGGGAGCAGCTCGTGGCGCAGGCGCAGGGCCTTGTTCATCGCCTCACGCGTGTTGCCGTCGAAGTTCCACGGCTCCTTGCCGTTGAATGGGGAGTCGGTGGAGTGCAGGCGGTTGATGGGACTGAACACGCCCAGCTGATACCAGCGCGCCTCGAGCTCGTCGTCACGGTAGCCGAACATATGGCCGCCGATGTCGTGGCTCCACCAGCCGTAGCCGATATTCGAGGCGGTGGCGGTGAATTCGGGCTGGAATTTCAACGATTCCCAAGTCACCACGGTGTCCCCCGAGAATCCGACCGGATAGCGGTGCGAGCCGGGGCCGGCGTAGCGGGAGAAGGTGAGCGGCCAACGCCCGTCACGGCCGGAGTCCAAATAATGCAGGTGGTTGAGCATCCACAGCGGGTCGAGACCGGGCATGCGGGTCACGCCGCCCTGCTGCCAGTCCAGCCACCAGAAGTCGACGCCTTCGCCTTCCAGCTCATGGTGCATGGCGAAGTAGGCTTCCATGAATTTCGGGCTGGTCAGATCGAATTCCACAGGCTCGCCAGCTTCGGCATTCACGCCCATGGCGGCGGCCATGCCGGCGTATGGCTTTTCGAAGGCGCGCACGCCGTCGCGCGGATGCACGTTGAGCGTGGTTTTCATACCGCGACGGCGCAGCTCGCTCAGGAACCGCTCCGGATCGGGGAAGAATTCGGGATTCCACGTGTATCCGGTCCAGCCGGAGCCGTACTTGGGATCGACGGCATCGACCAGATGCCAGTCCATATCGATGACGGCGGTGGTGAACGGCAGTTTCTCAGCTTCGAAACGGTCCATCAGGTCGAGGTATTCCGTCTCGGTGTAGCGGTGGTAGCGGCTCCACCAGTTGCCCAACGCGAAGCGCGGCAGCAACGGCGTCGGTCCGGTCAGACGATAGAGATCGCGCACGGCATCCTTGAACCGCAGACCATGGCCGAAGAAGTAGAGATCGGTCTCCTCATGTCCGCGCGGCGCGACCCACATCCCGAACGGATTGGGTTCGCCGTTCACCTGTTCTGCGGCCACGACCACGTTCGAGGCGGAGTCGTCGATCACGGCCCAGCCGTCGACCGAGCATACGCCGAGCCCCATGTCCGTGCGGCCGTCGACCTCGTCCAAGGTACGGGCGGTGCCGCCCAGATTGCCGTGAGGTTCATCGCCGTAATGCCAGGTGTTGCGCTGCGAGCGCGGCACGCCTTTGACCACGACGCTCAGGCCCTCCTTGCTGAAAGGCCTGCGATCGTAGGTCAGCCGCAGGGCTTCGGTTTCGACGATAAGCAGTCCGTCGCGCTCGTCGACCGTGAACCGGGGCGCCTCTCCTCCGAAATCACGATTGAACGCCATCTGGGTGGCGTTGTCCTCGAACTCGCCGCTGTCGGACCATTCGAGACGCAGCAGCGAGTCGGACAGCACGCCGACGCGCCAATGTTCGCCTTTCAGCGTGGCCGCCTCGTCCATCTTCGGGCGCATGGCGGGAGTGAACGTGGCTGCGGATACGGACGAAGTCATAGTATGCCCTTCTAACCAGGAACCGGCCATGAGCGAACGTCTCGGCGCATGACCGATTCTCAACGTGAACAGTGGATGCCGCCAGGAACACCATCGTAACGGCATCCACTTATCTAGATTATTATTTGCCGGATCCGGTGGCGATACCGGCGCGACGCCCGCGAGCCGAACGCCCGCACGCCCTTGCGAACGTATGCAGCGGAATGCAGTAGAATGAGCGCAGCATAGACGACGGCGTTCGGGAGGCGATATGGCACGAGCTGACATCCACGAGGTGGCCAAAGCGGCCGGCGTATCCATATCGACGGTCTCCCGCGCCTTCACACGGCCGGACATGGTCTCCGAGAAAACCCGGCGCAAGGTGCTCGAAGCCGCGAACCGGCTGGAGTTCACGATCTCCCGCTCGGCCGGCTCGCTGAAGACCGGCCAGGCGAACCGCGTGGCCCTGCTGATGAACGACACGATCACCAGCTGGTTCAACGTGCAGGTGTTCGCGGGGCTCAACGCGACGCTGCGCGACGAAGGCTACGACATCGCCGTGTACGACCATATCGACACGGCCGAGACCCGTCGCGAGTTCTTCGACACCATGCCCGTGCGTCATAACGTGGACGCGGTGTTCGTGGCCTCGATCGCCATCGACCCGAACGAGGTCGGGCAGCTCAAAAGCATGCATGTGCCGCTGATCGGCATCAACACCTCGGCCTCCGACAGTCTCGATGCCTCGATCCGCATCGACGACGAGGAGGGCATGTTCACGGCCACGCAGCATCTCATCGGCTTGGGGCACCGCCGCATCGTCTACGTGTGCTCCGCGGCCTCCGTCTCGTTGGACGCCAGCGTCGACGCCCGCGGCCGCGGGTTCATCCGCGCCTGCGAGTCGGCGGTGGCGGCGGGCCGCGACTTGGACTGGCAGACGATCACCGTGCCGCGTGGCCCGGAGTTCATCGACTCCGCGTTGGCCGAACTGCTGGCGCTCGACCGCTTTCCCGACGCGATCTGCTGTCAGATGGACATGCTGGCCATCCCTCTGGTCACCAGACTGGCCCGCTACGGGCACCGCGTGCCGCAGGACTATTCGATCATCGGCTTCGACGACATGCAGAACGCGGATTGGGTGAACCTCACCACCATGAGACAGAATCCGCAGGATATGGGCCGCGACGCCGCGCACAAGGCGCTGGCTCTTATGCGCGGCGAGACGCTCGACCAACCGCATGAGATCATCAGGCCGCGTCTGGTGCTGCGCGGCACCGACGCCCCGTTCCCGCGCTGACCGGCGGACCCGCCGGGCGGCCGCGCCGGCCGAAGCCTAGCCGAGGAGGAAAGCGAGCAGGGCGTCGTAGTCGGGATGATCGAGCGACAGCACGGCCTCCTCGGAACGCTGCGGATCATGTTCGGGCGAGATGCCCGAATTGATGTACACACCGTCGATGCCGGCGTTCTTCGCGCCGACGATGTCGCACCGCTCGTCGTTGCCGACCATCACCGCGCGGTCGGGGGTCGCGCCCACACGCTCCAGCGCTCGGCGGAAGATCTCGGGATGAGGTTTTTTGATGCCTTCCTCGCTGGAGATCACGATGGCGTCGAACAGCACGTCCAACCCAAGCATCTCCAATTCCGGCACGGTATAGCAGGATTGCGCGTTGGTGACGAGCACCGTGCGCATGCCGGCCCCGCGCAGGCCCCTCAGCATCTCCAACGCCCCCGGATACAGCCCGATATGCCGGGTGCTGGCCTTGCGGAACACCCATGCGGCGCGCAGGGCCATCTCGTCGGCCTGGGCCTGCCAGACGGCGGGGATGCGCCCCTGCGGCGCCGCCACGGCAAACAGCGAGCGGTAGCCCTCGCCGCGGTTCGGCTCGACGCACTCGTCCGGGCAATCCTCGACGCCGTCCTCGCGCACGCGTTCGGCGGCGCGGCGCTGTTCGAGGATCAGCGCCTGGTCGAGCAGGTCGCGCAGGAACCATTGGTCGTCGTAGTGCACGCCCATGCCCGAATCGTTGAGGAAGCCGCGGAACTTCTCCCACGCCCTCTTGTCGTATTCGTCGGTGCGTATGTCGACCAGCGTGCCGTAGAGATCGAAGCACGCCACATCGTATCGTCTGTCCATCGTCATCGCCTTTGCCTGCCTGGTGGATGTTGCGTCACGACCGCGTCATTGCAGCCGCCACATCGCGAAGCTTTGCGGCCCCATCGTCGCCGAGCCGCGCTCCATACGGTGTTCGCCAAGTGATGCTAGCACATCGCCGGCGGCTCCACGCCCGTCCGGCAATTCGAAGCTCTCCTCGCCACGCCCCGGATTGACCGCGACGAGCACGCGACCCTCCGATGGCGAGGCGCCATCGAACCGTTCGAAGGCGAACAGCCGCCCATGTTCGGGGGCTGCGATCACGCGCAGGCCGGCGTCGGCGCGCAACGCGGAAACCATGCCGCGCGTGCGGAGCATCGCGCGCACCCAGCACAGCAGCGAGTCGGGGTCGGCGTCCTGCGCGGCGACGGTCGGCGCGTCCGCGGACGGATCGACCGGCAGATACAGATTCTCCGCGGGCGCGCTCGAAAAGCCGAGGTTGGCGGTCGCGTCCCACTGCATCGGCGTGCGTGAGCCGGTGCGCACATAGCCGCCCTCCTTGGAGGGGATGGGACGGTATCGCATGCCGATTTCGTCGCCGTAGTAGAGGAACGGCGCGCCCGGCATCGTGAACATGGTCGCGTAGGCGAGCTTGAGTTCGCGCTCGGTCAGGCGTTGGGCGGTGCGCAGGGTGTCGTGGTTGCAGGTGATGAGGTCGAAGCAGCCCCCGGCCCGTTCGGCTTCGGCCAGTTGCGGCAGGTATTCGTCGAGGAACGGCTTGATGGACGCGCCGGAGTCGGCGTTGAAATAGCTGGAGTCCCCTTCGCGGCGCAGCGGGGTGTCCGTATTGCGCAGCAGCAGGTTGTACCCGTTGGGATTGCCGTCCCAACGCCAGTCGAGGTAGAAGTCCATGTCGAATCCCGCGGCCATCGATTCACGCGGCCTGCCCCATTCGGAGACGAACGCGGCCTGGGGGAATTCGGAGCGGATGCGCGAGAGCATCCATCGCCAGGTGCGGATGGTGAACGGCTTGCCCTCCTCGTCGTGTTTGACGAGGCTGTCGGCCATATCCACGCGGAACCCGTCCGCCCCGCGGCCCAGCCAGAAACGCATCACATCGAGCAGCGCCTCGCAGGTGGCGAGCGCGTCGGGGCCGAGCGCGGGCTTCTGCCAACCGTGCTTCGGGTGCGCGAATCCGTAGTTGAGCGCGGGCTGGCATTTGAAGAAGTTGAGCACATAGGTGCCGTCGCGCTCGCTTTCCCCGCCGATGAAGGGCAGTCCGTCAGCGCCGGAGATCCACGAATCGGTCCAGAGGTATCGTTCGGAGACGTTTTCGACGCGCCCCGTCCCGCCATCGACGACCGTGCGCGAGTTCGGCTCCGGCCTCGCGCTGGCGAGGAACCACTCGTGCTCCTCGCTGGTGTGCCCGGGCACGAGATCGAGCAGCACATGCATGCCGCGCCGGTGGGCCGCGTCGAACAAGGCGACGAGGTCGTCGTTGGTGCCGTAGCGGGATGCGACCTTCTTGTAGTCGCGCACGTCGTAGCCGGCGTCTTTGAACGGCGAATCGTAGCAGGGGTTGAGCCAAAGGGCGTTGCAGCCGAGGTCCCGCACATAGTCGAGCCGGGCGATGATGCCGGGGATGTCGCCGATGCCGTCGCCGTCGGAGTCGGCGAAGCTTTGCGGGTAGATCTCATAGAACCGGGCGTCGGCGAGCCACCGCGGGCGTGCGGGGAGTTCGGCCGGTTCGATCGATTCGGTCGCGTTGGTCATGTTCTTCCTCGATTCTTTGACGGACAGCGCGAGATGTTTTGCAGTATACCTGCAAAAAAGTTTTTCTGCGAACGCTGTCAATTCTTCTGCATACAGTTTTTTCTCAGACAAGCCAAATATCAGTGCTTTCAAGCCGCAACACACCTATCACACCGATTTGCATACGTTCGCAGAAATGCGCTACATTATGAACAGCAATCCGACTCGGACGCGCATGGACGCGCGGGCGGGCCGTATTGGACGCCGACGTCACGCCGGCGTGGAAGAAAGGAAATCAACGATGATTGCACGATGGAGATCAGCCGTCGCCGCACTCGCCACATGCGCTTTGCTCACCGGCGGACTGACCGCCTGCGGCTCCGGCGGCGACGTGACGGCCGGAGACGAAGGCAGCATGACGCTCGTTGAGCTGGGCCTCGCAGGAGGACCAGCTCAACGAGGACTCATGGCTGCAGACGATGGAGAAGGAGTTCGAGGAGCTCCACCCCGAATACGACATCACCTGGAACAACCAGGTCGTCTCGTCCGCCGATGCCGCCACCATCGCCAAGCAGGATCCGACCGTGGCCGCGGACGTGTTCATGTACGCGAGCGACCAGCTGGGCACCCTCAAAGAGGCGAACGCCATCGCCCGCATGAGCGACGACGCGGTCGAACAGATCGAAACGCAGTACGAGGGCAGCGAATCGATGATCCAGTCGGTCACAGGCGATGACGGATACCTGTACGGCGCGCCGTTCGGCGGCAACACCTGGTTCATGTACTACCGCAAGAGCAAGTTCACCGAAGAGGACATCACCTCGCTCGACGCGATGCTCGCCAAGGGCAAGGTCTCCTTCCCGTTGACGAACTCGTGGTATCTGCCGGCCTTCTACATGGGCGCGGGCGGCACGCTGTTCGGCGAGGACGGCACCGACGGCGAGGCCGGCGTGCAGTTCGGCGGCGATATCGGCGAGGCCGTGACCAAATATCTGATCGACCTGCGCAACAACCCGAACTTCGTCAACGATTCCAACGGCTCCGGCCTGGCCGGTCTCAAGTCGGGCGCGGTGGACGTGGTGTTCTCCGGCTCCTGGGACGAGCCGACGGTCAAGGAGAATCTCGGCGACGACTACGGCGTGGCCGCGCTGCCGACCTTCAACCTCAACGGCACGGCCGTCCAGATGAAGTCCTTCGCCGGATCCACCGTGGTCGCATGGAACCCGTACACCAAGCATCCGAAGGCGGCGGACCAGTTCGCCGCCTTCCTCGCCAGCACCGAGGCGCAGAGGGCCCACTATGAGATGCGCGGCACCATCCCCTCCGACATGACGCTCGCCTCCGAACCCGAGATCGCCGAGAACCTCGTGGCCAAGGCCCAGCTGGAGACCATCGCCCGCACCTCCGTGGTGCAGCCGTCCATTCCCGAAATGGCGAATTTCTGGGGTCCGTGCGAGAACTTCGGCAAGTCCATCCTCGGCAACGAGGTCACCTACGACAACGCGCGCGAACTGACCGACAAGTGGATGGCGTCCTACGCCAGCCTGATGTAGGCCGCCAAGAAGAAAGGTTCCCAACATGGAAGCAACAACCGGCGCGCGCCCCGTTCGGCGCGGCCTGCTCCGCCGCAAGGCGGACTACATCCCGCCGTCGCGATACACCCTGCGCGCGGCCCTCACCGACGGCGACGCCTTCACCCGCCTGTCGTTCCTCATTCTGGGCGCGGGCAACATCGCCCGCAAGCAGATCCTCAAAGGCCTGCTGTTCCTCGCCGTGGAAATCGCCTACATCGCGTTCATGGCCACCTCCGGCGCCGAAAACCTCGCGATGATCCCCTCGCTGGGCTGGCGCGAGCAGACCGCCGAGAAAATCGACGGCTACTGGCACTACACGCCCGGCGACAATTCGGTGATCGTGCTGCTCTACGGCGTGGCCACGATATTCATCACCCTGCTGTTCGTGGTGTTCTGGGCATACGCGGTGCGCTCCGCCTACAAGGCTCAGCTGCTCGCCGCCGAAACCGGAAGCGCCCCGGACTTCATCCAGGACTGGAGGAACATCACCGACCGCGAGGCGCAGGTCTCGCTGATGGCGCTGCCGGTGCTCGGCATCCTCATCTTCTCGATCCTGCCGACGCTGTTCATGATGTGCATGGCGTTCACCAACTACGACTCCGACCATGTGCTGCTGTTCGACTGGGTGGGACTGGAGAACTTCGGCCAGCTGTTCAGCGCCGACGGCGCCGTCAACGCCAGCCTGTTCGGCGAGGTGCTCGCCTGGACGCTGGTGTGGGCGTTCTTCGCCACCTTCCTCAACTTCTTCCTGGGATTGTTCCTGGCGATGGTCATCAACCGCCCCACCACCCGCCTCAAGGGCTTCTGGCGCGCGGTGTTCTCGCTGTCGATCGCGGTGCCGCAGTTCGTCTCCCTGCTGGTCATCAACCAGATGCTCCAGCCGGAGGGCGCGATCAACCGGCTGCTGATGAGCTGGGGCTGGATCGACGAGGCGCTGCCGTTCTTCACCGACGCGACCTGGGCGCGCGTGACCGTCATCGTCGTGAACCTGTGGATCGGCATCCCGTTCACGATCATGCAGATCACCGGCATCCTGCAGAACATCCCCGCCGAACAGTACGAGGCCGCGCGCATCGACGGCGCGAACTGGTGGCAGACCTTCACCAGGATCACGATGCCGTATCTGGTGTTCGTGCTCACCCCGTACCTCATCACCACGTTCACGGGCAACGTGAACAACTTCAACGTGATCTACCTGCTGTCCAACGGCAATCCGACGCCGGTGGGCGCCACCGCCGGCAAGACGGACCTGCTGATCACCTGGTTGTACAAGCTCACGGTCGACAAGGGCGACTACAACCTCGGCGCCGTCATCGGCATCTTCACGTTCATCACCCTGGCGATCGTCTCGCTGATCACCTACCGTTCCAGCGCGTCCTACAAGGATGAAGGAGGCTTCCGATGAGCCACGCAATGCAAGCCGCGTCCCAGGACTCCGGCAAGATCTCGTTCCTGCGCGACCAGCGCAAACGCCGCATCGTCGGCGACATCCTGTCCCACCTGCTGCTGGCGGCGCTCGCCGTGGTCTGGGTGATCCCGATCGTATGGGTGGTGCTGGAAAGCTTCAACAAGAACACCGGCCCGTACAACGAGACGTTCTTCCCCACGGAATACACGCTCGACAACTACGTGCAGCTGTTCACCGACAAGCATGTGCTCGACTTCCCCGCGATGTTCATGCGCACGCTGCTCATCGCCGTCGTCGTGTGCGTGATCAACGTGTTCTTCGTGCTGTGCGTGGCGTTCTGCATGAGCCGTCTGCGCTTCCGCTTCCGCAAGACCTTCATGAACGTGGTGCTCGTCATGGGCATGTTCCCCGGCATCATGTCGGTCGTCGCGATCTACTTCATCCTCAAGGCCATGGGGCTGACGCAGGGCATCGGCGTCACCATCGCGCTGATCCTGGTCTATTCGGCCGGCGCGGGCGCGGGCTTCTATGTGATGAAGGGATACATGGACACCATTCCGATGTCCCTGGATGAGGCCGCGTACCTCGACGGCTGCACCCGCTGGCAGGTGTTCACCAAAATCACGATTCCGGTCTGCAAGCCGATGCTCGTCTACCAGGCGCTCACCGCGTTCCTCGGCCCGTGGCTCGACTTCGTGATGGCCAAGGCGATCTGCCGCACGCAGGACAACTACACGGTGGCGCTGGGCCTGTACCAGATGCTCACGCGCGAATACCTCAACGACTGGTTCGCCCGTTTCGCCGCCGCGGCCGTGGTCATCTCCATCCCCATCGCGATCCTCTTCATCGTGATGCAGAAGTACTACCAGGAATCGATGTCCGGCGCGGTCAAGGGCTGAGCCCCGACCGCCCGAAACCGAAAGGAACAACGCCGTGTCCGAACCAATCCGCGCGCTGGCGCTGGCCGAGTGGACCCCCGCCGACCCAGCCCTCCCCTGCCCCGACTACCCGGTGTACGCCGACGACGACCTTGGCGCGACCCCCGACGGCAAAGGGGCCACCTTCCGAGTGTGGGCCCCTACCGCCACCGGCGTCACGCTTCGCCTGTTCGCGGCCGGAAGCCCGGAGGAATGCGTCGACCCGCAGGAATGCCACGAGTTGACCCCGGGGGCGCAGGGCACCTGGCTGGTGCGCTGCGACGGCGTCGGGCACGGCGTCTACTACGACTATCTCGTCCGTTTCGCCGACGGCTCCACCCACCGCACCGCGGATCCATGGGCCCGTGCCGCCGGCGTCAACGGCCGGCGGTCCATGGTGGTGGATCTCGCGCTGACCGACCCGCAAGGATGGTCGCGCGACCGCCGTCCATGCGTGCCCTCCCATGAGCTGGTGATCTGGGAGACCCATATCAACGACTTCAGCCATGACGAGCATTCCGGCGTGCCCGCCGAGCACCGCGGCACCTACCTCGCGTTCACGCACGACGACACCAGCGTGGACGGCGAAGGCCGGTTCCCCACCTGCGTGGCCTATCTCAAGCATCTGGGCGTCACCGCGGTGCAGCTGCTGCCCTTCTACGACTATGGCTCGGTGGACGAGTCCGTCCCCCTCGGATCCGCCGACCGCGGCTTCAATTGGGGCTACGACCCGCTCAACTACAACGTGCCCGAAGGCTCGTACTCCACGGACCCGTTCGACGGCGCGACGCGCATCGGGGAATGCAAACGCATGATCCAGTCGCTGCACGCCGCCGGCATCAAGGTCATCATGGACGTGGTCTACAACCACATGTTCTCCACCGACAATTGGTTCGAGCGCATGATTCCCGGCTATGCGCTGCGCCGCCGTGCCGACGGATCGTTCGCCGACGGATCCGCCTGCACGAACGACGTGGCCAGCGAGCATCCGATGATGCGCAAGTACATCGTCGATTCGGTGACCTACTGGGCGCGCGAATACCATATCGACGGATTCCGCTTCGATCTGATGGGCCTGCTCGACGTGGACACGATGAACGCGATCCGCACCGCGCTCGACGCCCTGCCCGGAGGCGCGACGATTCTGATGCACGGCGAGCCGTGGGCGGCGCGCGAGACCGCGCTCGACCCGTCCTCGAACACGATTCTGGCCGACAAGCGCGCGCTGGCCCGTTTGAGCCCCCGCATCGGCGCGTTCTGCGATTCGACGCGGGACGCGGTGCGCGGGCACGTGTTCTACCAGTGGGTGCCGGGTTATCTGACCGGCGCGGCCGACGATTACGCCGACGACATCCGCGCCGCCGTGGACGCCTGGCGGGGGACCCCGCGCGAGCAGGCAAGCGTGGGCCAGGTGATCCAATACGTCTCCGCGCACGACGATCTGACCCTGTGGGACAAGATGTGCGCCGCGACCCGCCGCATGCCCACCGCGGCCGACTACGACGCCGAGGGCGAGGACCGCGCCGATCTCAAGGCGGCGAACCTGCTGGCCGCCGGCATCGTGTTCTCCTCGGCCGGAGTGCCGTTCCTGCTCTCCGGCGAGGAGTTCGCCCGCACCAAGCACGGCGTCTCCGACTCGTTCTCCAGCCCGGCCCAGCTCAACCAGCTCGATTGGCGGCGCGCCGAGCGAATGGCCGATCTGGTGGATCATTACCGCGAGCTCATCCGCACCCGACGCGAGAACCCCGCGTATTTCGGCGGGGCCCGCATGGTGGTGCCCCGCGAGGACGCGGCGGTGGTGTTCCGCGTCGGCAACGACTGCGTCGCCATCAATCCCACCGACGACACGCTCACGCAGCCCACGGAGCCGCTGGAGATCGCCGGCCCGTATGATGAGGTCGCGCAGATAGCGCCCAACGGCTGGATCTGCGCCTACTGCGCCGGCGCGGATAAGCCCGCCGCCTCCACCGACCGTCGGATCGTCCTGCCGCCGCACACCTTCGCCATCTGGCGCCGCGCCTAGGAGGAATCATGAACCAGCAGCAAGCCGCCCGTCCCGCGCGGGGACTGTCCAATCTCCGGCTCAAGACCATCGGCATCGTCCTCGTGGCGCTGTCCTGCGTGAGCGGAGTCGTATTCCCCTCCGGACTGTCCGGACTGGACGCGGCCGACGTGGATATGACGAGCCTCACCGTCGCCGTGCTGTGCGAGGTGGTCTCATGGGTGGCCGTGCCGGTGTACGCGTGGCTGACCGTCGAGGGCTACCGGCATACGCGCGACGTGCGGAGGTATGTCGTGCGGCTGCTCGCGCTGGCCGTCATCTCGGAGGTGCCGTACGACCTGGCCGCCACCGGCAAGGCGGTGGATTGGGGTTCGCAGAATCCGGTGTTCGCGCTGGCCATCGTCGTGATCGCCTTGGCGTTGATCGACGCGTTCCGCGACCGCCCGACCGTCGCGCGCCGGGCCATCTGCGTCATCGTCGCGGTGGCCGCGCTGGCGTGGATGCTGCTGGGTCATATCGGGCTGCGCCAGCAGATCATGAGCGAGGGAGCGTTGATTCTGGTGCTGGCGTTGATCTTCCGATATCTGCCAGCGCGGGAGAACACGATGATGATGCTCGCCGCCGCCTGCAGCGCCCTATGCTGCATTCTGCCGGCCTTCGGCGTGGCCATCCTGCACTACCGCAACGGCAGGCTCGGATACGACCGCGCGAACAGGCCCTGGGTGCAATGGCTGTTCTACGCGCTGTACCCCGCCACGCTGCTTGTCTTCTCCGTGCTCTGACCGCTCTCCCGCCATCGACAACGCGCTCCGCGCCGCCGGTAGCCGCGCGCGGAGCGCACACTCGCCCGCATTGTTTGCAATCGTTGTCAAAACAATGTATCTTTTATATATCAAAGTATTCGCAAACATCCAACAATGTCAGCGTCGAAGAAAATTGACGGACGTTTGCAACACATGAAACGACATCAGCCAGCATAGGAGCCCACACATGGTCGATTCCATTCCCCCGTCCGAAAGCCCCGAACGCCTCGCGCGCCCGCTTATCCGCTTGGCCAAAGCCTGCGGCGTCGCCACCTCGTACATCGACCAGGTGGGCGACTATGTCGAAAACACCGACGAGGCGCTGATCGGCGTGCTCAAAGCGCTGGGCATCGACGCGTCCTCGCCCGAAAGCATCCTCAACTCCCTGGACCACGTCGAACAGGCCGCGAGCGAACGACCGCTCCCACCGACCATCGTGGCCCACGTCGGAGAGCCACGATCCGTCACGGTGAACCGCGCCGCCGAGGCCGCCACCATCACCCTCACGTTGGAGTCCCCGCACGGCGACGATGCCGTACGCGAGTTGAAGGCGACGGTCGATCCCCATACCGGCGAAACCAAAATCACCCTGCCCGACGATCTGCCGGCAGGCTACCACACGCTTGCCGTCGACATGGACGGAGACCGCGCCGCCGCGACGGTGATCTGCGCCCCCGCGCGCATCCCGCTCCCCTCCGCCGTGGCCGAACACCGGCGCTGGGGCTGGATGACGCAGCTGTATTCCGTCCGCTCCCACGAATCATGGGGCGTGGGCGACTACGGCGACCTGCGCCGTCTGGCCGTCGACGCCGCGAAGAACGGCGCGGACTTCATGCTCATCAACCCGATCCACGCCTGCGCCCCCATCACGCCGTTGGAGCCTTCGCCGTACCTGCCCGAGTCGCGACGCTTCCTCAACGCCACGTACATCCGCCCGCAGGACATTCCCGAATATGCCGATCTCGACGAGACGGAGCGCGCGCGGGTGGACGAACTGCACGCCGAAGTCGCCGCCGGCAACGACGATCCCGCCCCGATGGACATCAACGCCGCATGGGACGCCAAGCGTCAGGCGCTGCGTGTGATCTTCGAGCACCCCCGTTCCTCCGCGCGCCAAGCGGCGTTCGATCAATTCAAACGCCAGTCCGGGCCCGATCTGGACTCCTTCGCGACATGGTGCGTGGCCTTCGAGGTCTGGGGCGCGCCTTGGGGCGACGATCCCTGGTTCTCCACGCTTTCGCTCCGCTCCCCCGAAACCGCCCGTCTCGCCCGCGAGCACACCGATCTGCTGGAGTTCAACCGCTGGCTGCAGTGGATCGCCTGCGAACAGGTGGACGACGCGCAGAGCGCCGCGAAGGACGCGGGCATGGCGCTGGGACTGATGCATGACATGGCCGTTGGCGTGCACGATCTCGGCGCGGACGTGTGGGCCAATCCCGAACGTTTCGTCACCGGCGTGACCGTGGGGTGCCCGCCTGATTTCTACAACCAGCAGGGCCAGGATTGGGGCCAGCCGCCGTTCAATCCGAATTATCTGGAGGAGACCGGATACCTGACCTACCGTGAGATGGTGCGCTCGATCTTCGCCCATGCCGGCGCCGTGCGCATCGACCATGTGCTGGGATTGTTCCGCCTGTGGTGGATCCCCGCCGGACACACGGCCAAGGACGGCGCCTATGTGATGTACGACCATGACGCGATGCTCTCGGTGCTGGCCATCGAGGCCACGCGCGTGGGCGGCATGGTCATCGGCGAGAATCTGGGAACCGTGCCGGACTACGTGCGGCAGGTTCTCGCCGAGCGCGGCGTGCTGGGCACCGAGGTCGAGTGGTTCGCCCGTGTGGGCAATTCCGGAACCGCGGGAGACCCGTATCTGCCGCCCAGCGACTATCGCCGGCAGGCGTTGGCGTCGGTGACCACGCATGACCTGCCGCCCACCGCGGGCTATCTGGATTTCGAACATGTGCGCCTGCGCGAGCGGCTGCAGCTGCTCACCGAGCCGGTGGAGGTGTTCCAGCGTTCGGCCATGGCGGAACGCGACGCGATGATGACGCGGCTGGTGGAGGAGGGACTGATCTCCCCCGAGGTCGCGTCCGATGTGAGCGCGCACGAGCAGGAGATCGTCGAAGCCATGCATGCGATGCTCACGTCCACGCCTTCGCTGCTGTTGCAGGCGGCGCTGGTGGACGGCGTGGGCGAGCACCGCTCGCAGAACCAGCCGGGCACGTCGTATCAGTATCCGAACTGGCGGATTCCGCTTACCGACGAGCATGGCCGGGTGGTGCGCACGGACGAGGTGTTTTCGCTGCCGCGCATGCGGTCCCTGTGCGCGGTGATGCGCGGCGGGCGCTGATCCGGCTGCGGATGCGCGGGTTTTCACGACGCCCTCGCTGATGCTATCGTTGTCACAGCATGGAACGGCCCTGTCGCCGTTCCTTCTCGCGCACAGCATCGGCGCCGAGAGGAGGGATGATGGCGAAAGCAAGCATTCAGGCGGTGGCGCGCGCCGCCGGCGTATCCGTCTCCACGGTGTCGCGCACCTTCGCCAAGCCGGATCTTGTGCTGCCCGACACCCGCGATAAGGTGCTGGCCGCGGCCGAACGGCTCGAATACCGCGTCTCGCGTTCGGCCGCGGCGCTTAAGTCGGGCCAGACCCTGCGCGTGGCGCTGCTGGCCAGCGAGCGCATCAGCACGTGGTTCAACGCGAACGTGTTCGCCGGCCTCGACGCGGTGCTGCGTCCGGCGGGGTACGACATCGCGCCGTTTCCCATGAGCAGCGCGGAGGATCGTCAGCGGTTCTTCGCGGACCTGCCCGTGCGCCGCAACGCGGATGCGGTGATCGTCAGCTCGTTCAACATCGAGCCGGACGAGGTCGAACGGCTCAAGAACATGCATGTGCCGGTGATCGGCGTAAACATCCCCGCCACCGAGGGTTTCGACGCGGGCGTCAGCATCGACGACCACGCCGCCTCACGCCGGGCCGCGGAGCATCTCATCGCATTGGGGCATCGGCGCATCGCCTTCGTCGGAGGCACCGCGACGCGCTCGGGGATGCGGTTCAGCGCCGAGGCCCGACTGCAGGGCATCATCGACGCGTGCGCGCGGCATGCCGGAGTCGAGGCCGTCCCCTTGATGATCAACCGCAGCGGACTGGACGTCAACTCCTCGCTGAACGCCGTGCTTACCGCCTCCCCCGACCTGACCGCGGTCTGCTTTCAGGACGACGAGCTAGCGCTGCCCGTGCTCTACCGGCTGCGCGGCTACGGCAGGCAGGTCCCGCGGGATCTGTCCATCATCGGATTCGACGACATCGATTTGGCCGCACAGATGGGATTGACCACCATCCACCAGGATCCTTTCGCCATGGGCTCGCTGGCCGCGGAGAAGACCTTGGCCGCCATCGCCGACGAGCCGATCGAAACGCCGTTCGAAACACCCGACGCCCCGCTCATCCTTCGCGAAACCACCGCCCCGCCGCAGTCGAAGGATCTCAAGCCCGTGGCCTCACAGGCCGTGTGACACCTCTCCCTCGCCGGCGGTGTAGCGGCGCAGGGCGTATTCCAGAATCGGCACATGCAGCATGATGATGGTGCCGTAGCCGAACACCAGCAGCAGGAACAGCCCCTGCGGCATCATGAACCATGAGGCGACCAGAAGCCCGACGAACACGGCGTCGATGGCGGCGAGCGCCAGCGTATAGCCGATTTTCGATATGCCGAAGACGAAGGCGTTGCGCAGCGTCGCGCCGACGCCGTTCTCGAAACGCGCCTGCAGGGCGAAGGTCCATTCGAATCCGACCACCCACAGGATGGTGAACGCGAATTTGGGCACCAGCAGCGGCGTGATCTGCAGCACCACCCATGAGTACGCCAGTCCGAGGCCGACGATGAGATACGGCAGCCAGAGCAGCGTGGCCTTGGGCAGGTTCTCTTTGAACGCCTTGAAGTAGTTGGAGGTCACATGTCCCTCGCCGTCGAGGGAGCGCCTCGCCGCGTCATGTCCGGCGGCGAGCGCCGCGCCGATGGTGACGATGGGGATCGAGGTGACCAGCATCAGGATGTTGATCCATACGGCGTCGGCGGCGTCGCTGAGTCCCCGCATCAGTCCCGAATCCGGTGATAGCCAGCCCATGGTCCTCCTCGCGTCGCCCAGCGTTCCGCGTTCCATTCTACCCATGACCAGATTTGACCAAGAATGACAACGACATGACCACGTTACCACCAAGTATTATGCGTGTTTTTAATTCTAATACATTTCTGCATGGTATCGTTGTCATCATAACCGCAATACCCGAGCACAAGAAAGGAAGCGCGATGACCGCCAACAATCTCAACGACGACTGGTGGAAGCAGGCGGTGGTCTATCAGATCTACCCGCGCAGTTTCAAAGACGTCAACGGCGACGGCCTCGGCGACATCGCCGGCGTCACCGAGAAAATCGGATATCTGAAAGACCTCGGCGTCGACGCGATCTGGCTGAGCCCCTTCTACCCCTCCGACCTGGCGGACGGCGGCTACGACGTGATCGACTACCGCGACGTGGACCCGAGGCTGGGCACCATGGACGATTTCGACCGCATGGCCGAAGCCGCGCACGAGGCCGGCCTGAAGGTGATCGTCGACATCGTGCCGAACCACACCGCCGACAAGCACGTGTTCTTCCAGGAGGCGCTGGCCGCCGGACGCGGCTCCGCGGCCCGCGACCGCTACATCTTCCGCGAGGGTCGCGGCGAGCACGGCGAGCTGCCGCCCAACGACTGGCAGGCGATGTTCGGAGGCCCGGCGTGGGAGCGCGTCGAGGACGGCCAATGGTATCTGCACCTCTTCACCAAAGAGCAGCCGGACGTCAACTGGAACAATCCGGACATCCACGAGGAGTTCAAAACCACGCTGCGCTTCTGGTCCGACCACGGCACCGACGGTTTCCGCATCGATGTGGCGCACGGACTGGCCAAGGATCTCGATTCGGCGCCGTTGGAGGAGCTTGGCCGCAAGTACTCCGTGCAGCAGCCGCTGTGCCACGATTTCTCCGACCCGCTGTGGGATCGGCGCGAAGTGCATGACATCTACCGCGAATGGCGCGAGGTGTTCAATGAGTACGATCCGCCGCGCTTCGCTGTGGGCGAGGCGTGGGTGGTGCCCGAACACCAGCATCTGTACGCCTCCACCGACGAGCTGGGGCAGGTGTTCAACTTCGAGTTCGCCAAAGCCAACTGGTCCGCGGCCGAAATGCGCGCCGCCATCGCGGAGGGCTTGGAATCCGCCGCCCAGACCGGCGATTCCACCACCACATGGGTGATGAACAACCATGACGTGCCGCGCAGCCCCTCACGTTACGGCCTGCCGCAGGTGAAGTCCGCCGCGCATCATCAGCTGGCGCACGATTGGCTGATGCGCAACGGCGAAAGCTACACGGAGGACCGCGAACTCGGCACGCGCCGCGCCCGAGCCGCCGTGGTGATGGAGATGGGATTGCCCGGTTCGGTGTACGTCTATCAAGGCGAGGAGCTCGGTCTGTTCGAGGTCGCGGACATCCCGTGGGACCGTTTGGAGGACCCGACCGCGTTCAACACGCACCGCAACTACACCGATAAGGGCCGCGACGGCTGCCGCGTGCCGATGCCGTGGAACGCCGAGGACATGCCCGAGACGGCCGCATGGAGTCCTTCCGACGAACATCGGTTCGGCACCGGCGCGTCTTTCGGCTTCTCCCCCGCCACGCGCGCCGACGGCACGCCGTCCGCCGACCCGCATCTGCCGCAGCCGATGTGGTACCGGCAGTACGCGGCCGACATCGAAGCCGCCGACCCGGATTCCATGCTCAACCTCTACCGTCGTGTGATGGAGTTGCGTGCCCGACTGCTCACCGCCACCGGAGACACCACGGCCGAGGTGCTCGATATGGGAGACGACGTGGTGGCGTACGAACGCGCGAGCGCAGACCCGGACGGCCGCAAGCTGGTCTGCGTGACCAACTTCGGCAAGGAGCCGATCGCCCTGCCGCAAGGCGAGGTCGTGCTGGCCTCCGTCGCTCTGGCCGAAGACGGCAAGCTCCCCACCGACGCGGCAGCCTGGATTCTGAAGTAAACGGCCCTACGCCCATCCAAAAGGACGTCCTCCGCACCCAAGCGGAGGACGTCCTTTTCATAGCCTGGCAGGAGGCCTTCATCCCAAACGAAACGCGGCTTCACCGTCGTCCTGGACGGAGCGGCTTCCTCGTCATCCCGAGCGCAGTCGAGGGATCTCCATCCGTCATGAGATCCTTCGACTCCGCCCTGCGGGCTCCGCTCGGGATGACGCAGAAAATGGCGTATTAGGTGGACGCCCTTCACCGCGCCGCCTCCGGCCCTGCGATTATGAACCGCCTCCGGCGGACTCAACATCACCTTCGCCGACCCTGCCGGGCCGGCTCAGGCGGAAGCCTGTGGGCGCCCCACCGGGGCGCCCACCAAGGGTTGGCGACGCCAGTCGTCAGCCCTTCACCGCTCCCGCCATCACCCCGCTGACGATGTGCTTTTGGCAGATGAGGTAGAAGATGATGATGGGGATGATCGCCAGGACCAGGCAGGCCATCATGGCGCCCATGTCGACCGAGCCGTAGCCGCCCTTCAGGTATTGGATGGCCACCGAAATGGTCTTGTAGTGGCGCAGGTCCAGCGTGAGGTAGGGCAGCAGGTAGTCGTTCCAGATCCACATGGCTTCGAGAATCGCCACCGACACGATGGAGGGCCGCATGATCGGCACCACCACTTGGAAGAAGATGCGCGGCACGGAGGCGCCGTCGATCATCGCGGCCTCCTCCAACTCGACCGGAATGCCCTTGACCACGCCGGTGAAGATGAACACCGCGAGTCCCGCGCCGAAGCCGAGATACACGAAGCACAATCCCCACGGGGTGTTGAGTCCCAGCATGTCGGCGATTTTGGACAGGGTGAACATGACCATCTGGAATGGCACGATCATATTGAACAGGAACAGCACATAGAGCAGCTTGGCGGCCCAATTGTTCACGCGCACGATCCACCACGCGCACATCGAGGTGCACACGAGGATCAGCAGCACCGAACCGACGGTGATCAGCGCGGTCCAACCGAAGCTGGCGAAGAAATCCGTGACCTCGATGCCGCGCACGTAGTTCTCGAAGCCGACGAAGGCCTTGCCCGTGGGGATCGAGAACGCGTTCTTGGAGATATAGGCCTTCTGTTTGAAGGAGTTGATCACCACCAGCACGATGGGGAACACCCACGCCAGTGAGATCACCGTGAACAGCAGGGTCCATAATCCGCCGTGCTTGAGCTTCCTTCCCTCGTTCATCACGCGGTCACCTCCTTGCTTGTCGTGAGCTTGTTCTGGATCAGCGCGACCACGGCCACCAGCACGAAGAACAGCACGGCCTTGGCCTGGCCCACGCCCTCCCAGCCCACGCGGCCGTAGAAGGTGCGGGTGATGTTCATGGCCAGGCCTTCCGACATATTGCTCGGCGCGCCGTTGGTCAACGCGAGGTTCTGGTCGTACAGCTTGAAGCCGTTGGTCACGCACAGGAAGGAGCACACGGTGATGCTCGGCATCATCAGCGGAATGATGATGCGGAACATGGTCTGGGTGCCGGAAGCGCCATCCACGGCGGCCGCCTCGAGCACGTCGGTGGGCAGGGCCTGCAGTCCGGCGATGTAGATGATCATCATGTAGCCGATCTGCTGCCAGCAGACCAGGATGACCAGTCCCCAGAAACCATAGGTGGCGGAGTAGGTCAGCGACTTGGCCCAGTGGGCGAGCACGCCGTTGAGCAGCAGCATCCAGATATAGCCCAGGATGATGCCGCCGATGAGGTTCGGCATGAAGAACACCGAACGGAAGATGTTCGACCCTTTGATTTTCTTCGTGAGCATGTAGGCCACGGCGAACGCGGCCACGTTGATCACGATGGTGGTGACCACGGTCAGGGCGGTCGAGAAGCCGAGCGCATGCACGAACTCACTGTCCTGCAGGGCTTTGGCATAGTTTTTCACACCGACGAATTCGGCGTCGGTCACTGTGGTGAAATCGCAGAAACTCAGGTATACGCCCATAATGAATGGAACGACGAACCCGATGATGAACGCCGCGAATGTGGGAAGCGCGAAAAGCGCCCACCACCGTCGCACCGCTTTACCGGCCATGCTGATCATTGCGTGCCTTCCTCTTCGTTGAGCCTTGCCGCGCACGGCATCGTGCGAAGTTGGCGTCCGTACGGTTCGTTCCGCGACCCGCCGGTAATTGGCGGCCGGGAACAACCGGCTTATGCTCATGCTAGCTTGTTGCGGCACGTCTGTCAAACGTTGTCATTTTATCGCTTGCAGAAACGCACAGACTGGCTTGTTTGCTCGTATTGCAATACTTCAAAATACCGCAAATTATGCACTTTTCACTGATTTCTTATGTATTGCAAACGTTTGTATACCAATCGTTTTCATATTGAGTTTCTCCCATATCGCCATGTATGCTGGAGCAATCCGCTCGCTGCGCTGCGTCTCGGTGCCGCGAACGGGCCAGCCGTCCGCACAGAACACAAGAGGAACCGATGAGCTCAAGCATTCAGGATGTGGCGCAGGCCGCCGGTGTTTCCATCTCCACCGTCTCCCGCTCCTTCACCAGACCAGATCTGGTATCGGCCCGCACGCGCGAGCGCGTGCTGAGCATCGCCGACGAGCTGCATTTCTCCCTGTCCCGATCCGCCGCCGCGCTCAAATCCGGCCGTTCCCTGCGCGTCGCGCTGCTGATGAGCGACCATATCCGCCTGTGGTTCAGCGCTTCGGTGATCGAAGGCCTGAATCAGGTGCTGCACGCGAACAGCTACGATATCTCCATATTCCAGATCTCCAGCATCGAGGAACGCAAGGAGTTCTTCGAGATGCTTCCCGTGCGCCGCAACGCCGACGCGGTGATCGTCGCTTCGTTCGACATCGACAACAACGAGATCACCCAGCTTTCGTCCGTGGGAGTGCCGATCGTGGGCATCAATTCGGTGCTGCCCCAGGAACGCGGGTTCACCGCCGCGGTGAACATCGACGACGTTCAGGGATCCACGCTGGCCGCCCGGCACCTCATCGCGCTCGGCCACCGCAACATCGCCTACGTGCGCACCAACCGCGACGTCTCACTGCATTTCAGCGTGCAGCAACGCTTCGACTCCTTTATGGAGGTTTGCGCCAAAGAGGGCATCACGCCGCGCGTCATCGACGTGCATGAGGGCGAGCACCGCATCGCCAGCGCCGTCACGCAGCTGATGAGCATGGAATCCATGCCCACCGCCATCGCCTGTCAGGAGGACGGCATCGCCTTGCCGCTGATGTTCCAGCTGGAACGCAACGGATTCTCCGTGCCCGGCGACGTGTCGATCATCGGCTATGACGACAGCTTCTACACCGACGACATCGGCCTGACCACCATCCGGCAGGATCCGGTTCAGATGGCCCAGGAGGCGGCGCGCACCACGCTTGAGCTGATCGATGGCGGCACTCCCGACACCCCGTTCCTGGTGTTCCCCGCGCAGCTGGTGGTGCGCGCGAGCACCAGCCGGGTCCGCGCGGACGCATAGCCCGACGCCGTCCCGAACGAACGTTCTCCGCCCGGGACGGCGAGACGGGAAGGCCATCGCCCAAGACAACGAGAAGGGGAGGCGGTTCAGGTCGAACCGCCTCCCCTTTGACGGGATTCAGCGAATCAGCGGACTCGCCCGATCAGCTGTTGGCGTTGGCGTACTCGGTGGCCCAGTTGTCCACGAAAGCGGATTCCACGGTGCTCCAGTCGCCGGTGCCCTGCGCGTATTCGAGCAGCGCGGAACCAAGCTGGTTCTTCCACTCCTCGGACGGCATCATCGTGAAGTTCCAGCTCACCTGGGTCTTGCCGGACGACTGATCCTCCACGGCGGCCGCGGTCAGCGGGTTGTCGGTCTCAACATCGTCGAAGGTCTTGAACGGGGTGGTGAAGCCCATATCCTCGCTCAGCGCCTTCTTGCCGGTGTCGGAGGTGATCACCCAGGCGAGGAAGTCGGCGGTGGCCTGCTGGTCGGCCTCGGAAGCCTTCTCGTTGATGCACCAATAGTTCTCGGAACCGGTCGCAAGACCCTCGTTCGCGTCGTCCACGCCGAAGTAGATCGGCATCATGCCCACCTGGTCGGCGGTCATGCCGGCCTTCTCGAGGTCGGTCCAGGCCCAGGTGCCGTTCTGGTAGAAGGCCGCCTCGCCGAGCGCGAATTCGGAGTTCGCGTCGTCGCCGGTTTTGGAGCTCAGCTGGGTGGGCTCGGTGGTGGAGTCGGTGATGTACAGGTCGAAGATGTCCTTATAGTTCTCGAGATAGGTGCCCTTGATCTCGCTCGGCTGCTCGGTGACGTCGTCCTCCTGGAACTCGTAGTAGAGCGGCAGATTGGCCAGATGGGTCTTGAAACGCCAGTCGGACGACGAGTCGAAGCCGGCCGAGGTGAACGCGCCCTGGATGCCAAGCTCGTCCTTACGCGACTGCATGTCGTCGGCCACGGCCTTGAGCGCGTCGAAGGAGTCGATGTCCTCAATGGAGGTGGCCTTGGCGCCGTCCAGCGCGAAGTACTTGTTCAGGATGTCCTTGTTGTAGATCAGACCGTAGGTCTCCATCACGTACGGGATGCCGACGACCTTGTCGCCGTCGGTGAGCGCCACATCCTGGTTCTGCAGCTGCTTGTACACCTCGGTGTCGCTCATGTCGGCGGTGTAGCCCTTCCAATTCTGGTAGCCGACCGGGCCGTTCACCTGGAAGAGGGTGGGGGCGTCCGTTTTCGCGATCTCCGACTTCAGCGTCTGCTCGTAGGTTCCGGAGGCGGCGGTCTGCACTTCGACGGTGACGCCGGTCTCCTCGGTGTACGCTTCGGCCAACGCGGTCCACTGATCGGCGGCCTCCGGCTTGAAGTTCAAAAAGTAGACCTTGCCTTCGGAGTCGCCGGCGGAGCTGCTTCCGCATGCCGCAAGCGCGCCGATGGACATGGCCGTGATCGCGATCATGCTGACCGCCGCTTTGACTGTACGATTCATCGTCGAACCTTTCTCTATCAAGTTGCCCGACTCACGCCGGAACATGATGCCTGGGTGGCACCATCACAACCCTCGACAGCATCTATTGTGCACCAGAATCGCCAATTTTGCAAACGATAGCATTTTTTCCTCTGCCCATTTATGGCACACAGCACCTCTCACATCTTATTTTCCTTGATTTTTCAACATTCTTCAGAACAGAATTAAGTACAAACGTTGGCAAAAATTTCGACGCTTCTCTCCTGAATGTCTATGGCTCACAGCGGACATGCGTCTGTGAACCACAAGAAGCGGACCAACCGTTCTCGCTACGGGGCGGAGCCAACCGCCGCCGGTTCCGATCCGGCGACCGGCGACCACGCCTGCGCCGCAGAGTCACGAACATCATAGGGCCACGAACATCACGGAAAGTCCCGCAACCGCGGGCCGATCCAAGCCTATAGGCCAAAATGCCCCGTCCGAACCGGGAGTAAGAGTTTGGTGTGTCGGGCCATCGAGCCTCGCTCATGTAAAACGGTTGATTCTCAAGTTTGGTGTGGAGAATCGGCCTTGTTCAGCGAATCCGACACACCAAACCCGTTTCGCGATCTCAAATCAACTATTCCAACGCTCGATGACGTTGTCGCCCTTGTACTGCCCAAGCACCGAATAATGCGCCGTGTCCAGGCGCAGCAGGCGCGCGAACCCAGGTTCCACTCCCAGCCACTGCGAGGTGAGGATGCGCAGGATATGCGCATGCGCCACCAGCAGCACGTCCCGTCCGGATTCGATCAGAGGCAGCACTTCGGCGATCGCGCCACGGGCGCGCGCCGCGGCCTCGTCCAACGTCTCACCCCGACCGTTGTGCACGGCGATCCGCTCTCCGCCGGGCAGAGTCTCCACCCAATCGCCCTCAAGCGACTCGGGCAACGCAAGCGAGCCGTCACGCCACACATCCCATGCAAAACCGGCGGCCTCGCTCACCTGCCGACGAGTACGCCCCTCGGCCCGGCCGTAATCCCATTCGGCGATGCCGTCCAATGTGGCGCGTTCCGTGAAACCCGCCAGATCGGCGGTCTGCTGGGCACGGCGCAGGGGACTGGCGAATACGCATCCCTGCGCGAACCCGTCGGAAAACGCCTCCCGCAGACGTTCGCCGGCCGCCACGGCCTGCCGCTCACCTTCGGCGGTCAACGGAATATTCGTGCGACCGGTATGCTGTCCGGATTCACTCCATACGGTCTGTCCATGGCGCAACAGCACCAGACGGCCGGATTTCGTAGCTGCTTTGCCACCAACGCTCTGTGTTGTCATACGCTCCACTCTAGTCCACTCGCGCGCGTCGGATTATGAGGAACGGCATGGTGTCGCGCACTTCGACGGAACCGGACGTCCCCATGACGATTTACGTGCCACGAACTACACTGGGAATCCATGACTGACGTATACGCGGATTACCAAGACGGCTACGAGGGTTCTTCAGCGGACCGCATCGTCGCCCAGTTCCACGCCATCGACGACAAGGTGAACGCCATGCGAGACCAGCGACTCAACGATCCCGACTCCTTGGGAGACAAGCTCATCAAATTCACACTGCCCACACTCGCCGGTCTGGCCGCCGGCAAAGCCTTCCAGCTGCTGTGGGATCGCGGTCCGGGGCGCAAAACCGCCGGTGACGCGGCCCAACAGGGACTGGTGATGAGTCTGGCGTTCGCCGCCGCCTCCGCCGCGTTCGGAGCCATCGTCTCGCAGCTTTCCGACCGCGGATCCCAGGCACTGGTCGACCGCCGTCACCGCAAAGCCCGCCGCTGACTTTCCCTTATAGCGATATCCGTTTGGTTTTCCCCTTCGCTCCTGCGACAATGGGCGAATGAGTGAGCATATCATCGATAATCCGGTTGTCAGCACTCTGCTGAACCGTCGTTCCATCCGCAAATTCAAGAACGAGGCCGTCGACGCCGACACCGTCGCCACATTGGAAACCGTCGCGCAGCATGCCGCGTCAAGCCAGTTCCTCAACGACTGGTCGGCCATCCGCGTCACCGATCCCGAGGTCAAGGCGAAACTCGCCGAAATCGGACATCAGGATTACATCGCCACCGCGCCGCTGCTGTACGTATTCGTGCTCGACGAGCATCGCAACTCGCGCATCGCAGCCGGCAAAGGCGTGGACGTCACCGCGGACGAGTACACGTTGACTTCCAGCTACCGCTACTCGCAGGCCCAAAACGACGCCGTGCTGGCCCTGCACGCGATGGAGACCGCCGCCTATGGCCTCGGCCTGGGGTGCGTGATCCTCGGCTCTCTGCTGAATGATGTGCCGGCCCTTATCGAATTGCTCGAACTGCCTGAGCGCACCTATCCGGTGCTGGGACTGGCCATCGGCAAGCCCGACCAGGATCCCGAGGTCAAGCCGCGCATGCCGCGCTCGATGCAGTTCTTCGAGAACGCTTACCCCGCTGACGATGAGAATGAGGACGCCTTCCGCGCCGACCTCGCCGCTTTCGATGAGACTCTGCACCGGTACTACGATCTACGCGAAGCGGACCGTCCGGTCGATGCGTTCAGCGACCAGATCGCCGCCGTCGGCGTCGACCAAGGCGTGCTGAACAAGCCCGTCCTGTCTCCTTCCGAGGCTCAAGGCTTCCGTTTGGATCGATAAGGTTCGTCGGTTAGGTTCCGCCGGCTTTCAGCGCATATAACAAACCCTCCGGCGGATGGAGGTCTCTTCTGAGAGCGCCCATCCGTCGGAGGGTTTTGACGTTTGGCGATGGGGATCCCTCGACTGCGCTCGGGATGACGGGGTGGTCGTTGCATCCCGCGTGGTCCGGTGTTGGATGGGGTTCCTGCCCGTGTTCGGACGGTGGGTCGTCCGGTTCGGGTTCCGGCATCGTCGCGCTGGTTTCGATTTCGCGTGCCGGTGTGATCCGACTGCGCTCGGGATGGCGGCTGTCCCTTCCCGTCGTCCCGGGCGGGGTCGGGGGTTCCGGTGTGGGTCCGGATATGGGAAGACCCCGGGAGCCGTGTGGCTCGACCGGGGCCGTCCTGTTCGTGTGGTGCGGCGGCGTGCTACTCTCCCACACCCTGTCGGGTGCAGTACCATCGCCGTGCTGGGCCTTAGCTTCCGGGTTCGGAATGGGACCGGGCGTCTCACCCAGGCCATGGCCGCCGCAAATCTTTCTGTTATGCCCCGCGGTGGGGGTGTGTCGGTGGGTTGGGAACCGGCTAGCGGACGCGTGGTTTCGTGTTTGATCGCAGTGCGGACCGGAGTCGTGCTCCTTGTCGTCCGGTGGCTTGCCGGGTGATGCTTGCGGCCCCTCCCGGAAGGGAGGGATGGGATGTTGCCTTTCGCCCGTTAGTACCGGTCAGCTCCACCCCTCGCGGGGCTTCCACATCCGGCCTATCGACCACGTGTTCTGCATGGGGGCTACAGGGACTCGAGGGTCCCATGGAATCCTAATCTTGGAGCAGGCTTCCCGCTTAGATGCTTTCAGCGGTTATCCCTTCCGAACGTAGCCAACCGGCCGTGCCGCTGGCGCGACAACCGGCATACCAGAGGTTCGTCCACCCAGGTCCTCTCGTACTATGGGCAGGCCTCCTCAAGATTCCAACGAGCGCAGAGGATAGAGACCAAACTGTCTCACGACGTTCTGAACCCAGCTCGCGTGCCGCTTTAATCGGCGAACAGCCGAACCCTTGGGACCTGCTCCAGCCCCAGGATGCGACGAGCCGACATCGAGGTGCCAAACCATCCCGTCGATATGGACTCTTGGGAATGATCAGCCTGTTATCCCCGGGGTACCTTTTATCCGTTGAGCGATGCCGCGTCCGTGCGCCGGCACCGGATCACTAGTTCCGACTTTCGTCCCTGCTCGACCCGTCAGTCTCGCAGTCAAGCTCCCTTGTGCACTTACACTCGCCACCCGATTGCCAACCGGGCTGAGGGAACCTTTGAGCGCCTCCGTTACTCTTTGGGAGGCAACCGCCCCAGTTAAACTACCCGCCAGGCACTGTCCCTGACCAGGATGACTGGTCGAGGTGAGACATCCAATGCGAACAGAGCGGTATTTCAACGACGGCTCCACCACGGCTGGCGCCGTGGTCTCGTAGCCTCCCGCCTATGCTACACAATCCGCACCGAATGCCAATACCAAGGTATAGTAAAGGTCCCGGGGTCTTTTCGTCCTTCTGCGCTTAACGAGCATCTTTACTCGTACTGCAATTTCGCCGAGCTCCTGGTCGAGACAGTGGGGAAGTCGTTACGCCATTCGTGCAGGTCGGAACTTACCCGACAAGGAATTTCGCTACCTTAGGATGGTTATAGTTACCACCGCCGTTTACCGGGGCTTGAATTCACCGCTTCGCAAAAAGCTGACGGATCCTCTTAACCTTCCGGCACCGGGCAGGCGTCAGTGCATATACAGCGACTTACGTCTTCGCATGCACCTGTGTTTTTGGTAAACAGTCGCTACCCCCTGGTCTGTGCCACCCCCCAACGCTCCCCGGGCAGGCCGGTTCACGCGAGGGGGTCTCCCTTATACCGAAGGCACGGGAGCAATTTGCCGAGTTCCTTGACCAGGATTCGCTCGATCGCTTTGGTATTCTCTACCTGACCACCAGTGTCGGTTTGGGGTACGGGCGGCCGACAGCCTAACGCCGAAGCTTTTCTCGGCAGCCAGGATCACCGGATTCGGCCCATCACGGGCCCCATCATCGCGCCTCGCCCTCACGCCCCCCGGATTTGCCTGGGGGACGGGCTGCACGCTTGACCACGGAAAACCACCTCCGCGGCCGGCTACCTCTCTGCGTCACTCCTGCGCTGACCTACTACAAGGATCGGTCCCAACGGAATCCGGCATCCCCCTCCCGAAGGAGGAGTAAGCCGAAGACCGGAGGTTAGTACTCCAAGCCTCGGTTTTGGCGGCTGAAAGCCGGTACGGGAATATCGACCCGTTCGTCCATTCGACTACGCCTGTCGGCCTCGCCTTAGGACCCGACTAACCCGGGGACGATGAACGTGGCCCCGGAACCCTTAGTCATCCAGCGGCGGGGATCTTCACCCCGCTTTCGCTACTCATGTCTGCATTCTCACTTCCATGCGGTCCACGGCAGGCTTACGCCGCCGCTTCGCCCCGCATGGAACGCTCTCCTACCCAGCAGCCAAAGGCTGCTGCCGCGTCTTCGGTGGTGTGCTTGAGCCCCGCTACATTGTCGGCGCGGAACCACTAGACCAGTGATCTGTTACGAACTCTTTTAAGGATGGCTGCTTCTAAGCCAACCTCCTGGCTGTCTATGCGACTCCACATCCTTTCCCACTTAGCACACGCTTGGGGACCTTAGACGACGATCTGGGCTGTTTCCCTTTCGACGACGGAGCTTATCCCCCGCCGACTCACTGCCGGAATACGCATCACGGGTATTCGGAGTTTGGTTGCTATTGGTACCCGATATGGGCCCGCAAGCATCCAGTAGCTCTACCCCCCGGATGTAATCAACCGACGCTGCACCTAAATGCATTTCGGAGAGAACCAGCTATCACGGAATTTGATTGGCCTTTCACCCCTAACCCCAAGTCATCCCCTCAGTTTTCAACCTAAGTGGGTTCGGTCCTCCACGCGGTCTTACCCGCGCCTCAACCTGCTCAGGGCTAGATCATCCCGCTTCGGGTCCAGGGCACGCGACTAAAACGCCTTTTAAGACTCGCTTTCGCTACGGATCCCCCACGACGGGTTAACCTCGCCACATACCACTGACTCGCAGACTCATTTTTCGATAGGCACGCCGTCACCCCGAAAGGCTCCGACGGATTGTAGGCGCATGGTTTCAGAGACTGTTTCACTCCCCTCCCGGGGTACTTTTCACCTTTCCCTCACGGTACTCGTTCGCTATCGGTCAGACAGGAATATTTAGGCTTACCCGACGGTCCGGGCAGATTCACACGGGATTCCACGAGGCCCGTGCTACTTGGGAGACGCGGCCGGGAGACCATGCGCGTTCAGGTACGGGGCCATCACCCTCTGCGGCCCGGTATTCAACCCGGTTCCCCTGACACATGGTTTTGTCACTCCCGCCGGGCCCGTCGGAGCCCGGAGGCGCGTTCCCGCGACACCGCCCGCGCAACCCCCGACGGGTATCACGCGCGGACGGTTTAGCCTGATCCGCTTTCGCTCGCCACTACTCACGGAATATCCTTTCCTGCAGGTACTGAGATGTTTCACTTCCCTGCGTACCCCCCGCCCGAAGGCGGTGCCAGCCCATGACGGCTGGCGGGTTCCCCCATTCGGAGATCCTCGGATCAAAGCCCAGTCGGCGGCTCCCCGAGGCCTATCGCGGCCCCTCGCGTCCTTCATCGGTCCTGTCTGCCAAGGCATCCACCATACGCCCTTGCAAGCAACACCCAACACCCAACAAAGAAGCGTTGAGCATGCCGCAAGAACACCAGCAAACTCCTAGACAACAAATCATCACACTAAACGATCAACAAAACGATCAAACGAACACCCTCACAACAAGTGAGGAGTTCGATCGAAATCAACAGCGAGACAAGAGACCAACGAAGGCCTCCCGTTCTCGCTCGCGTCCACTATCCAGTTCTCAAACCACCCACGCGCGCGCCAAGCCGCCACCACCCCGACAGGGGAAGGGACGGACCCGACGGGCGAGGACCCACGCCCACGACCTTCGTCGCGGGTGGCGGTCCGGGAGCCCAAAAGCATGCCCGCACCACTCCCCCACGCCCCGAAGGACGCGGAAGCCAACGACCGTTTCCACACCAGCAGCCCCTCCCGGCCACCCGAACGGGCGGCCCATGAAGAAGGGGCGTTCGCACCGGACGACCAACGTCGTCCTGAATTCTCCGTAGAAAGGAGGTGATCCAGCCGCACCTTCCGGTACGGCTACCTTGTTACGACTTAGTCCCAATCACGAGTCTCACCTTAGACGGCTCCCTCCCACAAAGGGGTTGGGCCACCGGCTTCGGGTGCTACCCACTTTCATGACTTGACGGGCGGTGTGTACAAGGCCCGGGAACGCATTCACCGCGACGTTGCTGATTCGCGATTACTAGCGACTCCGCCTTCACGCAGTCGAGTTGCAGACTGCGATCCGAACTGAGACCGGTTTTCAGGGATCCGCTCCATGTCGCCATGTCGCATCCCGTTGTGCCGGCCATTGTAGCATGCGTGAAGCCCTGGACGTAAGGGGCATGATGATCTGACGTCATCCCCACCTTCCTCCGAGTTAACCCCGGCGGTCCCTGATGAGTTCCCGGCACGACCCGCTGGCAACATCAGGCGAGGGTTGCGCTCGTTGCGGGACTTAACCCAACATCTCACGACACGAGCTGACGACGACCATGCACCACCTGTGAACCCGCCCCGAAGGGAAGCCCCATCTCTGGGGCGGTCGGGAACATGTCAAGCCCAGGTAAGGTTCTTCGCGTTGCATCGAATTAATCCGCATGCTCCGCCGCTTGTGCGGGCCCCCGTCAATTTCTTTGAGTTTTAGCCTTGCGGCCGTACTCCCCAGGCGGGATGCTTAACGCGTTAGCTCCGACACGGAACCCGTGGAACGGGCCCCACATCCAGCATCCACCGTTTACGGCGTGGACTACCAGGGTATCTAATCCTGTTCGCTCCCCACGCTTTCGCTCCTCAGCGTCAGTAACGGCCCAGAGACCTGCCTTCGCCATTGGTGTTCTTCCCGATATCTACACATTCCACCGTTACACCGGGAATTCCAGTCTCCCCTACCGCACTCCAGCCTGCCCGTACCCGGCGCAGATCCACCGTTAAGCGATGGACTTTCACACCGGACGCGACAAACCGCCTACGAGCTCTTTACGCCCAATAATTCCGGATAACGCTTGCACCCTACGTATTACCGCGGCTGCTGGCACGTAGTTAGCCGGTGCTTATTCGAAAGGTACACTCACTTATCGCTTGCTCCCCAACAAAAGCGGTTTACAACCCGAAGGCCTCCATCCCGCACGCGGCGTCGCTGCATCAGGCTTGCGCCCATTGTGCAATATTCCCCACTGCTGCCTCCCGTAGGAGTCTGGGCCGTATCTCAGTCCCAATGTGGCCGGTCGCCCTCTCAGGCCGGCTACCCGTCGAAGCCATGGTGGGCCGTTACCCCGCCATCAAGCTGATAGGACGCGACCCCATCCCATGCCGCGAAAGCTTTCCCACAATCACATGCGATCATGTGGAACATCCGGCATTACCACCCGTTTCCAGGAGCTATTCCGGTGCATGGGGCAGGTCGGTCACGCATTACTCACCCGTTCGCCACTCTCACCACCAAGCAAGCTTGGTGGATCCCGTTCGACTTGCATGTGTTAAGCACGCCGCCAGCGTTCATCCTGAGCCAGAATCGAACCCTCCACAAAAAAACCTCGTGGAAAGACATCGAATAGATGACTCTCAAACAATTATTTTCCAAAAGAAAATGACGAGCACGTCCTATAAGGAAGGACGCCACTCACAAAAACCTCACCACCCATTAACCGCTCCCGCGGACCCGGCAAAACCAGGCGGGCAATGAACTGGCAATCATTGACTATAAAGAAGTAGTACAAACACGCTCTTGAGTTCTCAAACCACCACCACACACTCAGTCCGAAGCAATCTCTTGGAGATTTCCCCTCGCTGACCGGCAGCAAGATGAATAACTTACACACACCCGAACCAAAACGCAAATCCACATCGGCAAGACATTGCCGAATCGTTGCAAACACTGCCTTTCATCGGCGTGTCGAAAACGCGTTTCAGTGAACAAAAATCCCCGCGGAAATACTTTGTCTCCAGAAAACGACGCAGTAACGCTTATTCGTCCACACACAATCACCACAAAAGCGACGACACGCCCATGCCGCGCATCGTCTGATCTTCGCATGATGTTCCGTCTGGATGCGCGGCGTTCTCAGTCTCGTCCGAGATCTTCGCTCTGGTCATCGGGGCCTCCGAGTGCGATCACCTGGCGAGGCAAGCACATAGCCGGTGCCACGGCCGCCGCCGACTTTGACGATACGGCCTTCATCGACCAATTGCTTCAAGGCACGTTCTATGGTCGTCAGACTGATATCGGGACATTCGCGGTGAATCATCGCCTTGGTGATTTTGCCAGGACGCCGTTCAAACACGTCTTCGACCCGTTGGGCTTTGGTTTTCCGCCCGCCGCCCGCCACCGTCTCGACTCGTTGCGCCAGGTCGCGATATGCGGCAAGCACCACGCCCAGCATGAACCGCACGAATGGTGCCTCGTCATTGAGGTTTTCATCCCATCCGGCCGAACTTGCGGCGAGAGCGTCGTAATACAGGCTTTTGTTGTCTTCGATTAGCCGTTCCACACTGATATAGCGACCGACCAGATATCCCGATTGCTCCATCAGCAGCACGGTCAGCAGCCGACTCATACGTCCATTGCCGTCATTGAACGGATGGATGCACAGAAAGTCGAAAACGAAACGAATGACCAGCAGCAGCGGATCATAGCGGTCCGCCTCCAGCGCATCACGGAAGGTCGAGCATAGCCGTTCCATGGCCGTGGGAGTGGCGACCGCAGGAACAGGTCGGAAACGCACCATGCGGTTGCCTTGGTCATCAAGCCCGACGATTTCATTGTCGCCATCCTTCCAACGCCCGCCATACGACAGCGAGGTGTGGCGCATCAGATCCCGATGAAGCTGCAGAATCACATTGGGGCTAATGGCGATATAGTCATGCTGTTCGTGAATCAGCGCGAGCACATCTCGATACCCCGCGATTTCCTCTTCGGCGCGACCTCGCGGTTCTATGCTGCGCACCATGAGATCCGCCAGGCGGCGTTCGGTGGTGACGATGCCTTCGATACGGTTGGACGAGCCGGTGCTTTCGATCTGAGCGACATGGATCAACGATTCCAGCACATCCGGCCGTGCGGTCAGCCATAGATTCTGCCGCCCCTTATGCTCGCGAATTTCGAGCAGCAGCTTGGTGATGCCGGGATCGGTAAGCGCTGCGGGCAGCGTGAGGTAATCGAAGTCATGCATATCTCAGTTCTACCTCATTCTCCTCTCTTTCTGCATCATTTTGTTAGACTTGATGCAGAAAAGAGGAGAATGAGGCAAAATCGCCGATAACGCTTATTATGTCAGCTCCAAATACGAAAAAACCCGAGCACCATGTGGTGGTCGGGTTTGTCGTGTTGGCGGTTTGTCGTGTGTGTGGGTATGGGGACGGCCCCGGGAGCCGTGTGGCTCGACCGGGGCCGTCCTGTTCGTGTGGTGCGGCGGCGTGCTACTCTCCCACACCCTGTCGGGTGCAGTACCATCGCCGTGCTGGGCCTTAGCTTCCGGGTTCGGAATGGGACCGGGCGTCTCACCCAGGCCATGGCCGCCGCAAATCTTTCTGTTATGCCCCGCGGTGGGGGTGTGTCGGTGGGTTGGGAACCGGCTAGCGGACGCGTGGTTTCGTGTTTGATCGCAGTGCGGACCGGAGTCGTGCTCCTTGTCGTCCGGTGGCTTGCCGGGTGATGCTTGCGGCCCCTCCCGGAAGGGAGGGATGGGATGTTGCCTTTCGCCCGTTAGTACCGGTCAGCTCCACCCCTCGCGGGGCTTCCACATCCGGCCTATCGACCACGTGTTCTGCATGGGGGCTACAGGGACTCGAGGGTCCCATGGAATCCTAATCTTGGAGCAGGCTTCCCGCTTAGATGCTTTCAGCGGTTATCCCTTCCGAACGTAGCCAACCGGCCGTGCCGCTGGCGCGACAACCGGCATACCAGAGGTTCGTCCACCCAGGTCCTCTCGTACTATGGGCAGGCCTCCTCAAGATTCCAACGAGCGCAGAGGATAGAGACCAAACTGTCTCACGACGTTCTGAACCCAGCTCGCGTGCCGCTTTAATCGGCGAACAGCCGAACCCTTGGGACCTGCTCCAGCCCCAGGATGCGACGAGCCGACATCGAGGTGCCAAACCATCCCGTCGATATGGACTCTTGGGAATGATCAGCCTGTTATCCCCGGGGTACCTTTTATCCGTTGAGCGATGCCGCGTCCGTGCGCCGGCACCGGATCACTAGTTCCGACTTTCGTCCCTGCTCGACCCGTCAGTCTCGCAGTCAAGCTCCCTTGTGCACTTACACTCGCCACCCGATTGCCAACCGGGCTGAGGGAACCTTTGAGCGCCTCCGTTACTCTTTGGGAGGCAACCGCCCCAGTTAAACTACCCGCCAGGCACTGTCCCTGACCAGGATGACTGGTCGAGGTGAGACATCCAATGCGAACAGAGCGGTATTTCAACGACGGCTCCACCACGGCTGGCGCCGTGGTCTCGTAGCCTCCCGCCTATGCTACACAATCCGCACCGAATGCCAATACCAAGGTATAGTAAAGGTCCCGGGGTCTTTTCGTCCTTCTGCGCTTAACGAGCATCTTTACTCGTACTGCAATTTCGCCGAGCTCCTGGTCGAGACAGTGGGGAAGTCGTTACGCCATTCGTGCAGGTCGGAACTTACCCGACAAGGAATTTCGCTACCTTAGGATGGTTATAGTTACCACCGCCGTTTACCGGGGCTTGAATTCACCGCTTCGCAAAAAGCTGACGGATCCTCTTAACCTTCCGGCACCGGGCAGGCGTCAGTGCATATACAGCGACTTACGTCTTCGCATGCACCTGTGTTTTTGGTAAACAGTCGCTACCCCCTGGTCTGTGCCACCCCCCAACGCTCCCCGGGCAGGCCGGTTCACGCGAGGGGGTCTCCCTTATACCGAAGGCACGGGAGCAATTTGCCGAGTTCCTTGACCAGGATTCGCTCGATCGCTTTGGTATTCTCTACCTGACCACCAGTGTCGGTTTGGGGTACGGGCGGCCGACAGCCTAACGCCGAAGCTTTTCTCGGCAGCCAGGATCACCGGATTCGGCCCATCACGGGCCCCATCATCGCGCCTCGCCCTCACGCCCCCCGGATTTGCCTGGGGGACGGGCTGCACGCTTGACCACGGAAAACCACCTCCGCGGCCGGCTACCTCTCTGCGTCACTCCTGCGCTGACCTACTACAAGGATCGGTCCCAACGGAATCCGGCATCCCCCTCCCGAAGGAGGAGTAAGCCGAAGACCGGAGGTTAGTACTCCAAGCCTCGGTTTTGGCGGCTGAAAGCCGGTACGGGAATATCGACCCGTTCGTCCATTCGACTACGCCTGTCGGCCTCGCCTTAGGACCCGACTAACCCGGGGACGATGAACGTGGCCCCGGAACCCTTAGTCATCCAGCGGCGGGGATCTTCACCCCGCTTTCGCTACTCATGTCTGCATTCTCACTTCCATGCGGTCCACGGCAGGCTTACGCCGCCGCTTCGCCCCGCATGGAACGCTCTCCTACCCAGCAGCCAAAGGCTGCTGCCGCGTCTTCGGTGGTGTGCTTGAGCCCCGCTACATTGTCGGCGCGGAACCACTAGACCAGTGATCTGTTACGAACTCTTTTAAGGATGGCTGCTTCTAAGCCAACCTCCTGGCTGTCTATGCGACTCCACATCCTTTCCCACTTAGCACACGCTTGGGGACCTTAGACGACGATCTGGGCTGTTTCCCTTTCGACGACGGAGCTTATCCCCCGCCGACTCACTGCCGGAATACGCATCACGGGTATTCGGAGTTTGGTTGCTATTGGTACCCGATATGGGCCCGCAAGCATCCAGTAGCTCTACCCCCCGGATGTAATCAACCGACGCTGCACCTAAATGCATTTCGGAGAGAACCAGCTATCACGGAATTTGATTGGCCTTTCACCCCTAACCCCAAGTCATCCCCTCAGTTTTCAACCTAAGTGGGTTCGGTCCTCCACGCGGTCTTACCCGCGCCTCAACCTGCTCAGGGCTAGATCATCCCGCTTCGGGTCCAGGGCACGCGACTAAAACGCCTTTTAAGACTCGCTTTCGCTACGGATCCCCCACGACGGGTTAACCTCGCCACATACCACTGACTCGCAGACTCATTTTTCGATAGGCACGCCGTCACCCCGAAAGGCTCCGACGGATTGTAGGCGCATGGTTTCAGAGACTGTTTCACTCCCCTCCCGGGGTACTTTTCACCTTTCCCTCACGGTACTCGTTCGCTATCGGTCAGACAGGAATATTTAGGCTTACCCGACGGTCCGGGCAGATTCACACGGGATTCCACGAGGCCCGTGCTACTTGGGAGACGCGGCCGGGAGACCATGCGCGTTCAGGTACGGGGCCATCACCCTCTGCGGCCCGGTATTCAACCCGGTTCCCCTGACACATGGTTTTGTCACTCCCGCCGGGCCCGTCGGAGCCCGGAGGCGCGTTCCCGCGACACCGCCCGCGCAACCCCCGACGGGTATCACGCGCGGACGGTTTAGCCTGATCCGCTTTCGCTCGCCACTACTCACGGAATATCCTTTCCTGCAGGTACTGAGATGTTTCACTTCCCTGCGTACCCCCCGCCCGAAGGCGGTGCCAGCCCATGACGGCTGGCGGGTTCCCCCATTCGGAGATCCTCGGATCAAAGCCCAGTCGGCGGCTCCCCGAGGCCTATCGCGGCCCCTCGCGTCCTTCATCGGTCCTGTCTGCCAAGGCATCCACCATACGCCCTTGCAAGCAACACCCAACACCCAACAAAGAAGCGTTGAGCATGCCGCAAGAACACCAGCAAACTCCTAGACAACAAATCATCACACTAAACGATCAACAAAACGATCAAACGAACACCCTCACAACAAGTGAGGAGTTCGATCGAAATCAACAGCGAGACAAGAGACCAACGAAGGCCTCCCGTTCTCGCTCGCGTCCACTATCCAGTTCTCAAACCACCCACGCGCGCGCCAAGCCGCCACCACCCCGACAGGGGAAGGGACGGACCCGACGGGCGAGGACCCACGCCCACGACCTTCGTCGCGGGTGGCGGTCCGGGAGCCCAAAAGCATGCCCGCACCACTCCCCCACGCCCCGAAGGACGCGGAAGCCAACGACCGTTTCCACACCAGCAGCCCCTCCCGGCCACCCGAACGGGCGGCCCATGAAGAAGGGGCGTTCGCACCGGACGACCAACGTCGTCCTGAATTCTCCGTAGAAAGGAGGTGATCCAGCCGCACCTTCCGGTACGGCTACCTTGTTACGACTTAGTCCCAATCACGAGTCTCACCTTAGACGGCTCCCTCCCACAAAGGGGTTGGGCCACCGGCTTCGGGTGCTACCCACTTTCATGACTTGACGGGCGGTGTGTACAAGGCCCGGGAACGCATTCACCGCGACGTTGCTGATTCGCGATTACTAGCGACTCCGCCTTCACGCAGTCGAGTTGCAGACTGCGATCCGAACTGAGACCGGTTTTCAGGGATCCGCTCCATGTCGCCATGTCGCATCCCGTTGTGCCGGCCATTGTAGCATGCGTGAAGCCCTGGACGTAAGGGGCATGATGATCTGACGTCATCCCCACCTTCCTCCGAGTTAACCCCGGCGGTCCCTGATGAGTTCCCGGCACGACCCGCTGGCAACATCAGGCGAGGGTTGCGCTCGTTGCGGGACTTAACCCAACATCTCACGACACGAGCTGACGACGACCATGCACCACCTGTGAACCCGCCCCGAAGGGAAGCCCCATCTCTGGGGCGGTCGGGAACATGTCAAGCCCAGGTAAGGTTCTTCGCGTTGCATCGAATTAATCCGCATGCTCCGCCGCTTGTGCGGGCCCCCGTCAATTTCTTTGAGTTTTAGCCTTGCGGCCGTACTCCCCAGGCGGGATGCTTAACGCGTTAGCTCCGACACGGAACCCGTGGAACGGGCCCCACATCCAGCATCCACCGTTTACGGCGTGGACTACCAGGGTATCTAATCCTGTTCGCTCCCCACGCTTTCGCTCCTCAGCGTCAGTAACGGCCCAGAGACCTGCCTTCGCCATTGGTGTTCTTCCCGATATCTACACATTCCACCGTTACACCGGGAATTCCAGTCTCCCCTACCGCACTCCAGCCTGCCCGTACCCGGCGCAGATCCACCGTTAAGCGATGGACTTTCACACCGGACGCGACAAACCGCCTACGAGCTCTTTACGCCCAATAATTCCGGATAACGCTTGCACCCTACGTATTACCGCGGCTGCTGGCACGTAGTTAGCCGGTGCTTATTCGAAAGGTACACTCACTTATCGCTTGCTCCCCAACAAAAGCGGTTTACAACCCGAAGGCCTCCATCCCGCACGCGGCGTCGCTGCATCAGGCTTGCGCCCATTGTGCAATATTCCCCACTGCTGCCTCCCGTAGGAGTCTGGGCCGTATCTCAGTCCCAATGTGGCCGGTCGCCCTCTCAGGCCGGCTACCCGTCGAAGCCATGGTGGGCCGTTACCCCGCCATCAAGCTGATAGGACGCGACCCCATCCCATGCCGCGAAAGCTTTCCCACAATCACATGCGATCATGTGGAACATCCGGCATTACCACCCGTTTCCAGGAGCTATTCCGGTGCATGGGGCAGGTCGGTCACGCATTACTCACCCGTTCGCCACTCTCACCACCAAGCAAGCTTGGTGGATCCCGTTCGACTTGCATGTGTTAAGCACGCCGCCAGCGTTCATCCTGAGCCAGAATCGAACCCTCCACAAAAAAACCTCGTGGAAAGACATCGAATAGATGACTCTCAAACAATTATTTTCCAAAAGAAAATGACGAGCACGTCCTATAAGGAAGGACGCCACTCACAAAAACCTCACCACCCATTAACCGCTCCCGCGGACCCGGCAAAACCAGGCGGGCAATGAACTGGCAATCATTGACTATAAAGAAGTAGTACAAACACGCTCTTGAGTTCTCAAACCACCACCACACACTCAGTCCGAAGCAATCTCTTGGAGATTTCCCCTCGCTGACCGGCAGCAAGAGATAAACTTACACGCCCTTGCCCTTTTACGCAAATCGCAGGGCGCAGAAAAGCGAAGAACCGTTGAAAACACACGGTTCTTTCGGCGTGTCATAAAAGGGCTTTTTGCCCGCTTGAAACCAGAATATCGCTGATGAAGCGCTCCGAAAGTAATGAAATCAATTTCGATACGGCGTGTCGCAGCGGTCGTCCCACCGGAACGGACTCGGCGGCATCTTTCATGATGAAGCCGAACCACATCAGCCGCGATATCACGCATTCCGTAGTCCAGCGATACTCCTGCGGGACAGGACGGACCAACATGTGCGAGAACAGGACCTTGCCGATCACCAGCACGAATCTGGGAGTCTATCGGGCCAACGCGTGCGGGACGGGACGGTCCGATCCCATTCTTCGGCGACATCCGCCATCCGGTTGTACAGGAAACGGCGTGCGCGTATACCTATAGACATGACGAAAACAATCGCAGTGCTGACCGGCGCAGGAATCTCCACCTCCGCTGGCATACCCGACTTCCGCGGACCGGACGGCGTATGGACCAAGCATCCGGAGCAAACCAGCGTCTACGACATCGACCTGTTCCGAAACGACCCACAGGCGCGGGCCTACTCATGGCGTTGGCAGAAGGAATCACCGGTATGGAACGCCCAGCCGGGGGCCGCACACGCCGCGCTGGCGAAACTCGAACAGGCCGGCATGCTCAGCCTGCTCGCCACGCAGAATTTCGACGGACTGCACGAGAAGGCGGGCAATAGCGACGAGGTGATCGTGAACCTGCACGGCACCATCGGCACCTCGCACTGCATGAAATGCCATCAGAAATATGACACGGCCGACATCATGGACCGGCTGGACGAGGAACCGGATCCGCATTGCCACCGCAGGCTCCCCTACTCGGGTGATATGCCCTGCAACGGGCTGCTCAAAACCGATGTGGTGTATTTCGGAGAGATGCTTCCGGAAGGCGCGATGGAGAAATCGTATCGTCTGACCGCACGGGCGGATGAGCTGTGGGTGATCGGCTCCACGCTGGAGGTGTATCCGGCGGCGAGCATTGTGCCGGTGGCAGCCGAGGCGGGAGTGCCGATCACCATCATGAATATGGGACGCACGCAGTACGACCGCTTGGCCACGCGGCTTATCCATGAGGATATCGCCGTCGCCTTGCCGCAGCTGGTTGAGGAGACCCTCGCCTCCGACTGATCCGCCCCTGAATACGGACTCGCCTCCGCTCAATGTTCTGAACGGAGGCGAGGCGTGGGTGGCTGCGATGGAGATCCTTGCGCCTCGCCCTTTGGGCACGGCTCAGGACGTACGAGGAACGCTCGAACGCAACCCGGGACGCACGAGGGACGCACAGGCGCGACTCGGGTCGGCGGGTCAGTAGATGCGGTTGGGGGTGAAACCGGCTTCCTTAAGCGCCGCGAGGATGCGGTCGATATGGTCGGGGCCGTTGGTCTCCACCGTGACGCCGAGCGCCACCGCGTTCGTGTAATGGCCGGACGCCTTGAACTGGTCGTGGTCCAGGGCGATGACGTTGGCGCGTTCGCGCGCGAGCAGCGTGGCCACCTTGACGAGCTGGCCCGGGGTGTCGGGCAGTTCGACCTCGAAGTTCATGATGCGGCCGCGGGCGATCATGCCCTTCTGGATCACCGCGCCCATGGTCACTGTGTCGATGTTTCCGCCGGACATGATCGGCACCACCACATGATCTCCTCCCGCGGCGGCGAACTTGCGCGAACGCAGGTTGAGATGTTCCAACGCGGCGAGCGACACCGCGCCGGCGGCCTCGACCACAAGCTTGTGCTTTTCGAGCATGAGCAGGATCATCTCGTTGATGTCGCGCTCGGTGACGGTGACTAGGTCGTCGAGGAACTCGTTGAGCAGCGCGAAGGTCAGGTCGCCCGGATGTTTGACGGCGACACCCTCGGCGGAGGTGACCACCTGGTCGGCCTCGACCACACGTCCAGCCGCGAAGGAATTCTTGAAAGCGGGGCTGCCCTCGGGGATCGCGCCTATCACACGCACTTCGGGCCTGAAGGTTTTGATGGCGAGCGCGACGCCGGCACCAAGACCGCCGCCGCCAAGCGGAACGATCACATCGGTGACGTTCGGCACGTCCTCGAGAATCTCCAGGCCGATGGTGCCCTGGCCGCACAGCACCTCATAGTCGTCGAAGGGCGGCACGTAGACCATGCCCTGCTCTTCGGAAAGCTTGGCGGCATAGGCCGCGGACTCATCGAACACATCGCCATGCAGCACGACTTCCGCGCCGTAGGCTTTGGTGGCGTCGACCTTCAGCGGCGGAGTGATGGTCGGCATGCAGATCGTGGCCTTGGCGCCGCGTTCGCGGGCCGCATAGGCGACGCCCTGGGCATGGTTGCCCGCGGAGGCGGTGACGATGCCGCGCGCCAGCTCCTCCTCGCTTAGGGAGGCGATTTTGTTGTAGGCGCCGCGGATTTTGAACGACCCGGTGACCTGCAGATTCTCCGGCTTCAAAATAATCTCGTGGCCGGTCATTTCGGACAGGGCGGGCGACGGAATCGGTTCCGTTCGACGGGCCGTGCCGTTCAATCGCTCGGCGGCGAGCTTCAATTCGGCCGCATGGTCACGCTGCAATGCTTTGAGGACGTCCTTTTGTTCCATAGTGTGCATTGTAAGCGGCGGGCGGCCAAACGCCGGACGAACGACCAACGGATGGGATGATGCCGGTCCGATATGAAAACGCCCCGCACGACGCGCGTACGGGGCGAGAGGTCTTGCCGTCAGAAAGGCAATCCGCGTGGCTTACAGGGCTACGACCACGCCTTCCCAACCGGCCAGCTCGTTGTTGGCGATGGAGACGACGGCGTGGGAGGCGCCACGCGTGGCGATCACGACCTGGGATTCATCGATGCCGGAGGCCAGCAGGGCGGCGGATTCGGCGGGCAGGTCGACCGGACGGCCGGAGAGATTCACCATCACCAGCAGACGACGGCCGTCAAGCTCGCGCACGAAGGCGTACACATGCTCGTCGGACGCATCGACCAGATTCCAATCGCCGGCGGAGACGACGGGATTGTCGTGGCGCAGGGCGATGAGCTGCTTGTAGAAGCCGTACACGGAATCCGGATCGTCGAATTCGGCGGCCGCGTTGATCGCGGCATGGTTCGGGTTCACGCTGATCCACGGCTCGGTGGCCGCGTCAGGCGCGGTGAAGCCGGCGTACTTCGACCCATCCCATTGCATCGGAGTGCGGGCGTTGTCACGGCTGATCAGGGCCAAGGAGGCCATCATCGATTCCGCGCCCTGCACTTTGGCTTCCTCGACCCGCTGGCGGAATCCGTTGATGGATTCCAGGTCGCGGTACTGGTCGAGGCTGGTGAAGTGGGCGCTGGTCATACCCAGCTCCTCGCCCTGATAGACGTACGGAGTGCCGCGATGCATGTGCAGCAGCAAGCCGAGCGCCTTGGCCGAACGCACGCGGGCCTCCTCGGTGGAGTCGTCACCCCAACGGGACACCACGCGCGGCTGATCATGGTTGCAGAAGAACAAGCTGGCCCAGCCGGCCTTCTTGACCGCCGACTGCTGGTCCGCAAGACGTTCGCGAAGGTTCTTCACCTCGAAAGGCACCACATCCCACTTGGAACCGCCGGGCTTCTGGTCCACGCCGACGTGGTCGAACAGGAAGAGCATATCGAGCTCCTTGTTCGCGGGATCGGTGATGTGCTCGTTGCGGGACGGGGTGACGCCGGGGGCTTCGCCCACGTTCATATAACCCTCGCGCTTCTCGAACACCTCGCGACGCATTTCGGCGAGGAACTCGTCGACGCGGGGTCCGTCCGAGCAGAAGGGGAACGGAGAGGAATATCCCTCCTCGCCCACCGGATTATCCTCGATCAGAGAACCTTCCTCGCCCGGCAGCTTGCCGTTGGCGTCGATGGTCTTGGAGATCTGAGTGATCACGTCCATGCGGAAGCCGTCGATACCGCGATCCATCCACCAATTCATCATGTCGTACACAGCGCGACGCACCGCGGGGTTCTCCCAATTGAGGTCGGGCTGCTTCTTGGAATACTGGTGCAGGAAATACTCGCCGCGCTCGGGGCAGTATTCCCACGCAGAACCGCCGAAGTAGGATCCCCACTGGTTCGGTTCCGCGCCGGGGGTGCCGGGCTCGTGGCCGGGCTTGGCCGGACGCCACCAATACCAGTCGGCGTGCGGGTCGGTCTTGTCTTTGGACGCCTCGAACCACGCGTGCTCGTCGGAGGTGTGGTTCACGACCAGATCCATCACGATCTTGAGTCCCCGCTTATGCGCCTCGGCGAGCAGCTCGTCCATGTCCTCGAGCGTGCCGAACAGCGGGTCGATGTCCTGATAGTCGGAGATGTCGTAGCCGTTGTCGTCCTGCGGGGACTTGTACACCGGGGAGAGCCACAGCACGTCCACGCCCAGATCGGCCAGATAGTCGAGACGGGAGGTGATGCCCTTCAGGTCGCCGAAGCCGTCGCCGTTGCTGTCCTGGAAGGATCGGGGATAGATCTGGTACACCACGGCGTTCGACCACCACGGATTCGGAGTCGCGCCGTTGGTGCGCACGGCGTCGGGAAGAGTGGGGCGGTTCAAAGAAGTCATCGTCGAGTTCCTTTCTTACGTTTTCCATTGCTCATCCGCTCTCAGCGACGATGCCGTGCGGCACTCCATCGAGCCAGACGTTTTTGTTTACATGACCCATGGTGTCAGACAAAGGTTTTTATTCCCATCTGGACGGTTCAGCTGGCGTGCCGGAAAGTAATTCCCTGCTGATTCCAATCTCACGGATATGCACAGCTTGGTTTAGCCGCATCGAGCATCAATATCGAACGGCTGGGCGGGCTCAATCCGCATGTCATCGAAAGCAACGGCTTCGATAATCAACAGCGGACAAATCGCGGCGCGCACTTGGACTTGTCGAACTGCGTCGGTTTTCGATCCCACGCAGACAACCCACACGCCAGCCACTATATTAGCTCGCAACATTTTGCGACGTATCGCCGCGCATGGGATCAGCAGATAGCATGTGTCGCCCACGAGTAACGCCTGCTCCTTCTGGCCGCACAACTGCGGCGTAGAAGAGCTCCTTCTTGGACGGATACAGACGCCAGCAAACTACTCGGCAACCAGCCAGACAGCGGTCTGCGGAGGAACGGATTCGACGGACTCACCCGGCAACCATTGCGGATCGGACGAGAGCAGCACCGCCATGCCATCCGGCAATGGCTGGCATCGCACGGTGGAGAAGTTTACCAGCACATGCATGCCCGAGGGCAAAGACCAGCTCAACACATCATCCGCCGGATTCGCTCCATCGACCGCGCTCTCGACCGACCACCAGTCGAATCGAAGATCAACGCCTGCAGCAACCCACCGTCGACGCAAAGCCAGAGCCGCACGATACAGCTCCAGCATAGAACCGACGGTGCCGCACTGACGTTCCACCGCGTAGGAAGCGAACCAGTCAGGCTGAGGCAGCCAGCTAGAGCCTGTGTCGCTGAAGCCGAATGTCGGCCCATCGACAGTCCACGGCAGGGGGATTCGGCAGCCGTCGCGGCCTTTGAAACGGTGTCCGGATCGCTCCCAATTCGGATCCTGCACCTGGCCCTCCGTCAAATCGAAATCCTCCGGCAGTCCGAGCTCATCACCTTGGTAGATGAACGCGGTACCAGGAAGCCCCAGCATCACCAGAGCGGCGGCGCGGGCACGGCGGTCTGCGCTGGCGGGGTCGATGGGAGGATTGGTGCCGTTCGAGGTAACCCATGACTCAATGTTCGCTCCAACGGGCAGTCCCAGACGCGATGCGATGCGTGGCACATCGTGGTTGCCAAGCACCCAAGTGGGAGATGTGCCGGCTTCAATCGCATAATGGTGCGTTCGTTCGATGGCAGTGCGATACTCATCCGCGTTCCACGAAGCCTTCTGCAAAGAGAAATCGAACACCGCGCCGAGCTCATCGAGCCGTGCATATTGGAAGATACGCGGAGTGAAAGGCGTCCAGGACTCTCCGACCGCATATTTGGCCGGCGCATACCGGTCAAATATCTCACGCCAGCCACGGTAGATGACATGCACCTCGTCACGGTCCCAGATTGGATCGGAGCCGTCAGCGGACTGAGGCGCCATCAGGGTGGGTTCCGGGCGGTCACGCAGCGGCTCGTCGAGATCTTTGGACAAACCATGCGAAACATCGACGCGGAATCCGTCGACTCCTTTATCACACCAAAATTCGAGGATGCGATGGAATTCCTCACGTACCTCGAAGTTGTCCCAGTTGAGGTCGGGCTGCTCGCGGGCAAACAAGTGCAGATAGTACCAGCCGTCGCCGCAGGGTTCCCATGCAGAACCACCGAAATTGCTCAACCAGTTGGTGGGAGGCAGTTCGCCGTGTTTGCCACGACCACGACGGAACACGTATCGAGCCGACTCAAGCGACTCAGGCCCGGCCGCAAGCGCGGCGCGGAACCACGGATGCTGGTTGGAAGTGTGATTAGGCACAATGTCAATGATGACTTTGATGTCCCGCTGGTGCGCGCCAGCGACCAGTTCGTCGAATTGGCTCATGGTGCCGAAGCGCGGATCCACCGCACAATAATCGGCCACGTCATAGCCACCGTCCGCCAGCGGCGAGGGATAGAACGGTGAAAGCCAGACGGCATCGACACCGAGTTGGGCGAGATAATCAAGTTTGTCGACTACGCCTTGGATGTCGCCCTCGCCGTTACTATCACTGTCACGGAACGAACGTGGATAGATCTGGTAGACGACGGCGTCCTTCCACCAATCGTCGGGGTGTTTATCGACCATGATCGCAAAATTCTCCCAGTGCAACAAGATGACCGCCGAACTGATTACGGCGGCCATCAAATGGAATTATAAAATTGGACGGTCAGCCCTTAACCGAACCAGCCAGCATGGCGCGGATGAAGTAACGCTGCAATATGATGAACAGAATCATAGTAGGAGCCATAATCAACAGCGCGCCCGCGTTCAGCAACACCACATCTGTCTGATATGTGCCAACAAACGTCTGGAGAGCGCCAGCCATCGTTCGTTTCAGTGGATCGTTGATCAGCACCACTGCCAGCAGGAACTGGTTCCATGTGGACAGGAAGGTCAGAATCGCCAGTGATGAAAGCGCCGGTAATGCCAAAGGCAACTGAATACGGACGAACGTCTGAAAATCACCGGCGCCGTCAATACTGGCTGCTTCCATAAGATCCCGCGGCATCTGCTCGAAATGTTGGCGCATCCATACGACACCAAAGGACAGATTTAATCCGATAAGCGGCAGAATCAGCGCCCATCGGGTATTGAGAAGCCCAAGTCCGTCAATCTCGTAATACAGCGGCGTCACCAATGTCTCGAAAGGAATGGTCAGACCGATGATGAAGATTGCGTACAGTACGCCTCGTCCAGGGACGCGCAGCTGTGCCATGGCATATCCCGCCAATGCGGAGCATAGCACCACGGTCGGCACCACAGCCAATACGAGGATGCAACTTGACTTAAGCAACGGCAGAATATTCGCCATATTCCACGCGTCGATAAAGTTCTCCCAGTGCGGAGTCGCGGTGAACTGGATGCCTTCCGGCATGGACCCCTGCGGCTGCAGGGCCGCAGACAGCATCGAGAAGAACGGTAATATCGAAAATGCAACCATGAATACCAACACGATATTACCGGCGGCACGAACAGAGAGCGGTTTTTTCATAGTTAGCGCTCCTTCTTTCCCTCAACGAGTCGTTGCAGCGGACCTACCACCAGCAGCACCAATGCCATCAAAACCACAGCGAGCGCAGAAGCCAAGCCGACGCGGTTTTGCTGGAACGCCAGGCGATACACCATCACGCCAGGCACCATAGTGGACGTGCCCGGGCCACCTTGCGTAGACATAAACACGACGTCGAAGCTGGCAAGGGCCGCGACGATAGTCATCGTGAAGCACACACCGATCTGACCGCGTAGTCCAGGAATGGTAATGGAGAACAACTGCCGCCACCATCCCGCACCATCCAACGACGCGGCTTCGTACAACGACTGGTCGATGGCTCCAATACCCGAAAGCAGCAACACGATGCAGAACCCCAACTGAAGCCAGCATCCGATCACGCCCACCGCAGGCAATGCCGTACTCTGTTCGCCCAGCCATGAGCGGGTGATTCCCCCTAATCCCAGACCTTGCAGAATCTGGTTCACCGTTCCTGTATCCGCAAGCATCCAAGTCCAAGCCACGCCAGCGGCGGCACCGGGGATGATACGAGGCAAGAACAGACATACTTGGGCGACGCCTTTGCCGACTTGCGAACGCACATCCTTAATCAGCGCGGCGACTATAAGGCCCAGACACACCGGTATCACAGAGAAGAAGATAATGAGATAGAACGCATGGCCAATGCTGCCGAGGAGTTCGGAATCCGTGAACACACGAATGTAATTACCTAATCCGATGAAGGTGCTTTCATCGATTCCATTCCAGTTGTAGAAGGAATACCACACCGTTTGAATGATTGGCCACAACTCAAAGAGTCCATAAAACAGCAATGCCGGCAAGATGAACACGTAACCGCGAATCGCCCGCTTGACCGTCTGGGCTTTACGTCCAGGAACCGCTGCTTGACGCATGGGGGGCCGCCCCTGCCCACGTTCATTATCGTGGGCGAGGGACGGCGCGACTGATGTCTTGGACGTCATCCGTTACTCTCCAAGCTCATCTTCATACTTCGCTTGGATGGTACTGCCGAAATCGGAGGGCTGCAACGAACCATCAATCAGCTCCTGAACGGCCGGAATAAGAGCATTCGCCTGAATGCCTGCGGTCGAATTGTAGATATGCGTGGCGGTATTGCCACCTGCGATGAACTCGGAATAAGTCTCCAGCACGGATTGCATCACGGGATCATCACTGGTGGCTTCGCCTTCTCCCACGGGAGCATAACCATTCTCGATCATAATCTGGCGAGCCTCGTCGCTCATCAGGAAATTGATGAATGCCGCAGCGGCGTTCTTATGTTCGGCGTTGGTTGGGATGCCCCACGGAGTCGCGCCATCGAGCGCACCGCCTGAGCCCTCGCCCTCTTCGAGCGGAGGAACAGCGATGAAGCCCGCGGTATCGCCCATGGCTTCAGAGATGGACGAGGTATACCAATTACCTGCCGGGAAGAACAGGCCCTCGCCTTTGGTGAACCTGGACAGCGCGGTGGACGAATCGATGGCATTCACACCGTCGGGGAAATAGCCAGCTGCCGCCCAATCGGCGATATATTGCGCGGCCGTTGCTGTGCCGTCAGTATCGATGGTGGCACCGTCACGCTGCAAAGTGAACGCGCGAATGGCGTCGACGCCGTTCTCATTGATCAACAGACCGTCAAGAAGATGGATGACGCCCGCGTCCTTGGCATCAGCCATCATCGGCAGAACACCGGCTTCTTTAGCAATCGCCATATCTTCTTCAAGCTCCTCGATGGTCTTCGGAGCCTCGGTGATACCCAGCTCGCCCGCCAGTTCCTTGTTCCAGAAAATGCCGGTCATCGTGAATCCATCAGGGATGGCATAGCGGTCGCCCTCCCCCAGTTCCTGATCGTCATTCATGCTGTAGGTACTGGTTTGGCTCTCCGGAATGTCCCACCCGTAGGCTTCGGCGTATTCCTCAAGACTGATTACATGGCCACCACGAGCGGCAGAGCCGACATCGGTGATACGCGCGATGTCAGGAGTTTCAGAAGCGGAAATCACACGGGGCCCGTTCTGCGCGCTCACGTTGTCGGGATCATATGTGGCCGTGATGGTGATATTGGGGTATTTCGCTTCAAACGCCTCAATTAAGGCATCGTCCTTCGCCTTCAGGCCTGCGCCATCCCAAAGTTTGAGCTCGATTTGTTCATCGCCAAGATCGGTGCTGACAGCCTCATTCTGCGCGCCGTCATTCGAATTTGACGAACCTGGGCCACAAGCGGCAAGCCCAGAAGCCATGGCTACGATGACAAAGGCGGCAGCCATTCTGTTGAGATTTCGCATGTTAACCTCTTTCCTTTCCGCACTGCTGTGCGATGTCTTCTTTGACAAACACCTATGAGTGCCGGGATTGACACATTACATAAGCGTTTATGCAGCCGAGAATATCACGCCAGCAGATACTTGTCAAACCCGTTCGACACGCAGAAAAAACGGCTATTTTGCAGCATTATGCCGGATTCTCGCAAAACCGGCACTCAAGATATCGGCACACCTACTATACTGCTAGATATTACCCCGATACCAAAGCGTTTAGCATATTGGAATGTCCCACAACAAAGGAGTTGAGATGATCCTCAAACCCGAACAGCAGGTAGAACGCTGCAAGCGCGTCATGAAGGAACGCATAGAACCGCGCATCCACCCAGTGCTTGAGCGCTGTTCCGTGAAAGCCTTCCGCAATCCCGGAGAACCGGAACCCGCCGACGATGTACTCGCTCGTGCCCAGCACGGCGCAATCCCCTTCATCGACGTCGCACAAAACGAGCCCTGGGGAACATCATGGGGCACCACATGGTTCAAAGTCACAGGGAACGCGCATCTTGACGAAGCGCAAGGCAGAGCCATCGAATTGGTGGCGCGGTTAGGCTACCTCGACGGTCCTGTCGGAGGTCAAGTGGAGGGTCTGGTATATCGCCCCGACGGCACGGTGATTAAAGGACTGCACCCCCGCAATTTCACAATCCCTCTTGTCGACGCCGAAGGAAGGCGCGATTCGATAGTCGATGATTCCGGCAACTTCACCCTCTATATTGAGGGAGCCTACAATCCCATGATTCCAGCTTTCCCGCAAACGAATTGGGGGAATGGTCCCACAGAGTGCGCTGATGTCAGATATGAATTCCGCGGCGTGGACGTCTGCGCCTACGAACATGAGCTGGCGGAATACCACATGGACCTCGACGCCATCAGCATGGCTTTGGAGCAACTCGACAAAGAGGGCGCCCGATATTGGCATCTCGCCAAAGCGCTGCAGCGTTCACTCAACATTTTTGACATGCGAGATCTCACAACGGTCAGACCCGCGCGGCAAGCTCTCACAGAGGTTCTCCGCGCTCCCGCCAACCATTCGTCCATTCAGCTGGCCGCCATCGGGCACGCGCATATCGATTCCGCTTGGTTGTGGCCGGTGCGAGAAACCAAGCGCAAAGTCGCCCGTACTGTGTCGAATGCGCTGCTTCTTATGGACAACGACCCTGACTACATCCATGCGATGAGTTCGGCACAACAATACGAGTGGCTTGAAGAAGCCCATCCCGACTTGTTCGAACGCATGAAGCATCGCATTCAAGAAGGACGTTTCGTGCCCGTCGGCGCGATGTGGGTGGAGTCCGACGGTATGATTCCCACAGGGGAATCACTGATTCGACAAATCTCATTCGGGAAACGGTACTACCGAGAGAAACTCAACTGCGACACAGACATCATCTGGCTGCCGGACAGCTTCGGGTATACCGGCGCGTTCCCTCAAATTGCCCGTCGCGCAGGATATCGATATTTCCTGACACAGAAGATATCATGGAACGACACCACACGACTCCCCCACCACTCCTTTATGTGGGAAGGAATCGACGGATCGCGTATCTTCACGCACTTTCCTCCGGCTGACACCTATGGGGCGTTCGTCACCGCCCAAGAACTGGACTATGCCCAACGAAACTTCAAGGACAAAGATCTTTCTTCGCGCGGAGCCTTGCTCTTCGGATATGGAGACGGAGGCGGCGGAGTGCCTCGCGAAATGGCCGGGAGGGTGCGTCGATACCGCGATTTCGAAGGTCTGCCGCGCACTGAATATATGTCCCCAAAAGCCTTCTTCGATACCGCATACCAAGAAATGCGCGATGAGGCAGGCGACGAATTCCCCGTATGGAAAGGCGAACTGTACCTTGAACTGCATCGCGCCACGCTAACCGCGCAGCAGGCGATGAAACGCGGCTGCCGACTTACGGAGTCCATGCTTCGCGCCGCGGAGTATCTATGCGCCATGGCCGCTTTATACCAGGATGATTATACTTATCCCGTAGATGAGTTCACATCGATTTGGAAGCAGCTGCTACTCAACCAGTTCCATGACATTCTTCCCGGCTCAGGCATTGCGTGGCTGTACAGGCAGGCACGGGACGAATACTCACGCGACCTGCGAAGGTTGCACCGACTATGTGCCGACGCAGCCATAGCGCTAAGCAAGGCCTTGCCGCAGGCTAAGATCCTGACGCGAGGACGCATATCCCCCTTCTCAGCCCAGAAAGAAGATGACCTTGCATGGCGAACCGTTCCCACAACCGTCACGACTCCCACCACACCAGTCACGATGCGTCCTCATGACGAGGGGTACGAAATCGACAATGGATTGCTTCGCGCCATCATCAGTTCCGATGGCGCGGTCACTTCCCTGTATGACATCGCAGCTGATCGCGAAATCATCCCGCAAGATACACGCATGGGACAGTACGAACTACTGAAGGACGAGCCCAGCGTATTCGACGCTTGGGATATCGAGCGCGACGCGTTTATCACAGCCAAACCCGTATCCGGAGGCCGACTGATATCGGCGAGGATCGACGGAACAGGCGCTGCCACTGTCCGATCTGAAATCCACGTGGAAGCAACCACCATCATCACGGATATCACATTACGTCCTGGATCGAGGCAGATGGACTTTCATACACATGTGGACTGGCATACACAGGAGCAATTCCTCAAAGTGGACATTCCCATCGCCATTGAAACCACACGAGCAATCTATGACTGCCAATACGGTCTCACCGAACGACCAATCCAAAAGAACACCGTGCGCGACGAAGCAATGTTCGAAAGCTGCAGTCATCGGTTTATCCACATCACGGACCATCAATATGCAACTGGGGTGGTCAATGCGTCCACTTATGGATCAGACGTGTCACCCATTCACGGCTCCCAACCCGGCACTATGGTCCGGCTTTCTCTGCTCAGCGGGTCCTGCGCGCCAGATCCGCAAGCGGACCAAGGCGAGCATGATTTCGATTGGGCTGTTGTCCCGTCTTATAGCTTGGAGGCAACAATCGCATCCGCATACACGTTAAATGCGCCCGTCATCGAGAATCTTCCAGAGATGTCCTCTCCTGTACGCATCTCATGCGCCGAAGGAACTGCGATCATCGACTGGATCAAACTGGCCGATGACGGATCTGGCGACCTCATCGTCCGCTTGTACGAAGCCGTCGGTGCAACAGTCCGCGCCACCTTGCAAACATACGGGCCTCTCGCCGATGCGGTCGTATCGGAAACCAATGAGCTGGAAGAGGGCATCCGATATACAGACGAACCTACAGCTTTGCAAGAGGACGGCATCCACGCGGATGGCGCACCACTCACACTGAGACCGTTCCAGCTGGCAACGCTTCGCATCACTCCGACATCAAGATAGTCACCAAGCCCCAGCGCTCATCGGCGGTGTTGCCGCGCCCCGATGAGCGCACACTTGCTAACCTATTGGAAGGAGACAGACACGTGTCCAGCCGCCGTAACGATGCGGACGGATGATGACATAAGGGAAAGAACGATGAAAAAAGCGACGATAGAGGATGTGGCGCTGAAGGCAGGCGTTTCGACGTTCACTGTTTCAAGGGCGCTGCGCGATAAAGAGCATGTCGCCCCGGCTACGAAACAGCGTGTCATCGAAGCCGCGAAAGCGCTCAACTACACCATATCGCGGTCCGCCACCGCACTTGCCAGTGGATGCACACGGCGAATCGCGCTGCTAGTATGCGAATCCATAGCGGCTTGGTTCAATGGAGAGATTCAGGAGGGCATCTACGATGTGCTCAGCCAAAACAAATACGATCTTCTCATTTATCGAGCCAGCAACGAAACCGAACGGCGGCACTTCTTTGACAATCTGCCGGCCGACCGCAATGCGGACGCTTTAATCGTATCGTTCTCACTCACCGATGACGAGCAGCATGCCGTCTCATCAATGGGCATGCCAATCGTGACTATTAACGCGCTCAACCAGGATTACTGCCACGGATCGGTACGTATAGACGATATGCAGGCCGAGGGAGACGCGATTCGATATCTTTCCGCGCTTGGCCATGCCAAATTTTGTTTTGTGGACAGGCCTTCACATCCATGGGGCCAGGATAACCGTATCGACGGCTATCGAAACACTGTCTTCTCTCTCGGCCTTACCGATTGCGGCACCTTTGAACTCACGAGCGACCCGGATCGTCCCGCAAAACACGCAACCGCGCAAATCCTCGCACTGCCACAAAGACCAACCGCCATCTGCGGCTGGTCGGATGACTGCGCCTTCGCCATCGTTCATGAACTCCGACGTGTTGGCATCCGGGTGCCGGATGACATGTCGGTTATCGGCTTTGATGCGATCCCATCTTATCGTCTCGCTGGGCTGACATCAGTAATGCAACCGGCACACGACATCGGACGCATTGCCGCACAGAAAATACTGGATCTGCTCGAAGGACGCCAGCTAGAGACTCCCCACACCATCGTTCCCACTCAACTCATACCCGGTGACACCACCGGTCCTGCCCCGCAACGCGACGCCAACTGAAGAGACTGATCATATGACAGAGAGCTCTCATATGGACCATCAATCAGCAACGAGGAGAACCATGCATAATATCCTTGACCTCACCAAAACCCAGCCTTTTGTCTCCCGTGCCATCAACGCAGAAAATCCCCATGGTAAACCGGGACAGGCAGCGATGACTCCCAGCATTCTAGGACCAAGTCGTAAAGGCTCACCCGCTTTGCGTAACATCGCCCCCGGAACCACAGTGACGCTTGCGGATATCTCAGGATCAGGAGAAATAAGCCATATATGGTTCACCCTGGACGAGCGAACCACCGATGCCGACTGTTTCGTTCTACGAGATCTCGTATTACGAATGTATTGGGATGACGAAACCGAACCAAGCGTCGAATGTCCAATCGGAGACTTCTTCTGCTGTGGATTTGGACGCGCCACCACCATAACCTCAATCCCAGTGGTGTCATTGCCCACACGCGGTCTCAACAGCTACTGGCCGATGCCATTTCGTTCGCACGCACGCATCACAGTGGAGAATCAGCATCCTAACCCTATTCCCGACCTGTTCTACCAAATTGACTACAGGCTATATGATGAGCCGCTAGCGGAGAACACGACGATGTTTCATGCGCAATGGCGGAGACAGAACCCAACACAGCCTGCAGAAGATTATGTGATATTGGACGGCGTCCATGGCAGCGGACATTACGCGGGCACATACCTAGCCCTGACCACGCTGGAACGCCACTGGTGGGGGGAGGGAGAAGTCAAATTCTACATCGACGAAGACACGAATTACCCCACTATCTGCAGCACCGGAACCGAGGATTATTTCGGAGGAGCCTGGAGTTTCGCCCGCCAACAAGATGGGCACACCGAAGAACAAACTTTCAGCACATCTTACCTAGGGTACCCTTACTATTCACGCCATGACGAGCTCATCCACAACAATTATCACAACGATGACATACCGCCACAAAGAGGGCTCTACCGCTGGCATATACCCGATCCAATCGTTTTCCGAACCAATTTGAAAGTAACATTGCAACAAATTGGCTCAGCATACCGTGGTGCGTTCGAGCGCAGCGACGATGTTGCGACTGTTGCATATTGGTATCAGCAAGAGCCTCATTCGGCCTTCCCGAGTCTTGACGCCGCCGAGCAACGCTGGCCGCGCTGACTCCATGAACCACTTGTCAAAAGGGGAAGCTCGATGTAACGAGCTTCCCCTAGGTGAGGCGAGCAGCTTACCGCGAAGAGCGAATCATTGACGGTGACTGCAATTATGGACCGCCTCTGGCGGGCTCAATGCTACCTTCGCTCGGCTATCGCCTCGCTCAGGCGGTGCCTATGAACAGTCCACAGGACTGTTCACTTCACGGCACCGCGCATCACGCCACCAACGACCCACTTTTGGGCGAAGATGTAGACGACTAGGACGGGGGCCATGGCCATGAGGTAGCTGGAGAACGCCATCGGGTAGTTGGTGGCGAACTGCGAGCTGAACACGTACTGGGCCAGCGGGATCGTCTGGTTGCTCTGGTCGGTGAGCACGATCAACGGCAGCAGGAAGTCGTTCCACGCCCACAGGCAGGTGGTGATCGCGATGGTGGCGTTGATCGGTCCCATCAGCGGGAAGATGATCTGCCAGAAGATGCGCCAGGTGCTGGCGCCGTCCATGCGGGCGGCCTCCTCCAGGGAGACGGGGATCGACTTGATGAAGCCGGTGGCGATGAACAGGTTCGTGCCGAGGCCGAGGATCGTGTACAGCACGATCAGGCCGAGCTGGTTGTCCAGATGCAGCGTGCCCATCTGCTTGGCGATCGGCAGCATCACCACGGAGAACGGCACGAACATGGCCAGGATGAAGAAGTAGTACAGGAAGCGGAAGAACCGCTTGTCCTGGTTGCGCGCCACGGCGTAGGCCACGAAGGTGTTGGTGATCAGGGTGAGCACCACCGCGGCGACCGTGATGATCGCGGAGTTGAGCGCCGCCTTGGGGTAGTTCACCTTGTCGGAGGCGTCGAGGAAGTTATGCCATTCCCAGCTGGTCGGCAGGGCGAAGGTGCCGGCCTCGGCCGGGGTTTTCAGCGCCGTGACGATGGTGAAGTACAGCGGGATCAGAATGGTCAGGGACAGGACGGCGACGACGGCGGTGAGCCACCAGTTGATGTTGCGGTCCTTGCGGAATTTGAGGTTCTTCGGCTCCGTGGCGGAGACGACGGAGGTGTTGGTTGCGCTGGTCATAATGCTTACCCTCTACTCTCAGATCTTTTCCTGGCTGCTGGAGATCTTCAGCTGGACGATGGCGATCACGGCCAGCACGATGAAGAACAGCACGGCGTTCGCGGTCTGGTAGGCGTACTCGCCGCCGGTCAGGCCGCCCTTCCAAATGAGATAGGTCACCGTTTCGGTGGAGGAGTTCGGACCGCCTTCGGTCAACGCCACGACCTGGTCGAAGGTGTTGAGCGCGTTCTTGAGGCTGATCACCAGATTGATGGTGAAGAAGGGGCCGATCAGCGGGAAGGTGATCTTCCAGAACTTCTGCCAGGCGTTCACGCCGTCGATCGCGGCGGCCTCGTAGATCTCCTCGTCGATGGTCTGCAGACCGGCGAGGTAAAGCAGCACCGAATAAGCGACGGACTGCCACACGGCGAGGAACACGATCGGAATCCACGCGAGCTGCTCGTTGGTGAGCAGCGAGCTGGACAGCCACTCGATGCCGAGCGCCTTGCCGAGTTCGGGCAGCGGGTTCATGAAGATGTATTTGAACACGTAGCCGATCACCAGCACCGACAGGGTGTAGGGGATGAAGAAGATCGCGCGGAAGCCGTTCTTGAACGCGATCTTGCCGTTGAGCGCGACCGCGAGGAACATGGCGATGACGTTCACCAGAATGGTGATCACGATGGCGATCGCGAAGGTGAACAGGTAGGCGTGACCCACACGGTTGTCCTGGAACAGGGCGAAGTAGTTCTTCAATCCGATGAACTTGAAGTCGCCGTAGCCCTGGGAGTTCGTGAACGAGTAGAACACGCCCTGCAGGAACGGCACGTACAGGAAGATCGCGAAGATGATCGCCGCGGGCACGGCCATCCAATAGTAGGCGCGGTCGACCTTGCGGGTGGAGAAGGTGGACACCTTCTTCTTGGCGGATTTGGCGTTGCTCATCATGTCTCCTCTTATCTAGTCGCTCACTCGAAGGTCCTGGCCTGGACCTTGTCCCATTCGCTCTGCATCTGGTTCAGGAAGCGGTCGGTGTCGCCGCTGGTCACCATCGTCTGCAGGTAGCCGCCGATGTTGATGGACGAGGGGATGTAATGGTCGCAGAAGTCGGCCAGACGGTTCTCCTCGAAGAAGGAACGCACGGTCTCCAGCGCCTCGTTGCCGAAGTAGGTCTCTTTAAGCGGGGTGATGGCGGATTGCGCGTCGGCGTAGGCGTTGAGCTGCTCCTCCTGCATAAGGAATTCGACGAGCTTCATCGCCTCCTCGGGATACTTGGTGTCGGCGCCGATGGTGAGCATCACGTCGTCGCCCGCGGTGAGGATCTGCTCGTCCGGATCGTCGGTGGCGGGCAGCTGCGCGAAGCCCAGTTCGATGTCGGGGTTGATGAGCAGGATCTGCGGGATGGCGTAGGTGCCGAGCGGGATGATCGCGGCCTCGCCGTTGGCGAAGTTCTGCGTGCCCTGCTGGTAGGTGACGCCCGTGTCCGCGGTGGAGTAGGTGAACAGTTCGGCTTCCTTCTCCACGGCCTCCGTCCAAATCTCCTGGAAGGTGGTCTCTCCGGTTTTCAGGCCCGTGTACTCGCTTTCGGGAACCAGCGTGCCGGCCAGCGAGGCGAGCGGCGCCTGCGTGGTCCACGCGTCGGCGACCGTGCCCTGCAGCGGATTGATGCCGGCCTCCTGGAAGGTCTCCAGCATGGCGGTGAACTCGCTCCACGTGGTCGGCGGGTTCTCGGGATCGAGCCCCACCTCGCGCCACAGCGCCTTGTTGTAGATGTATCCGGAGGCGTTGCCGGCGAACGGCAGGCCGTACAGACGCTTCTTGGACTGGTCGGTGGTCTGCACGAGGTTCTTGGCGATCTCGACCATGCCGGGGTTGAGGTCGTCGACGATCTCCTCGTCGGTGAAGTCATAGAACACGCCGGAGGCGGCGAAGTAGCCGAAGCTGATGTCGCCGTTGAAGGTGATCACGTCCGGGATGCGGTTCTTGACGAAGCGGGTGCGCAGGTCGGTCTGCGCGTTGGCGGAGTTGTTGATGGTGACTTTGATGGTCGGGTTTTCCGCCTCGAACTCCTCGATCATCGTTTTGAACTGGTCGGCGGCCTCGGACTTGAACTGGAAGAAATCCAGCGTCACCGTGCCCGCGGTGCTCGAACCACACCCGGCCAGGCCGACGCCCACGGCGACGGTGCAGGCCACGGCCGCGGTGGTGCGCAGCGCGGCATGCAGCCGGCGGCTCTTGCGAGTGGGGGAATCGTCTTTCATTCGTTGACTCCTTTGTTCCTATCCTTCGCTTCCGAACGCCGCGGCTTCAATGCCGCAGGAGGAAGTTCACTCCACGATAACGATTCGCGGTTTTCATTCCCAGCGCTTGCGCGCCCCGTTGCGCCGACAACTAAAACCGCTGTATTTTTATACAGAAGGAAACAAAAAGTCATCGAAAGGGCGCCATGGCCGACGAAAACGCGATTCCGCAATGGTTTTCCGGTTCCGAACATACGCATAAGGTGGCGGCCACCATCGCGAAATACGGCCCCATCGCCCGCACGACGCTCGCCCAGATGCTGGGATTGTCGCAGGGCGCCCTGTCTCGCATCACCAGCGATCTCATCTACGCCGGCGTGATCGAGGAACTGCCCGCCACCGCCGGCGGCCCCAAAGGCCGGCTACCGGAGGGATTCATGCCGAAGGAAAGCACGGACCGACGCGGACGCCCGCAGACTTTGCTGGCTTTGTGCGCGAACGCCCGCACCTTCGTGGGGTTGAAGGTGCACGGGCATTACGCCGTGGCCGCGGCGGTCAACGCGCATGGCGAGGTGGTGTCGGGACGCCATGAGGAACCGTTCGAGAACCAGTCGCCGGCCTGTGTGACCGAGACGATCGCCAAACTGGTCGCCGGATGCGCCGCCGATGTCGTCGCGGCCGGACTCCCCTCGCCGCTGGCGGTGGGCGTCGCGGTCGGCGGCCATGTGCGGGAGGATTCGGTGGTGACTTTCGCGCCGTTCCTGCATTGGACCGAGGATATCGACCTCGGAGCGATGGTCCATGCCGCCACCGGACTGCCATGCGGGGTGTTCAACGACATCGATTCGCTGCTGGTGGATGCCTGCTGGTTCGGGCCCGGCGTGGGCTACGAGATGTTCGCCGTGGTGACCGTGGGCGTGGGCGTGGGATATTCGCTGGCCGTGCGTGGCGAGCCGGTCCGGTATCCCGATAAAAGCTACGGGCTGGTCGGGCATATCCTCGTGGATCCCGAGGGCCCCCGCTGCATCTCCGGACATGTGGGATGCTCGCAGTGCCTGACCGATGATTCCATCGCGGAACAGTATTCGACGATTATCGGACGGGCCGCCACATTCGAGGATTTCGCCGATGATGTGCGTCGCGGCGTGCCGCAGGCCTCGCAACTGCTCAACCGCACCTGCTTCCGCTTGGGCACGCTGATCGCCACCGTGGCGAATGTGGCGATGCCGGGCATGATAATGGTCGCCGGGGAATCGGCGTTCCTCGCCACGATCGGCGTCGACTCGATTCGAGACGGCATCAGCCGGCATCGTCACAATCAGGCGGCACCGGTGAAATTCGTCATCGCCGACCATGACTGGCAGCTGTGGGCCAAAGCCGCCGCCAGCCGCGTCATCGTCACCTATATCGGCTGAGATCCTTGCGCCTCGGCTGCGCCCTCCGCTCAGGATAGGAGCATCGGAGGAGCGAGGCGTAAGATCCTTCGACTCCGCCCTACGGGCTCCGCTCAGGATGACGACGAAAAGAAAATGCATCTTCTTTTGTCATTCTGAGCGAAGCGTAGCGGAGTCGAAGAATCTCCACCTGTGCCCGCCGCGACGAGCGCAGGCCGTGCCTTGCTCCTTAATGACTTGAATAAGGACGGCCTGCTGAACCGTCAAACGGAGAGTCCAGTGGACTCTCCGTAGGTGAAGGGAGCGGCTTCGCCGCGACGGGCGCAGGCCGTACCTCACTCCTTAATGACTTGAATAAGGACGGCCTGCGCCGGATGAAGCGCCGGCGGCCTGATGCCGTAGGTGCTCAGAATCTGGCCGGACAGCACCACGCCGTTATCGTTCCACCAGCCGAGTTCGCTCTGGCCACAGTGGATTTCAGATTCCCCTGACTTGACCGGCCTCATCGGCAGCACACGGTATGTCGCCCGCGGGTCGAGCCCCGGCAGATGCACGGGCGCGGCGGGATAGGTCTGGCTGGTGGTCAGCTGCGTGAACCGGTAGACAGCGGCCGAACGGTCGGGCTTGACCATGCCGTCGAGACGGACCGACTGGTCGGCGGAATCGGCGTGCACGCAATCGCCTTGCGCGAACCAATAGCGACGCTTCTTGAACGCCTCCACCCACTTGCCCAGCAGATCAATCGCCTCCTGCGGCTCCTTGTTGAGGTTCCATTCGATGCCCATATGACCGAAGAACGCCATCGCCATACGCATCTCCTGGCTGGTGGCGCGCTTGGTGGAGTGCGCGGGGCTGGCGCCCACATGCTCGCCCATCATCATCGGCGGCACCAGCAGCGAGGTGTAGCGCTGGATGTCGGCGCGTTCGACCGGATCCACACAGTCGGACACCCAAATGCGGCTGGCGTATTCCAGAATGCCGAGGTCCACGCGGCCTCCGCCGGAGGAGCAGCTTTCGATCTCCAGTCCGGGGTGGCGCTGGATCAATTCGCGGAAGATCGCATACACCGCTTCGGTCTGACGGTGCACGGCCGGACGGCACGTGCGGCGGGAGACGGCTTCGGTGACGAGCTTGTTGTGGTCCCACTTGATGTAGTCGATGCCCAACTCGCCCACCAGCTGGTCCATGCAGCCGAGAATATAGTCGAACGCGTCCGGATTGGTCAGGTCGAGCACCTGCTGGTCGCGCCCCTGCAAGGGCAGGCGGCCTGCGGTGGGCGCGAGCACCCAGTCGGGATGGGCGCGCGCCACATCGGAATCGGGGTTGACCATTTCGGGCTCGAACCACAGGCCGAACTCCATTCCCTTGCCGTGCACGTAGTCGGCGAGCGCCTTGAGCGACTTGTCGCCGTCCGGCCAGACTTCGGGCGAGATCTGCCAGTCGCCGAGGCCGGAGGTGTCGTCGCGGCGGGATCCGAACCAGCCGTCGTCAACCACGAAGCGTTCCACGCCGGATTCGACGGCCTTGTCGGCGAGCGCCGTCAGGGTGTCGAAGTCATGGTCGAAGTAGACGGCCTCCCACGTGTTGAGGATGACCGGGCGCGGCTTGGAGACGAGGCGTGGGTGGCGGGAACGCACATAGTCGTGGAATCGGGCGGAGACTTCGTTGAGGCCGTCGCCGTAGGATCCGTAAACCCACGGGGTGGTGTAGGCGTCGTCCGCCCCGGACAGGACGATTTCGCCGCCGAACAGCAGTTCGCCGCCGCCGATCACGCCCTGCGTGTAGGGCAGGCGTTCGGCGGAGAGCACGGAGTTGCCGCTCCATCCCACATGCACGGAGTAGACCTCGCCGTGTTCGAAGCCGAAGCCGGGCACGCCGACGCTGAGCAGCAGGCTGGCGTCGAAGTCGGGACGGCCCGCGAGCGCGGATTTGGCGAAGCGGCCGATGGTGAGCTGTTGACGCTGCGGGGAACGTTCGCGCAGATGGTGGCCTGTGGTGGTGAGAATCTCGCTCATCTGCGCGGGCAGCGGGAAGCCGAGTTCCACATGGCCGACTTCCAGCGGCGCGGCTTCGGCGGCGATGTTGCGCACGACGGCCCGCTGGCGGATCAGTCCGCCGGGCAGGAGTTCCATATGCCATGTGATTTCGACGCCCTGCTCGTCGTCGCGGGCGATGACGCTTACGCCGGGAACGGGCTGCGCCGCGGCGACGGGGCTGCCGTCGGCGGCGAATTCCCAGGGCGCGTCCAGCGTGCCCATATCGTCGGCCACGGCGATGTCGGTAACGGTGAATTTGCAGAACAGCTCCACTCCGCCGCGGCGCAGCACCAGACGAGGCTCTCCGATCCAGGATTCCGCCTGCGTGGGCAGGATGGAGGGCCAGGCGGTGTCGTCGAGCGCTCCTGACACGCGTTGCGGTTTGAGCGCGTCATACAGCGCGAGCGCGGTTTCGGGATCGGCGAGGGGCCGTCCCCAGTGGACGAGACGCGGAAGTTCGTCGCCCGGTGCCACCAACGCGAACGCGACATCGGCGTCCGCCTGTTCGACGTAGAGCGCGGTGAGAGCGGTGCCGTTGGCCGAAGTGCCTTGGATTCGTTCGATGTGCGACATTGCATACCTCTTGTTGATATGGTTGGCTGACTGGTTCCGATGGTACGTGAGTCGGGATTAGTTGCCTTGACGCGGAGTGTTCGCCCAAGCTGGAAAGTAATCCGCCCTTTCGCCGCCACTGCGCCATTGTCAGTCCGTGCGGCACGTGCCGCGCCTTTGACATCCCGAACGCAGCGTGCCTCACCTTTCGTCATCCCAAACGCAACATGACGCACCTTTTGATATTCCGAACGCAGCATGCCTTGCCTTTCGTCACCCTGCGCGCAGGCAGCAGGCCGGAGTCGAGAGATCTGCGGCTACCGGCGCGCGGCGAAGAAGTCGGTGAGCAGCGCGGCGCAATCCTGCTCGTTCACGCCTCCCACGACCTGTGGGACATGACCGACGTGCGGATCGCGCGGGATGTCCCATACGGAACCGCAGGCCCCCAGCTTGGCATCCCATGCGCCGAATATGATGCGGCCGATATGGGTTTGCAGACACGCTCCCGCGCACATGGGGCAGGGTTCCAGCGTGACGACCAGCGTGCAGTCGGCGAGGTTCCAGGCGGTGAGATCCCTCGACTTCGCTTCGCTTCGCTCGGGATGACGAGGGGAGGGAAGCTGGGAGACCTCGGGATGAGGGGAGGCGGGTTGGGAGTCTTCGGGACGACGGGAGGGGGGAGACTCAGCACCGGGATGAGGGGAGGAAGAGAGCTGAGAGGAGGCGGGCTGGGCGGCACCGGGATGACGGGAGGCGGGGGGCTGAGATGCCTCGGGATAAGGGGAGGCGGCGTCTTGGGATGAGCGGGACTGGGCGGCTTCGCGCATGGCGAGGATTTCGGCGTGGGCGAGCGGATCGCCCTGTGCTTCGCGGGTGTTGTAGCCACGGCCGATGATCCGGCCGTCGGAGTCAAGCACCACCGCGCCGACGGGCACGTCGCCGGACCGGGCGGCCTGTCGGGCGAGGTCCAAAGCCTGTCTCATGGCGTCCTGTGGGGTCATAGTGTTTAGTGTAGCGGCGCACGGACGCATCCCAGACATGCCCGCGTGCGACCCTCTCCAGAGGCCGAAACGAACATCCATCCTCGGCTTTTGGCGGAATATGGCCAATCCCAATCAATCCGATCGAACATGACGTGTGCGGCTCCTGTGAGGAAGAGTCGCACGGGACGGACAGGAGGCTCACTCCGTGCGAACCCGTCCCACGAAACAAAAGCCCACGGCCGACAGAGGCGGACCTACTCCACACGAACCCACCCCGGAAACGGACGCCACGGCCGACAGAGACGGAATCGCTCCGCGCGAATCCAGCCCACACAAAACGGATGCCCACGACAGACAGAGACGGACCTACTCCACACGAACCCAGCCCACACAAAACAGACGCCCACGGCCGACAGAGACGGACACCTGTCCCACATGCCACTACCTCAGCGGCGAGCGTAACGTGGATTTTCTATAATCGAACAATCGCCATCCAACACCCCGAGAAGGAACCCATGGAAGTTCTTGAGCTGATCCTGTGCATCGTCGCAGCAGTGGTATTGTCGTCGTTCCTGAGCCGGTTCATTCCCAAGGTATCGACGCCGCTGGTGCAGATCGCATTGGGCGTGGTCTTCGCGCAGCTGCCGTTCATTCCGAACATCCAGCTCGACCCGGAACTGTTCATGGTGCTGTTCATCGCGCCGCTGCTGTACCTTGAGGCGCATGAGATCGACAAGTCGGCGCTGCTCAAAACGCTGAAACTCAGCCTGAGCCTGGCCATCGGACTGGCCATCGCCACCATGGTCGCGGTCGGATTCGCGCTGCACGCCGCATGGCCCGCCGTTCCGCTGGCCGCGGCGCTGGCGCTCGGCGCGGCGCTCGGCCCCACCGACGCGGTGGCCGTCAGCTCGCTCGGCAAAGAGGCCTCGCTCACCCAACGCCAGCGCAGCGTGCTCAAAGGCGAATCCCTGTTCAACGACGCGTCCGGCATCGTCGGCTTCCAGTTCGCCATCGCGGCCGCGGTGACCGGCGATTTCGCCGTCGGCGAGGCGACCGTGGAATTCATCGTCTCGTTCATCGGCGGCACCGTCTTCGGCCTGGTCGTCGCCGTCGTCGCCAACAAGATCTTCGAAACCGTGCGTTCGATGGGCTTGGAAACCACCACCACCCGCGTGCTGATGGAATTGTTTCTGCCGTTCCTGCTGTATTTGGGCGCCGAGCAATTCGACGTCTCCGGCATTCTCGCGGTCGTCGCCGCGGGATTGACCATCCGGTTCGACCGCACCGGCATCGGTCCGAACGTGGCGCGCACGAACATCGTCTCATCCAGCGTGTGGGGCGTACTGTCGTTCAGTCTCAACGGCGCGGTGTTCATCCTGCTCGGCATGCTGCTGCCCAACGCGATGCAGGCCAGCTGGTCCGATCCGTATATCAGCAACGGACTGCTCATCGGCATCATCCTTATGGTCACCGGCGTGGTCATCGTGATGCGGTTCTTCTGGATCGCCGGCATGCTGCGCCTCGCCCGCGACGTGAACACCGGCCTGAGGCGCAAGATGAGTTTCGAACGCTGGCGAAGCGCCGCGATCATGACCTTCGGCGGCCCCAAAGGCACCATCACCCTGTCGTTGATGTTCACCATCCCCTACGCCATCTCCGGCGGAAACGCCTTCCCCATGCGCGACGAACTCATCTTCATCGCCTCGGGCGTGATCGTGTTCACCCTCCTGCTGGCGAACTTCCTGCTGCCGCTGCTCGCCCCCAACCACAACGGAGACAAGGCCGCCGAACTCATCCCCATCACCATCGACGTGCTGCGCGCCACCGTGGAGGAGCTCACCGGACGCATCACGACGGACAACCGCCGGGCGATGCTCATGGTCATCGACTCGTACACCAAACGCATCTCCCGTCTCAAGCAGCGCATCGGAGAAGGCGATCCGCAGGGCTACGAACGGCTGCAGATCGAAGCCCTGCATTGGGAGAAGGAATTCGCGCGCGACCATCTCGCCGAGATCAAAGCCGACACGACCATGGACAAAGCCGAACAGGAACTCGAAGTGGAAGCCTGCGAGCGCATACTCGACCAGATCATGAACGCGCTGCGGCACGCCTCCACCGACGCCGACTCCAACAGCGGGCATACGGTGTCGCAGGTGCGCGGCCGACTGCGCGCGTTCCAGCGCCGCACCGGAACCCTCGCCAAGCGCACGGTGAGCAAGATCCGGCACACGACTCCGCTGGTGAGCGAGGACGAAATCTTCGCCCGCACCAGGCAGCTGCAGGTGGACGCCATCGAGCATGTGATCGAGCGTTTGGAAGAGGAGATGAGCCACGACACATACGACACCGAACACTGCTCGGCGCTGATCCTCGAATACCGACGCGCGGACGGTATGCTCCGCTCCCGACCGACCATGGAGGGCAGCGCGGCAGCCATCCGGCAGGCGGAGGACGTCAAACGCGAAAGCTACGGCATCGAGCTCGGCATCGTGCAGGACATGTTCGAGAACGGCGACATCACGCGCGCCCAGGCGCGAGCGCTGCGACGGAACATCTATGTGATGCAGGTCGATGCCGATTCCGGCATCTAAACCCGCATCCTTCGCGGCACAGCCGCTCACCTCGCCTACAGACAGCCCACCGGGCTGTCCGCTTAACGGCTCAACCAGCAAGAGCGGACCGGCAAAGCCGGCCCCAACATCACCTCGCCGCTGCCGCGCCTCGGCCTCGCCTACAGACAGCCCACTATAAGGAGGGGTTCGAGTTTGGTGTGGCGGGGTTGGGAGACGGGGGCGATTTTCCACACCGAACTCTTGAATCAATCGTTTTACATGAGCGAGGCTCGACAGCTTCACACACCAAACTCGGAATTCCGCTTAACGGCGGGTGGCTTTGATGGCGACCCACAGGCTGCGGATAAGCAGCGCGGCGAGATAGAGGGTGAAGAGGATCGAACCCACGCGCGGGCTCACCGCGCCGGCCAGCCATGTGCCGAATGGGGTGATGCATGCGGCGATGATGCCGATGATCAGCGCGGCCTTCACATGCACCATGCGACGCTTGACGTTCGCCACCGTGGTGGTGATGGCGTTGGGGAACATCGCCAACAGCGACGTGCCGCGGGCAATCAGATCGGAAGCGCCGAAGAGAATCGAGAGGGCCGGCACGCAGATCGCGCCGCCGCCGATGCCCAACAGTCCGGCGAGAATACCGGCGACCACGCCGAACACCACCAATCCCACACCGGTGAACGGCGTCAACACGATCTGCGAATCACGCGAGGGGACGAACACCAACTGGTTGGCGATCACGAACACCAAAAACGCCACGAACGCCCAACGCAACACCAGCTCCGACAGACGCGCGAGCAGCCATGAACCGACCTGTCCGCCGACGAACATGCCCAGAAACACCAGCAAGGCCGCGATCCAATCCACATTGCCGTTCACCGCATAGGAGATCACGCCGGAGATGGAGGTGGGCACAATGGCCAACATGGAGGTGGCCGCCGCATGACGCTGCGTCAGGCCGAGCCACACCAAGGCCGGCACGATCACCGTGCCGCCGCCGATGCCGAACAGGCCGGAGAGGATACCGACCACCACACCGACCGCCACCAGTATCGCCACGCCGCGGGGAGATTCGTCCAACCGGTTCTCGTCGGCGGCCATCGTCGAAAGCGTCTCTTCGTTTTCCTGTGTCATATCATGCTCCTCTGTTCGCTATTCATCATTCTGTAGCGGCGGCGGACACCACCGCCGGTTCCAAAGAACCGCCCCACAGTTGCCGCAGCGACTCCATCTGCTCAACGTCTCCGAACACCACCCACTGGGCTCCGCTGAGCAGACGCCAATCACCCTGTGCACGCTCGTCTTCGGCATATTGCGCCAGCAGGTCGGCGACCCTCGTCTTCAGCAGCGCCTTCGACATCGCGGAGGAGGTCTCAGTATCGAAAGATACGAACGCCACCCTCGTATCGGCGCACATTTCGATGGTGGTGATGCCGGAATATCCGCCCGCGTCCAAGCCGCTCCAACCGGAGTCGCAAGATCCGGTGGCCTGCTCGATACCCGCTTCCATCTGCTCAACGCTCGCGATCGGCGCTTCATCGCGCAGCCGCGGCTGGATCAGCCCCTGCGGGAACAGCACGCCGACCGACACACCGAGGATCAGCAGCAGCACCGACAGCACCAGCGTGATGATGCCGGCCGACGCCACGCCATGACGGCTGGCCCGACGCGGCAGCACCGCTCTCGCCGCGATGACCAGCATCACGGTGAGAGCGACCAACGCCGCCGCCCCCAAAGCGATGTATCGGCCGGGAACCACACCGTTGGGATCGATGATGTTCGGCGCGAGCTCATGCGCGGCGGAGGCCGCGCCGGCGGCAACGGCGAGAACGCCGGTGAGCGCCGCGAACCGGCCGAACAGTCTCGAACGCGAGACACCCGCCCGTATCAGGCTCATGTTGCGGCCGCTGTTGTGGGCGCCATACGCGCTACGCGGCTTCCGAGCGCCGATGGCGCGACTGTCGTCTCCATCGTCGAAAAACCCGAAATCTCCCATCGAGCCCCCTTGATCTTCATTCACACCCCAGTGTAGACCCCGGCCACCGTGTATGGGCGTTGACCGCGCGGAGAGTTCGGTAGGTACAGCACCGGCATCGACCGGGACAAGTTCCACGCCCACACCCGATACATCGACGCCACCGGATAACAGGAACAGCCAGACACCCAATTGGCCCATAACCCCACAATTGGGACTATATCCCGCAATTCCAGTCACACAATTGACCTATAACCCCCGACGCCACCGAATAGCAGGAGCCACAAGACACACATTTTGGCCTATAACCCTCCCAATTGGACCTATGCCTCACGGATTCGACGGGCCCGACGGACTCGGCGAGTCCGGCAAATCCGGAAAAAAGAACCCCGGCGGGGGTGCCGCCGGGGAGAGAAAGGAGAGAGAAGAAGAAAGGGGTTCAATTGTCGGGAACTGCTGCGGTTCTCGGTCAACTTGTGCTGACATTTATAGATAACCACGCCATCCTGTGCCTAGTGATAATTTTGTCTGGGAATAACCTGAAAGCCTTTGCCTAAATGCGGAAACGGCGATATGGCATGTGCGTTCGTGGCTCCGCGAACGCACATGGGAGAACGCGTCGAACCAGCGATGGAGTTTCGAGGTGATCGCGGTTCCGCGAACGCACGCGGGAGAAGAAGTAGAGCAGAGGAAGCATGATGGGCAAACGAGGCCGCGGTTCCGCGAGCGCGCGGGAGAAGGAACGGCGGGTTTGGCATTAGACTGGCATGTAGTAAAGCCCCATGATGAGGAGTTGTTATGCTGCTGTCCGACCGCGACATTCTGGCCGCGCAGGCCGAAGGCCATATCTCGCTCGACCCGTGGACCCCTGAAATGGTGCAGCCCGCGTCCATCGACGTGCGTCTTGACCGGTTCTTCCGCCTGTTCAACAATCACGCCTACACCTACGTCGATCCGGCGGAGAACCAGGGCGCGCTCACCGAACAGTTCGAAGTGGAGCCGGACGAACCGTGGATTCTGCATCCGGGAGAGTTCGCGTTGGGCGCCACGTGGGAATACGTGAAGCTCGACCCGACCATCGCCGCCCGTCTTGAAGGCAAAAGCTCACTGGGACGCCTTGGCATCCTCACCCATTCGACCGCCGGGTTCATCGACCCTGGTTTCGAGGGACATATCACGTTGGAGCTGAGCAATGTGTCGACGCTGCCGGTCAAGTTGTGGCCCGGCATGAAAATCGGCCAGATGTGCTTCTTCCAGCTCAGCTCGCCCGCCGAGCATCCTTACGGCTCACGGGAGACCGGTTCGCATTATCAGGGCCAGCGCGGTCCGACGCCCAGCCGCTCCTACGAGAACTTCTACCGCGCGCAAATCACGGACTAACTCAGACGCCCGTTAACGAGTTGGCACTTGGGGCCTCTAGTTGGCACTCCCCTGGTTAACCCGGCACGGAGATACCGCCATTCTTACGCCGAGCGCACCGAGACCGGTGCCAACTGGAAGATTCAAGTGCCAACTCGTTAATGGCCGCTACGGGCGAGGGGCTCCGATTCGGAAGAATCGGAGCCCCTCGTCAGTGTCGCCGTGATGGCCTTGATGGCCTCACCGGCCTAACGCTTCGCCATAGCGCGCAGCACAATCTTGCGCAGTTCGGAGGCGATGAGCACGATCGCGGCCAGGCCGATGCATTCGACCCAGGCGAGCGCGCTCAACGGCGTGGTGCCGAAGGCCGAGTTGAGGAACGGCACGTAGATCACCACAAGCTGCAGCACGATGGACAGCCCGATCGCGCCCCACAGCCACTTGTTCGAGAACAGGCCGACGAACGCGGACTGCAGATGCGAACGAGAGGCGACGGCGTTGAACAGCTGGGCGAACACGAGGATCGTGAAGCCCATGGTGCGGGCCTCCACCATCTGCGCGTCGTGGCCGAGCGCGTCCACGGAACGGTCGGTGAACAGGCCACCGGCCAGATGCATATCCATACCGATCAGCGTGACGACCGCCATGATCAGACCGATGTAGATGATGTCGCCCCACATGGAGGCGTCAATCACACGGTCGGTGAGCTTGCGCGGCTTGCGGTTCATCACGTCCTCGGTCTGCGGATCGACGCCCATCGCGAGCGCGGGGGCCGCGTCGGTGAGCAGGTTGATCCACAGCAGCTGCGTGGCGAGCAGCGGCACGGTGACGCCCTGCGTCTCGGGCTGGGTGATGCCGAGGAAGCCGGCGAACACCACGCCGAAGAACACGGTGAACACCTCGCCCACGTTGGAGCTCAGCAGGTAGCGCAAGAACTTGCGGATGTTGTCGAAGATCACGCGGCCTTCGCGCACGGCGGCCACGATGGTGGAGAAGTTGTCGTCCGCGAGGATCATCTTGGCGCTCTGCTTGGTGACCTCGGTGCCGGTGATGCCCATGGCCACGCCGATGTCGGCGGTTTTCACGGCCGGAGCGTCGTTGACGCCGTCGCCGGTCATGGCCACGATGTTGTTCTGACGCTGCAGCGACTCGACGATCTTCAGCTTGTGCTCGGGCGCCACGCGCGCGTAGACGGAGACTTCGGAGGTGGCTTTGTCGAGCGCGGCCTCGTCGGTCAGCTGGTCGAGCTGGTCGCCGGTGAGCGCCTTGCCGTCCTTCTCGATGATGCCCAGATCGGAGGCGATGCGGGCGGCGGTGAGCGGGTGGTCGCCGGTGATCATCACGGCGCGGATGCCGGCGCGATGCGCCTCGGCCACCGAATCGCGCACTTCGGTGCGCGGCGGATCGATGATGCCCACCATGCCCGTCCAGATCAGGTCGGTTTCGATGGCGTCGGACTGTTCCGCGATGTCGGAGATCTGCCCGGCGGCGTTGGACTTGATGCCGGGGACTTCGCTCAGGTTCGCGACGCCCAGCGGGCGGTACGCCTGGCCCAGCGTGCGGTAGGCCTCGCTGGAGAGGCGTTCGACGGTGGCGAGGATGTCCTGACGGTCGCCATCGGTGAGCGGGCGGACCGCGTCACCCACGGCGATACGCGAGCAGTAGCCGAGCAGCACGTCGGGAGCGCCCTTGGAGAATACGGTAAGGCTGCCGCCCTCCGCATTGTCTTTGGCGATGATCGACATGCGCTTGCGCTCCGAGGTGAACGGCACTTCGGCCACGCGCTGGAATTGCGCATAGGCCTTGTCGGCGTGGGTTTTGCGGGCGGCGACGATCAGCGAGACCTCGGTCGGATCGCCGACGATCTCCCACTTGCCGTTCTCCTGGCGCAGGTCGCCGTCGTTCGCGAGCGCGCCGACCCCCAGGGTGGCGAGCGCTTCGGACTTCAACGCAGGCTGGTCGGCCAGCGACGAGCCGTCCGCGCCGACCATCTTGCCTTCCGGCGTGTAGCCGGTGCCGGTGATCTCCACTTCGCCGCTGGGGGTGACCACGCGTTCGATGGTCATCTCGTTGCGGGTGAGGGTGCCGGTTTTGTCGGAGCAGATCACGGAGGCGGAGCCGAGGGTTTCGACCGAATGCAGCTTCTTGACGATGGCGTTGTGCATGGCCATGCGCTGCACGCCAAGCGCGAGCACCACGGTCAGGATGGCGGCGAGGCCTTCGGGCACGGCGGCCACGGCCAGTGACACGGCGAGCAGCAGCGAGTCGATCACGTCGTGGATGTCGTTGAAGCCTTCCAGAAGGGCGAGCGCCGCGAGCACGATCACCGCGATCACGCATACGGCGATGCCCAGGATCTTGGAGACGTAGTCCATCTCCTTCTGCAGCGGGGTTTTCTCGTCTTCGGTGGCGGAGAGCATGTCGGCGATTTTGCCGACCTGCGTGTTCATGCCGGTGCCGGTGACGATGGCACGGCCGGTGCCTTGGGTCACGGAGGTGCCGTTGAAGATCATGTTGGAGCGGTCGCCGAGCGCCTTGGCTTCGGCGAGGGTGTCGGGCTTCTTGCCCACGGGCACGCTCTCACCGGTCAGGCTCGCCTCCGCGATGCGCAGGGACGCCGCGGCGAAGAGTCGGCCGTCGGCGGAGACGGAGTCGCCTTCGCCGAGCACGATCACGTCGCCCGGCACCACTTCGGAGGTGTTGATGCGCACGACTTTGCCGTCGCGCAGCACCGAAGTCTGGGGCGCGGTCATCTGGGCGAGCGCTTCGACGGCCTGTTCGGCGCGGGCCTCCTGGATATAGCCGAGCACCGCGTTGACGATGAGGATCAGCACGATGACGATGGCGTCGAAGGGCAGCGCTTCGCCGCCTTCCGCTCCGGGCACCGCGTTGGCGCGTTCGATGAACCATGCGATCACGGAGATCACGGTGGCGGCGAGCAGCAGGTAGACCAGCGGGTCTTGGAACTGCTGGAGGAACTTCTTCCACTTGGGCACGGGAGGCGCGCCCGCGAGCTCGTTGGGGCCGAATTGTTCGAGTCGTCGTTTCGCTTCGTCCGAGCTCAGGCCGGTGTTCGGGTCGACGCCGAGCGCCTCGGCCACGGCAGCCGCGTCGGTCAGGCTCGGGTCGACGTCAAGGGGCAGGGCCTCGTTCTGGTTGGATTGCGCGACGTCGGATGCGGATGTGACGCCACTGCGAGAAGCGGATTGATCGATGTGATGATCAACCATAATTGTCTCCTTAGGAGCGCCGCGAAGTAGTCAGCCCTCGCGAAGACATGGCCGCAGGTCCGGCGGAAGTCGTTTCCGTCGTCGCTACGGCCATTCCTCGCGGCAAGACTGCGCGGTTGCGGGCACCGGGGCAAGTCGCGCCCGATGCATATGTGTGCCATTATTCCACAGACCCCTTCCCGCAGGGCGTAATGATTGCGACGCGCATTCCTAGTCAGGCTGATTATGAACGCCACGTGAACAATTTCGTAGCCCCACCCTTTTTACGGGGGAATGACTGAGTGTCGTGCCATAAAAGAAGTAGAGTTGACAGGGTCAACATAATCGTCACGGCAAGATAGGCATCCACCCCATTATCGTGGATGGTCCCACCAGGCCGGCTGTCGAGGGCAGGGGCACCGACGGCCTGCCGCATATCGACGTCGACCGCCGATGAGACACACGACACCGTGGCGGTTCATGAGAAGAAGAGAGACGGGGAAAACGCTTATGCGGACCATACGAATCCGCCAGGCCGTGGCAATCGCCGCCGCTTTGGCTTTGACCGCCACGATGCTGGGCACGACCCCGGCCTCCTCCTACGCCCTCGACACGGAGGGCAGCGGCAACACCGACAGCAGCATCATCGACAATGGCGCACCCGATGCAGCCGACAGCACGGCCGATGAAAGCGCCATCCCCGGCATCGGCGACACCTTCACTTCGTATGGTTTTGTGTACACCATCACGGATAATGAAAACTTCACGGTGGCGCTTTCTGGAGTCGATGGCGACGCCACCCTGCATCTGCTGCGACCCAGGGTGGATAATGACCAATCCATATATGATGTCACCTCAGTGGAGGAGCAGGCTCTGGCTTCACTGACCGGCAGGGTGATCATCTACGCGCGCGCGGCGAATATCGCCGCCGACGCGCTCGCCTCGGTTGGAAACGACGTCACGTTCTCCCTGCTGGTCAATGTCGATACGACACTGCAAAGCCCGTCTAGTTTCATGGCCAACGGCCATACCGTCACGCTGCCGCAGAATCGGACGTTCAACGAATTCCTGACCGACGGCGGCGCCTCTCTTTCGTTCACCAACGACACCGGCTCACCGGTGGAGCTGTACATCATCGCCGAAGATTTCCAGCCGACCTATGACCCCATCATCGTGGAACCTGGCGAGACCTTCGACAGTGCGACAGCATATCCAAGCCTTTACACCGGTTTCGACCTGCTCTATCGCGAGGTCGAATCACAGGATGGCTGGCAGCGACTGACCGTCACCGACATATACGACCGCTTTCATGAGATCCTTGTCGATTTGCCTTCGGGAATCGCCCATGACGCGACGCTTGAATTCGAATTGCAAAGCACGCCCGGTATCCAGGCCGGATACTTCACCAGCGACTGGGACACCACGCGCACGGTCACATTGAGCAGAGGGCAGGCGCAGGAGCCGCTGACGCTGTCGTCGCCGTACTATGGGGCGGAGTACACGCAAAACTACACCGTTTACATCTCCGTTGAAGACGCGCCCGAGGACGCAAGCAAGGCCGTATACATCGACGGCGTCTACCATGACCAGAACTTCACCAGCGACGACGGCAGCATCGTCTTGGAATACGACGATGCCGGCAAACCGACGATCACACTGAACAATGCGACCATCAACGCAACAGGCGGCCGCCCCGCATACGGCGGAATAAACGCCGCGGGAATCCTCAGCTACACCGATCTGACCCTGCGGCTCAAAGGCACATCCACCATCAACACCGACGGCAGCAACCGGGCCGCAAGCAACATTCTGACGCCGGACACGCTCACCATCATCGGCGAGGACGACGAAGCCACGTTAATCGTGAACAACGCCAACAATTACGCAAGCGACGTCAGCCTCATCGAGGCCGGCCAGATCGACGTGCAACACGCGAAACTCGACATCACGCTCCAATCAGGGTACTGGATATACAGCATGCTTTACGGCCAACGGGGCCTTAGCGTCAACGACAGCGAGATCAACCTCACGGCGTCCGACGGCGCAACGACAACCTTCGGACTGACCGCCACCGCCGACGATGCCGACATACCGCTGTCGAACACACGCATCAACGCAAACGGTGACTTCACCGCCGCCGTGATATACGCCAACTACGTCTCCATCAACGGCCAATCGCAACTCGACCTGTCAAACACCGGCGGCATGACGCTCGGCGCCTGGGAAACTCTCAGCATCGACCTTACGGGCTCCGGTTTCGTGCGCGCCCGAAACCTGAACTCCGGCGCCTACGCGGTACGGGCGGACACCATCGAACTCAACGGCAGCACCTTCATCAGCAATCCGGTGGACGCCCGCATCGTCACCTCCGATAAGCAATTCCTGCGCACAACCATCGTCGATGAGAGCGGCAACGTCATCCGCGACGTGACTTTCAGGGCGGAACCCGCACCGAACGCCGTGTACGTCAACGGCGTCTACCATGAACAGGACTTCACCAGCGACGACGGAACCATCAGCCTGACATACACCGATGGCAAGCCGACGCTCACTTTGGACGGCGCGCACATCACGGAACTCGGCGACCCCGACGCCGAATTTGCCAGCGCCGGCATCTTCGCCGAAACGGACCTGACCATCCAGCTCAAAGGCGAATCCGTCATCGAACTCGAAAGCGGGGTCTTCCAGGCAAAAGCCATACAGGTGCTCGGCGCGCTAACCGTCATCGGCGATAGCGCCGAGCGATCGCCCGCGAGACTTTCGGTGACGCTCACCCACATTCCGCTCGACTATTACGACATGGGAACCGTGGTGTTCGCAGACGAGTTCAACATGCAAAACACCGCACTTGACCTCACCTATCGGGCGACCGGCGCCCACCTACGCGCGTACTGCATCGCTTCCATGCGCGATGCCACCATCGCCAACAGCACGATCACACTGACGGTGCCGGACGGCTCCAGACCATACACCGGAATATTCAGTTACGGTGATATTTCACTGACCGATGTCGACCTGACATCCACCGGAGCATTGAACTACGCGCTCGACGCCAGCAACGTCGACATCAGCGGCCAGTCGCATCTCGATATCGCCCATATCGCAAACCGGCGAGGAGCGGCGATCGAAGCAAGGGAAGGCACGGTACGATTCGATCTGCAAGGTTCCGGATCGGTGCGGATCGGCGATGGACAGACAAACACCGCCGAAGGGGTTTACGCGGTGTATGCCGAACACATCGTGCTGGCCGACGGCACCGAGATTTCCGAGCCCACGCAAGGCCAAGTAATTCAATTCGAGCTCGATAACGACTACTACCTCGGCACCTACGAGACCATAGGCGACGCGGACGGCAACATCGCCTCCAGCGCGACCATCAAGGCGAAGGCCACGCCCGAACCGGAGCAACCGGAGCAACCGGACGATACCGAACAACCGGAACAGCCCGGCGGATCTGATTCCAACCAGGGCAACGACAACCAGGCGTCCGGCGACAAGCTGTCCAACTCCGGCAGCGAAACGATTCCGCTCACTATAGGAGCCCTCACGCTCGCACTGCTCGGACTGTGCGCGGCACTGGCGACGGGTGTCGCACGCCGCAGCCGCGGGACCCGCAACGGGAGGTCCCGCCGGTAACAACAGATAGCAATCCATAACTCGACCGGTCCGCTGCCCGCATGATGACGGGTGGAGGACCGACTCACCCGACCAAACCACTCGAACACAACCCATCTGACCGACACACCAGACCAAACCATCTGGCCACAACCATCCGACCACAATCGGAAGTACGGAAAGGACGCATCATGCGAGCCAAACCAATCTCCCTCGCGGCGGCAATACTCGCCACCATGGCGATGACCGTATCAACGGCCGCCATCGCCCCAACCTCGTACGCCCTCGACGCGGAAGCCACGGACGACACCGGCACCAGCCTCGTCAACGACGACAACAGCACCGCCAATGACGACAGGACCGCCATCAACAATAGCGACGGCACTACCATCGACGACAGCGCTTCCACCGATAACACCGGCGACGCGGGCGACGACGCCAACACCTCCGGCGACAATACCGACATTCCCGAAGGAACCGACGACATCATTCCCGATATCGACGTCCTTGACACCCCTGACACCACTGACGACTCCGACGGCACGGCCAGCAACGACGCCGACGGCGGTGCGGCGAACCAAGACGACACAGACGACGGAAATACCGAAGAAGTCGCCGACAACGCGGTGTACGTCGACGGCGTCTACCATGACGAAGCATTCGATGACGGCAGCGTCAAGCTGGAATACGGCGAGGACGGCAAGCCCACGCTCACGCTGACCGACACCACGCTCACCCAGCCGAGCGAGTTCACAGCCGACGAGTACGGCACCGGCGCCGCGGTCATCCACAGCGCCGGCGACCTGACGATACGGCTCAAGGGCACAAACACCATCACCGTCGACGGCACCGCAATGACGAACGCCATCTACGTCGGCGGCAACCTGACCATCATCGGCGACTCGAGCGACGGAACATCGGCTCTCAACATCAACGCCAACAACACCAGCGCCAACATCTACAGCTTCTTGCTCATCCTGGCCATAGGCGATCTCAGCACCCAGCAGGCGACGCTTGACATGACCTATGACGGCGACGATTACGCCCCAACCTATGCGTTGGCTTCCTTCGGCGACATCACCATGGCAAACTCGACGCTTGCCGGCAAGGGGCTTCGCTTCGGTTTAGTCGCTGAGGGTGGCGCCACCGTAACCGATAGCACGCTCACCTCCACCGACGGCGAAATGTCGTCCATGCTCCTCGCGACGAAAGACGCCACCATCGCAGGCAATTCAACGGTGGATGTGACCTACGCGCAAGGCCGGTGGTCGGCGATACACTCACGCAAAACGCTCACGATCGACCTGCAGGGATCAGGATCCATTCACCTCCAAGAGGCTGGTTCCGACACGGGATGGTACGCGCTGTTAGCGGGTGAGCGCCTCGTACTGGGCGCGCACACCGCGGTCAACGACCCTGCAGGGGCTTCCATCGGCAGAGTCGAGGATTACAGAGCCAACCCCATGACGCTGCTGGACGCCGATGGCAACGCCGTCTCCAACGTGACCCTCAAGGCGAGCGAGGAGGAAACCGAGCCGCTCGTCGGCACCACGTTTATGTATGAGGGATTCGAATACACCATCACCAATAACGACGAGGACAACGGCACAGCGACGCTGACCGGCGTCGATCCCGATGCCAGCAAACACAGGCTGTACGACTATCCCGATCTCACATGGGGCACAGACAGGAGGTTTTTCGCCGTCACCGACGTGCAACAGGGTGCGCTGACCGAGATGACCGGAACACTGACCCTCGCCACCCTCGGATCAACGGAACTCTGCAACCTCGCATTTAGCAACAGCTCCATCGGTGAGGAGGTGACCATCGAACTGCTGGTCTACTACGACGTGACGATCACCGAGTCCGGCTTCGCAACCGACTACGCAACCGTCAACCTGCCTAGCGGACACCGTTTCGACAGAATCAACGCCTATTATATTGGTTGGGGCACGATCACCAACGAAAGCGGCGCAACCGTGTCCGTGACCATCTTCGATTACGAAAGCGACCAACCGCTCGACGACCTGAGGAATCCCATCCAAGTGGCCGACAATGAGAGCCTCGACATCCGCGTGCTGGCACCGAATCTGGCATCCATCGAATTCAACCTGATGTACCAGGTGGTCGGCTCGGAAGAGGGATGGCAGCCGTTGCCGATCACACGGGACAATTTCTCCGACTACTATTCGGGGATCTTGTTCGTCACGCTGCCCGACTCAGTACCAGCCGACGCGACGGTCAATCTGTCGTTCCAAGACTATCTCGACAAAAAACAGGGCTATATCTCCAGCAGTTGGGATGAATCCCGCGCGATAACGCTTACACGCGGCCGAGCCATGGATACCGTCACCTTCGCCTCGAACTTCGCCGACCTTGACCTCGCGTTGGATTACGCAATCCGCATCACCACCGAAGGCTCCGGCGATGCCGACAACAGCGTATACATCAACGGCGTCTACCATGACGAAGCGTTCACCAGCGACGACGGCAGCGTCTCGCTGACGTACGTCGACGACAAGCCCGTGCTCACGCTGGACAAGGCCACGCTCACCGTGTTGGGCGCGCCCGTGCTCGACAAGAGCAATGCAGCGATCATCCGCAGCGCCACCGACCTGACAATCCGGCTTAAAGGCGACTCCACCATCAGCAGCACCAGCATCGCCACGACAAGCAGCGCGATCAGCGTCAACGGCGATCTGACCATCATCGCAGACTCAACGGATACGGCACCGACGCTCACCATCCGCGAGACCGTCAGCACTGCCGTCATACCCCATCTCATCGAGGCCAACGACATCACCATCCAACAGGTGACGCTCGACATGACATACGACGGCAACGGCGAAGCCCGCGCACTGTACGCCGGCGGCAGCATCACCGTGACCGACAGCACCATCACCATGGGCAGCTCGACGCTTGCCGGCGAAGGCATCTATTCGGGCCTATTCGCCCTTGCCGACATCACCGTGACCGACAGCGCGCTCAACGCCACCGACGGCAAAATGGATTCACTGATCCGTTCCGAATGGGGGAATGTCACCGTTTCCGGCAATTCGCAGGTGGAGATGTCGCACGGAGGGGAATATCACTTTTCGATGGCGATATTCGCCCGCCACACGCTCACCTTCGATTTGCAGGAATCGGGATTCGTGCATATCAAGGCGACCCATCCCGACGTGAACCCGTACGCGATATCGGCATACAAAGGCGACATCGTGTTGGGTGAGAACACCGAGATCAGCGACCCCGAAGGAGCCATTGTCAAAAGAATCACGGCTGGCGGAGCCACCCACATGGCGTTGCTGGACGCGAACGACAACATCGTCTCCAACGTGACCATCAAGGCGAAAGCCGCAACGGAGCCGGAACAACCGGGCGGCACCGAACAGCCGGAGCAGCCGGGCGGCACCGAACAGCCGGAACAGCCGGGCGGCACCGAACAGCCGGAACAGCCGGGCGGATCCGATGCCGGGCATGGCAACGACAATCAGGCGTCCGGCGACAAGCTGGCCAACTCCGGCAGTGAGACGGTTCCGTTCGTGACGACCGCCCTCACGCTCGCACTGCTCGGACTGTGCGCGGCACTGGCGGCGGGCACCGCACGTCGCAGCCGCGGAACCCACAACGGGAGGTCCCGCCAGTAACAGCGGGATAAACCCAAACACCAGTGTGCCGGCATACCCCGCCGGCACACGCATATTCAGGCAACGAAGCCAGCCAACCTGCGGAACGCAGATCCAGACGCGGCTCAGCCGGCCGCGCTATAGTGCCGCTCCCCCGCGTTCGACTCGCGCGAAACACGAATAGGTGAAAGAAAACCTTATGGAGCTCCCCCTTTTTCGGGGGAATCAGCTGAGTGTCGCATCATAAGAACACTAAAGTGGACAGGGTACACACAGTCGCTACAGTAAGGTGGTTCCACCCGTTATCGCAACGACGGGCCAATACTCGACGATCAGAAGCAGGGGCGCCGACGCCCTGACAGACATCGACGCCGACAACCGATACCACGCCATGCGACCTTTGCAGAAACCGAAATGAAGGGACCCCCAGATGCGAACCTCGCGAATCCATGCGATAACGGCGGTTTTCGCCGTATTGGCGATGATCATCTCGATGATCGCCATCGTGCCGACCGCCTACGCCCTCGACACGGAAGTCACAGGAGATACCGACACCAGCGTTGTTGACGACGGCACCAGCGTCACTGGCACCGATACCGACACCGACGACAGCGGGGCCATTGACGACGGCACAGCCGCCGATGACGCCGACAACACCGGCGGCGCGGGCGATGACGCCGGCACAACCGGCACCGGCGACGACATATACGGAATCACTGGCGATGGCACCGCGGGAGAGAACGATTTGCCCACCGATGACTCCGATACCACCGTGACGGATGCCGACAAGAGCACGGCGAACCAAGACGCCACCGCCGGTGAGAGCAGCGAAATCGACGAAATCGACGTCTCCGACGAACGGAACGGCGTCTCCGTCAACGGCGTCTACCATGACGAGGCGTTCACCAGCGAAGACGGCACCATCACGCTGGGATACGACGATGACGGCAATCCGACGCTCACCTTGGACAACGCCCACATCACCACGGCTGGCGGACTGGACGGCCATGTCGCAGTCGCCGGCATCAAAAGCGAAACCGATCTGACCATCCTGCTCCAAGGCGAAAACACCATCGAAATCAAGGACGACACCCATCGCGCGGATGCCATCGATGTGGACGGTAAACTCACCATCATCGGCGACGACTGGTATCCGTATGCGAAACTGCACGCAACGCTGACGTACACGCCGGCTTCCAGCGATTACAGAAGCACTGTGATCAGCGCGGACTCGTTTTCCATGCGCGACGCGCAGCTCGACCTCACCTATGTGTCGGATGATGCGAACGGCACTGTCTACGGAATTAAAACCGGCGGGAACATCGATCTGAACGACGGCACGGTCACACTGACCGCCCCGGAAACCTCCAGCAACTATTACGGACTGAACGCAGGCGGAAACATCACACTCACCGACACCGATCTAACTTCCAGCGGTGAGTGGCTCTCGGTGCTCGCCGGCGAGAACATCCTCATCAACGACTTTTCGCAACTGAATCTCAGTTGCGCCGACGAACGCTGGCCCGCGGCGATCTACGCGCGCCAGACGCTGCGTTTCGATTTGCGGCGCACCGGCTCGGTGCAGATCCAGCCCAGCGCCACCGACCCCACCGAAGCGTTCACAAATTACGCGATGCTGGCGGAGCGTATCGAACTGATGCCGGGCGTCGCGGTCACCGATCCCACGGAAGTCACCATCGGCGAAGTCTACAACCCTTACACTTTCTCGAACGCCATGGGATTGATCGATACCGACGGCAACGCCGTTTCCGGCGTGACCATCGAGGCGAGCGCGGAGGGCGAACCGCCCGTCGGCACCACGTTCATGTATGACGGATTCGAATACACCATCACCGGTAACGGTGAGAACAACGGCACGCTGATGCTGACCGGCGTCGATTCCACCACCGACCAACACAGACTGTGTAGAGCGATCCGTCTCGCGTGGGGCAATACGTGGGAAAGGCTCACCGTCACCGACGTGCGGAAGGATACGTTGGCCGAGATGACCGGAACGCTGGTCATCGACAGCGACGAAACGGATATCGCCAACATGGCGCTGAACAGCGGCGCCATCGGCAACGGTGTGACCTTCGAGCTGTGGGCTCTGGACGATCTGACGCTCACCGAGTCCGGCTTCACCACCGACTCGGCAACCGTCGACCTGCCTGGCGGACGCCGTTTCGACAGAGTCAAAGCCTATTACGATTGGGCCACGATCACCAACGAAAGCGGCGCGACCGTGCCTGTGACCATCGTCGATTACGAAAACGACCAGACGATCAACGATCCGAAGAACCCCATCCAAGTGGCCGACAAGGAGAGCCTCGACACCCGTGTGCTGTCACCGAATCTGGCATCCATCGAATTCAACCTGATGTACCGGGTGGTCGGCTCGGACGAGGGATGGCAGCCGTTGCCGGTCACGCGGAATAATTTCTCCGGCTACGATCCGAGGATTTTGTCCGTCACGCTGCCTGATTCGGTGCCTGCCGACGCGACGATCCAGCTGTCGTTCCGCGATTATCTCGGCAAGACGCAGGGGTACATCACCAGCAGTTGGGATGATTCCCGTGAGATAACGCTTGCACGCGGCCAAGCCGAGGACACCGCCACCTTCACCTCGTCGTTCGCCGTTCCCGACCGTACGCAGGATTACAAGATCCGCGTCACCACCAGCGGAGAGACGGGCGACGCCGACAATGCCGTGTACATCAACGGCGTCTACCACGACGAGGATTTCGTGGACGCGGCCAACGGCATCGCGCTGGTATACGACGAAGACGACAAGCCCACGCTCACGCTGACCAACGCCAATCTCACCGCGTTGGGCGCGCCCTTGTTCAACCAGGACGACGCGGCGGCCATCCGTAGCGCCACCGACCTGACGATCCGGCTCAATGGCAAATCCACAGCCAGCATCACCAACGGCACCAAGACAAGCAGCATCATCAGCGTTGCCGGCGACCTGACCATCATCGGGAACTCGGCTGATGGGACATCGGCCCTCACCATCAAAGCCGCCGATGCAGCCAGCCTCGGCGGCACGTCCGGCTTCATGACCCATCTCATCGAAGCCAGCAACATCACCGTGCAGCAGGCGACGCTCGATATGACCTATGACGGCAACGGCGCGGCCTACGCGTTGTGCACCGACGGCGACATCACCGTAACCGACAGCACCATCACCATGGGCAGCGCGACGCTTGCCAGCAGAGGCATCTATTCGGGCCTGTACAGCGGTCATGGCGACATCACCGTGACCGACAGCGCGCTCAACGCCACCGACGGCAAAATGGACTCGCTGATCTATGCCGTATTTGGAAACGCCACCGTTTCCGGCAATTCGCAGGTGGACATGTCGTTCGGGGCGGAACATCACTTCTCGCCGGCGATATTCGCCTACTACACGCTCACCTTCGATCTGCAGGAATCGGGATTCGTGCAGATCAAGGCGACCCATCCCGACGTGAACCCGCACGCGCTGATGAGCATCGACATCGTGCTGGGTGAGAACACCGAAATCAGCGACCCGGAAGGGGCTGCTGTCGGTAGCATCACAGACGGCAGAGTCACCTACGCCACACTATTGGACAAGGAGGGCAACGTCGTCTCCGATGCGACCCTTAAGGCGAAAGCCGCGCCGGCACCGGAGCAGCCCGGACAGACGGATTCCGACAAGACGGACGGGAACGGTCAGGCCGCCGGCGAGAAACTGTCGGCCACCGGCAGCGGCGTGATCCCACTCGTCATGGGCGCGCTCACGCTCGCGATGATCGCGCTGTGCGCGGGCGTCGTCCGGCGCGCACGCGGCGCATACGGCACGCGCGGCATGCGGCACGGCCGCCGATAGGAACTCCCCCAACCAGACATCCGACGACCAGACAGGCAGGTAAACAAACAGCCAACCAACCGCCAATCAACAACCTATAGAGCCCATCAAGCACCAACCATCAACCATCAACCACAGCATCGCAACTTGAGAAAGGGTATATGATGCATAGCAAACGAAGCTCCCTAGCGGCGATCATCGCCGCATTCGCGATGGTCGCGGCGGCGGTCGTCGCGGCGCCCGCCGCGCACGCCCTCGACGCGCAGAACACGGACAATCCCACGTTCACCTACCTTGGCATGGAATACACCATCACCGACGGCGAGAACCGTCACGTGACCCTGTCCGGAGTCGATACGGAGGCTGACACGCACGTCCTGACGGACGAGGTGGACCTCGCGGACACCGACGAGCAGTACACCGTCACCGACGTGCAAGGCAACGCGTTGGAAGGCATCCAGGGCACCTTGCGGATGGACAGCGCGGCCGCCGCCATCGCCAGCAAAGCGCTTGACGGCGCGAACCTCGACGGGGTGGACTCCATCGACCTGCTGGTGTGCGGCGACGTGACGATCAACCAGACGGGCTTCACCGCCGGCGAGGAATCACTGACGCTGCCCGACGGCAGGATCTTCGACCACGCCGCCACCGAGGCCTTCGAGGGAACAATCACCAACAGCACCGGCACGGACGTCCCGCTGCTGGTGCTCGACAACGGAACCGCGGTGAACGCCGAGAATCCGATCACCATCGCGAACGGCGGCACCTTCGACACCTCCCTCCTGGGCACAACGCTCGAACCCGACTTCACTGTGCGATACCGCATAGACGGCACCGGGAAATGGCAAGAGGCCACGGTCACCAGCGACAACTTCTACAGCGACAATGAATTCATCGTCTTCCTCCCAACCGGCACCGCGCGCGACGCGACCGTCGAGTTCTCCCTCGCCGAACTGCCCGGCGTCAAAGCGGGATACATCACCACCTCGTGGGAGAACAACTCCGCCACCTTCACCCTAAGAACGGGCAATATAGGAGACGATACGCTGAAGATCTCCTCCACGATAACAGGTGCGAGCACCGACTACAGGTTCCGCGCCTCCGTAACGGCCCCCTCGAGCATCGTGTACATCGACGGAGCCTATCATGAGCGGCCGTTCACCAGCGAAGACGGCAGCGTCCGGCTGGAATACGACAACGACGGCAAGCCGATCATCACTCTCGACAACGCGGACATCACGGAAATCGACAGCGACTACACCTACGAATACCACAGCGTCGCCATCTACAGCTACGAGGATCTGACCATCCGTCTCAAAGGCGAATCCACCCTCGACGTCGAAAGCGATGGCCTCACCGCGACTGCCATACGCACCGACGGCAAACTGACCATCATCGGCGAGGACGATGCCTCGGGCACGCCGGCGAAGCTCTCCGTGTCGTTCAACCATGTGGCGCCCGAGTCGGAAGACAGCCAGGGTGGATTCCTCATGGCGAACTCGATCGACGTACGCAACGCTGACCTCGATCTCACTCTCGAATCTGATACCACCACCCAACCCATCTGGTGGCTCGCTTCCCTAGAGGACGTCAACATCGCCGACAGCTCCCTCACGCTGACCGCGCCGACCGACGGCGGTGCATATATCGGAGTGCAGGGCGACACCGACGTCACGCTGTCTGACGTTGACATGACGACCCGCGGCAAAATGAACATCGCGATTATCGGTACCAACATCACCGTCAGTGGGCAGTCGCATCTGGATCTCGAATGCGCCGACAACCGCGAGCCCGCGGCGATCGGCGCAAGCAAGAAGGTGTACTTCAACCTGCAAGGCACCGGCTCGGTGTACGTCCGCGGCAATCCGGACACGGAGGCCCCTTCACCTTACGCGGTGCTTTCGCGCAACATCGAACTGGCTGACGGCACCGAGGTCACCGACCCCGAGCAGGCGACCACCGTTCCCGTCATCACCTCACAAACCGACGGAAGCGAGTTCTTCAGTCTGGCCGACAAGGACGGCAAGGCCGTCTCCACCGTGACCATCAAGGCGAAAGCCTCGGCCCAGCCCAGCGGCGGCGAGCAACTGCCGGCCACCGGCAGCGGCACGGCCACAATCGCGGCGGGCATGCTCGTCCTCGCCGCACTCGGCATAGGCTTGGCGCTTCTCACGCGTCGCGGCATCGGCACGCGGCGATGAGATAACCCGCCTCGCTCGAGACGAGTCCGGCGCGATACGGACGCGCGGGCGGCAGGCCTCATGTGGAATGACCATCTCACCCCGTTCCACACCCACAGGGCCGCATCCGTTGGTATACGTTGGTATACGACGGATGCGGCCCTGTTCGTTTGCGCACGAAATGACTTCGGGTTCTGGGACAATGGCGGGTATGGCTATGAAAAAAGGACCGACCAAGGGGTCGGGTGGCAAGCATCGCAATGCCCTGAGGGGCCACGGCCCGACGCCCAAGGCTGAGGACCGCGTGTATCACAAGGCGTATTTCGCCAAGAAGGAGGCCGACAAGCGCAAGGCGGCCGACCCACGTCTCGCGGCCCGTCGCCGCGCCGACAAGTTCGCGACCGACGCGACCGATCTGGTGTTCGGCCGCAATTCCGTGCTGGAGGCGCTGCGTGTGGGCGTGCCGTCGAACACGCTGTACATCCTCTCGCGACTCGAGCATGACGACCGCACGCGCGAGATCGTGAAGATCGCCAGCGCGAACGGCCTGCACATGCTGGAGGCCGACCGCTTGGAGATGGACCGCATCGCACGTTCCGGCAACCATCAGGGCGTGATCCTCAAGGTGCAGCCCTACCAGTATTCCTCGCTGGCCGAGCTCGCCGACCGCGCCGAGAAGAAGGCGCGCGCCATGGAGGCGGCGAATTCCGCGGCCGCGCGCATCAAGGCGCGTCCGCTGTTCATCGCGCTTGACGGCGTGACCGATCCGCAGAACCTTGGCGCGGTGATCCGTTCCGCCGCCGCGTTCGGCGCGAACGGTGTGATTCTGCCCGAGCGTCGTTCCGCGTCGGTGACCGCCGCCGCGTGGAAGGTGTCGGCCGGCGCGGCCGCGCATCTGCCGGTGGCCCGCGTGGTGAATCTGACCAAGGCGATCGAAAGCCTGCGCGAGCGCGGCTACTACACCGTCGGCCTTGACGGCGGTGGCGACAAGCTCGTGGGCGAAACCGGATTCGAAGCCGATCCGCTGGTGATTGTGCTCGGATCGGAAGGCAAGGGATTGAGCCGTTTGGTGCGTGAGGCGTGCGACGCCATCGCCGGCATTCCGATCTCCAGTTCGGTGGAATCGCTGAACGCCTCGGTGGCCGCGGGCATTTCGCTGTATGCCGTCGACCGCGCCCGCCGCGAGGCCGCCGCCAACAGCTGAGCGGAACACTTCTCTCTCCTCGATGCTCCTATAGTTTGTCAAGCTGTTGTTGGGGTGGTGTGTCGGTGGTGCTGTGGATCCATTGGGTGGCTCGTCGTTCGAGTTCGGGCAGGTCGCGGGCGCCTCGTTCGATCTCGCTGATCCTGCTGGAGGGCACGCCGAGGGCCTGTCCGACCTGTCGCTGGGTCAGCGCGTGGGAGAGCCTCAGTTCGCGCAGCATGGCGCCGCGCCGGGCGGGTGGCTCGCGTCCGGGGTCGCCGTCGCGGACGGCGATGAGGACGCGGTGGATCTCGCGGGCGATGTAGCGTTTGAGGCAGCGGATGGTCTCCATCTTGCTTTTGCCCTCGCGGGTCCTTTTGGCCATGTAGTCGCGGGTGGGCTGGTGGTGGCGCAGGCGCACGACGGCGATCTGGTGCAGGGCCTTGTTGCCCTGCCGGTTGCCTCCCCGGTTGAGCCGGTGGCGGCTGGTCCTGCCGCTGGAGGCGGGCAGGGGGCACGCGCCGCACAGTTTGGCGAACGCGGCCTCGCTTCTGACTCGTTCGGGGTTGTCGCCGGCGACGACGGCCAGGGTGGCCGCGGTGACGACGCCGACCCCGTTCAGGTCGAGCAGCGCGCGGGCGTGTTCCTCGAGGATCTCGCGCATCGCCCTCTCGAGCCCGTCCGCCTGTTCGCGGAGGGCCTTCCACGCCGTCGCGGACGCCTTCATCGCGGTGAGCGCGGCGCGCTCGACCGGCCCGCCGGCGGGCCGGCAGGCGGCAAGGCGGGTCATGCGCCTCCCGGTCCTCAGGCTCCGGTAGCGGTCCCGGACGGTCTCGGGCGCGGTGACGAGCATGCCGTTGACGCTGTTGGACAGCGTGGTCATGGCCGACACCTGTCTTTTGTCAAGTTCGTGTCGGCTGGATGGTCGTGTTGTTTTCCGCAGGATGTGCAGCGGGTTTTCCGCAGGATGATCGTCCTGTGGGTTCGCCCGCTGCCTTGGTTTGTTTTGGTTATTTGGTCATGAGGGCGTTGCGGCTGCGGTAGCTTTCGCCCTTGAAGCGGATGAGCCTGCCGTGGTGGACGGTGCGGTCCACGACCGCGGCGGCCATGTTCGGGTCGCCGAACACCCTGGCCCATCCGGAGAATTCGATGTTGGTGGTGTAGACGACGCTCCTTGTCTCGTAGGAGTCGGATATGACCTGGAAGAGGAGGCGGCTGCCCTCCTCGTCGATGGGGATGTATCCGAGCTCGTCGATGATGATGAGGCGGGCCTTGGCGATGGCGGCGAGCTCCCTGTCGAGCCGGTTGTCCGCCTTGGCGCGTCTCAGGCGCATGACCAGGCTGGAGGCGGTGAAGAACCTCACCGGTATCCCGGCCCGGCACGCGGCCCTGCCGAGCGCGATGGCGAGATGGCTTTTGCCGGTGCCGACCGGCCCGTAGAGCACGAGGTCCTCGGCTTTCCCGACGAATTCGAGGCCTTCGAGCTGGCTCCGTCCCCAGTCGGCGGGCATGTCCAGGTTGGTCCAGTCGTATCCGTCGAGCTCCTTGTCGGACGGGAACCCCGCCGTCTTCATCAGCCGGGCGCGTTTGGCCCGGTCGCGCGATTCGAGTTCGGCTTGGAACCATCGTTCGATGAAGTCGAGCTGGGCGGGCGTGGCCTCGGCCAGCGTGTTGGCGAGCACGCTGCGGGTCAGGGTCAGTTGCTTGCTCATCGCCATGATGCGCTGGCTTGTGGCGATGGTGTCGGCCCTGCGCCTGCGGGTCTCGGGGATCTGTGGTTCGGGTCTGGTGCTCATGCGGTCTCCTTTCCGGGCCGGTTGAACCTGTCGTAGGCGCCGAGGTCGGGCAGGTCGCCGCCGTAGTCGATGTCGCCTTCCGCGATGCGTCTGGCCAGGATCGTCATATCGGCCTCGGAGAAATCGCATCCGTGTCGGATGAGATGGCCGGCGGCCCGCATCGCCGGTTCGAAGCCCGCGGCCTCGCAGGCCCTGGCGATGGCACTGAGACTGGCCTTGAGGGTCTTGTCGTCGGCCTGGTCGAGCCGTTCCCTCACGTCGTCGGGCACGTCGGGGCGGATCGAGCAGTCGCGCCACGCGCCGGGTTTGCGCGCGAGCAGAGGGAACACCGTGGCGGGATCCTGGATCGTGCGCGACGATCTGCCGTAGACGCGGGAGAGCTCCGCGATTGTGCGCCCGTCCGGATCCTTGACGGTGACGCTTGTGGCGCGGATGGCGACGTCGACCCTTCTGCCGTGCAGCGCGGGGCCGATCTGGTAGCGGTTGGAGTCGATCTCGACGCACCCGTACTTGTCGGCCTTGCGGGTCTCCCATCTGACCGCGTCGAACCGGCACGAGGGCAGCGGGCGCAACGCCTTCAAATCGTCGGCGAACAGCACGTCGATCGGCTCCAGGGCGCGGTAATGGACCTGTTCGCCGAGTTCGTCGCATTTGGCGAGCATGAGCCGGGTGAGCTGTTCGTGGGTCTCGGCCGCCATGGGCGGGACCATGAGGTTGCGCCGCAGGAACCCGACCGCGTTCTCCACGCTGCCCTTCTCGTTGCCCGAGTACGGGTTGCAGAAGCGCACGTCGAGGCGATGGTGGCTGACGAACGCCTCGAACACGCGCGACAAGGTCACGTTCCCCCTAGAGTCGCGATGGCCCGCGCCGGACGCGTTGTCGATCACGAGCGTGTGCGGGACGCCGCCGATGTGCTCGAATATCGAGGTCAGGCCCTCGCAGATGCATTCCGCGTTCTCGGCGGGCAGGCTCGCCGCGTACCGCTTGTTCGAATGCGGGAACGTGACGACCAGGCAATGGTCGTCCACCCATTCGCCCGCCAGCCGCGCCTTGGCCAGGCCGAAGTCCATCTGCACGCTCCCCGGCATCCACTCCAGCTCCACGTAGCCGTCGGACGGCTCGCGGTTCGCCGCGCGCCACTCGTCCACGTAGCGCAGCACGGTGGAGTACGAGCCCGTGAACCCGTGCTCGTCCCTGAGCCGGTCGTGCACGCGCTTGGCGGTGTGGCGCTGCTTGCGTGGCATGAGACGGTCGGCCTCCAGCCACGAATCAATCAACGGCTTGTAGCCGTCGAGCACCGACTTCACCCTGCGCCTGGCGGGCGGTTTCGGCGAGCAGTCCTCCATGCCCGCCCACTTCGCGACCGTGCCCCGGTCCACACCGAGCCTTCTGGCGATCTCCGTATGCGGCAGGCCCTTCGCGTCGAGCCTCCTGATATCTTGCTGTTTGGACATGGGTATCGTCACTGTCCTTTCCTTCCCCGGGCCGGCGGCAACCGGCCCCTGGCTGCTATTGGTTTGCAACCCGGGAATCTAACAGGCAGGACGAACCCATGGCCGCTCATATCATCACGAAGATGACGACACTGCGGAAAAACAGCTGCACATCAAGCGGAAAACACCATGCCACTCCTGCCCAAAGAACATTGAACATAAACAGACACCAGCCGGTCGCGCTGCGTGTTGAGGTGGCGCAGGGCCTCGACCCAGCCGTCCGAGCTCTTCGGCCCGGTCCCGTCTCCGGCCATGACGCTCCTGGCCGCCTCGGCGGCGTCGACGGGGTCGGACTTGCCGTCCCTGCGGCGCACCGCGCGTTTGGGGCGCAGCACCTCGCGCGTCTCGTAGCCCGCGGCGGCGAGCCTGCGGGCCAGGGCCGCGCCGTACGAGTTGGTCCCCTCCACGCCCACCACGACCCGGGACGGGTCGGGCAGCATGCCCGCCAGCGCCTCGTAGCCGGCGGCGTCGGTCGGGAACGTCCGCGTGGCCAGCGGCCGTCCGCGCCAGTCGAGCAGGGCGAGCGTGTGGGTGTCGGTGTGGGTGTCCACCCCGGCGTAGATCGTCTCCATGGGCGGCGTCATCGTTGTCCTCCTTCGCTGGCCGTCGATGGTCGTTCCGGGGGCTTCCGGCGCAGACGGGACGTTGACGGGACACGCTACCATGGACGATGCGGGGTCCGATGGGAGCGTCCACGCTCCTATGAGGTCATGCGTCCATGGCCCTCGGTCCGGCGGTCCCGGGCGGGACAGATCGAGGGCGGGACAGCCGCTTCCCGAAAGGAACGGCGTCAGTCATCCTGGGGGTCACCGCCCGGACCGCCACCTTCAATTATCACCGGACAAACCGGCAATAACCATCATCAACGTCATCCTGAGCGGAGGACGATGCCCAGAGTCGAAGGACCTCCAGGCATCCAACGCTATGAGATGCTTCGACTCCGCTGCGCTCCGCTCAGCATGACGGGTGGGTGTTGAGTTTGGTGTGTCTGGGGCGCAGAATTGCGAAGAGCCTTGTTTAAGGAATGGCGGAATTCCGCCATTCCTTAAACAAGGCTCAGTCGTTTATCGCTGTCTGAACACACCAAACTCGAATTCGCCGGTTTTTAGTGGCTCCAGACGGCCGCATCCGGGTCATCGTCGGGGTTGTAGCCGTCGTCGTCCGGGTCGTTGTAGGTGTATTCGTCGTCCACCACGCCGGAATCGGCCTCTTCGTTCAACGCGTCGACGGCCTTCTGGTCGAGCTTGTACTTTGGCAGGGCGGATTCGATATAGCTTTGCACCGCTTCGGCCATCGGCACGTCATGACCGACCTGTTCGGCCAAATACCAGCGGTGAGTGAGCACCTCGTGGAAGAACTGCGCGGGTTCGATCTGCGAACGGTATTCGCGTGGAATCATACGCGTGGTGGGTTCGAACACCTCACGCATCCAGTCGGTGGCGACGATTTCGATCTCCTCGCCCTCACGCCATGTGGAGGCGCGGTAGGCGTCCAGATCGTTGAGCAGACGGCGGGCCTGGTTCTCCTGCACGTCCAAGCCGGTCAGGCGCAGCAGCTTACGGGAGGCGTAGCCGGCATCGACCACGCGGGGACGCACCAGAATACGCTTGCCGTCCTCCGCGGTTTTCATCTCCAGCTCGTCCACGTCGAATCCGAGCTCGTTGAGTTTGTTGACGCGCTTCTCGATCTTCCACATCTCGTCCGGATTGAACTTGTCGGTGTCGGTGAGCGCGCTCCACAGCGAATGGTAGCGGTCGACCAAGCGGTTGCCCACCTCGATCTCGTCCACATCGCCCGGCAGCAGCTTGCCGGAACTCAGATCCATAAGTTCGCCGATGATATTGGTGCGGGCCAGATCGATATCGTATTCGCGCTGGCCTTCGGTCAGAGTCATCTGCAGGTCGCCGGTTTCGGCATCCACCAGGAACGCGGAGAACGCGTCGGCGTCGCGCAGGAACAGCACGTTCGACAGGCTCACATCACCACAGTAGAAACCGGCGAGATGCAGGCGCACCATCAGCACGGCCAGCGCATCGATCAGACGCTCGGCGGTGTCGGGGCGCAGGTTGCGCGCGAACAGGGCGCGGTACGGCAGCGAGAACTTCAGATGCTTGGTGACGAGAATCGCCTCCAGCGGCTCGCCTTCCCGATCATGACGGCCCGTGACCACCGCGATCGGCGTGACGCACGGCAGTTCCAGCTTCTCCAAGCGGCGCAGCATCTCGTACTCGCGTTCGGCGACCTGACGGGTGATCTCCTTCATCGCGTACACCTCGTCGCCCACGTGCACGAAGCGCACCACGTGGCGGGAGATGCCTCGCGGCAGGTTGGCCAGCAGCTCCTGCGGCCAAGTGGCCAGCGGCATATGCCACGGCAGCGTGAACATCTTCGGATTGGAGCTTGCGGCGGTGATCTTCAACGCCTGGGGCTCGACGTTAGTGGCGCTTTCATCCTGCGCCTGAACCGAAGTTGCTTTGGCGGCGCGCGGATCCAACTGCGACAAATCCATTCCTGATTGCATCATGTGTACCAATCTACCCGACCGCGCGGTCAGAATACACCGGAAACGAAGAAAAGCCCCGCAACAACGCGGGGCTTTTCCAACGAGACGGTTAGAGAGGAAGAGAAACGTCTCGTTTAATGGTTGACAGGACTCTCATCCCGCCAAGCTTAGTTCAGACGCAGCTCGGTCGACGGAGCGAAGAGGTGCATCTTGGCCGGATCGATCTTGATCTTGACCGTCGCGCCGACCTTCGGCAGCGCACGCGGGTTCACGCGAACCGTGGTGAGCTTGTTCTGGTCGGACATGAGCTGGGCTTCCTGGGCGGAGGAACCATCGGTGATGATGTTGCCGTAGATGTAGCCGTCGGAACCCAGATCCTCGACGTTGACGACCTTCAGCGAGAACGCGTTCGGGTCATCAGCGGCGGCAAGGTCGGCGTCTTCCGGACGGAAGCCGACGACGATCTGGCCGTTGTCCTCGGCGGTCAGCTTGCTGACGGCCTCGGTGGGCAGCTGGACGGTGTCCTCGCCGATCTGCGCCTTGCCGTCGACCACCGGGTGGGTGTTGAGGTTCATCGACGGGGAGCCGATGAAGCCGGCGACGAAGACGTTGGCCGGGCGATCGTACAGCTCGGTCGGGGCGCCGACCTGCTGCAGGATGCCGAGCTTGATGACGGCGATGCGGTCGCCCATCGTCAGAGCCTCGGTCTGGTCGTGGGTAACGTACAGGGTGGTGACACCCAGCTGACGCTGCAGTGCGGCGATCTGAGTACGGGTCTGCACACGGAGCTTCGCGTCGAGGTTCGACAGAGGCTCATCCATGAGGAACACCTTCGGCTCACGCACGATGGCGCGGCCCATGGCCACGCGCTGACGCTGGCCGCCGGACAGAGCCTTCGGCTTGCGGTCGAGGTATTCGGTGAGGTCGAGGATCTCGGCGGCCTTCTCGACGCGCTTGCGGATCTCTTCCTTCGGGGTGCCGGCGATCTTCAGGGCGAAGCCCATGTTGTCGGCGACGGTCATGTGCGGGTACAGCGCGTAGTTCTGGAACACCATGGCGATGTCGCGGTCCTTCGGCTGCATGGTGGTGACATCCTTGCCACCGATGAGGATGCGGCCCTTGTTGACCTCTTCGAGGCCAGCCAACATACGCAGCGTGGTGGACTTACCACAACCGGAGGGACCAACCAGGACGAGGAACTCGCCGTCCTTGATTTCAAGATTCAGATCATCCACAGAGGGCTTATCGTTGCCCGGGTAGACGCGAGTGACGTGGTCGAATACGACTTCTGCCATAATATTTTCCTTTCATGAGCAGGTACGTGCTCAACGATCCGTAGTAAAAGGGTTTTTACTGTTTCGGTGCTTCAGCGCATTGCCTACCGCCAACTACATCATCAACGGCATGCCGCAAACCTCGGCGTTTACTTGTTGCGACTCTCGGAAGAGCTCTCTTCTTTGAGCCACGTTCCACTATACACGCGGATGCGACGTTGGCAAGGGCGTGTCCGCGAAATACGGCGAGTCTCTACAACGATGCACTATTTCTTCACGGGCGGAGTGGTCGTTCGGTCGTCACGCTGGACAGGCGGATGTCGCCGAGGATGAACATCCTCCATCAGATAGCCACTCGCGGGGACTGGGAGGTCTTGCCGTTCATCTCGACGATTCCGCCAAATCTTTACAGCAGCGCATCATTCAACAATCCTTGGCGCAAAGCCCTGTCACAGCCCTACCAGCAAATTCGCCACAGGGTAGGTCTCAGGAACCTCTCCGTGGCCGCAAATAGTCATGCTCCTGGTGGAGAGATTGTACACAGTGGTGCACAGCGTTTCCAGCGGATCTCCGTCACGCGCCGTCCGATAGACCCCCTCCGGCAGCTCACGCTTCGCCATAAGCTCAAGCAACCAGGCTTCATCGACTGAATCCCCGACCGCACCGGGATCTCGCGACGCCAACAACCGGCCTCGCGCCCGGCTCTCATCCACGGGACCGAGCGAATACGCGACCTGAGCGGCATCGGCGTCACCCGCGGCCCCCGCATCTTCCATCGCGTCATCCAACATAAGCAAGTGATTGCTATGCCATCGATACGGACGCTCCGCATCCGCCCATTCCACTGCGACCCGCCCCGCCGCGCACTCAACACAGGCCAACCTACCGCTCGCGGCATCAGAGAAATTGAAGCTGAAACCGCCTGCCATGGGATGCGATCGAAGGAAATCTATGGCTTCGTCAACGTTGCGGGCCCCCTGAAGCCGACGAGCGACAAAATGTCGACCAGCATAGGGGCCTGGACGGCCGACCGACAAGTGGTTGATGCCCCACGCCAACCCACAAGCGTTAACCGTAAACGCATTGCAGGGCAAGAAGCCCGGATACCATTGCGCCAGCACGGGAAGCTCACCATCAATCAGCAGTGTCAGCCATGTGAGACCACGCCCCACAGCAGGCGCACCATCCTCATTATGAGCGCCGAACGAAGGGGCCTCACCTCCGCAATAGAGAATATCCGTGCATCCCGTGCCATCGCGGAAACCAATATCCCCCCGGATGTTCGCCAGGAAGATCTCCTCAAGTTCCATGCCAGCGCCGCGGGCCATCGCCGCAAGCTCCGCCATTTCCTGCGGATAGTCGCGACATGCGATGTTCCACATACGCTGGTACGAAACCGCACCGGACGAGCTTCCCCGCCACCGCAGAAGCGACTCACGCTCAGGCATGGACCGTATCACTTCACGAATGCGGGCGCCGAAGACGCGTCCCAATTCCTCGAACACCTCGTTGCGCCCACCACTCAAGGTCATCCACGTCAACCCTGACAAATCGCGGTTCTTCTTAATCATCATGGTCTTCCTTTCCACAAGCGGCAGTTGCATCGCAAAATGATTAACACCACGGTAACGCAATTTTCATTGCGGAAATATTAATTGACGCAATATGAGTTGCGTACCTAGTGGCATTGCCGAACCGCCCCGGCAGCCCCACGAAAGAACACAGAGAGGAACCGCCATGAACAAGCTCGCCAAGAAGATGCTCGCCGGCGCCAGCGCCGCCGCCCTCGTCGTCCCCCTGCTCGCCGGATGCGGAAGCTCATCCACAGACGCCAGCGATTCAGACACAACCCTGATCGTCGCCACCGATACGTCCTTCGTTCCCTTCGAGTTCAAGGAAGGGGACTCCTACACAGGTTTCGACATCGACCTATGGGACGCCATCGCTGATGACCTTGGCATCGAATACGAACTGCAGCCGATGGATTTCAACGGGATTCTACCGGCATTGCAGACAGGTCAAGTGGATGCGGCACTGGCCGGCATCACCATCACCGATGAACGCAAACAGGCCATCGACTTCTCGGATGGATACTATGACTCCGGCTTCTCCGTGATGGTCGCCGCCGATAGCGACATCACAGGTTTCGACGATCTTGCCGGTAAAACGGTTGCCATGAAGACCGGCACCTCAGCCGCTCAATGGGCCGAAGAAAACCTAACCGACACCACCATCAAATTGTTCCCGAATATCGATAACGCCTACCTTGAGTTGCAGGCGGGAGGCGTCGACGCCGCCATCCACGACACACCGAATGTGATGTACTACATCACCCAAAACGGCGACGGAAAGGTCAAAAAGGTCGGAGACCAGGTCGAAGCGCAACAATATGGCATTGCCTTCCCGAAGGGCTCAAGCCTGACCGCCGAGGTGAACCAGGCGCTTGACGACCTTAAGAACGACGGCACCTACAACACGTTATACAAGAAATGGTTCGGCGAAGAACCCTCCACCAAGTGAGGCATCATGTCATTTGATTGGTCTGTCATCATAGAATCCCTGCCATCATTGATCAGCGGAGCCGGCGTCACTCTACAAATCGCCGTCACCGGTCTGATCGGCGGTCTCGCAATCGGAGTTCTGCTCGGGCTCGTCCGCGCATATGCACCCAAAATATTTAACGTCATCGCCTTGGCATACATCGAGCTCATCCGCGGCACGCCCATCATCGTGCAGGTCATGTTTATCTATTTCGCCATTCCCATCATGTTCGGAGTGCGCGTGGATGCCATGGTGGCAGCGGTCACCGCCATCACCATCAATTCCAGCGCCTATATAGCCGAACTAGTGCGAGGCGCGTATCTGGCCCTTCCGAAAGGCCTTACCGAAGCCGGCTTGGCCATGGGCCTGCCGTTTGGCAGGGTGCTACTTGAGGTGCTTTCACCTGTGGCTGTCCGCCGTCTTATTCCGTCGCTGGGCAACCAATTCATCATCAGCCTGAAAGACACATCACTGTTCACCGTAATCAGCGTGGCCGAACTGACCCGCACCGGACAGGAAATAATGGCCGCGAACTTCAAAGCCGTCGAAGTCTGGACCGCAGTTGCCGTGCTGTATTTGGTCATGACCGGAACGCTGAGCGTCATCCTACGCCTGACCGAACGAAAGATGAGGATCCTATGAGCATCATCGATTTCCAATCCGTCACCAAGAAATTCGGAGACGTCACCATCCTTGACAACATCACCTTATCCATCGACAAAGGCGAGGTCGTAACGGTAATCGGCCCATCCGGCTCCGGAAAATCCACCTTTCTGCGTTGCATCAACGCGCTGGAGACCATCAACGACGGCGACCTGATAGTCGATGACACCTCCGTCAAAGGCACACCGTCCGATATTCGCCGCATCCGTCGAACAGCGGGAATGGTGTTCCAGCAATTCAACCTGTTCCCCAACCTCACCGCCTTGGAAAACGTCGCCTTCGGAGCACGCAAAGTGTGCGGTATGAACAAAAAGGAAGCGAACGAGCTTGCCGACGCGCTGCTAGCCAAAGTACATCTGGCCGACCGCAAGGACAACTACCCGAACCAGCTGTCCGGAGGCCAACAGCAACGCGTCGCCATCGCGCGGTCATTGGCGCTCAAACCCCAGGTCATGCTGTTCGACGAACCAACATCCGCCCTTGATCCCGAACTCCGGCAAGAGGTACTGCATGTTATGCAGGAATTGGCGCAAGAAGGCATGACAATGGTCGTTGTCACCCATGAGATGGGTTTTGCTCGCGACGTTGGCACACGCTTGCTGTTCATCGAAAACGGTCACATCGTTGTTGACGACAATCCCAAGAAAGTGTTCGAACACCCCGACAATCCGCGACTCAAAGAGTTTCTGAGTTTTGCGGTCTGACCACGCGAATCTTGTCAAACCACGCTGTTCAAGAAGGAAAAATGGTACATAAATCAGCCACCCTGGCCATCAACGAAGCTCTCGAACGCCGTCTCAAAGCCGGCGAAAAGGTACTGCATCTCGGGTTTGGCGAGGCCGGGCTACCCGTCCCCGATTTCATCCTCGATGTGTTACGTGAAGCCGCCCCCGCGAATCACTACGCACCGGTCACCGGCGAGATGGCCGCACGGGAAGCCGCAGCCGGATGGTTCACCCGACGAGGATATCCCACCGACTATTCGCAAATCCTGCTGGGCCCCGGATCCAAGCCACTGCTTTTCGCCGCAATTATGGCATTGGACGGCGCCCTGATCATTCCACAACCTGCATGGGTGAGTTATGCAGCGCAAGCCGAATTGCTCGGCGTGGACACCATCAAGGTGCCAATCGGCGACGAGTGCGGCGGAGTACCGGATCCTAGACTATTATCCGAGGCCATAGCACAGGCCAATCATGATGGAGTCAAAATCGGAGGCATCCTACTGACGCTACCGGATAACCCCACCGGTACGGTCGCCTCGCAACAAGACGTGGATGCCGTCGTGGAGATTGCCCGAGTCAACAATCTGACCATCATCTCCGATGAGATATACGCCGATCTGGTTTACTCCGGCGAAGCGCCCAGCCCGCTGAAAACCTATCCGGAAAAGACGCTGGTCACGTCGGGCCTGAGCAAGAACATGTCGCTCGGTGGCTGGCGCATCGGATACATCCGATTCCCACGTAACGACTGGGGCGACACCATGCGTGACACTCTTATCGGCATCGCCTCGGAAACCTGGTCCGCCATGGCTTCCCCGATGCAGGATGTCGCCGCTTACGCCTTGTCCGAACCTCCGGAGATCCAGGAATTCGTAACCAAATCCAAACGGTTACACGAAATTATCTCCACCGCCATCTGGCAAGAGTTCGTCAACGCCGGAGCCATCTGCCGCAAGCCAACAGCCGCATTCTACATCTATCCGGATTTCGACCCCTTGCGTGACATCCTCGCCGCAAAAGGCATCGATACCAGCGAAAAACTCGCACACGAGCTCCTCACCAAGCATGGCATCGGCACGTTGCAGGGATCCGCATTCGGCGACGTTCCCGAAGCGCTGCGCTTGCGCGTGGCTACATCATTGGTCTACGGACGCACGAACGAGCAACGTTGGACGGCCTATGATTCCGAAGACCCCTTGGAGCTGCCATGGATCCAAGAATCCTTGGAGTTCCTGCGCGACGGATTGGCGGCGTTACGTCGGTGACCGACTGTAATAACTGGTTTCAGCTCATATCAATGAATGCCAAGTGGGGCGAGATGCAGCCGCCCTACTTGGCATTCGGAAGGCGCGCGGAATTCCCCTCCCGTCAAGACGATGATCTTTCAACACGGACACAGATAAGATAGCGTCATGACCACTACACAGCCCCCTCATACGTACGAGGAATTATGCGAAGTCCTGCGCGCCAACCTCGCCGACTACGCGCCTGGGCAGAAACGCATCGCCACTTTGCTATTAGACGATGCCTCCAGCATCGCAGTACGATCGTTAAGCGAAAACGCCAAAGCGGCAGGCGTGCACAGTTCCTCAGTGGTGAGGTTCGCCAAAGCGTTGGGCTTCGATGGATACCCGGCGCTGGCCCGCATGTGCCGAAAATACTTGTCCGAACAGGCGCGACTTATCGACCGTTTCGATCAGGCAACATCACAGAGCACCATGTCCGACCGCGACGAAACCGCGTCCCCCATCAATGCGGCAGGGGACCCGCAATCATCGCGCCACCACGAGCGCAATGTCGTTCTTAGCCTGTCTTCCATCAATCCCAATGTGTGGAACAACGCGGTAGACGCCATCGCGAACGCCCACGATCTGTACATCGTCGGCTTGCAAAAATGCTTCGCTCCCGCGTATCTGTGCGCATATCTCCTGCAAATGGCACGCGGACGCATTCACCTGCTATCGGAAACAACGGGCAATGTGCTCAGCGAAATCCGCGATATCAGCCCAGGCGACACACTCATCGCCATGTCTATCCGACAATACACGGCGATGACCGTGCGCGTTGTCGAACAGGCTTCGGCCAATGGCGGAACAATCGTCGCAATCACCGACGAGCCATCGTCGCCATTGGCGATCAAGGCCGATCACACATTCATCGCGCAATGCGAAAGCCCATACGTGTTCCGATCGCTGAGCGGAATCACCGCCATTGTCGAATCATTGGCAGGCGAGGTCTCCCTGCGATTGGGAACGACGGCTCGTGAACAATTGCAAAAAGACGACGAACTTTTCTCACGGTTCGGTATTTACTGGACCGAATAACGGAAGCAAGCGAGCCGGTCTCCACATAGTCGTATCGCCCATCCATCACCAAATGTTTGATCATCTCGCGCGCGGATGGGTACAGCTGAACCTCATCGAAGATGATCAGGGAGCACCGCCGCACAAGTTGGGTTCGGTAATAGACGAAAAGAATCATGAAGAACGTATCCAGATTGTCTTTCTGTTCCTCGAAATCGACCTGACATCTTTGAGGAATCGGGAGAAATCCGCGAGAATGGTGGATTCATACTCGCTTCTTCCGAATTCCTGCGCCACAGTGCTTTTCCCCCACGACGGACCACTTCAATCAGCAAGGCCTCTTTGCCTGCCGCGCGGTTTCTCCAGGAAACCAAATCCTGCAACGCTTTTCGCTTCAACATATCAACCTCTTATCACGATGCCGCCGTATGGGGATTGCCAGATTTACACGATGCCGCCGTGGAGGAATCGGCATCCTCTGGCGCTGCAGCAATCGCCAGAACTAAATACTTCGAGGACTCGAGCGGAACGCCCCTCAACAGGCCCTGGCGAGTTTGGTGTGTCGGCCCGCCGAGCCGGCCTCACGTAAAACGATTGATTCGAGAGTTCGGTGTGCGAAATCGGCCCTGTCTGGCAAATCCGACACACCAAACTCGTTATCACCTCGCAATCCACCGAATAATAGGAAAATCCGGACACGCCTTTGACCTGCAACCCGAGCATGAGCGCATATAGCGAAGCCGCCGCGCGGCTTGTGGCTGCGCGGCGGCTTGCTGTCGAGGAAAGGAGAAAGAGAAGTCGTAAGAGATTGCCCGGGATTACCCGAGGATTACTTGGCGTCGGCCGCCTTGGCGTCCTTGTTCTTGGGCATGATCCAGAACTTGAGCAGCGGGTAGCTCACGATAACCGCGAGCAGCGTGTTCACCACGGAGGCGATGGTTCCGGCGATGCCGGCGCCCATGCCCCAGCCCTGGCACAGCGAGGTGACGTAGCCCGGCAGCACGAGGTTGACGACCACGATGACCACGGCGAGGATCGCGTACTTCCAAGCGGCGTCCTTGAAGCTGGAGTCGGACTTGAACACCCACTTCATCTGCACGAAGAAGTTCACGACCTGCGCGATCACCTCGGCGAAGAGGAAGGTGAGGAAGCCGCCCAGACCGTTGCCGGATTCGGGATAGTTGAAGATGAGGAAGTAGAACGGCGTGGTCAGGCCCATGCCCGTGACGAAGATCGCAGTGCCAATCCAAGTGACCACGAAGCGGGAGATCGTGGAGACGTTCGACAGGACGTTGAACAGGATGAACTCCCAGATGGTCGGATGGTTCTTGATCCACTGGCGGATCGGGCCAAGCTGCTTGTTGTCGGCGGTGGTTTCGGTCATGATGCGCTCCTTAGCGTTCTTCAGTTGATCTCGTTGTCTCTCATAGGCGTCGGCCGTCCGGCGGATTGGTCGGCCGGCCGACGCATGTGTTGGTTATCGGGTCGAAGCTTGGGCGGGTAGGCACCCGTCGGTCACGACTCCAGTTCCTTCGCGGTCTTCTTATTGGCGGACTGGTTGCGGAAGAATCCGGAGATCACCGTGCCGAGTCCGCGGAAGGTGTGGCCGTTGGAGATTTTGACGATGCCGTCGACCATGGCCGCGTCGACCATGCCTTGGGTCATCTTGCTCATGGCGCGCGGCGGCATGTTGAGCAGGAACAGCGCGTTGAGGTCCGGCTGGCCGGTCTTCTCGCGGACCTTGCGTTCCTGGTTCTTCAGCGTCTTGGCGACGGTGCGCGCCACGAAGCCCTTCGAATCCTCCCAGGCGGAGATCGGGTCGTTCACGCCGAACGTCGTCGGCTTGCCGGGGGCGATCACGTCGTGGCCGAACAGCACCACCATCTCGGCGTCGGTCACTTCCTTGACCTTGCCGTTCAGGTAGGCGCCCAGCGCGGGGTTGGACGGCTTCGGCTCCACGGTGCCCGCGACGGCGTGCGTGGTGGTGAGCGCGATATCGTGCGCGTTGGTGCCGATCATCAGCGTCCACTCGCCCGACTCGGTCTGCCAGGAGTTGCTTGCCGTCTCGAAGTGGCGGAAGGTGTAGCGGTCGAAGTCGATGCGGACGGTCTGGGTCTCATGCGCGTCGAGCTGCACCTTGACGAATCCCTTGAGCTCGTGGTCCGGACGGAGCGTGCCGCCCTGGGGTCCGCGCACGTACAGCTGGGCGACGGTGGCGCCCGGCACGTCGGAATCGTTGGTGATGGTGAAGCTGACGCCCTGCTCGTCGGCGACGAGATCGGCGTACACGAAGGTCGAGTAGCTCAGACCGTAGCCGAACGGGAAGCGCACGGGCACGCCGGCGGTCTCGTAGTAGCGGTAGCCAACGAACGGACCCTCACGGTAGATGGCGTCGCGGCCGATCGCAGGATACCAGCCGGCGCTCGGGCAATCCTCGTAGCGGATCGGCCAGCTTTCGGCCAGATGACCGGAGGGGTTGACCGCACCGGTCAGGGCACGGGCGGTGGCGGAGGCGCCGGCCTGGCCGGACAGACCGATGTAGAGCACGGCGTCCACGTCGGCGACCCAGTCGGTTTCGACCGGAGAGCCGGCGACCAGCACGACGACGATCGGCTTGCCTGCGCCCTTGAGCGCCTTGACCAGGTCGATCTGCACGTGCGGGATGGCCATGGTGGAGCGGTCGAGGCCTTCGGATTCGCTGCGCTCGTCGAGGCCGATCACGGCGACCACGACATCAGTGTCCTCGCGGGCAGCCAGCGCGACCGCATCCTCGATCAGCGCACGGTTCTCGCCGCCCTGGCGCTCGTAGCCCTGCGCGTAGCCGGCCACGGTCACGCCGTCGATGGCGGTGAGCTCGTCGAGGATGTTCTCCTCGCGGGTGGCGTTCACCTTGGAGGAGCCGGAGCCCTGGAAGCGCGGGGTCTTGGCCATGTCGCCGACGACGGCGACGCGGGTGCCGGGCTTGAGCGGCAGCGTGCCGCCCTCGTTCTTGAGCAGCACGGAAGCGTTCTCGGCCACACGGCGGGCGACCTCGTGATGGTCGGCGATGACGTCGTCCTTGAGCAGGTCGTTGCGGCCGACGCCGGTGGTCTTGGTGAGCTGCGCGATCTTGGCGACCTCGGCGGCGCGGGCGTTGAGATCGGCCTCGGCGAGGGTGCCGGCGTTCACGGCGCCGACGAGCTCACGCACGGAGGTGAAGCCGGGGCTAGGCATCTCCAGCGTGCCGCCGGCCTTGACCGCGGCGACGGCGGAGTTGGAGCCGCCCCAGTCGGAGACGACCATGCCGTCGAATCCCCACTCGTTGCGCAGGATGTCGATGAGCAGATGCGCGTTCTCATGCGCGTACACGCCGTTGATCTCGTTGTAGGCGGTCATGATGGTCCACGGCTTGGCTTCGCGCACGGCGATCTCGAAGGCGGTGAGATAGATCTCGCGCATGGTGCGCTCGTCGATCACGGAGTTCGAGGCCTGGCGGCGCAGCTCCTGGCTGTTGACCGCGAAATGCTTGGGGCAGGCGGCGATGCCGTTGGACTGGATGCCCTTGATCAGACCGGAGGCCATACGGCCGGCGACCTGCGGATCCTCGGAATAGTATTCGAAGTTGCGGCCGCACCACGGGTTGCGCTTGATGTTCATGCCCGGACCGAGCAGCACGTTCACGTCGAGGTCGTGCGCCTCGCGGCCCAGCGCCTTGCCCATGTCTTCGGCGAGCGCGGGATCCCACGAATTGGCCACGGTGGCGGCGGTCGGGAAGCAGGTGGCGGGCTTGGATTCGCCCAGACCCAGATGGTCGCCTTCGCCGAGCTGGCGACGCACGCCGTGGGGGCCGTCGCTCATCACGAAGCTGGGGATGTCGGCACGTTCGATGCCGCGCGAGTCCCATTCGGAAGCGCCGGACAGCAGTGACGCCTTTTCCAGTACTGAGAGGTTTTCGATCTCCATGGTTCTCCCTTGCACTCGAGGTCTTGTCGATGAGTCGAGGTGTGTGCTGCGGCGCACGACCGTCTACGGTTCATCGCTAATGTCGATTGAACCAGACCTTGGCCGCGGCATGAGAGCGGTTTTCACAACCTGTCGTTTTCGCCGCACAATCGGTCGGCGGGCGTCAGGCGGAGAATCGGGGCCGACGTAACGGTTCGTCTGGGTTAGCGCCGTGGGATGGCCGCAACGCCAAATCCCGCCTCCGGCTAGGCGGCGATGGTGGCGGCGAGCGCTTCGAGCAGTTGTTTGCGACGACGACGGGAGACGGCGAGTCGGGTGTCGTCGCGCAGCTGGCAGATGGTTTGGTCGACGGCCACCACGTACCGCAGGTTCACCAAATAGCAGGAGTTCACCGTGACAAAGCCTTTGCCTTCCAGTTGCGGGAGGAAGCTTTTGAGTGTGCCGGTGAACTCGTACCGCGCATCGACCGCATGCACGATGATTTTGTGCTTGCTGCATTCCAAATATGTGATATGCGACAAGGGCACGCGCGCCACGCCACGTGCGGTGGAGAACGTCATCGTCTCGTTGGACCCACGCACACGCTTCGCCGTCAGGCACCGATCAATCTCCCGCGCGAAGGCGAAATAACTGACGGGTTTGAGCAGGTAGCTCAACGCGTTCACCTCATAGCCGCGGATGGCGAACTGCGCCATATTGGTGACGAACAGTAACGTCACGTCGATATCGCGTTCGCGAATCGCACGGGCCGTCTCAAAGCCGTCCAAATCCCCCATCTCCACATCGAGCATCACCACGTCGGCGTCACCGCGCCAGTTGCGCAACATGGCCTCTCCGGATTCGTATTCATGCACGTCGAACAGCACGTCGGAGTGAGACCGCTCGTACCGACGCAGATGGTCGTTGAGAATCGCTCGCGCCTCGCCGTCATCATCAACAATCGCTATCCGCAATGTCTCACACATACCGCTCTCCTCCATGTCTCTCCGCACGAGGGAATGATTCATTCATCACGTTTCAGAAGCAGTAAACAACCTTGAACTTGGTTTAAGGCAAATAACGACACGCACGATACCTTGTCATAATGCATGAATCGGCGGAAGGCGCTCAAAATGAGTCCTTCCGCCGATTCATACACTATTCGGCCGCGGTTATCGCCCTTTACGCAAGACCGACCTGTGCAGTCTCCGCCTTGCGCCGCGCAAAATAACGCCGCACCGTCAACGTCTCCAGTGCGATGAACGCGACCGCCGCGACGGCGACCGCCGCGTATGTCAACCGCTGCCACATGAGCATGGTGGTCTTCGGTTCGCCATTCTCATATGCCCAGCTGTTCACCGCGGTGTACAGGATATTGTGAGACGCGTTCCGCATGGCCTTGATCGACGTGGCCGATTGGTCGGTGATGTGATTCGTGCCATCCATAGGAGCGAGCATCGCATCGTTGCCATTGCGAATGCCTTCGTCGGCGTACATGTATCCGGCTCCTTCGAAATAGTCGGTCAACACGAAGCCACGGAAGCCCCACTCGTCGCGCAGCACGGTCTGCAGCAGGTTGGCGCTGCCGCCGGCCCACGTCGTGCCAATGTAGTTGAACGAGCTCATCACCGCCTGCGCTCCGCCTTGCTTCACCGACATCTCGAACGGCTTGAGATAGATTTCACGAATCGCCTGCTCGTCGGCCCAAGTGCACAGCATGCTGGCTCGGTTGGTTTCCTGGTCGTTGAGGGCGAAATGCTTCATGAACGCATACACACCCTTGGTGCGAGCCCCGGCGATCTGACTGGACGCCATCACACCAGACAGGTACCCATCTTCGGAGAAGTATTCGAAGTTACGGCCTGCGAACGCCGAACGGTGGATATTCATCGCCGGCGCATACCAACCATGGATGCTTAATTCGCGCGCCATCTGTCCCATCATCTCACCGTACTGTGTGGCAAGATCCTGGTTCCAGGTGCAGGCGACCGAAGTGGATGCAGGGAATCCAATTGAGGCCGCACCGGTGAAATTGTTGTTCAGCGCGGCCGGACCGTCTGAATCGGTGAGCGCCACCTTACCGATCGAATCAATGGCTTGGGTGCCGTAACCAGCGAGCGCGATCAAATCGTCCATCTGCTCAAAGGTCAGCTGGTCAAGCAGCGCGTCCCACTGCTCATCATCGTAGTCAACACCGCGAAGATCGGCCAGACGGATGCCATTGTCAGCACCGGTGACAGGCATCTCATCATCGGAATCGTTGCGCGATTCCAAGTCGTAGTTGGAGATATTCGTGAACTGCGCCTTGAGGTCCTCGGCCATCGACAAACTCTCGGGCGCAGCCGTGGCCTGCGTGTAGTTCGCGAACTGATCAGCACGGCTGAGGTATGTCACATGGCCCTCAGCGTTGTCGAACTGGTTGGTGGCCACGATCTGGTCACCGTCGTGGGTGTTGTCCTCGGTGTCATAGGTGATGGTCTCGTCGACCGTCACGGTCTGCTCGTCGATCACCGTGTGGGAGTCCGAATTGATGGACACCACATAATCACCGGCCTCCAGCACGTACGCCTCGGCGTTCTCGGAATCGTAGGACGCCATGTCGTCGTCCTCGAACTCGACCGTCAACGTCTGGCTCTCGCCCGGCTCCAACAGATCGGTCTTGTCGAACTCCACCAGATTCGCGGTGGCCTTCTCGATGCCTCCATTGGTGTACGGCGGATTGTAATAGACCTCGACCACATCCTTGCCCGCGGTGTCGCCCGTGTTGGTGACGGTCACATCGAAGCTCACGGTGCCGTCCGCATAGGTCACATCACCCATCTCTTGAGAGAAGGTGGTGTAGGACAGGCCGTAGCCGAACGGATACTGCACCGTGGCGTCGTAGTCGATCAGACCTTCGTCGGCGGCCGTCTCATAGAACTTGTAACCCACATAAATACCCTCAACGTAGTTCACGAACGACGGTTTGCGCACTTCTCCTCGGTTCTCGGTGTTGAATTCCGACATGTTGTCGTAGTAGAACGAGCCGAAGTTGTTGAAGGTGGGGGTCGCGGTGAGATCACGGGCGAATGTGTCCGAGGTCTTGCCGGAGGGATTCGTTGCACCGGTCAGAATCTCGCCGAGTGCCGCGAAACCGGTCTGGCCGGCGGGCGGGCACCACAGCACGGACTTGATTTGAGGGTATGCGTCGACGAAATCGAGTTCGAAAGCGTTCGCGCCGTTATACACGACGGTGACGTTATCGAAGTTTTCCGTGACCAGATCGACCATGTTCCGCTCGGTCTGGCTCAACTCCAGAAAATGCGCGCCATCCGCAAAATCCTCGTATTCTGTGGAGTTGTCGGTATAGGTGATGCCATCGGCTTTCATGTTCGTCGGCAAGTCGGCACCCTCGCCGCCCACACGCGCGATCACGATCACCGCTTGGTCGGAGAATGACTTGGCATTTGAAATCAAGTCATCGGAATACTGGTCGGCCGGCACCTCGGGCAGCGTCCAATCCTGTTCCCACATCCCCACTTCGGGACGATCGGCGCGGTACTGCGTATACAGGTCACTGAGCTCGGTGTTGGTCTCGAGCCCCGCGTCCTTCATGCCATCGAGCAGTGAAGTGGTGGCATACTGGTCGTTCATCGAGCCCGATCCCGTGCCCCCATACACAGGATTGGTTGACGCCCAACCGAACACGTTCACCTTTGTGGAACCCAACGGCAGGTTGGCCTCATCGTTCTGCAACAATGTGACCGCTTCACGTTGGATATCCGTCGCGAGTTCATTGGCGGAGTCAATCGAAGATTCCGAAAGCGTGTATTTCTCTCCGGTGGACATGGTGATGAGATTGGACAATGGTCCGAACAGCATCATGACGATGGCCACTACCATCGCCACGAACACCACCAACCACGATTGCGAATGAATAAGTTTTCGCGTGGCCTCCTGCGGCATTCTACGGGTATTGGTTACAACCGTCGTGACCACGGCCAAAACCAATACCACGGCGATGGCAATCAGATATGGTGCCACCGATTCCAGCACGGTTATGACATCGGCCATGTTGATCTGCAGCATGGTTCGTCTCCTCCTTGATGTTCTTCTTGTGCAATGGCGATTCGACGCTGACTTGCCGACAGTACGTCGTCATACCATCGCTCTCATTCCATCAAGGAAAACCCTGCTACAACCGTTGTTTACTTTTTCGGCCGTTCCTGCGCCTTTTTTGGTCTTGAATTTTCAGAGCAAGTGCAACGGGTGTGAATGATATGGGCCCATGGGTTCCCGATAGCATGGTGTTTGCTTACGACAACCAGACATCGGGAGGGCCCATGGGCCGGTACACTCATCTTACCTTGGCCGAACGCGAGGAGATCATGCTGCTCAGGCACGAGGGCAGGAGCTATGGCGAGATCGCCCTGGCCACGGGCAGGGACAAATCGACCATCAGCCGCGAGATAGACCGCAACTCGTTCAAGGTCGGCACGGGCCGCTGCTACCGCGCCTCGACGGCCCAACGCCGTTACGAGGAACGCCGGCTCGCCTGCGCGCGTCCGCGTCGCCTCGACGACGGGGAACTGGCCGGGCTGGTCGTGCGGCTGATCGCGCGGGAGCGTTGGTCCCCCGAGCAGATCGCGGGCAGGATTGGTCTGGAACGGCCCGATCTGGCCGTCTCCGCGTCGACGATCTACCGGGCGATCAACGGCCGCGAGCTCGACCCGCCCGATCTGGCCCGCACCCGCCGCGGGATCAAGGGCCGGCTGCGCCGCAAGGGCAAACGCCGGCACCGCAAGGACGGGCCCGAGGAACGCCGGGGCAAGATCCCCGACGCAAGGCCCATATCGGAGCGGCCCGCCGAGGTCGAGGAGCGTTCCAGGCTGGGCGACTGGGAAGGCGACACCGTCGTGGGTAAAGGCGCGGGAGCGTGCCTGGTCACGCTCGTGGACCGCAAAAGCGGTCTGCTTGCCGGCGGACGCGCCGCCACGCACACCAAACGCGACGTCGCCCGCGTGGAGAGCCGGATGCTCCGCGAGCATCCCGAGACGCGCACCATCACCCTGGACCGGGGCATGGAGTTCGCCGATTTCAAGAAGGTCGAGCAATCCACCGGCGCGGTCTGCTACTTCGCGCTGCCGCACCACCCCTGGCAGCGCGGCAGCAACGAGAACACCAACGGCCTAGTCCGCGAGTACTTCCCCAAAGGCACCGACTTCGCCACCATCGACGACGACCAGGTCCAGGCCGTGTACGACGCTATCAACCACAGACCACGCAAACGCCACGGCTACAGGACACCCTGGGAAATCCACCACTCAACAACGTTGCACTTGCTCTGAAAATTCAAGGTTTTGACGACAGCATGTCACGCATCCAAGCGATATCGGCGTCTTGAAACTCCTCTTTGTCAGCCGCCGAAAACTGTTCAGATTCATAACGTTCTGCAAAGGAATCGATAAGCTCCAACGCATGACGCAACCGCTGGATCTCGGCCTCGACCTCGCTGCGCGTGACGCGCAAAAGCTCCTGGCGATCATCCATATCCAATTCACTGTTGTTCGCCAACACGGCCAGCCTGCGGATATTCTCTATTGACATGCCTGTATGCCGCCAAAAATCCACGATTCTTAATTCATTAACAGCCGCATCATCGAACACACGATAACCTGATTCATTACGGCGTACCCTTAACAGCAAGCCTTTACGATCGTAAAAACGGATCGTCGACGCCGCGATACCGGTAAGTTCGGCAGTTTCCTGAATTGTGCGCTCCATATTCCTTCCACTCCCCGTCGTATCGATGCCATACCTATTCGGATGGGCAAGCAGTGGCACACGCCAAGCGCATCATTGTCACCTTCCAATGATTGCACGAAAGTCTCCGCTCGGCCATATCCGTATACTTCTCAAATTTTTTGAGAAGTATGTGGCATAACTTCTCAAAAAATTTGAGAAGTGTATGATGGAAGGAGATGGGCAGGGAGGTGCGTTATGGTGCCGGAGAATCCGCGGGAGACGTACGCCGCGCTGGTGCGCGAGGCGATGCGGTTCGATATGCCCACGCCCGTACGGCGCGATGAGGCGATACGCGAACTGGCGCAGCCGGCCCCCTTCAATATCGTGCACATCATCACCGGCGTGCGCCGCTGCGGCAAAACCTTCTACCTGTTCCAGAAAATCCACGACCTGCTCGACGCGGGCGTGCCTCGGAGCCGCATCTTCTACTTCAACTTCTCCGACGACCGCCTGCGCCCCATGCCAGACGACATCCTCGACGACATCGTCAACGAGTACTGGCGGCAGGTGCCCAGCGCCCGGGAGGAAGGCGCCTACCTCTTTCTCGACGAGGTGCAGGAATGCGCGAACTGGCAGGGGTTCTGCCAGCGTCTCGCCGAGCGTGAGAAGGTGACGCTGACCATCACCGGATCATCATCCAAACTTTCCAGCGACGAAATCGCCACCACCTTCCGCGGGCGGTCGCACCCCCACGAGATGATGCCGCTCTCCTTCCGTGAATACTGCCTGTTCCACAACCTGGCGACCCCGGATCCAAGCGATACGAGCGCGACGTTCTCCCCGCAGGAGACCACCGCGTTCGAAAGCGCCTACGAGCGGTATCTCGTCACCGGCGGATTCCCCGCGGTGCAGCACGCGCTTGAGCCGGATCGCATCGAACTGCTGCAGGGCTATCTGCGCGACGTGGTGGCGCGGGATGTCGCCGAACGCTTCGGCCGGGAGAACATAGCCCTCGCCACACAGACCGCGCTGTACGCCTTGCGCAACACCGCATGCGAACTGTCGGTGAACAGTCTGGTCGAGGCGCTCAAAACCCAAGGCTGGAAGGTCTACTGGGACAAGATCAACACCCTGCTCGCCCTGTTCAAGCAGGCGTACTTGGTCTACGAATTGCAGGAATACCAGACCACGCTCAAACCCGACAGCACCTCGGTGCCGAAACTGTACGCGGTGGACCCGGGCATGGCGTACGCGGTGTCGCGGGCCAACCAGCAGGATGTCGGCAAACGCTTGGAGACGGCCGTGTTTGGCGAACTGCGCCGCCGCACCTCGGGCAAACGCACCGAAGCGGTCACCTCATACACCATGCCCACGGCACGGCAGGAGAAAGTGGACTTCCTCGTCGGCGACGCGATGGCCGCCGAGCCTTACGCGCTCTATCAGGTCACCGCCGACATGGAGGCGGAGAAAACCCGCGCGAGGGAGATCGGCTCGCTTGACGCGGTGATGCGGCGCACCGGATTGACGGAAGGCACCATCATCACCCTGCGCGAGGAAGGCGGCGAAACCACCGAAGCCGGCCGGATCCGCATCATTCCGGCATGGAAGTGGGCGCTGCTGGGCTAGCCGCCGTTCCGTCGCCGCGTCGCCGTATACACCGCAATCTTCGGGGCGAACCCTGTATGCGATGGAAACGCCATGTCGTTCGCGGTTTTTCCTTTGCGACTCTAGTATCGTGCGTATTGACGGCAGGAGAGAGACAGCGGAGTCCCCCACCCCGTCATGAACCCAGAGGTTAAAGGGGTGATCTATGGCAGATCAGCAACAATCCACAGAACAGACATCCACCACACCGGCACCGCCGGGAGCGGGCGGAGGCCTGCAGAAAAGCCTGAAACTCGTCTTCGTCTACACGGTGGCCACCGGCTCGATCTTCACGTTCGTAAGCTACTGGGATTCCGTGTTCTTCAGCTATTGCGGAGCGGGCACGTTCCTCGCCTTCGCGCTGATGACGCTGGCGATCCTGCCCGTCGCGCTGGTGTACAGCGAGATATCGCCGCTGTTCAAAACGGCCGGCGGCGAGCTCATCTACAACACGGTCGGCTTCAACAAGCACGTCGGATTCCTGGCCTCGTGGCTGATCATGGCGGCGTGGATCTCCGTGCCGCCGGCCGTGGTGATGGCCATCGCCACCTACATCAGCAAACTGTTCGGCCTGAACCTGAGCTTCGGCACCACCGTGCTGATCGGCGTGGTGATTCTCGTGCTCGTGTTCATCATGAGCCTGCAGGACATCCAGTTCCTCGTCAAGGCGCAGGCCACCTGCCTGTTCGCCAACATCGCCACCACGCTGATCACCGCGGTGCTGCTCCTCACCTGCGGGCATTGGAGCATCTCGAATCTCGCGGGCATGTTCTCGTTCTCGTCCATCGATTCCACGTGGGCCATCCCGGGGTGGATCATCGGCATGGCGCTGCTCATCACCCCGTATTTCGGCTTCGAGACCGTGCCGCAGATGGTCGAGGAGGGCGACTTCCCCATCGCGAACACCAAGAAGGCCATCTGCGGGTCGGTGATCACCTGCGGTGTGATCTACACGATCTTCTTCTTCTGCGTGGCCGGCCTCGCGCCCGCGGAGGAGCTGCTCGCCGGGGATTCGGCCAACGGATTCATGACCATCAACGCCATGGAGAACATGCTCGGCTGGCGATTCTGGCCCGTGGTCTACGGCCTCATCTCGATCCTCATGGGCATGACCGCCTCGATTCTCGGCTTCTGGATGTCGACCGTGCGCATGCTGTACTCGATGGGCAAGAAGAACTTCCTGCCCGAGGTGTTCACCAAGGTGAACAAGCACCAGCAGCCGATCCTGCCGAACATCTTCCTGCTCGGCGTGAGCCTGACGTTCATTCTGCTGCAGAACGCGGGCAGTTTCATGAACGACTTCTTCAACCTGATGTCGTTCGGCTGCGCCTGCGCCTACGCGCTGACCATGGTCTCGGCCGTGCGCATCCGGCACAAGCATCCGCAATGGTATGAGAACAACAAGAACGTGGTGCGCGGCGGCGACGCCTTGCGCATCCTCGCCATGGTAATCATGATCGCGATCGCGTTCTTCTGCACGCTCGGCCAGGGCATCGGCTCGTGGATCTCGTTCGGCGTGTATCTCGGCATCGGCGTGCTCATCTGGGCATGGATGGTGCTGGTGCGCTGGAAGCAATCCACCGTGACGATCGAAACCCCCGACGGCGAGCAGACCTTCTAGCCCGCGGCCCGAACCAACCAATCAATCAATCAACCAACCAATCAGCCCTCACAACAATCCCCAACAATAAGGAGAACATCATGGCAAAGCTTGACGGCAAAGTCGCCCTCATCACCGGCGCGGCGGCCGGACTCGGCGAAGGCATCGCCGAAGTGTACGCCAAATACGGCGCGAAGATCTGCATGGTCGATCTCGACCCGGCCGTGGAGGCCACGGCCGACCGCATCCGCGGCCTGTACCCGGACGCGCAGATCATCACCGCGATCGCCAACGTGGCCGACCGCGCGCAGGTGGACGAGGCCGCCGCACGCACCATCGCCGAATTCGGCACCATCGACGTGGCCTGCGCCAACGCCGGCGTGTGCCGTCTTGCGCCGTTCGAGGAGATGCCGGACGAGATGCGCGACTTCCATATCGACGTGAACATCAAGGGCGCGTGGAACACCTGCAAGGCGGTGATTCCCGCCATGCTCAAGGCCGGCAAGGGCGCGATCGTGATCGCCTCCTCCGTGACCGGCGACATCGTGGCCGACGCCGGCGAGGCCGCCTACGCGATGAGCAAGGCCGCGCTGGTGGGTCTGACCAAGTGCCTGGCGGTGGAGTACGCGGACCGCAACATCCGCGTCAACTGCTCGCAGCTGGGCTATGCGCGCACGCCGATGGTCGAGAAGATGGCGGTCGAATCGAATCCGGACGATCCGGAGTCGGCGATCAACGACATCGCCGTCGGCGTGCCGATGAAGCGCCTGGCCAAGCCGACCGAGGTGGGCGAGCTGTTCGCGTTCCTCGGCTCCGACGAGGCGAGCTACATCACCGGCGAGCAGGTGGTCATCGACGGCGGCAGCACCCTGCCCGAGACGATGAGCATCGGCACCAACTAAACGCGATTCAACGGACACGAAGGGCGTGCGACGGATTCCAGTCGCACGCCCTTCGCTATGTTCCGTTGGATTAGGCGGCGGGGGTGAAATACTCCGATACCGCCTGGCGGAACAGGGAACGGCGGCGGCGCGCGATCGGCAGCCGAAGCGATCGCCGCACGACGCAGACATCGCCGTTTACGGCGCTGACATGGCGAAGATTGACCAGACAACCGCTGCTGCATTGCGCGAAACCGAACGACGACAGGCGTTCGCCAAGTCGGGCGATCGAATCCTTGAAAAGGAAATCACCACCCACCGTATGCACCGTGATCAGACGGTCGCGGCTTTCCACATACACGACATCGTCAACCGGCACCCGCAGGCAACGACCGCATTGCGCGAACAGCAGCGTCTTCCCGCCCGAACGGGCCAACCGGTCCATGCACCGGTCGAACACCGCCGCGCACTCCCGATATCGCGCCTCCGCCTCGCGTAGGGCGCGCCGCGGCCGCATGATGTATCCGCACGCGTCCACCTCATAGCCCAACACGGCGTCGCGTAGATCATCGGCGATGAATGCTATGGCCGGATTCCCTCCCATACGACGGATCGAGCGCGCCATCTCCATACCGTCGGCGCCCCGGCTACCGTCGAGAACCAGCAGATCGATGAACGCCGAATACGAGGCCAACAGCTGCGAGGCCTGATCCATTTCGTAAATATCGAAGGCGATATGACGGTGTTCGTCGGCATAACGACGCAGCATCGCGCACACCGTCTCACGCTCGGCGGCATCCGCGAGCGCCACCGCGACGGATACGACCGCTCCGGGATGCGTCCGCTCATTGTCGGTGGACATCGATCCTCCTTCGGTTTGATGATGTCGGACCATTCGCAGACACCGGCAGGCAAGGCCAACATCGTTATTCAGCCGCGACCACGCCGGCGCCTCTTCCACTGTATCCGCATCATCGCAGGCGAAACCCCTCACGGAAAAGCAAGTTGTTCCACAAGGGTTTTTCCAAAAAGTACAAACAAAACCCACTTTCGTCCGACGGTCGTCAATTCAGCCGAAACCACGACGGCGGGGACCTCGGCTCTGCTGCAATAAGCGTGTCATCATATGCCCCAGATCAAAGGAGAGTCGATGCATATGAACCAACACACACCCTCGAACGGACGCAGGATCCTGTTGCGTGCGGGAACCGCGGTATGCGCGTTGCTGGCCGGCCTGTCGCTCACGGCGACGACGCTGACCGAAGCGAACGCATCCAAGGTGCACAACTTCCTGGGCACCAACGCGACGCAGATCGTCAACGACGGCGATGAGAACGAGGACACCACCTATTTCGCGAGCGAATTCGACTCGTGGGAGGACGCGTACAACAACGCGCTGGACACCAACCAGGACATCCAGGAGGAAGGCTCCGTGCTGGTGGAGAACAACGGCGCGCTGCCGCTGGCCTCCGGCGCGCGGGTGAGCATGTTCTCACGCTCGTCCACCGACATCGTCTACGGCGGCACGGGTTCCGGCTCCATCGACGAATCCACCGTCGTGGATCTGAAAACCGCGATGGAGAGCGCCGGATTCAGCATCAACCAGACCCTGTACGACTTCTACGACGGCCAGGAGGGCTACACGCGCACCACTTCGGACGTCGCCGAGGTGCCGGTCTCCGAATTCACCAGCGAGGTCGAAGCCTCCTACGCGGATTATTCCGACGCGGCCATCGTGGTCATCTCCCGCACCGGCGGCGAAGGCGACGATTTGGACGCCGACACCGCGTACCTCAACCTGCAGGATTCCGAAAGGGAGCTGCTGGACTACGTGCAGCAGCGCTTCGACACGGTCGTCGTGCTGGTGAACAGCTCCAACGCGATGTCGCTGGATTGGCTGGACGACTACGGCGTGGACGCCTGCCTGTGGATCGGCGGCCCCGGCCAGTCCGGCCTGACCGCCGTGGCGGAGATGCTCAACGGCACCCGCACCCCGAGCGGCAAGTTCACCGACACGTACGCAGCGGACTCGCTCTCCTCGCCGGCGATGCAGAACTTCGGCGACTACACCTACACGAACGCCACCACCCAGGCCAGCGACGGCGCGTCCATGTCGGACACCGTCTACGATCTGCTCACCGACAGCAGCGGCAATGTCACCGAAATCGCCAACGCGAAGAACTACGTCGTCTACGCCGAGGGCATCTACGTGGGCTACGCCTACTACGAGACCCGCTACGAGGACAGCGTGCTCGGCCAGGGCAACGCCGACGGCGACGCGGGCACCTTCGCCTCATCCTCGTCGTGGGATTATGACGAGGAGGTCAACTACGCCTTCGGCTACGGCCAGTCCTACACCACCTTCGAGCAGACCCTCGATTCGGTCGACTTCGACGGCGACAAGGCCACGGTGACCGTGACGGTGACCAATACGGGCGACACCTACTCCGGCAAGGACGTGGTCGAGGTCTACGCGCAGGCGCCCTATATCGAAGGCGGTCTGGAGAAGGCCAGCGTGCAGCTGTGCGGCTACGACAAAACCGAGGAGCTGGCGCCGGGCGAGTCCGAAACCCTCACCATCGACGTGGATCTGCGCGACATCGCCTCCTACGATTCCGAAAACGAGGAAGCCTATGTGCTCGACGAGGGCACGTATTATCTGGCCATCGGCTCCGACGCCCACAACGCGCTGAACAACATCCTCGCGGCCAAGGGCATGACCACGGCCGACGGCATGGACGAGGACGGCGACGCGGACAAGACCGCCACCACCGAGCTGGACTACACGGTGTACGACACCGACGAGAACAGCGGCAACGCGATCGAGAACCGCTTCGAGGACGCCGACCTGAACTACTATCAGGACGACACCGTCACATACCTCTCCCGCTCCGACTGGCAGGGCACCTGGCCGGAATCCTATGATTCCGTGGAGGCCACCGACGAGATGATCGCCGACCTGGAGAACAACTACACCGCCAACGAGGCCGAAACCACCGAAATCACCTACGGCGCCGACAACGGGCTCAACATCGCCACGATGCGCGACGCCGACTACGACGATGAGGCGTGGGACCAGTTGCTCGACCAGATGACGCTCGAAGAGCAGGTGGAGCTCGTGCAGAACGGCGCCAGCCAGACGGCCGCCGTCGAATCGATCGCCTTCCCCGGCAGCGTGGACGCCGACGGCCCCGCCGGCTTGGGCAGCTCCACCGGCCGCCGCTACTATCTCGAGGACATCAACGACAAGGACAGCGCCACCACGACCAGCGCCGTGGGCTACAACTCCTCCGTGGTGATCGCCTCCACCTGGAGCCGCGACATGGCACGCCAGCGCGGCGAAGCCATCGGCGAGGATGGTCTGTGGACCAATACCCAAGGCTGGTGGGGCCCGGGCGCGAACACGCACCGCACCCCGTACGGCGGCCGCAACTTCGAGTACTACTCCGAGGATTCCTTCCTCGGCGGCACCATCGGCGCGGAGGACATCGCCGGCGCGCAGTCCAAGGGCCTGCGTTCCTTCGTCAAGCATTTCGCGGTCAACGACCAGGAGCTCAACCGCCATGGCCTGTCCACCTTCGCCAACGAGCAGTCGCTGCGCCAGATCTACCTCAAGCAGTTCGAGTACGTCGTCAAGGACGGCGGCACGCTGTCGCTGATGTCGTCCTTCAACCGCATCGGCGTCAAGTGGGCCGGCGGCGACGCCGCGCTGTGCACCGACCTGCTGCGTGACGAATGGGGCTTCGTGGGTAGCGTGGAGACCGATTTCAACTTCCACGCCACCGACGGCTACATGAACGTGCGCTCCGGCCTGCGCGGCGGCACCGACCAGTGGCTCGCCATGGGCGAGAGCGGCCTGATCGACTTCGTCAAGGAGGACGCCGACCTCGCGGCCGAAGTGCGTGAGGCCTGCCACCGCATCCTCTACTCGATCTCCCGCTCCTCGGCCATCAACGGCATCGGCTCCAGCGGACGCATCGTCAAAACGACCGTCTGGTGGCAGTGGCTGCTCTACGGCATGACCGGCGTGACCGGCGTGCTCACGCTCGCCCAGCTCGGCCTGCTCGGCTACGGCACCGTCCGTGACGAGCGCCGCCGCGAAGCCCACATCACCGTGGCACCGACCGCCCAATGACGGACGTTCCGCATCGATTCAAGGAGAACATCATGGAAACCCAAACCACATCATTCGATTTGACCATGCGGCTCCGCGCCAAAGGGGCCGGATTCTACGTGGCCGCGTTGGCGGCCGTGGCGGCCGTCATCGGCATCGTCGGCAATGCCATGCTCGGCTCGTTCGCGACCCTGTCGACGCTGCTGCTGGCGGCGGGCGTGGTCCTCTTCCTGGCATCCGTCGCGCTGCCGTGGGATCTGGTGGTCATGTGCAGCTATTTCTGCTACATCGCGGCATTCTGCCGGTTCATCGCCGAACAGCTGTACACCATCTCGAACGTGCTCACGGCCATCGACGCGAACTCGTTCGCGACCTCGTTCATCATCGCCGCAGCGGGTTGCGCCGCCGCGATGGTGATCGGTCTGGTCGGCGCCATCATGCCGCAGGATAAGAGGCAGACGGCCGCCTAAACCAGCCGCACCGTCCCACCGCCGCACCGCCCGTCCGCGACCTTCCAGATTCGCGGACGGGCGGTTGCACATGCACTCCGCCCAGACACGCGCACTACACTGGAATCCATGCCACGACCTCAAGCCGCGAAGGAGCGCCATGATCGACAATGCGACCAAAGTGTTTCTCTCCGTGGTCGAATGCGGCAGTTTCAGCAAAGCCGCCTCCCGGCTTTATGTGACCCCGAGCGCCGTGATGAAGCAGATCAACCGTCTGGAATCCGCCATCGGCGTCCAGCTGCTCGAGCGGCATCCGACCGGCGTCGCGCCCACCGCCGCCGGGCAATCGTATTACAAAGACGCACGGGCCATGGTGGACATGGAACAGGCCGCCATCAAACGGGCCAAGGCGGCGCAGACACGGCAGCCGACGGCCGTGCGCATCGGAGACTCCCAGCTCAACCCCAGCCGGCCTTTGCTCGACGCCTGGTATACGGCGGTGAAGGAACGCCCTGAATGGCACCTCGACGAGCGCTATAAAATCATCATCACGCCGTTCAGCGACGAAGACACCTTCGACAACATCTTCGCCCGGCTGAACACGGACATCGACCTGCTCACCAGCGCCATCGACGACCGCTATGTGAACGACACGATCGGCGCCGTGCCCTTATGGGAAAGCCACCTGTGCGTTCTGGTGCCGGGCGGACACCCGCTCGCACGCATCGCCGACTTCTCGCTGGACGACCTCAACGGGTATGACATCATATCCGCTCCGGTCGGTGCCGTGCATTCCATCGACGCATTGCGCGCGTATCTGGCCGGCACCCATCCCGACATCCATCTGGTCACCACGCGCATCCCGATGATGGGAATCGCCACATTCAACTACTGCGCCGTGGAGGGATTGCCGATGCTCACCCACGAGGCGTGGGCGAATGTCCATCCCGCATTCGTGAGACTGCCCATCGAATGGGATTTCCACGAGAACTACGGCGTGCTGTATGCCAAATCGAAGCGGGCGGAGCTTGAACCGCTGATCGAACTGATTTCCAGCCGGCAGTTCAATCCCTGGCGAGACCGACAGCCGTGATTCGCCAAATGAGGAAGTCAAAACGGTCCAAACGAGGAAATGAAAACGGTCCAAATGAGGAAGTAAAATATGTCCAAATGAGGAAATGAAAACGGTCCAAATGAGGAAACAGCCTCTGTGAGACCTACAAACGTAAGGATTTTCACTATGGCAACATCGTACCTTTCCCGCATCTATGACCGCATCATCACCAAACGACTGAAGGCGAAAGGAGCGCTTCTGGTCGAAGGCACCAAATGGTGCGGCAAAACCACCACATGCGAGCAAATCACCAACAGCACGCTGTATATGGCCGACCCATCCGACCGTGAACAGAATCTGTTTCTTGCGCAGACCCAGCCATCCATCCTCCTCGACGGCCCCACACCTCGCCTTATCGACGAATGGCAGCTGGCACCCAGCTTGTGGGATGCCGTGCGTTTCGAAGTCGACCATCGCGATGAATTCGGGCAGTTCCTGCTCACAGGATCCAGCGTCCCACCGGATTTGAACCAATTGGCCCATACCGGCACCGGACGTATCGCGAGGGTTCGCATGCGCCCGATGAGCCTTTTTGAATCCGAAGATTCCACCGGCAGCACTTCCCTGCAATCCTTGTTCGACGGAGATCGACTGCAGCCCGCGAAAGCGGAAGCAACGATTCAGAGCATCGCATTCCTCCTGTGCCGCGGAGGATGGCCGAGAGCAATCAACACTGACCGCGAAATCGCTCTGCAGCAAGCGTTCGACTATGTGGATGCGATTGTGGAATCGGATATCTCACGCACAGATGGAGTGGAGCGAGACCCGCATATCGCGCGACGGCTTCTTCGCTCATGTGCGCGCATGGAATCCTCTCAAGCCTCAATAGCTCAAATCACCGGCGATATCGCCAACAACGACGAAGCCGGACCGACATCGAAAACGGTGCAGACATATCTTCGCGCCTTGGAACGCATATTCGTCATCGAAAACATGCCCGCATGGAACCCCAACCTTCGTTCAAAAACAGCCATACGTGCGGCGGAAACACGGCATTTCGTCGACCCCTCGATCGCGACGGCGGCGCTCGGAGTCAACCCCGACGGCCTGCTGAACGACATCGAAACCATGGGATTGCTGTTCGAAGGCATGTGTGTGCGAGACCTACGCGTATATGCCGACGCGCTTAACGGTGAAGTGTTCCATTACCGAGACAAAACCGGCCTGGAATGCGACGCGGTTATCCACCTACGTGACGGACGCTACGGGCTGATCGAAGTGAAACTCGGCGGCGAGCGCCTCATTGAGGAAGGTGCCGCGAATCTCTTGAAACTCGCTTCCAAAATAGACACCACACGAATGCCGGAGCCGAGCTTCCTTATAGTGCTCACCGGTGTGGGCTCCTACAGTCTGACGCGCCCCGATGGTGTAATCGTCGCGCCGGTAACCACGTTACGGCCGTAGGCTGTACGACATGTAGCGCGGTAATCCGTATTCATCCGCATGTCCGTCGAACGCCAACGATGGCGATGGTGCCAAAAGAGAAAAGGGCCTGAACCGGGATGGTTCAGGCCCTTGAGCTGGCTGCCGTTTCGCCAGGCTAGGCGGCGATGGCGGCCAGATAGCCTTCTTCGACGGCGCGGTTGATGTCGGCGGCGCGGCCGTTGCAGTCGCCGGCCAGAGTCACCTTGATGCCGGCGGCCTCAAGCGGGGCCGTGTCGAAGGCGACCGGGGCGGTGCCGAGCGCCAGCACCACGCAGTCGCAGGGGATGGAGACGGCCTGCGTTTCCGGCTCGGGCGCGTCGGCGGGAGCGGAACCGGGAGCACCAGGAGCGGCGGGACCACCGGGACGCACGCCGGCACCGGGGGCACCGGCACCCGGACGAGCTCCGCCCGCGCCCGGGCCTGCGGGACGTCCGCCGGAAGCTCCGCCCGGAGCGGCACCCGGAGCACCCGGAGCACCCGGACGGCCAGCGGGGGCCGGCGGGTTCAGGGTTTCGGTGGCTTCGACCGATTCGGCGGTGATGCGGTCCACCTTGGTGTTGGTTTTCAGCGCAACGCCATGCTCGGCGAAGTCGGCCATCATCACCGGCTTGATGGTCTGCGATTCCTCGGCGGCGATCTGGCCCATCATCTCCACGATGGTGACCTCGCAGCCGTAGTCGTCGCCGGCGATCAGTTCGGCGGTTTCCGCGCCGACCAGGCCGCCGCCGATCACGACGGTGCGGCCGTGGGGCTTGACCTTGCCCTCCAGCACCGACCATGCGTCCATCACATGCGGCTGATCGAGCCCGGGGATGGGTGGCGCGGCGTTGCGGCCGCCGACCGCGACGATCACCTCGTCGTAGCCGTCGGCCACCAGCGATTCGGACGTGACATCCGCGTTCAGACGCACGTCCACGCCCGCGGCTTGAAGCGCGCGCCCATACCATGCGGTCGCGCGGCGCATGTTCTCCTTGCGCGGCGGGACGCTAGCGATGCCGAGCTGGCCGCCCAGCTCGCCGGCCTTCTCGAACAGCGTGACCGTGTGTCCACGCAGGGCGGCCACGCGGGCGGCCTCCATGCCGGCGGGGCCCGCGCCGACCACTGCGACGCGGTGCGGCGTTTCGGCCGGCTTGATCACACGTGCGTACTCATGGCCGTTTTCGGCGTTGAGTACGCAGGAGATGAACCGCCTGCTGGCGATGGCGTCCGTGCAGCCGCGGTTGCACATGATGCACGGGCGGATGAGGTCCTCCTCACCGGCGGCGACCTTGTTCGCGTAGTCCGGATCGCACAGCATCGGGCGGCCGAGTCCCACGTAATCGCAGGCACCGGATTCGATCAGCCGTTCGGCTTCGGCGGCGGTGGGGATCGCGCCGACCGTGGAGACCGGCACCGGCACCACGGCCTTGATGCGCCGCGAATACTCCTCCATAAAGCAGTTGGGGCGCGTGCCCATCGCGGGGATGGTGTCGTTGAGGTTGCCGGTGTGGTTGGCCTGGCCGACGTGGAAGGTGTCGACGCCGTCCTCGACAAGCAGTTTCGCCAGTTCCACGGCCTCGTCGATGAACAGGCCGCCGCGGCCGATCTGCGGGTTCTCGGTGATGATCGGCAGCTTGTAGTCGATGCAGATGTCGGGCGAGCCCTCGCGGATCGCGCGCACCACCTCGCGGGCGAAGCGCGTGCGGTGTTCGAAGGTTCCGCCGTATTCGTCGTCGCGCTGGTTGATCAGCGGCGAGCACAAGGAGCCGACCAGACGGTCGCCGTGCACTTCGATCGCGTCGGCGCCGGCAAGGGTCGCGCGACGGGCGAGCGCCTTGATGGATTCGAGGATCTCGCCGAGGCGGTCGGCCGACACTTCGTTGATGTAGTGCGCCATGTCATGGTGGAGTTTGGCGCGGGCGCCCATCATGTCGCCTTTGGCGAAGAGTTCGGCGACGGCGACCGTGTCGTATTCGGGATGGAACACCTGCAGACCGAGCTTGCAGTCGAATTCGTGCAGGGCGTCGGCGAGCGCGCGGAAGCTGGGGATCTGTTCGTCGGTGACGAGTTTGGGCGTGGGCGAGATCGTGTGCACGGGCGTCACGTCGCCGAGCACGATGTAGGCGGCGCCGCCTTCGGCCACGCGCTTGTAGAAGTTGATGCTCTGGTCGGTGATCGATCCGTCGCGGGCCTCGTAGCCGGTGGTCATCGGCGGGAACATCATACGGTTCTTCAGCCGCATATGGTTGATCTCCAGTGGTTCCAGCAGTCGCTGCAATGTCATGCGTACCTCCTTGTAGTTGCGACGCTTATTGACTTCCGTTGCCGCGGGCCGGCGCGGCACGCCGGTTCGCGGCAACGGAAGAAAGGTTGTTCGGCCGTTCGTCAGGCGGTCGGCGAAGCGTCCGTCGACCGCCTGTCAGGCCGTTTCAGGCCGACCGTCAGGCCGTCGGCGGCTGGTCGCCCAATGCGGACGGCATATCCGCGACGGACTGCGATGCGGACGCGGGCGCGGCGGCATCCATACCTACGGTCGAGTCAGGCAGCGGAGAGCCGGCCTTGACCCACTTGCGCCAGCGATGGCGGCGGATCACGCCGCGCGTGGCGAGGAACACGAGTCCGATGATCAGCAGCGAGACCACGACTTCGATGCCCCACAGCCACTTCTGCCAGATGGGGGTGATGTGCTTGACGCCGCTGTCCACACCCATGGTGTTCATGGCGTTGGAGTTGGCGATGGCGTACACCACGTTCTTGGCGGCGCGCTGGAAGTCGGCCTGCACGGCGGGCGTCATCTCCTCGTCGGAGAGCTTCCACAGGGTGGAGCTGGAGTTGAGCCACAGGTCGGTGCCGGCGGCCAGGCCTTCGCGCAGGTCGGAGTATCCGAAGTTCGGGAAGGAGGTCTGGTCGGTGATGGCCATGCCTTCGAAGCCCCATTCGCCACGGATCACGTTGGTCATCAGGCCCTTGTGGCCGCCGGACCAGCGTGCGCCGATGCGGTTCATCGAGGTCATGAGGCCCATGCAGTCGGCGTCGCGGATGGCGGTTTCGAAGGGCTTGAGGTAGATGTCGCGCACGGACTGCTCGTTGGCGAACATCGCGCCGCCCGCACGGTTGGTCTCCTGGTCGTTGACCACGAAGTGCTTGAGGAAGGGGATCACGCCCTTGGCTTGGGCGGCGGCGACGATTTTCGCGGTGAGCTGGCCGGAGAGCATCGGATCTTCGGAGAAGTACTCGAAGGCGCGGCCGCCGTAGGGCGAGCGGTGGATGTTGGCGGCGGGGCCGTACCAGCCGGCGACGCCGAGCGCGAGCGAATCCTCGCCGATGGCGTTGCCGAAGCGTTCGGCGAGCTCGTCGTTCCATGTGGCGGCGATCACGACCTCGGGCGGGAAGCCGGTGCCGGACGCGCCGCCCACCAGGGTCGAGGAGATGCCGGCGGGGCCGTCCTTGTCGATGGTGCCGGGCAGGGAGATGGATTCGATGGCGTTGGTGGTGTAGCCGCCGTTGCGCACGAGGGAGTCGATGTCGTCCACGCTCATGCGCTCGACCAGCTGCATCCAGCCTTCGTCGTCGTAGTCCTCGCCGATCATCTCGACCACCTTGCTCGGGCCTTCGGTTCCTTCGGTGGTGACCTCGGTCGCGTCGGAGCCGGGCGTGGTGTCGATTTCGAGCGCGTCGACGAACTCCTGGGGAGCGGTCCACTCGCCGTCGGCGTACACCTCGGGCCAGGTGCCGGTCCAGTCGGAGCGGCTCAGGTAGGTGAAGGAGTCGTCGTAGGCGCGGATGTCCACGTCGTCGAACTGGTTTTCGATGGTCTCGCCGGTGGCCACGGAGGTGGCGTAGGTGGCGGTGTCGAGTTCGGCGACGGTGACCTTGGCGGTCATGGCGGCGTTACCGTCGGCGTCCATGCCGTCGGCCGTGGTCTTGCCCTTGGCGGCGAGCACGTTGTTGAGCGCGGCGTGCGCGTCGGTGCCGGCGGCGAAGTAGTAGTCGCCCGCGTCGACGATGTAGGTGCCGGCGCCGTCGGCGTCGTAGGCCTTCATCGATTCCTTGGCGACGGTGACGGTGACGGTCTGGCTTTCGCCGGGCTCAAGCGTGTCGGTTTTCGCGTATCCGACGAGTTCGACCGCGGATTTCTCGATGCCGTTGGCCTTGTCGTAGTCCGTGTAGGGCGACTGCATGTACAGCTGCACGACGTCCTTGCCGGCCACATCGCCCGTGTTGGTCACGGTGGTGGTGAACTCGTAGGAGTCGCCGGCGTCGCGCATCGCGAAATCGCTCCAGTCGAAGTCTGTGTAGCTCATGCCGTAGCCGAAGGGATACTGCACGAGTTCGCCGTAGTCGAAGTCGCCCACATTGCCCTGGTTCAGCACCATATCCTCATAGCGGGTCTCGTAGTAGCGGTAGCCCACGTAGATGCCTTCGGCGTACACCATGTATTTGTCGCCGGAGGTCACGTCGGAGTTGGCGATGGTGTAGTCGCCGGTGTTCACCACGCTGGGGGCGGAGTCGAGGTCGTAGGCGAAGGTGTCCACGAGATGGCCGGAGGGGTTGATGGAGCCGTCCAGCAGTTCGCCGATGGCGTTCGCGCCGGTTTCGCCGAACGCGCCCACCCAGGCGACCGCGCCCACGCCGGTGTCGGCCAGGGGGCCGAGCTCGACGGGGTTCTGCGTGTTGAGCAGCACGACGACCTTGTCGAAGTTCTCGCAGGCCATGTTGATCATGTCGAGCTCATCGGGGTCGAGCTGCAGGTATTCGACGCCGGATTCGAGCGTGCCGATCGGCAGGTCGGAGCTTTCGGAACCGGAGCGGCCGATCACCACCACGGCGGCGTCGCCGTAGTCGGCGAAGCTGGCCTTCACTTCGTCGGTGTAGACGCTGACGGGCACTTCGTTGACGGCGAAGGAGCCGACGCCGGTTTCGCCGGGCAGGACGCGGCGGTAGTCCTTGCCCGCGCCGTTCTCATAAAAGTCTGTGAGGGTGGGGTTGACGGCGAAGCCGTCCTCCTTAAGGGAGTCGATCAGGGTGTCGGCGTTGCTCACGTCGATGGAGCCGGCGCCGCCGCCGCCATGGATGAGGTCCACGGAGCCCTGGCCGAAGACGGACAGCCTCGCGCCCATGGCCAGGGGCAGGGTGTCGTCGTCGTTCTGCAGCAGGGTGACGCCCTCGCGCATGATGTCGGTGCCGATCTCGCGGTTGGCCTCCTGGCGTTCCGCGTCCGACGAATAGTCGGAGGCGAAATAGGCGGCCGATTCGTCGGGGTTGGTGATCTCGGAGTTCACCTGCCCCGCGAACGAGGTGATGAGATTCGCATAGCTGCCGGTCAGCACCATGACGGCGACGAGGATAACCGTCAGCAGCAGCGCCAGCAGATAGGTCAGAATGGGCCAGACGATGAACCAGCCCTTATAGGGTTTGCCGTTCTTTTTGAACCGCATCTTCAACTTGGGTGTCGCGTTCCGTGACATGGTGATGCACTCCTTGCATGCCGCGCCCGGGACGGCGTCGCCCCGGGTCGTGTTCTCTCTACTCGTGTCGCTTTCTCGTGTGATCGCGCATGGATGATGAACCACTGATTTCCGAGGACTTCAGCGGGAGTTCCGAATCGTCAACGCTTCGGAACCCGTTTTTGCATTTTTGTTAAGTGTCTTAACAGTAGTGCATGCACTCGACAAATCGCTTCATTCGAGTCGTCCCACACCCGACACACATCGCCCGGCACATGATTCACGCCACCCAGCGAACATTCCATCGCCGTCGCTACCGCTACCGCGTACAGCAGTAGGAGTGAGATTCCTCGACTACGCCCTGCGGGCTTCGCTCGGAATGACGAGGGATTGGAGATCCCCCGACTCTGGCTGTGCCTCCGCACGGGATGGCGGAGGGATTACTCGGGATGACGAAAGGGATTCGCCTGGAATGGCAACGAAAACGGGCGGCACCCGGATTGCTCCGGATGCCGCCCGTATGGCTACTGGGTTGGATTCCCGACCGCTATGGGCGGGAATTCAGGCTCAGGCCTGGACCTCGATGGTGGCGGCCTTCTTGCGATCGAGGAACTTCTTGATCGCCAAGGCGCTCAGGCCGAGGAACAGAACCGCGGTCACACCCCAAGCCACATACATGGCCGTACGCCAGATCGGAGTCGTGGTCTCCGGCTCGCCATCCGCGTACTGCCAGCCGTTGGCGGTGGTGTACAGGATGTTGTGGGCCGCGGTGCGCATCGCCTGGACCGAAGTGGCCGAGGTGTCGGTCACATGGTTGGTCAGTTCCATCGTCGCCAGCATGGCGTCGCCGCCGTTGCGGATTTCCTGATCGGCGTTCTGGTAACCGTAGCCGCCGAAGTAGTCGGTGAGCACGAAGCCGCGGAAGCCCCATTCGTCGCGCAGCACGGTGTTCAGCAGGTTGGGGGACGCGCCGGCGTAGGTGGTGCCGATGTAGTTGTAGGCGCTCATCACGGCCTGCGCGCCACCGTCCTTCACCGCCATTTCGAAGGGCTTCAAGTAGATTTCACGGATCGCCTGCTCGTTGGACCAGGTGCACAGCATCTGCGTGCGGTTGGCCTCCTGATCGTTGAGCGCGAAGTGCTTGATGAAGGAGTACACGCCCTTCGAGCGGGCACCCGCCACCTCATTCGCGGCCATCACGCCGGAGAGCAGGCTGTCTTCGGAGAAGTACTCGAAGTTGCGGCCCGAGAACGGGGAACGGTGGATGTTCATGGCCGGGGCGTACCAACCGGTCACATGCATCTCACGCGCCATATCGCCGATCGCCTCGCCGAATTCCGTCGCCAGATCCTCGTTCCAGGTGCAGGCGAACGCCACCGAGGAGGGGAACGCGATGGAGCTGACTCCGGTGAAGTTGTTCACGAAGCTGGCGGGGCCGTCCAAGTCGGTGAGTTCGACCTTGCCGATGCTGTCGATCGCACGGGTGCCGTAGCCGCCCATGGCGATGAGGTTGTCCATCTCGTCGACGGTGAGCTGGTCGAGCAGGTCTTCCCACAGCGGATCGTCGTAGTCCTTGTCTCGCAGCTCGTACAGCTGGACTCCGTTGTCGGCGCCGGTGGTCGGCATCTCATCCGAGTCGTCGTTGTAGTCGGCGGGATCGTAGTTCGCGTTGTTGGTGAAGGTCGCCTTCGCCTCCTCGCTCATCGACAGGCTCGCCGGAGCGGCGACGGCCTCGGCGTAATTCGCGAAGCCGTCGGCGCGGGACAGGTAGGTCACGTCGCCGGCCGCGTAGTCGAACTGGTTGGTGGCCACGACCTCGTCGCCGTCGTGGGTGTTGCTTTCGCTGTCGTAGGTGATGGTCTCGTCGACCGTCACGGTCTGCTCGTCGATCACCGTATGGGAATCCGAATTGATGGACACCACATAGTCGCCCGCCTCCAGCACATACGCTTCGGCGTTTTCGGAATCGTAGGACGCCATGTCGTCGTCCTCGAACTCGATCGAAACGGTCTGGCTCTCGCCCGGCTCCAACAGGTCGGTCTTGTCGAATTCGACGAGGTTGGCGGTGGCCTTTTCGATGCCGCCGTTGGTGTACGGCGGGTTGTAGTAGACCTCGACGACTTCCTTGCCGGCGGTGTCGCCAGTGTTGGTCACGGTCACGTCGAAGGAGACGGTGCCGCCGGAGTACGTCACATCACCCATCTCCTGCTCGAAGGTGGTATAGCTCAGACCGTAGCCGAAGGGGAACTGCACCGTGGCGTCGTAGTCGATCAGACCTTCGTCGGCGGCCGTCTCATAGAACTTGTAACCCACATAGATGCCCTCGTTGTAGTTGACGAAGGTCGGCGTGGTGCGGCCCTCGTTACCCGCGAAAGTGAAGGTCGCGGCAAGGTCGTCCACATTGTCGTAGGCGAAGCGGCCGAAGTTGTTGAACGACGGCGAGGCGCTCACGTCACGCAGGAAGGTGTCGGCGGTTTTGCCGGAGGGGTTCACCTCGCCGGCGAGGATCTCGCCCAGCGAGTTGAAACCGGACTGCCCTGCCGGCGGGCACCACAGCACGGACTTGATCTGCGGATAGTCGTCGAGGAAGTCGAACTGCAGCGCGTTGGAACCGTTGTAGACCAGCGTGACGTTGTCGAAGTTCTCGGTGACCAGCGTGAGCAGGTCGCGCTCAGTGCGGCTGAGCTCAAGGATGCTCTCCCCCGCCTCGAAGTCCTCGTAATCCTCGGAATTGTTGGTGTAGACGATGCCTTCGGCCTTCATGTCGGTGGGCAGGTCGGCGTTCTCGCCGCCGAAGCGGGTCAGCACGATGATCGCCTCGTCGGAGAAATCCCGGGCATCCTGGATCAGCTCATCGGAGTATTGGGCCGCGGGTACCTCGGGCAGCGTCCAATCCTGATAGAACATGTTGAGATCGGGACGCTCGGCGCGGTAGTCGGTATACAGGTCGGTCAGTTCGGTGTTGGTTTCGAATCCGGCGTTATGCAAACCGTCCAGCAGCGACACCATCGGATGCTCGTTGGACATGGAGCCCGAACCGGAACCGCCCAGCACCGGCTGCGTGGAACCCCAGCCGAACACGTTGACCCGCGAAGCGGCCATCGGCAGATTGCCGTCGTTGTTCTGCAGCATCGTCACGGCCTCGTCGTACACCTGCTTGGCCTGCGTGTTGGTCCGTTCGATGGTGGCTTCCGAAAGCTCATACTTCGTCGCGGTCGCGTTGGTCAGCAGTGTGGCCAGCGGGCCGGTGAGCATCATGGACACCGAGGCCACCACGGCCACCAGCACCACAAGCCACGACTCGGAATGCACCAGTTTGCGAACGCCGACGTTCTTCACGGTCTTTTTGTTCACCGCGACCGTCACCACTATCGCCAGCACCAGGAACACGCCGATGGCCACCAGATAGGGGATCAGCGAGTCCAGCACGGCGTACACGTCCGACATATTGATATCTAACATGATCCGTCTCTTCCTTGTACTCGGTCATCTTCACGACCACGTCGGCCGGGGCCTCAACCCCTACGCCTCACGTCGTCCCTCACACCGCTCTCGTTGCCGCAGCCGCAGCTTCACCGCTGGGCGACGGCATCTTGAACAGGTGATGCGTCCACTGTATGAAGACTGACCCCGACCACGCGGGGGAGATTGCGCGAAAGGTCGAATCGCACTCGCGAAGCGCACCGACCGAACGCCCGGCTACCGGTATGCCGGTGGGATGGGGATCACAATCGACACGGAGAACACCCCGTCCCGCGCCTCCATGGTCATCTCGCCATGGTATTTGCGCACCTGCATCGCAATCGAACGCGTGCCGAATCCGTGGTGGCGCGTGTCCGATTTGGTGGTCACCGGCAGGCCGTCGCGGAACACCGGCGCATGTTCGGGCGCGAAATAGTTCTCCTCCTGAATCACCAGCAGGTTCGCGTTGGCCTCGACATTAAGGTCGATCACGCGACGTCCGGCGTCATCCACCTGCTGCGCGCTCTCTATGGCGTTGTCCAGAAGATTGCCGAACAGCGAATACAGGTCCGAATCCTCCATAAACACCAAAGCATGGCCGTCGGCCAGACAGGTCAGGGTGATGCCTTTGCCCGAGCAGTAGAGGCTTTTCTCCGTCAACAACACGTCCAGGGAGTCGCTGCCGGTATGGAACACCGAATCGTAAACGCGGATGCTGTTCTCGATTTCGCGGATCGAAGCCTCGGAAGGACGCCCGCCCGTTTGGGCATACAGCTCGGAGAACGATTTGCGGATGTCATGGCATTTGATGTTGATCAGCTCGATGTTCTCCTTGGCCAACTCGTAATGCTCCGCCTTCAACCGGTCGGCCTCCTGCATCACCACCAAATCACCATGCAGACGGTCATTGGCGGAACCCAACATCAGCACCGCCAACGCAAGCATCATACATAAGGCGTCATAGAACGAGCCCACGAACTGGGTCTCTTCAAGCCGACGCTGCACGAACACCAGACTGAACACGTTCGCGAACACCATGATGCCGATGCCGGCGCACACCCATACCCATCGGCTGCGGATCTTGTCTTCGGCGAACGCGAACCGTCGTCCCAACAGCAGATACGCCGCCCCATACACCACGGCGAACACCGCCAAGGTCGCAATCGTGCCGACAGGTGAGCCACCCATCTGATCCGGACGCGGCGGAATGACGATGCTCACCACATCGTAGGCGATATGCTGCACCGCATATCCGGCGACCGCCGTGATCAGGGATTCCAACCACGTCATATCCGTGCACCACCGCACCAAGGCGACCACCGTCAGAAAACACAGGCCGAAATACGCCGATTTGACCAGCACACCCACCGTAGTCGGCGCGGCGATATCCCATGGCAACACCAGCGGCGCATAGATGCACCCATACGCCAGCACGGCCGCCGGTGCCGCCAGCAGACGCCACGACCTACGCCATACGTGGCCTCGACAGAACAGCGCCGCTCCCACAACCAGCAGCAGCATGAACAGATTGAATGAGGCGATCATCGGCTCACCTTCTGTAATAGGCGGCGAGCGCCTGCATCAGCGACTTCTTTTTGGACCGGCTTACCGGCAGCGAGGTCTCTCCCACCACAATCGTGTTGTCCACCACGGCCTTGACCCATTCCAGATTCACCAGACAATACCTGCTGCACAAAGCGAAATGGACGGGTTCCAGCAGCGTGGCGGCCTCGCGCAGACTCCCCCATACCTTCCACGCGCCGTCTGCGGTGTGGTAGACGACCTCATGGCCGAGCACCTCCACGTATTGCACGTCGTGTGAGGAGAGGAAATGCGTCTGGGTGCCGATCGTCAGGGACAGGGTCACGCCTTGGCGCTTGGCGACCAACGCCTCCGCCTTGCGCATCTTCAACGCGAAATCGTAGTAGTCGAACGGCTTGACCAGATAGCCGATCGCGTCCACGTCATAACCCATGGCCGCGTACTGCGCCATCTTCGTCGTGAACGCCAACACCACCTGCGAATCCAACTCGCGCAGCCGGCGCGCCACACCCAGACCATCCGTGCCCGGCATCTCCACGTCCAGAAACACCACGTCGAACGCGGCCCTGTACCCCTCGAGGAACGAATCGCCGTCCATGAACCGGGTGACGGCGTACCGCGACGAGTCGCCCTCGTAATACCGGCCGACCGCCTCCGCGGTGCGGGCCGCGTCCTCATCGTCGTCATCGACGATCGCAATGGAAATCATCACCACTCCTTCCACGGCCGACCACTCTCCGATACCAAGCCTAACGCCTCCGAGCTCAGGATGATGAATCCCATCATGTCGGACGAAGCGCAGCACCTCCCGTCATGTTGAGCGAAGCGGGGCGGAGTCGAAACATCTCGAGATCCCTTGACTACGCTCGGAATGACGAAGGATTGGAGATCCCCCGACTCCGGCTGCGCCTCCGCTCGGAATGACGAGAGGAACTGCGCTCGGAATGACGAGAGGATTATCTGGGATGACGGAAGGAGGATTCCGAATGTCGCTCGCCGTTGTCGAGCGGCCACCCATGCCGCATAGGGACTTCCCCAGCTTTCTATCAACTTAATACTTGATACATTAACTTGATAGAAAGTATTAAGTTCATTAGTATGTTGGCTCTCGAGTTGCCATATACAAAAGTTCCATCCTAAAACGTGTGGGTTTACACATTTTAGGATGATAAAATGTGTAAACCCACACGTTTTAGGATGGAAGGGTGAGGCCGGTATCGACGCGTCGACCGTACTCTCCGGCGATTCGCTCTTCACCGAATTCAAGGGCACGCTCACCGAGCAATACGTCTGCCAACAACTTATCGCCCAAGGATTCCAGCCATACTACTGGGCAAATCCCGACGGTCGCGCCGAAGTCGATTTCGTCATCAGCAGCAACGGCATGATCCTGCCCATCGAGGTCAAGGCGGAGCGCAATCTGCGAGCGAAAAGCCTGCATGTCGCCGTGGCCAAATACGACATCCCCATGTCCGTCCGGACCAGCCTCGCCGACTACCACCGCGAGGATTGGCTGACCAACGTGCCGCTGTGGGCCATCGGCTGCGTGAATCGCATACGGCAGTAAGGGACGAGATTCCTCGACTTCGGCTACGCCTGCGCTCGGGATGACGAGAGGGATTCGCTCGGGATGACGGATGGATTACCCGGGATAACGAGAGGGTCGCTCGGGATGACGAGAGGGATTCGCCTGGAGTGGCAACGAAAACGGGCGGCACCCGGATTGCTCCGGATGCCGCCCGTATGGCTACTGGGTTGGATTCCCGACCGCTATGGGCGGGAATTCAGGCTCAGGCCTGGACCTCGATGGTGGCGGCCTTCTTGCGATCGAGGAACTTCTTGATCGCCAAGGCGCTCAGGCCGAGGAACAGAACCGCGGTCACACCCCAAGCCACATACATGGCCGTACGCCAGATCGGAGTCGTGGTCTCCGGCTCGCCATCCGCGTACTGCCAGCCGTTGGCGGTGGTGTACAGGATGTTGTGGGCCGCGGTGCGCATCGCCTGGACCGAAGTGGCCGAGGTGTCGGTCACATGGTTGGTGATGTCCGTGGTGGCCAGCATGATGTCGTTGCCGTTGCGGATCAGCTGATCGGCGTTCTGGTAGCCATAGCCGCCGAAGTAGTCGGTGAGCACCATGCCGCGGAAGCCCCACTCGTCGCGCAGCACGGTCTGCTGCAAGGCAGCGGTCGCGCCGGCGTAGTTGGTGCCGATGTAGTTGAAGGAGCTCATGACGGCGGTGGCGCCGCCATCCTTCACGCTCATCTCGAAGGGCTTGAGGTAGATCTCACGGATCGACTGCTCGTTGGCCCAGGTGCACAGCATCTCGGTACGGTTGGTCTCCTGGTCGTTGAGCGCGAAGTGCTTCATGAACACGTACACGCCCTGCTCCTGCGCGCCGGCGGTCTGCTCGGCGGCCATCACGCCGGAGAGCAGAGCGTCCTCGGAGAAGTACTCGAAGGTACGGCCCGAGAAGGCGGAACGGTGGATGTTCATGGCGGGGGCGTACCAGCCGGCCACGTGCATGTCGTGCGCCATCTGACCGATCATGTCGCCGAACTGGCGGGCAAGATCACGGTTCCAGGTGCAGGCGAACGCCGTGGAGGCCGGGAAGCCGATGGAGCCCACGCCGGTGAAGTTGTTGTTCAGCGAGGCCGGGCCGTCGGCGTCGGTCATCTGGATCTTACCGATGGAGCTGATGGCCGGGGTGCCATAGCCGCCGTTGGCGATGAGGTTGTCCATATCGTCGACGGTGAGCTGGTCGAGCATCTCGTCCCACAGCGGATCGTCGTAGTCCAGACCGTACAGGTCGGCCAGACGCACGTCGTTGTCGGCACCGGTGGTCGGCATCTCATCCGAATCGTCGTTGTAGTCGGCCGGATCGTAGATGTCGTTGTTGATGAAGGTGGCCTTGTCCTCGTCGGACATGCTGTAGTTGGTCGGGGCGGCGGTGGCCTCGGCGTAGTTCGCGAAGCCGTCGGCGCGGGACAGGTAGGTCACGTCGCCGGCCGCGTAGTCGAACTGGTTGGTGGCCACGACCTCGTCGCCGTCGTGGGTGTTGCTTTCGCTGTCGTAGGTGATGGTCTCGTCGACCGTCACGGTCTGCTCGTCGATCACCGTATGGGAATCCGAATTGATGGACACCACATAGTCGCCCGCCTCCAGCACATACGCTTCGGCGTTTTCGGAATCGTAGGACGCCATGTCGTCGTCCTCGAACTCGATCGAAACGGTCTGGCTCTCGCCCGGCTCGAGCAGGTCGGTCTTCTCGAAGTCCACGAGATTCACGGAAGACTTCTCGATGCCGCCGTTGGTGTACGGCGGGTTGTAGTAGACCTCGACGACTTCCTTGCCGGCGGTGTCGCCAGTGTTGGTCACGGTCACGTCGAAGGAGACGGTGCCGTCGGAGTACGTCACATCGCCCATCTCCTGGGTGAACGTGGTATAGGACAGGCCGTAGCCGAACGGGAAGGCGATCATCTCGTCGTAGTTGATCGCGCCCTCGTCGTCCGCGGTCTCGTAGAACTTATAGCCCACGTAGATGCCTTCGGTGTAATTCACGAAGTTCGGGGTCACCTCGGTGGTCTCGCCGGTGAAGCCGGTCACGGAAGCGGCCAGATCGTCGACGTTGTCGTAGGCGAAATCGCCGAAGTTGTTGTAAGTGACCTGCTGGGTGAGATCCTTCACGAAGGTGTCGGAGGTCTTGCCGGAGGGGTTCACGTCACCGGCGAGAACTTCGCCCAGGGCGGAGAAGCCGGTCTGGCCTGCCGGCGGCACCCACAGCACGGAAGAGATCTGCGGATAGTCGTCCAGGAAGCCCAGCTGGAAGGTGTTCGCGCCGTTGTAGATCAGCGTGACGTTCTCGAAGTTCGAGGTGACCAGATCGATCATGTCCTGCTCGGTCTGGCTCAGCTGCAGGAAGTGCTCGCCGGCCTCGAAGTCGGCGTAGTCCTCGGAGTTGTTGGTGTAGGTGATGCCTTCGGCGGTCATATCCATCGGCAGATCGGCGCCCTCGCCACCCACGCGGGTGATGACGACCACGGCCTCATCGGAGAAGGCCTTGGCCTCCTCGATCAGGGAATCGGAGTACTGGGCGGCCGGAACCTCAGGCAGGGTCCAATCCTGGGCCCACATGCCCACCACCGGGCGGTCGGCGCGGTATTCGGTGTACAGGTTGATCAGATCCTCGTTCACCGTGAAGCCGGCCTCGTCCAGACCCTGCAGGATCGAGGTGGTCTCGTACTGGTCGGACATGGAGCCGGAGCCGGTGCCGCCGTAGACGGGCTGGGTGACGCCCCAGCCGAACACGTTGACGTTCTTGTCGGCCAGCGGCAGGGTGTCGTTCTCGTTCTTCAGCATCGTGATGGCCTCGGCCTCGACGTCCTTGGCGAGATCGTTGGCCGCGGCGACGGTGTCGTCCGAAAGCATGTACTTGGTGACGGTGGCGTTGTTGAGCAGCGTGGCCAGCGGACCGGTCAGCATCATGGACACCGAGGCCACCACGGCCACGAGCACCACGAGCCAGGACTCGGAATGGACCAGTTTGCGAACGCCGACGTTCTGCACGGTCTTCTTGTTCACAGCGAACGTCACGATGATGCCGAGCACCAGGAACACGCCAATGGCGATCAGGTACGGCGTCAACGATCCGATGACGTTCATGACATCAGCCATGTTGATAGAAAGCATGGTATGTCTCCTCCATTTCTCATTGCATTGCAGGGGCAGAAGGAACATGCATCCTTGCTGTTCTCATGGAAGTCCGCAATGACGACACATCCTCATGCCTTGGTACCGATTCAAACAAATTCCGCGTTCGGTTCATCGAAGACACGCCCAACCTGTCGGTTCCAATGCATAATCTGTCATCAAAACGACCACTTATGCCATAACGCATGCGTATCGGCGCGTTCATGCTACGCACCCGCCCCGCACCCATTGCGCCCATATATCGGCAGACCATGGCCTAGGCTTAGTGGAGGCAGAAAGGAATGTTATGCGCGCGATACGTATCGGTGTGGTCGAGGATGATCCCACCCATTGCCAGCGTCTGCTGGACTATCTCAACCGCTATCAGGAGGAATCCGGCGAGCAGTTCACCGTGTCGGTGTTCGACGACGGCGCGAAGATCGCGGAGAACTACGTGCCCATGTACGACATCCTGCTTATGGACATCCAGATGAAGCAGATGGACGGCATCGACGCCGCCCGTGAGATCCGCAAACGCGACGACTCGGTGGTGATCGTGTTCATCACCTCCGCCCCGCAGTACGCCATCAACGGCTACGAAGTGGGCGCGCTGAGCTTCCTGCTCAAGCCCGTGCCCTGGTTCGGATTCCAGCAGGAGATGGCGCGCTCCATCGCCCAGGTGAGGCGCAACACCGACGAATCCATGCTGGTGGACACCGGCACGTCGTCGCTGCGGCTGGTATTGGCCGACATCGTCTATTTCGAGTCGATCCGCCACACCATCGTCATCCACACGCTCAGCGGCAAGCTCTCCATCTCCTCCAGCCTCAAGAAGCTCGAGGAGCAGCTGGAGGGCCGCAGCTTCTTCCGTTCGAACTCGTGCTATCTGGTGAACCTCGACCATGTGACGGGCGTGCAGGATTCCGACTGCGTGATGTCCAACGGCGAGACGCTGCGCATCAGCCGCCCACGTAAGAAGGAGTTCCTCGCCGCGCTCACCGATCACGTGGGTACCGGGCGATGACCGTCGAGATCACCAACGCCCTGCCGGACATCCCCCGCATCTACACGGCCATCAGCGAATGGCTCGCCTGCATGGTGTACGTGGCCGTGGTGCCGCGCACCGTCTCATTGCAACGCACCTTATGTATGGGCGCGATCGGGCTGGCGGCGCTGATCGGCCTGCAGTATTTCGCCGGCACGCTGCCCATCACCTTTTGGATCCTTGGCATGTGCCTGGCGTTCGCGGCGATGTGGGCGATCGTGCGGCTGGCATCGGGCATCGGCAAACGCACCGCGCTGTTCCTCACCGCCCGGGCCTTCGTGCTCGCCGAGATGGTCGCCTCGCTGCACTGGCAGATCGACTCGTTCATCCGCCCCAGCAACGCGTCGCTCTGGCGACCGCAACCCGTTCTGGTGCTCGTCGTCATCTACGGCATCTGCTTCGCCAGCGCATGGCTGGCGGAACGACACAGCTTCCGCGGCGATGAGACGATAACCCCCACCATGCGCGAGGCGGTCACCACCAGCATCATCACCATCATCACCTTCGCGATGAGCAATCTGAGTTTCGTCTCCACCAACACCCCGTTCTCCGGCACCGTGGGCCAGGAGGTGTTCTACATCCGCACGCTGGTGGACCTGTGCGGATTCGTCATCCTCTACGCCCAGCAGGAGCAGATCCGGCAGACCCGAGCCACGCTGGAACTCGCCTCCATCAACGCCAGTCTGCAAAGCCAGCATGCCGAATACCTGCAATCAAAGGAGAACATCGAGGCGATGGGAAGGCTGGCGCACGACCTCAAACACCAGATCGTCGCCCTGCGTGCGGAACTCGATCCGCAACAGGCCTCGGCCCAGTTCGAACGGCTGGAGGCCTCGGTGAACGAATACAGCGCCCAACAGCATTCCGGCAATCCGGTGCTCGACGTGATCCTGACCACCAAAACACGCACCTGCGCCGACCGCGGCATCACCTTCACCGCCGTGGCCGACGGCAAACTGCTCGCCGGCATGGATTCGATGGACATCGCCACCCTGTTCGGCAACGCGCTCGACAACGCCATCGAGGCGGCGAGCCGGATCGCGGACCCCGAACGGCGCATCATCAAGCTCGCGTTGTTCCAGCAAGGCCAATTCGTGGTCATCCGTGTGGAGAACTACTTCGAAGCGCCGCTCAAACACGACGCCATCGGCAATCTGACCACCACCAAACGCGACAAAACCGCCCATGGATTCGGCGTCAAATCCATCCGCCATATCGCCCGCTCCTACGGCGGCGAACTGACCATCACGCCGCAGGACCACTGGTTCGAGCTGCATGTGCTGATTCCTCTGCCTCTAGCCAGAATCAGCTGAAATCCGCACCGACGGTGCAACAATAGAGGCATGAGCGATCTCAGTGCGTTGAATCTCGAACCGGGCGACATGGTCGGCGGCTACACCTTGGTCTCCCGCTTGGGGGCGGGCGCCATGGGATCGGTGTGGCGCGTCGTCGACGGCGGCGGGCAGTCCTATGCGATGAAGATCCTGCGCGACTCGCTCTCCGACGACGACGCGCGAGCGGCCGCGCAGGACCCGAATCTCAAGGAGCACGTCACCGCGCGCGAGCGGCTGCGGCGCGAGGCGATGGCGCTGCGCAAGGTCTCGCACCCCGGCGTGTGCGGCATCGTCGATATGGAATTGGACGATTCTCTGGCGTTCATCGTCACCGAGCTCATCGACGGCCGCAACCTCAGGGACGACGTGGCCGTCAACGGCCGCTACACCGGCGACGATCTGGAACGTCTGGCCCGCAAGCTGATCGAGGCGGTCAAGGCCGTGCATGCCGCCGGGCTGGTGCACCGCGACATCAAGCCCACGAATGTGATGGTGAGCGCCTCCGGCCCGGTGCTGGTGGATTTCGGCATCGCCATGGGCGCGGGCGAAAGCCATGTGACCCGCACCGGACTGGTGATGGGCACCCCAGGATTCATCGCCCCGGAGATCATCGACGGCGCCGAATCGGACGAGCAGACCGACTGGTGGTCGGTGGCCTCGGTGTTGGCGTTCGCCGCCACCGGCGCTCCCGTGTTCGGCACCAAACCGATGATGGCGGTGCTGGAACGCGCCGCCGCCGGCAACCCCAATCTCACCGGCCTGCCGGCGAACACGATGGCCGCGTTCCGCTCGGCCCTCGCGCCGGACCGCGCGCAACGCTGCTCCCCCGACCAACTGCTGCACGCCATCGCCGTGGACGCCTTGCAACCGCTTGACGGAGGCGACCGAACCGGCGATTCCGCGGAGGTGGTGCGCCCTTTTGAGGCTTACGCGGCAGGTGCCGCGGCCACCGCCCGCGTGTCGGACGACAATCCCCGCATGCGGTGGCGCGACGAGGATGACGCCGACATCATCCGCACCGAAGCGATGGGCGCGGCGGCCACAGCCCACACGGGCGAGGCGGACACCGTCACGCTGGCCGAAACGGCCGCGACCACCGCGATGAATCCGCGGACGAGGGAGGCAGACGGGACGGCGGTGATGCCGCGCGCGACGACCCCGCTCGAGCAGTCCGGCGCAACCCGCATGATGCCGGCCGCGGTCCCGCTCCAGGCGGCACCGGCCCAAGGGCAGCAGTCCTGGAATCCCGCCGACCCCGCGCCCACGGCGGTGGATCCGACGATACGACCGGCCTTGCAGCGCGTGATCGACCAGGCCGCGCAGTCGGTGCCCACCGAGGCGATCGCGCTCGCGCCGGCCGTCAATCCCGCCGACGCGCGGCGAGGGCGCCTGCTCAAACGGGGCGTGCTGCCGCTGTTCATACTCGCCTTGCCGCTGGCCGTGTTGGCCTCGGCGCTGCCATGGGCCGCCCTGATCGCGGCCGCGGCGCTGCTGTGGCTGCTGCTCACCGCGGGATACAACACCGCCGCCCAATTGGAGCGCGAGTCCAAACGCGGCGGCGCGCGCAAAGGCACCGATACGATGCTGCGCGTGGCCTCCCTGCCCTGGCATCTGCTCAAGGGGCTGCTGGCCGCCATACCGCATGCACTGGCGATGGCGCTGGTTGTGGTGCTGGTGACCGCCGCGGGCGCGTGGGCGCTGGATCTGCCGTACGCCATGGTCGACCTGTCTGTGAGCGGATGGGTGATTCCGCTGCCGACCCTCACCGACACCGCGCTGTCGTACACCGGGCTGACGCTGGCCTGCGCCACGACGGTGGGATGGCTGCTGACCGTGTTCGGCCCGCGCTCCATGATGGTGCGGCTCGGCGCCGGAGCGTTGCGCGGCGAGCGGCGAGCGGACAAGACCATGGCGGGAACGGCGGCCGCGCAAGCCACGCCGCCCGCGTCCTCGCTCTAAAGCACCCGGGCCGACCGTCCGCACCCTTGCCGAACCACCCCGCCGAACTGCCCGCCGGGCCATCCACCGCTCACCAATCCCCTTGCGCACCGCAGCCCATATCCTCCTTCTCGCGCCCGTCCCACTCCCCCAACCCAGAATTCACACGATTTCCATACCATATTCACGCAGTCCATGCGTTCGGCCGAGGCATAATACGGCATCTGCCGTTATCATGGGGGCGAACAGACGTACGGGAGGAATGTCATGGCAGATCAGAAGCGTCAGACGAAGCGCGCCACCCGCGCCGAACGCCGCGCGGCGGAGGCGGCCGCCGAACGGGCGCGCGCCGAACAGGCGGCGAAGGAACGCAAGCAGCAGACCATCATCGGCCTGGTGGTGGTCGCCATCATCGTCGTGCTGGTGGGCATCGCCGGATTCGCGGTCTGGCGCACCACCCACCCCAGCGACACCGACTCGCAGGCCTCGAGCATGACGGTCGACGAAGCGTACGAAGCGCTGCAGGAGGTGAGCGACAAGCCCGCGAACGCCGACGACCAGGGCGGATTCCTCATCTCCCAGAACGGCTACGGCACCAAGGTCGACGGCGTGCCGACCCTGTCGATCTACATGGAGCCGCTGTGCCCCGGCTGCGCCAGCGTGAACCGACAGCTCGACCCCACCCTGATCGAGCTGATGGACGCCGGCCAGATCAACCTCGACCTGCATTTCATGACCTTCCAGGATTCCAAGAGCACCGACGTGTATTCCACCCGCGCGTTCAACGGGGCCGTGTACATCGCCGAACACGACGACGATCCCGACCATCTGCTGGGCTATCTGGCCAACATCTACGCCGAGGACTTCCAGCCCGGCGAGTTGGACGACTACACCTCCGTCAGCGACGAGCAGCTCAAGGAGCAGGCCATCGCCGCCGGTGTGAGCAGCGAGGTGGCCGACGCGGCCTTCAGCGGCGAATACGAGTACCAGGAGTGGCTGAAAGCCTCGGACGCCTACACGATCCGCCGCGAGGAGCTGTTCTCCTCCTCCGGTTCGTTCTCCTCGCCCACCCTGACGATCAACGGCACCTACTGGTCGTTGAGCGACCTGTCATTGGCCGATATGACCATCGTCGACGGTTTCCTCAAGTCGATCGGCCTTGACGCCGACCAGGTCGGCGTGTCCGGCGAACTGCCGTCCATCGGCGCCGACGGCAAGCCCATCTCCGTCACCACCGAGTGAGCGCGCCACACCGGCGGCACCCACGGTTTCTACCGTAAACGGGTAACGGCGGACGGAGCGCGAAGCGATCCGCCAACGCCACGGCACAGCGGAATTGACCGCGCGCCATCTGCTGGTATGCTAGTCATTTGTTCGGGCGAGTCGTATCGCCGGGACAGCCGCCTCTTTAGCTCAGATGGCCAGAGCGGCCGCCTTGTAAGCGGCAGGTCGTCGGTTCGATCCCGACAAGAGGCTCGTCGCGCGGGAAAACAGCGTATGATGAGACATACGCGGAAATTCCGTGTGAGATTCTTACCTTGGGTAAGTGGTCCAGGAGCCTTCCCCCCAAATTGTATGGCTTCCTGGATAGGGCAAGGCATCCCCCCAACCAGTCCTTGCCCACACAGGGGGCGGGACATCCCCTTCTCTCCCGCCCCCTTTTTCTTTGCCCGCACGGGTTCCATGGGTTGTGGGGGTTGTGGGCACATTGGGGACGCTGGGACGATTGTCCGGCGGCGGACAGCCCCGCCCATTACGATATAAGCCGTACCGCCCGCGAAGGAAAAGAGGACTATGGCACGGCGATGGACCCCGCAACGGTTTGTGCGACTGCGCCGGGCGCGCGTGATGGCGTGCGTGGCCGCCGTGGTGCTGTCGTCGGGCACCGTGTTCGGCATCACCGCGCGCAAGGCGGTGGCGTTGAACGTCAACGGCGAGACGACCACGGTCATCACCTACGCGACCACCACCGCCCGTCTGCTCGAGGAGCAGGGCATCGACGTGAAAACCCACGATCTGGTGGAGACCTCATCCGGCGAGACGCTCGCCAACCACGCCGTCGTCACCGTGCGCAGCGCCTACCAGACCACCATCACCATCGACGGCACCGAAGTGCCGTTCTGGACCGTGGCCACCAGCGCCGAACAACTGCTCGGCTTCTTCGAGGAGAACAACGCCAACGCCGCCAAGGTGACGGTGAACATCGACAACATCTACAACCAGCTCACCGGCGGCCTGGTGATCAACGAATCCGGCCCCGTCACCGTCATCGCGGACGGCACGAGCTCCGAGGCACCCAACGGCAAGCTGCCCGCCGCCTCGATTCTGGACTCCAAAGGCATCACGCTGAACAAGGAGGACCGCGTCAGCGTCGAAAAGAACGACGGCGAGACGATCCTGCGCGTGCAGCGCGTCACCCACGGCGAGGAGACGCGCACGGTGGAGATCCCCTTCGACACGCAGACCATCATCGACCCCAATCTCGCCTCAGGGCAGAGCGAGATCCGCCAACAGGGCGAGAACGGCGAGAAACAGCAGGTCTACGACGTGACCTATGTGGACGGCGTGGCCGAGTCGGAAACCCTGAAGTCGGAAACCGTCACGCGCATGGCCGTCGACCAGATCATCGCCGTCGGCCCGCAGGCCACCAGCGATCCGACCGACACCAGCAACGGGCAGGCGGACTCCGGCTCGAACACCACACCGGACGAATCCGGCTCCTCGAACGGCGACTCAAGCGGATCCGACTCCAACGGCGGAAGCGGCACCGACTCCGGAACCACGGGCGGCGGATCCTCGTCCGGCGGCTCATCCTCGGGCGGATCGTCATCCGGCGGAGACTCCGGCTCGTCCGGCGGATCCTCGTCGGGCGGCTCATCCTCGGGCGGTTCCTCGTCCGGCGGATCGTCGAGCGGCGACTCCTCCGCCTCGCAGGGCCGACTGTGGCATCCGACCCCGGCACAGGCGCAGACCTATGCCGCGGGCGCGGCGGCGCAACGCGGCTGGACCGGCAACGAGTGGACCTGCCTGTACAACCTGTGGATGCGCGAATCCAGCTGGCTGTGGTACGCCGAGAACCCCTATTCCGGCGCCTACGGCATTCCGCAGTCGCTTCCCGGCGACAAAATGGCCACGTTCGGCGCGAACTGGCGCGACGACGCCGCCGTGCAGATCGACTGGGGCCTGTCATACATCGCCCAGCGGTACGGCAGCCCCTCGCAGGCGTGGGCCCATTCCGAAGAGGTCGGCTGGTATTAACGCCCCTCACCCAACGAAACAGCACCTCGCCCCAAGGAACGCAAGGCATGACCATGAACGATTCTCATCTGGATGACGCCACGGCCTCCGGGCCGCAGACGACCGGCCATCTGCTCGGCGCGGCCGACATCCGCCGCATCGCCGCCGACGCCGGCATCAGCCCCACCAAGAAGTTCGGCCAGAATTTCGTGATCGACCCCGGCACGGTGCGCCGCATCGTGCGCGAGGCCGGCGTCACGGCCGACGACCATGTGATGGAGGTGGGCCCCGGCCTGGGTTCGCTGACGTTGGCGATTCTGGAGACCGGCGCGACGATGACCGCCGTGGAGATCGACCCGCCCGTGGCCGAGCGGCTGCCCGACACCATCGCTCAATTCATGCCCGAGGCGGCCGGGAGGCTCACCGTGGTCAACCGCGACGCGCTTGCCGTGACCCCGGAGAATCTGCCCGACTTCGCCGGCGAGAGGCCGTTCACGCTGGTGGCGAACCTGCCGTACAACGTGGCCACGCCGATCGTGCTCACCCTGCTGGAGCGTTTCGCCAACCTCGATTCCTTTCTGGTGATGGTGCAGAAGGAGGTGGCCGACCGTCTGGCCGCCGCGCCCGGCAATAAGATCTACGGCACCCCCAGCGTCAAGCTCGCCTGGTACGGGCGTGCGGAACGCGCCGGCGTCATCGGCCGCAACGTGTTCTGGCCCGCGCCGAATGTGGATTCCGCCCTGGTGCGCTTCACGCGGCATACGCCGGACGAGGCGGCCGCGCTGGGATTGGACGGCGACGAGGAGATGCGCCGGCGCGTGTTCCGCCTGATCGACGCGGCGTTCGGCCAGCGGCGCAAAACCCTGCATGCCGCGCTGAAACACGAACTGCCGAGCGAGGCCTTCGAGACCGCCGGCATCGATCCGACCCGCCGCGGCGAGACGCTCACCGTCACCGAATTCGCCGCGCTGGCGGCCGCGGCACGGGAGGCGGAGCGATGATCGGCACTGATATCATCGGCCGCACGGTGCGTGTGGACTGCCCGGCGAAAACCAATCTCACCCTGTATGTCGGCGCGCCCCGGGCCGAATGGGGCGGACGCCACGAGCTCGACACCATCTATTGCGCCATCAGCGTGTGCGACACCGTCACCGCCACGGCCAAAGCGCCCGGCACCGGCTTCTCGCTGTCCATCGAGGGCGCGCATCTGGGCGATCTGGCCTCGTCGGGCAGCGATATGCGCCGCAACCACGCCGTGCTGGCGCTGTTCGCCATCGCCAAGGCCGCGGGGCGCGATCCCGATGTGGGGCTGACCATCACCAAACGCATTCCCGTGGGCGCGGGATTGGGCGGCGGTTCGGCCGACGCGGCCGCCACGCTGCTCGCCGTGAACCGTTTGTGGGAGTTGGATTGGCCACTGGAACGACTCAGCGACATCGCCGCCACCTTGGGCGCGGATATGCCGTTCTGCCTCTTTGGGGGCTATGCGCGTGGCACCGGTTTCGGCGAGCGGTTGGAGATCCTCGCGCCCGACGGCGAACAGGCGCGCGAACTGGCCGCCCAAGGTTTCCGCGGCCATGTGCTGGTCGGCGCCTATCAGGCCCAATTGAGCACGCCGGAGGTGTACGCCGCCTTCGACCATCTGGGTACGGATCCGGCGGCGCGCAACCATCTGCAGCGCGCGGCCATCAGCCTGCATCCGCGCAGCGGACAGGCCATCGACGCGGCCGCGGCCGCCGGCGCCTCGCATGCCTTCCTTTCGGGATCGGGCCCTTCGGTGGTTGCCTTCGCGCCCGACAACCCTGCCGTGCGGGCCATCACCGACGTATGGAAGCGCGAACGGCTGGTCGACCGCATCATCGTCGCCACAGCCCCGGCCGCACCGTCCGTCAGCGTCACCCAGTGACGCTAAGGTTACAAGCAACAGCGGGATGAAAAGGAAACGAATATGACGCAGCATGATGAACGTCAGGCGCGCAAGGAGTATGTGCGCAAGCGCCAACGACTCGTATTCACCGTCAGCGGCGCGGCGTTGGCCGTGATTCTGGTGGTCGCGCTGATGTTCTTCTACCACGCGTTCGGGCTTGGGCTCAAGGAATCGCCCGTGGTGCAGCCGAATTACGGCAACACCGCGCCCTGCGCCGTGGATGGCGAGGACGGCGCCGCGGCCACCTATGTGGCCAACGGCCAGGTGAACGTGCGCGTGCTCAACGGCACCGACCATCTGGGACTGGGCAGCGCCGTCGGCGAGGCGTTGGCCAACCGCAACTTCACCATCCAAGTGATCGACAACTATTCGAGCACCTCGGTGACGCGCACCACCATCTACTTCGGCAAGAACGCCATCAACGAGGCGTACACGCTGGCCGCGAACTTCACCGACGCGACCATGGTGATGACCGCCCGCGAAGACAAGCTCATCGACCTGGTGATCGGCGCGACCTTCAGCGACCTGCAGGATATGGACGAAGTGCCGCAGGCCGGCGCGGAGATCACCAGCATCGAAGGCTGCGTGGCCGCCGACTCCATGACGGATCTGCCGGCCGACACCGAGCACACCGCCGTCTGATATCTATACCCCCGTCAGAAGATCCCGTGAAACATCATGATTCGCGATGTTTCACGGGATCTTTTGGTATACCCCCGTCGGAATGTGCCGTGAAACAGCCGGATTCGCCGTGTTTCACGGCACATTCCGACGGGGGTGTCGTTATGCGCGCACCGAGGCGTACCAGGATTTGAGCTCGGCGACGGCGACGTCATGCTCGACCGGGCCATTATCCAAGCGGTATTCGAGCATATGCTTGTAGGCGCGGCCGACCATGGGGCCGGGCTCCAATCCGAGCAGCTCCATGATCTCGTTGCCATCCACATCGGGGCGGATCGCGTCGAAATCCTCCTGCTCCTTGAGCACGCGCACGCGCTCCTCCATCTCGTCCATCGCATGCGCGAACACCGCCGCCTTGCGACGGTTCTGCGTGGTCGCGTCGGCGCGCGTCAGGCGGTTCAGACGCTCGTAGAGATGACCCGCGTCCTTGACGTAGCGGCGCACGGCCGAATCGCTCCACGGTTCGTCCACATAGCCGTGGAAGCGCAGATGCAGGTTCACCAGCTCGCTCACGTCCTCGACCATATGGTGGTCGAAACGCAGGGCCTTGAGCCGTTTGCGGGTCATTTTGGCACCCACCGCGTCGTGATGGTGGAAGCTCACCTTGCCGCCGGGCTCGAAACGTCGGGTGCGCGGTTTGCCGATATCGTGCATGATCGCGGCCAGACGCAGCGTCAGATCAGGTCCGGGCACAGGGCCGTCCGCGTCGGTTTCGAGCGCGATGGCGCGTTCCAGCACGACCATCGTATGGTCGAAGACGTCCTTATGGCGATGCTTCTCGTCGATCTCCAGCTGCAGGGCGGGGATCTCCGGGAACACCCGGTCGGCCAGGCCGGATTCCACCAGCGCCTCAAGGCCGGCGCGCGGGCGCTCGGACAGCAGGAGCTTGACCAGCTCGTCGCGCACGCGTTCGGCGGAGACGATTTCGATGCGCTCGTTCATACGGCAGATCGCCTCGGCGGTTTCGGGGGCGATGGTGAAGCCCAGCTGGGCGACGAACCGCACGGCGCGCATCATGCGCAGCGGATCGTCGGCAAAGGACTGTTCGGGGTCGACGGGCGTGCGCAACACGCCCTTGGACAGGTCGCCGGCGCCTCCGAAGGGGTCGACGAACTCCAGGTCGGGCACGCGCAGCGCCATCGCGTTGACGGTGAAGTCGCGGCGCGACAGATCGCCTTCGAGCGTGTCGCCGTAGTTGACCTCGGGTTTGCGCGAGTCGGGATCGTAGGTGTCGGACCGGTAGGTGGTGACCTCCACCTGCACTTCGGTGCCGTCGGCGCGTCGGCGCATGGCGCCCAGCGTGCCGAATTTGCGGCCCATATCCCAAAAGCCGTCACGCCCCCAACGGCGCAGGATCGGCTCGAATTCCTCGGGTTTGGCCGAGGTGCAGAAGTCCAGGTCATGGCTGGGGCGGCGCAGCAGCACATCACGCACGGGGCCGCCGACCAACGCCAGCTCATATCCCTGTTCGGCGAACAGTCGACCAAGTTCGATGGCTTCGGGCCATACTTCGAAATCCAATTGGCACCCTTCCTGGCTGTCTTTTTTCTGCCCTACCAGCATACCGTTACCCCACCTGCACACACAGTTGAGTAAGGTGGGTAGCATGATTACGCCCGCCGACCTCGCCCGCATGCTCGCGCATGCCGCCGATGCCGCGGACGACTCTACCCAAAATCGCCTACTGTACACCTCGCAATCCGCGGACGGCGCGGAGTTCACCGCCTCCATCACGGTGCGCGTGTCCAAACCGTCGGACGATGGTTCCGGCACCGCGCAGCCGGCGGAGAACGGCGTGGCGGACTCCGCCGACACGCCCGTGCCATCCGGCCCCACGCCGAAGATGATGCCGCGCCGCCGATCCTCGGACGGCCCCACCACCTTCGCCTCGCTGGACGCGCAGGAACTGCCGGTGGTGCGCGAATACTCCGCCGGCGGGCTCGTTTTCGACGACCAAGGCCGCGTGGCGATCATCGCGCGGCATTCGCGCAGCGGCCATCTCGAATGGTGCCTGCCGAAGGGCCATATCGAAAAGGGCGAGACGCCCCAGCAGACCGCCGTGCGCGAAGTGCATGAGGAGACGGGGATCCTCGGCGAGGTGATCGACTCCATCGCTACCATCGACTACTGGTTCACCGGCACCACGCAGCGCGTGCACAAGCTCGTGCATCACTTCGCGCTCAAACGCGTCGGCGGCGAACTCACCGTCGAAGGCGATCCGGACCATGAGGCCGAGGATGCGATCTGGGTGGATTTCAAGGATCTGGACGACGTGCTGAGCTACCCCAACGAGCGCCGCATCGCGTGGCTGTACGCACGTAAGATGAACAGGCAGGCTGACGAGTGACCCTACCCGCTTTCCCCACGCACGGACGAGACCGCAACGCATCACGATTCCACCGGCTGGGCGCCGCCGCATGCGCGTGCATCTGCGCGCTGGCGCTGTCCATCGGCGCGCTCGGAACCCCATTGGCCGCCTATGGCGATGAGGACGACTCCGCGCAAACCGATTCCGCCCAAACCGAGGACGCGCAGACCAGCGCCGACGATTCCGGCGCCGACGTCATCGCCATCGACCAATCCACCGCCGTGGTGAGCGCGACCTCCGGCTACCATCTCGTCGCCACCATCACCAACCGGTCGGACCAGGATCTGCCGGCGGGCACCCTCAGCGTCTCCACCAACGCGTCGTACACCTTCGTTTCGCGCACGGATATCCAGGATTGGGCCGACGGACAGGCGAGCATCCCCACCCCCAACGAGCTGGGATCGGTTCAGGTCCCCGCCCTCGCCGTCGGCGAATCCGCCACGGTGAGTCTCGACGTGGACAGCGCGCAGACCGCACTCGCCGCCATCGTCACATGGGGACCCAAGCCGCTGCGCATCGCCTATCAGCCGCAGGACGGAACGGGCGAATTCCTCCATACCTTCCTGACCCGCTCCTCGGACGGGCTGTCCATGCAGCAGACGCCCGCCATGGGACTAACCGTGGCCATGCCGCTGACCAGCGACCAATGGCAGGTCGACGACGAGACGATCGACGGGCTGGTCTCCGGCGACGCCGATGACGAAGCGGCCACGGCGGTGACCCTCGGCAGCGACGACAGCAAGGCCGTCAAGGCCCGCGAACAGGCCTTCGCCAACCATCCGATGCTGCAGGTCGTCGCCGACCCCTCATACCTCAACGCGGTGCAGATGCCGCCGAAGGTCGCGGGCGTCACCCAGCCCGGCGCGTTCGACATCACCGACTATGCCGCCTACGGCGACGCCGACGCCTACACGCAGGCCGGCGTCTCCACCGATATGTGGAACGCGGACGCGGCCCAAAGCCTCTACCGCGAGGCTTTGGGCGACGAAAGCGCGTCGGCCGCCGCCTACGCCTGGCAGGGCGAGCGCGACTGGAGCGCGCAGGCGCTGAACCAGGCGGCTCAGCAGGGATACGACACGGTGATCGCGTCCTCGTCCTTCGACCAAAGCGAAACCGACACCGTGCACACCGGCACCTACGTGGTGCACACCGACGCGGGCGATGTGACCGTGCTCAGCGAACAGCGCGAACTGGGCAAGCTGGCCAAAGGGCAGGCCCTTAGCGAAACGGCCGCCGCGGAGACCACCGACGCGGGCCTGCTCGCGCGGTTCATGGCGCAAAGCGCGTTCTATCAGATGGAACAGCCCTACACCTCCCGTAATCTGCTGGTCACGCTGGACGCGAACGCCGACGCGGAGTGGATCGAACAGCTGATGGGCGCCGTGGAGCAGGCGTCATGGCTCACGCTCACCGATCTGGACACGATGGCCACGGCCGACGTGTACGACGAATTAGGTATGGAGCAGGTCGACAACGGCGAGCAGGCCGCCACGGACGCGCTGGAGGGCACGCTGTCGACGCTGAGCGCGACCCGCAACGACATCACGCGCCTGAGCACGGCCATTCTGGACGACACCGACGACGGCAACGCCGACACGCAAAACGGGGAATCGACCAGCGCCGACGAGTGGATCGCCATGCTGCTGGACACGCATGACGACATGGCCCTGCACGCGCTGGGGGCCGCGGACGGCAGCGCCGCCCGCACGCGGATGACCGAAGGGATGCAGCTGCTGTCGAGCTCGCTGCTCGGCGCGGTGACCATCACACCCTCCGAATCGGTGACCGTGGTGAGCGAATCCGCGCAGATGCCGGTGACCGTCGACAACACGCTGCCGTACGCCGTGCGCGTGCGCGTCTCGTCCCTGACCGATTCCATGCAGATCGTCACCTCGCGTCTCGCGGACGTCACCGTGCCCGCGAACGGCGAGGAGCAGGTCACCTTCACCATCCGCGTCTCCACCTCCGGCTCGGCCACCGCGACCATCGCCTTGCAGGACCGTGACGGCAATGCCTTCGGCGCCACCCAGAACACACCCATCACCAGCGTGCTGCGCATCAGCGATATGAGCGGATTCGTGATCATCGGCTTCGCCGTGCTGCTGGGCGCGCTCGGCCTGTGGCGCCAATTCCATCGCAAGAAGGATGCGAACGCATGAGTTCTTCCGTAGGACGCAATTCGTTGATCATGGCCAGCGGCACCGCGGCCTCGCGCGTGACCGGCCAGCTCCGCACGATCCTGCTGGCGGCGGCCATGGGCACCACCGGTCTCGCCGCCAACGCCTACCAGGCCGGCACCATGATCCCGCAGGCGGTGTTCACGCTGATCTCGGGCGGCATCTTCAACGCCGTGCTGGTGCCCCAGATCGTGCGCACGTTGAAGGAGCGCGACGCCGAAGAACGACTGAACAAGCTCATCACCCTGGCCATCACCCTGCTGCTGGGCATCACGCTGCTGATGGCCGTCGCCACCCCGCTGCTCACCAGACTGTACGTCAGCGGCGGCGAGGACATGCTGGCGCTGACCACGGCGTTCACCCTGTGGTGCATGCCGCAGATCTTCTTCTACGGCCTATACACGGTGCTGGGGCAGATTCTGGCCGCGAAAAACCATTTCGCCACCTACGCGTGGAGTTCGGTGGGCGCCAATGTGATCAGCTGCGCCGGATTCACCGCCTTCATCCTGCTGTTCGGCAAAGCCAACGAACAGCCGCTGGATTTCTGGACCGCCGATAAGGTGACGATGACCGCGGGCGTATGGACGCTCGGCGTGGCCTTCCAAGCGCTGGTGCTGTTCATCCCCCTGCGCCGCGCCGGCATCCGGTATCGTCCCAGTTGGGGCGTCCACGGCATCGGCCTGCGCGCTATGGGACCGGTCGCGGCATGGAGCTTCGCCATCGTGATCGTCGACCAGATCACCACCATGGTGAACACACGCATCATGTCCAGCGCGCCGGCCGCGGCCCATGAGGCCACCGGCATCTCGCTGTACGACGTGGCCGGCAACGCCACCTACCAGAACGCCTTCACCATCTACATCCTGCCGTATTCGCTGATCGCCGTTTCGGTGAGCACGGCCGTGTTCCCGAAGATCTCGGCCGCGATCGCCGAGCGGCGTCTGGATTCGGCCAGGACCGACCTGAGCTATTCGCTGCGCAGTGTGGGCGTGCTGATGCTGTTCTTCACCACGGCCTTCGCTGTGATGCCGGCGCCGATCACGCTGGTGCTGCTGCCCTCCATCAGCGTCAAGGAGGCGTTGCTGATCGCCTCGCCGTTGATGACGCTGGGGTTCGCGCTGCCCATCACCGGCGCGTTCATCATCATCCAGCGCACGTTCTACGCCTTTGAGGACGGACGCTCGCCCTTCCTGTTCCAAACGCTGTATTCCGTCATCCAGCTGACGATCATCCTTCTCGCCACCACCTTCGTCGACCCCACCCGATGGGTGTGGTGTTTCGCCCTTTCGGTGGTCATCTCCTATCTGATGGCCTTCCCGTTGCTGGTGATCCGTCTGCGCAAGCGTTTCGGAGGAACCATGGACGGCAGGCGCATCGCCATGACCTATGGCAAAGCGGCGCTTGCGGCGGCGGTCGCGATCGTGGCGGGACGTCTGGTCAGCGGTCCCGCGCAGTCGCTGCTGGGCGTCCGGCTGAACGCGGACGACGGCACCATGAACTGGTTTCAGGCCGTGGGGCTGTGCGTGCTGCTCACCATCGTGATCACCGTGGCGTATGTGGGCGTGCTCTGGCTGACGCGTTCCGAGGAGCTGCTGGGCATCGTCGATATGGTGATGGGCAAGCTGGGCCGCCGCCGCGCGACGGGTGACGTCGACGACACCGCCTCCGAGGCCGGCGAAGCCGCCCCCAACGACGATGCCCTCTCCACTGACGAGGCCGCCCCCACCGTTGTTCCCTCCACCCCCGTTGTTCCCGCCGCCACCGATGGCGGGAACGGCGATGGAGACGCTACCCCCGATACGTCACATTCCGGCGATCTTCCGCCCCAAACGGCCAGTCCCACGGCTAAAATGACACCAGCGATGCCGCAAGGGCCGGCAGAACATCACATAACGGAGTCGAAGAACACTATGAAACCGCAGCTGGGAGATACCATCATCGGCCGCTACACCCTGGTGTCGCTGTTACGCGACGAACCCGGTGTGCAGGCTTGGCGGGCGAACGACCGTATGCTGGCTCAGGATTGCCAGCTTTTCATCGTCACCGACGGCACCTCGTTGCAGGCCGTCAACACCATCGCGTCGGGCATGGCCGCGTTGCAGCACCGCCAATATGTGCGGGTGCTGCAGCTGCATCAGAACATCCAGTCGTCGCTGATCGTCACCAAACTGGACGAGGGCATCTCGTTAAGCGACTACATGCGGTTGGACCGCCAGCCGCTCAGCCATGCCGCCATCCGCTCCATTCTGGGCGAGCTGATACAGGCCGCGCGTCCGCTGGTCAGCGCCGGCGTGCCCGCGATCCGTCTGACCACCGATACGGTTCGTCTCACCTCCGCCGGCCTCCAGTTGGCCGACGCGCCGCTGGCGCCGATGATTGCGGATCCTTCCGCCGCTCTGACCGCGTCCGGCGAGGCTGATTCCTTCGATATGACCGTGACCAGCGCAACGGCCATCCACCAGATCGCCGCGCTGCTGGTGGCGATGCTGACGCGCACGCCCAGCGACCAGTGCACAGCGGAGATGGTGCGGGATCTTTCCTGGGATATTCCCGGTGAGTTCCGTTTGATCGTGCGCCGAGGCCTGTCCACGCAGGATATCGACGCCAACGAGTTGGCGATGGAGTCCTTCGCCGAGCTGGATGCGCTGCTGGGCGAGTGGACCCCGTTGCATGAGCTGGACGAACGGGATATCGTGCTGCCGCTGAGCGATAGCGGATGCTCCATCCAGCAGGTGCCGCTGAAGCCCGTCGATCCGGAGTCCATTCATGAGCTTTCGGAGTCCATGATCAGCACGGAGCGTATGCCCGACCTCTCGATTGACACTATGTCAACCTCCTTCGGCGCCGCGGACTCCGACGATTCCAGGCCCGACGTACTGGCCAAGCCGAAGGCATTCGCCCAGAATCACGGTTTCAGCTCCTGGGACTTCACCCTTGGCACCCAAGAGACCTCCGACGACTGGTATCCCGAGTTCAATGACAGCACCTCTCCGGCCACCGTAGCGGACGGCGCGCAACTGACCGTGCCCATCGCCATCGGAGGTATGGACGACACCGCGCTGATCACCCCCACCTCGGCGGTCGAGTCCACCAGCCGAATCCCCGTGATCGGCGAGGACGGACAGCCCAAGCCGATGGTGCCGATGTCCACGGCCCAGCTGGAATTGGAGGAGGAACAGCGTCGCAGCCAAGCGGCGATCGCCACCCCCACGCCGCCGAGCTTCACTCCGACCCAGCAGCCGGAACAGCCCGATACGCCGGATGACGAACCGCTTGCCGACGAGCGCCTGTTCGGCCGTCTCACCACCAAACTGGTGGTGGTGATCGTGTGTGCGGTGCTGATCATCGCCGCCGCCTTCCTGGCCGTGCGAGCCCTGCAACCCGAGCCGAACACCGGTGGCATCGTCGACGACACCTCCGACAGCAGCAGCTCCAACTGGCCAGAAATGGACCTCGAAAAGGTTCCCTTCGGTGACAGCAGCACCTCGCAGGGCGATGGCGATACCGCCGACTCGAGCGATACCGGCGATCAGACATCGAATAGCGCGGACGACTCCGACGGAGCCGACGACGCGAACGCCGATACGGACGCGGATACGGACTCAGACCAGGACGGCACGACCGGGTCCACCACGCCGATCACCGCCGACCGAGAGGTGGGCGCCGTGCCGCAACCGCGCCACGAGAACAATACGGCCTTCACCATCAGCAGCCAGGAATTCCTGACCAATCCCGCCGGCCAGCAGGGCTTCGCATTCCATATGCACCTTGACCAGCCGCAGGACACCTACCGTATGACGATCACCATCCGCTCCTCGGGCGGCAGGGGATATATCATCGCCAACAGCGACTCGGATCCCACCCAAGGCGAGCAGGTTGCCGATTTCACCTTCGCGGAGGGCGGCACCACCGAGGTTCGATTCACCAAGGTGGTGAACACGCAGGATCTGCTGCTGTGGGTGCCAATGGACAGCCTGCCTGACAACCAGCTCTACATCGAGCGCGTGGAGGTTTTCTAATCACCTCCTGCACCTCGTTGCCTCTTACGATGGAGCCCGCCTTGGAATGCAAGGCGGGCTCCTTTTAAAATTGAGACGATGGGAGGACTACACCCACTGGGAATCGGTGGAGGCGGCGGCTTCGTTTCCTGGAACGAGGAGCGCGAGGATGCGGTCCATATCCTCCGGGGATGAGAACACGATTTCGATGCGGCCATGCTTGGCGGTGCCTTTGATGGCCACTTTGGTGTCGAAGTGATTCTCCAGGCTTTGCTGGATGGGTGATCCGGCCCAAGGATTGTTCTTATTGGTTTTCGCCTTCTTGGGCTGCTCCCCCGCCGCCACCTTCATGGCCACGATCTCTTCGGTGCTGCGCACCGACAGTCCTTCGGCGATGATGCGTGTGGCGAGCTTATCCATCTCCTCTACATCAGTCAATCCCAGCAGCGCACGCGCGTGACCGGCGCTGAGCACCCCGGCAGCGACCTTCTTCTGCACCAACACCGGCAGATTCAGCAGACGCAACGTATTGGCGATCTGCGGACGGGATTTGGACACCGACTTCGACAGCTGAGCCTGCGTCAAACCGAATTCGTCGATCATCTGCTGGTATGCCGCGGCCTCTTCCAAAGGATTGAGCGCCACACGATGCAGGTTCTCCAGCAAAGCGTCGCGAAGCATATCGTCATCGGCGGTGGTTTTCACGATGGCCGGAATGGTCTCCAAACCCGCCAGCTGCGACGCCCTCCAACGACGTTCGCCCATAATCAGCTCGTAAGGGCTGTCCATCTTCCCAGCGAAAGGATTGCCGTCGGATTCGGTTTCCCGATCGCCGGATTCCGGCACGGAGGCGACCTGTTCGGCCGGACGGCGACGCACCACAATGGGTTGCAGCACGCCGACTTCGGTGATCGATGCGGCAAGCTCGTTCAAATCGTCCTCATCGAACACCGTTCGTGGCTGGTGAGCGTTGGGGCCGATGTCGGTGAGACGCAATTCCGCCAGATAACCACCTTCGACGGGCTTCAGCTCAGGCTCGGAGGCATCTTTTTCGGCCGCATCCTGTGTTGATGTTTCACGTGAAACATCACTGACGGATGGTTTTTCGTTGGCAGCGGAGGCCTTTTTCGTGGACCGCTTGGTGGATTTCGCACCGGATTTGGATGCCGATGATTCGGTTTCTCCATCAGCCGCGGCCGTGCTCGACGCGGCTGTGGTACCGAAGAACAGATCACTGGGATGAGCCATCTCATCGAGTGCCGGCATCGCGGCGCGTTTGGATCGCGCGGCTTTGACGGATGTCGACTCTTTGGAATCCGTCTGCGCAGATGATTCCGGTTGTTCGACCGCCTTCTTCACGGCAGGTTCGGCGACCACTGGCTCAGCCACGCTCGACTCGGACTTGATCGTCTCGATCGGCGCCGCCGTGGCGTTCGGCGGATTCTCTCCGGGCAATGCCGGGAACAGCGCGCCAAGTCCTTTACCAAGTCGGGATTTCGAAGTCATGCGTTATTCCTCCTCGCATCAATCGCCTCCAAAACGCTCGGGGAACGACGTGCAATTTCCAATGCCGCCTCACCATAGGAGATGGCACCCATACCTTTGGGATCGTAGGTCACCACGCTCTGCGAGAAGCTCGGCGCTTCGGATATCTTCACCGTCCTGGGTATCGTCGCATCAAGCACGATGCTGGGATAATGGCCCTTCACCTCGGCGAATACCTCGCGGCTGAGCAAGGTACGCTTATCGAACATGGTGATCAGCATGGTGGATACCAGCAGGACGGGATTGAAATGCTGCTGCACCAGGCCGATGGTATTGATCAGCTGCCCCAACCCCTCCAAGGCATAGTATTCCGCTTGGATGGGAATCATCATCTCGGTGACCGCGCACATGGCGTTGATCACCAGCAGACCTAAACTGGGCGGGCAGTCGATGAACACATAGTCGTAATGCGTATCGGTGGCGTCAAGATAGACGTCCAAAGCCTCTTTGAGCAGTGTGTTGCGGTTCGGCAGATCGGCCACTTCCAATTCCGCGCCGCTTAGATCGATGGAGGCGGGCACCACATCCAAAGCGGGAAGCTGTGGACAGGTGGTCACCACATCCGCCATGGGAAGACGGCCTTCCAACACCTCATATACCGACGGATTTCCGGAGGCATGGTCGATGCCCAACGCCGTGGAGGCGTTGCCCTGCGGATCCATGTCGATCACCAGCACGCGCGCGCCGTTGTCGGCAAGAGCGGCGGCGACGTTCACCGTTGATGTGGTTTTTCCCACTCCGCCTTTCTGATTGGCGACGGCGATGCGACGGGTGCGGGCCGGACGTGGGAACTTGGTATGCTTCAGCGCGGCATAGCGAGAGGACTCCTCGGCCATCTGCATGCCCACCGACGACGAGTCGCTGTCGAAGATACGCTGCAACGTATCCGACGCTGATTCCATCGGCTTCGACGTATCATGCGAGCCAGTCATCGTACCTCCTTGACCATGGGACTTGTTCCAGTGTTCCTATGCGTATGGACATGCACGTCCATTATCCACAGTTATCCACATGAATGTGGATAACTGTGGATAACTATGCTTATAAGCGTGGAAATCCTGAACTAGCCCCTCTTACAATCGTTGATTTTTCAATGTTTTTTGCTCGGTGGACAACACTGTGCAAAATTGTGGATAAGTTTTTTCAGTGTGATGAAATGTGGATAACTCGCTCATCGCTTGTCCACAAGCACCACATGCGTGGGCTCCAATCCATCCCCGACCGGCGCTTCCACAACCCTGGGACGCAGACCTCCATAGCGTGCAATCTCCTGCGAGGCTTTGGTGAGTTCCGCTTGGGCCGAGCGCCCCTTCAACGCCACCAAACGTCCGAGCGGTTTCAACAGCGGCAATGTCCATCCGGAAAGTTTCGTCATCGGCGCCACCGCACGGCAGGTCACCACATCAAAAGGACGGGCGCGATGCTTGCGGATGTCGGCGATCACCTCTTCGGAACGGGCGCGCACCACGGTCACATTTCGCAGCCCACATTCTTCCACGCATTCCTTCAGCCATTCCACGCGCCGTTCCATAGGTTCGACCAGCGTGAATCCGCATTCGGGAAGACAAGCGGCGGCGACGATGCCGGGGAATCCACCACCACTGCCGATATCGGCCACCGTGGCATTGGATCGACCGGCGGTTGTTTCACGTATGAACGGCACGATGGCGGCCGAATTAAGAATATGCCGCTCCCAGAGAATATCGACATCCCTGGGGCCGATCAGCCCTCGCGGTTCACCTTCGTTGGTAAGTTTCACGTGAAACATCTTCATCGCAGGCAGCGCTTCACCCAACACCTCCTCAAGTATCGGCGAAGCATCAAGTTGATCGGTCATGGATCCCCTTCCGATATTCAGCAAAAGAGGGAGTCAGCGACTCCCTCGATGTTTCACGTGAAACCTCTTACTCGTCGATCGAATCCTCAATCGATTCGTCGACGATGTCATCGGCCACTCCGGAGGAGTCAGCGGAATTCTTGAGGTATACGGTGACATAGCGACGCGGTTCTTCACCGTGGGAACGGGACTTCAATCCCTCATCACGCACCACATCATGCACGACCTTACGCTCGAAGGAATTCATCGGCTTCAGGTCCACCGGCTCCCCCGTCTCCCTCACTTCATCGATGGCATCCAACGCGATGTCACGCAGACGCTGGCGCTTGCGCTTCAGAAAACCGTCAACGTCCACGATCAAATGCGACCGTTCGCCGGTTTTCTGCTGCACGGCAAGGCGGGTGAGTTGCTGCAGCGCATCGACCACTTCGCCGTTGCTGCCGATCAGATGCTTGATGTCGGTATCGTCATCGGCGACGATCTGCACCATCGGACGTCCGTTGCGCACGCCCATCTCAATGTCGCCTTCGTAATCGGCGATATCAAGCAAGCCCTCCAAATAATCCGCGGCGATATCAGCTTCGTCGTTGAGCTGATCGATCGTCCTCTCATCATCTTGAGCCATATCAATACTCCTTTATGCGGCGGTCAAGTCCATAGCATTTCAGTCTAGTCGTGTTCCGGGTCGACAATGCCGACCGTTGTGGAACACATGGTGTTTCACGTGAAACACCATCGCGATCGATGTTCAGTTATATAGTCATGGCCGCCGAAGATTTCGGCGGCCATATCACAGTCATTTCTTCTTGCGCTTGCGCTGGGGCTGCTGACGCTGATAGCCCTGGGTCTGCTTGCGCTCAGCCTCTTCCTTGGCTTTGATCAGCGCTTCCTCTTCGAGCGAGGGCTGACCGGTGCGGGCGCGCTTCTCGTTTTCGCGCTTGTGGTCGCGCACCTTCTTTGCTTCCGCGGCCGGCGAGCCGGGAGTCGGGAAGGCGTAGACCTGCCACATGGAGCGCAGCAAGTTGCAGATGTTGTTGGTCAGCCAGTAGACCAACACGGCGAACGGCATGACGATACCGGAGAAGATGTACATCACGGGGAACACCCACAGCATCATCTTCTGCATGGTCTCGGCCTGCTTATTGCCGGCGTTCGGCGCCATATTGCGCTTCATGTTGTTGTACTGCATGAACCACATGCAGGCGCACATGAGGAACACGAAGATGCCGATGATGATCTTGCCATGCACGGCGGAGCTGTTGAAGGTGTCGGTGACATTCACGCCGAACACAGTGGTCTGCGAGAACTGCTGCGCCGTCTCGACGTCGAAGGCGCCCAATGTGTCACGCTTGCCTTGGGCGATATAGGGAATGGCCGAAAGCGTGTAGAACATACACATGAACACAGGCCCCTGCACCAGCATCGGCAGACACGAGCCGGCCGGATTGGCGTTGTTGTCCTGATAGAGCTTCATCATCTCGCGGCTCATGGCCTCTTTGCTGGCCTGATCCGTCTTGCCTTTGTACTTGTTCTGAATGCGCTGCATCTTCGGCTGGATCGCCTGCATATTGCGCATCGACAACATCTGCTTGTAGTAGATGGGGAAGATGCAGGCGTGCACCACCAGCACCAGGAAGATGATCGACAGCACCCACGAGAAGCCAACCGGATTCATGCCGATGGCCACCAGCAGATTATGGAAGATATCCATAATCTGGGTCATCAGCCACTCGACCGGCGTCAGAATCTTGTACAGCCAGCCCCAAAAGCCGCTATCCAGAAGGAATTGATCTGTATTCATGATGGAATCCTCTACTTATCAACCGGCAACGGCGCCAATCGTGGCTCTTCGTGGGCTTTCGACCAACGGAAACGGTACAACACGGAATATCGTTGGGGAACATCGTCAATGCCACCTCGGCTCCACGGCCTGCATCGCAACACGCGCATCACCGCCAACACGCCGCCTCGCCATGCGCCGTAACGTCGCAACGCTTCGATCGCGTAATTGGAGCAACTGGGGTAATACCGACAACAGGGCATGGCACGGTTGGCCGACCAGTGGCGCTGATACCAACGCACCGCCCGAATCAACCGCTCCGCCGTCGCACTCATCGCGCATCCGCCGTTTTTCTGGAGATGGCGCTGAACGAGGAACGCACCTGCTCATCCAACGATTGGAAGGAAGCGGCGGCGGCCGAAGGTTTGGCCCGCATCACCACATCGCATCGTTCAGGCAGCTCGTTCTCGTATTGACGGGCCAGCACGCGGAAACGACGTTTCACCGCGTTGCGGGCGACCGCATTGCCAACCGATTTGGACACCGCGAGTCCCAGACGCCGTTCCCGCAACGAACTGGAATCGTCGCGCACCAAAAAGTGCACGACGATATCGTTCCGGGATACTTTACGACGCCGTTTGAGTACGGTGACAAAGTCACGATGGCTTTTCAGCCGCTCCACTTGAATGTGCCGAACCGAACGGATCAGGCGGAGAGGGACTTGCGGCCCTTGGCGCGGCGACGGTTGATCACGGCGCGGCCGGAGCGGGTGCGCATGCGCAGGCGGAAGCCGTGCTTCATGTGACGACGACGGTTGTTCGGCTGGAAGGTCCTCTTCATGGTTCTTAGTCTCCTAGGTCATTCAGCCACGCTTACGCGCGGCTCTCACGTGAGTCAAGCTCTACCAAGGTACTCTCACCCCTGCCCTGAAGTCAAAATCCCAGACAGGTCGTTCACATTTCATAAGAGGTCCCTAAAAGGGTATGAGGTGTGGTTTCGTTGGAAAACCGCCCCAATGGGATGAAAAGTTATCCACAAATTACACGAATGTTATTCACATTTGGGCTATTCCAACACGCGCGCCGGTGGATAACTCGAAGAAAAAAGAGTAAACATAGCCTACTGTATTACTTCGTGTTTCATGTTCTGCTTCGAGAGGAAGGGCCACTATGGCAGATCAGCCGAATGACCCCGCCGTCGAAGCGGCGCGCATATGGTCGGATGTTTTGGCGATTATGAAGGCCAAACCTTCGCTCACTCCCCGCCATCGCGGATGGTTGGAGGGAGTGGTCGCGGAAGGCGTGTTCGGACCGACCATCGTGTTGTGCGTCGAGAACAACGCCACGTTATCCGCGTTGCAGGGCGAATTGAACGACCCCTTGCTCAGCGCGTTGAAGCTGGCCACCGGACAAGACATGTTCCCCGCGTTCAAAGTGGCGCCGCCCAAAGTGGAGCCCGAACCCCGGATTGACGCGTCGTTCCCCATCACCACCCCGCCTTCGCTCGACGATATGGGGCACGATCCCTTCGGATCGGCGAAGACCATGCCGGAGCCGACCGTCTCCGTGCCTGAACCGCAACCCCAACCGCGGTATTCGGTGGGGCATAGGGTGGAGCGCGATCCGGAAACCCATCTCAATAAGAACTTCACCTTCGACTCCTTCGTGCCCGGCGACTCCAACCGCTTCGCGAGAACCGTGGCGTTGGCGGTGGCCGAGGGATCGGGGCAGGATTTCAATCCGTTGTGTATCTACGGCGGTTCCGGTTTGGGCAAAACCCATCTGTTGAACGCCATCGGCAACTACGCTCTGGTCAAGGATCCCTCGCTGAAGGTGAGGTACGTCACCAGCGAGGAGTTCACCAACGAATTCATCGAAGCGTTGCAGGACCCCAGCAAGAACCAGGGCCAGATCAACGAGTTCAACCGGCGCTACCGCCAGGTCGACGTGCTGCTGATCGACGATATCCAGTTCCTGGGCAATAAGGAAGCCACGCTCGACCAGTTCTTCCATACCTTCAACGCCTTGCATCAGGCGAACAAGCGCATCGTGATCGCCTCCGACGTGGCGCCGAAGAACCTCAAAGGCTTCGAGGCGCGCCTGATCTCGCGATTCGAATCCGGCCTGACCGTGGACGTCAAGCCGCCGGATCTGGAGACGCGCATCGCGATTCTGCGCATGATTGCTTCGATCAACGGATCGAAGATTCCCAACGACGTGCTCGACCTGATCGCGGAACGCTTCACCGAGAACATCCGCGAACTGGAGGGCGCGCTCACCCGCGTCTCCGCGGTCGCGTCCTTAAGCAACCAGCCCGTCACCCGGCCGCTGGCCGAACAGACGCTACAGGATTTCTTCACCACGGACGTGGAGATCAAGCCCGCCGATATCATCGGGCAGGTCGCCAAATACTTCCATCTCACCTTCGACGATCTGGTCGGGCGCGCGCGTACGAAGAACGTGGCGTTGGCCAGACAGATCGCCATGTATCTTTCGCGCGAGATGACCAGCATGAGCCTGTTCGATATCGGTCAGGTGTTCGGCGGCAAGGACCATACCACGGTGATGCACGCCTATAACCGCGTCAGCACGGATATGCAGGAGAAACCCGAGGTCTATAACTACGTTATGGAGCTCACCATGCGGTTGAAGCAACATTCCGGCGAATAAGCGTTTTTCTTTACTCATCAAAGCCGGTAGAGCAAGATTCACGAAACTCAGAGCGATTGTCGCGTGAGATTCTTCGACTCCACTTCGTTCCGCTCAGAATGACGTTGGTAATGCTATTCGTCATGCTGAGCGGAGCGCAACGAAGTCGAAGCATCTCCCAAGACGACGGAAGAAGGAATATTCCGACAAAAGGAACGCTCCGCTCAGGATGGCGAAAATGGTCGCTCAGAGCGACGGAGAAATCCGTTCGGACACGAAATCTCTTAGAATCCGTCTCACAGACGAAAAACGGGCTTTTTTCGTTTCCTGGATGGATCGTGCTCGACGAGGGCCGTTTCCGCTCCTCGATTTCGCCGCAACACGCCGATGATCCACCCTTCTCGGACTCAAAGTTATCCACATGGTTATTCACAAATGTGGGTAAACTCGGCGGATAACTCGTGGAATACCCTATGAATTAGTGTGGATAACCCGTGCATGACTCCGCTTCGAATGTGGATAACTCAAAATCGAGCAAAGGGCTGTGGATAACTCGGCTACTTATCCACATTTTATACAGGAGTTATCCACATTATGTGAGTTACCGTGAAGCGTTGCAAACAGCCGCGCTCAGCCACTTATCCACACTATCCACAGCCCTTATTGTTGTGACTACTTACCGTACTTAGAAGTTCATCATCATCGCAACAACAGCCCGACCAACAAGCGTTCCCGACTTGCCCAGCCCATGGCTAGAATGTTCACAGCACCATCGAAGCGAAACGAGGCACCATGAAAGTCGAAATCGATTCCGCGGCACTGGCCGAAGCCGTGGCCTGGACCACCCGCGTCATCGGCTCCCGTCCGTCGAATCCGATCCTCGCGGGCATCCGCATCGAAGCCGCCGACGGCACCCTGCGTCTGAGCGCCTTCAACTATGAGATCTCCGCCCGCGACCACATCGAGGCCGGCATCGACGAGGCCGGCTCCGTGCTCGTGCAGGGCAAACTGCTCGCCGACATCACCAAGTCGCTGGCCGGCGAGAAGACCTATCTCGAAACCTCCGACGCCACGCTGACCATCAGCTCCGGCAAGTCGACGTTCACGCTGCAGCTCATGCCCGATACGGAGTATCCGGATCTGCCGGCCGTTCCGGACAAGCTCGGCCAGGTCGACGCCCCCACGTTCATGCAGGCCATCGCCCAGGCCTCCGTCGCCGTCTCGCGCGAGGAGAACCGCCCGGTGCTCACCGGCGTGCGCGTGGAATTCCAGGGCGACAAGGTCGTGATGACCTCCACCGACCGTTTCCGCCTGTCCCGCGCCAGCTTCTCGTGGACCCCCCAGAGCATCGACACGACCACCACCACGCTGGTGCGCGGTTCCCTGCTGCGCGACATCGCCCGTTCGCTCAACGAACACCAGAACGTGGTCATCGACTTCGATGCGGAGAACCCCTCGCTGCTCGGTTTCGAAAACGCGGGCCGCGTCTCCACCTCGCAGCTGATCGACGGCGAATTCCCCGCGGTCGACCGTCTGTTCGCCGACGAGTACCCGATCCACGCCATCATCGACAAGCAGTCGCTGATCGGCGCGATCAAGCGCGTGGCTTTGGTCGCCGAACGCGACGCCCCTATCCGCATGGTCTTCTCCGGCCAGGAGCTCACCCTGTCGGCGGGCGCGGTCGACGAGGCCCAGGCCACCGAAACGCTGGACATCGACATGGACGGCGACGACATCACCGTGGCCTTCAACCCCTCCTATCTGGTCGAGGGCCTGAACGCGATCACCGAGCCCTTCGTGCGCATGAAGATGACCACCGCGGTCAAGCCCGTCGAATTCAACGGACAGCAGGAAGCCGATTCCGAGGAATCCATGGACTACCGCTATCTGCTGGTGCCGATGCGCTTCAACAGCTGAACCCATGCACATCTCCCGTCTCGCCCTTGACCGCTTCCGCTCCTGGCACCAGTGCGTACTGGACCTGGACCCCGGAGTGAACGTGTTGCAAGGGCGGAACGGATTGGGAAAAACGAATATCGTCGAAGCGGTGGAGGTGCTGTCCACCGGCGGCAGCCACCGCGCCTCATCCTCCCTGCCGCTGATCGAGCGGGGGCAGACCAGCGCGGTGGTCCGCGCGAACGTCGAGGACGGGGCCCGCACCACCACCTACGAGATCACCATCGCCTCGCGCGGCGCGAACCGCGGACGGGTCAACGGCGGCGCCAGCGTGTATATGCGCGACATCGTCGGACGCGTTCCATGCGTCACCTTCACACCGGAGGACCAGCGCATGGTGGCGGGGGATCCGGCCACCCGCCGTGGTTTTCTCGACCAGGCCGGCGTGCTGCTGTCGCCCGGATACGCGGCCCTGACGCAGACCTTCTCGAAAATCGGACGACAGCGGGCCACCCTGCTCAAGCAGTTGGGTGACCGCAACGCCTCCGGACCGGACGGTGTGGGCGCGACCATGCGCGACGCGGCGCTTTCCGGATTGGAGATCTGGACCGGACAGTTCATCGAAGCCGGCGTGGAACTGACCAAACGCCGTCAATCGGTGGTGGAACGTCTGGCCGGGCCCTTCGCGCGCATCTACGCCGAACTGGCCGGCGACACCGAACAGGCCGCCCTGCGCTACGACCCATCCTTCGACGAAGTGCTGGCCTTCGACGAGCCCGGCCCCCATATATCCCAGCATTTCCAGCGCATCTACCCCGGCGAGGTGGCGCGGGGCGTGAACCTGATCGGGCCCCAGCGTGACGATCTTGCGTTGGAGCTCAACGGCATGGCCGCCCGCGAATACGCCTCCAACGGCGAGATGTGGACCATGGCGTTGGCGTTGAAAATGGCGTTGTTCGAAACCGTGGCGCAGGACACCGACGTCACGCCGATCGTCATCCTCGACGATGTGTTCGCCCAACTCGACGAATATCGGCGCAACCAGATCATGGAATTCGCGGCCGGGCAGCCGCAGGTGCTGATCACCGTGGCCGCGGCCGGCGATATGCCCGAGCTGCCCGGCGCCAATGTGATCGACGTGGCGTCGCTGGTCGGCGGCGATGCGGACGAGACGGCGGTCGCTGAGGATTCCGGTCGGGTCGCTGATGACGCCGACGCCCGCGCCCGCGAAGTTCGGTCCGCCGGGGCCGGAGTCGAACGGTCCGACGAACGGTCCGCCGGGGCGGAAGTCGAACGGTCCGTCATCGAACGGTCCGGCGAAGGGCGGGCGGCGTGATGAAACCGCCGGTGGTGAGAAGCCTGCATCTCGACGAACACAAACTCCCCGCGCAGGTGTTCGAGCGGCTGGTCAAACGCGGCGACCTGCTGCGCGACCGCAAACGCCGACGTGAGGAGGCTTGGGAGAATTTCGGCAAGGCCGGGCGCGATCCCAAAGGATTGGGCGCCGTGCTCACGCAGATCTCGGGAGACCCCACCTGGAACACGAATCTGATGGTCGCCAGACTGCGCAACCATTGGGACCAAGTGGTCGGCGAGGACATCGCCCGGCATTCGCATGTCGCCAGCTTCGTCGACGGCGTGCTCGTCATCCGCGCCGAAACCGGCGTATGGGCCACCCAACTGACCTATCTCATCCCGCAGCTCACCGACACCGTGCGCGAACGGCTCGCCGGACTCGAGGTGCGCGAAATCAAAGTCACCGGGCCGGCGAGCATGCAGTTCAAGCGGCGGTGGGTGCGCTAAGCCGTCGGCGGAATCCGACCGCGCCGCCCGCACCACTCCGCATCATCCCGACCATCGCGCGATTGAATGGACGTCGCAAATCGGCCGAAAAGGGTTTGTATACAAGGCTTACGATGAAAACGGGCCTGTAATGGCAACGTCCCCACGGACGAGTAGAATATCACGCAGTATGGGTAAAACGCTCTGAGGGCCGATTTTGTGCGTTCTGGGGCGAGATGCCTTGGTGATAACCCTTCATACGAAGGCAGGAAGGACAACCTGTGGCGGATTCGCAGGAACAAGCGGCAAGCAAAGAAGACGAACTGAACGCTGCCACCGAACACATCAACACCATGGAGCTCAAAGAGGGGGAACTCGACGAGTCCATGACTCCCGAACACTACGACGCCTCCGATCTGCGCGTGCTCGAAGGCCTTGAGGCCGTGCGCATCCGACCGGGCATGTACATCGGATCCACCGGCCCGCGCGGCCTGCACCATCTGGTGTACGAGATCGTCGACAACTCCGTCGACGAGGCGCTGGCCGGATACGCCAGCCATATCGAGGTGTCGATTCTGCCCGACAACGGCATCCGCGTGGTCGACGACGGCCGCGGCATCCCCGTCGACGAGGTGCCCGGCGAAGGCATCTCCGGCGTGGAGACCGTGATGACGAAGCTGCACGCCGGCGGCAAGTTCGGCGGCGGCGGATATGCGGTGTCCGGCGGTCTGCACGGCGTGGGCATCTCCGTGGTGAACGCCCTCTCCACCCGCGTGGACATCGAGGTGCGCCGCCAGGGCTTCCACTGGACGCAGACCTACATCGACCAGAAGCCCACCGCCCGTCTGAAGAAGGGCGAGCCGATGGCCGAGGGCGAGTCCACCGGCACCACCGTGACCTTCTGGGCCGATCCGAAGATCTTCGAAACCACCGTCTACGACTTCGAGACGCTGCGTTCGCGCTTCCAGCAGATGGCCTTCCTCAACAAGGGCCTGAAGCTCAGCCTCACCGACGAACGCCAGGCCGACCAGGCCGGCGACGAGGTGACCGGCGACGGCGAGAACGTCATCGAGGAACTGCACCAGTCCGTGACCTACCAGTACATGAACGGCATCCAGGATTACGTGGACTATCTGGTCAAGTCGCGCAAATCCAATCCGGTGGAGGCCGAGGTCATCAGCTTCGAGGCCGAGGACCTGAAGCTCGGCATCTCCGCGGAGATCGCCATGCAGTGGACCACCGCCTACTCCGAGGCCGTGCACACCTTCGCGAACACCATCTCCACCACCGAAGGCGGCACCCACGAGGAGGGCTTCCGCGCGGCGCTCACCTCGCTGGTCAACCGCTACGCCCGCGAGAAGGGCATCCTCAAGGAGAAGGACGAGAACCTCTCCGGCGACGACGTGCGCGAAGGCCTGACCGCCGTGGTGTCCGTCAAGCTCACCACCCCGCAGTTCGAAGGCCAGACCAAGACCAAGCTCGGCAACTCCGAGGCGAAGACCTTCGTGCAGCGCGTGATGACCGACAAGCTCGGCGACTGGTTCGACGCCCACCCCGGCGAGGCGAAGAACATCATCCAGAAGGCCATCGAGGCCTCTCGCGCGCGACTGGCCGCCAAAAAGGCGCGCGAGAACACGCGCCGCAAGTCGATCTTCGAATCCGCCGGCATGCCCGACAAGCTCAAGGACTGCCAGTCGAGCAATCCGGAGGAGTGCGAGCTGTTCATCGTGGAGGGCGATTCCGCAGGCGGCTCCGCCATCCAGGGCCGCAACCCGATCACCCAGGCCATCCTGCCGCTGCGAGGAAAGATCCTCAACACCGAGCGCGCGAGCCTGGACCGCATGATGAAGTCCGACACCATCGAATCGCTGATCACCGCGGTCGGCGGCGGCTATGGCGAGGACTTCGACATCTCCAAGGTGCGCTACCACAAGGTCATCATCATGGCCGACGCCGACGTGGACGGCGCCCATATCGCCACGCTGAACCTGACCCTGTTCTTCCGCTACATGCGGCCGATGATCACCGCCGGCTACGTGTACGTGGCCATGCCGCCGCTCTATCGACTCAAGTGGACCAAGGGAGCGCACGACTTCGTCTACACCGACAAGGAGCGCGACCGCGTGCTCGCCGAAGGCAAGGCCGCCGGCCGCCAGCTGCCCAAGGGCGAAGGCATCCAGCGCTACAAGGGTCTGGGCGAGATGAGCTACCAGGAGCTGTGGGAGACGACCATGGATCCCGAACGCCGCATCCTGAAGCAGATCCACATCGAGGACGCGGCCGCGGCCGACGAGACCTTCTCCATGCTGATGGGCGACGAAGTGGAGCCGCGCCGCCTGTTCATCCAACGCAACGCCCATGACGCGAGGTTCATTGATGCGTGATCGCAATCTTTCCTTCGGAAAGATATAAGCGATCACGCGCGAGTCGGCCGAAGAGGGAGTCCAGTGGACTCCCGTGCCGACGGAGCCATCCTTATAACAAAACGCAACCACCCGCAGCCCATCCGTCATCCCGAACGAGCCACCCGTCATCCCGAGCGAAGTCGAGGGATCCCTCGACTCCACTTCGTTCCGCTCGGGATGACGAGAAGAAGTCCGGAATGACAGGGACAGTTCCGGAACCGATGGACCGGACCCACCACTTGAGTAAGGAACAACCTTGGCAGACGAAACCACCAACGACGGCATCACGTCGAACGCCGCCGAACAGCCTGTGCCGGACGGCTCGCTGGAACCGCTGAGCCCGCAGGAGGCCGACGACACCGACTACGGTCTGATGAGCGGTGAGCGCATCCAGCCCACCGATTTGCAGAAGGAGATGCGCGAATCCTATCTGGCATACGCGCTCTCCGTCATCGTCGAACGCGCCCTGCCGGACGTGCGCGACGGCATGAAGCCCGTGCACCGCCGCGTCGTGTACGCGATGTACGACGGCGGCTACCGCCCCGACCGCGGCTACAACAAGTGCTCGCGCGTCGTGGGCGACGTGATGGGCAAGTACCATCCGCACGGCGACTCCGCCATCTACGACACCTTGGTGCGTATGGCCCAAAGCTGGTCGATGCGCAACATGCTGGTCGACGGCCAGGGCAACTTCGGCTCCCCCGGCGACGACCCGGCCGCCGCCATGCGATACACGGAATGCCGTATGGCGCCGCTGTCCATGGAAATGGTGCGCGACATCGACAAGGACACCGTCGACTTCGTGCCCAACTACGACGGCAAGACGCAGGAGCCCACCGTGCTGCCCGCGCGCTTCCCGAACCTGCTGGTCAACGGCTCGTCCGGCATCGCCGTCGGCATGGCGACCAACATCCCGCCGCACAACATGCGTGAGGTGGCGGACGGCGTGCATTGGGCGCTCGACCACCCGGACGCCTCCCGCGAGGAACTGCTCGAGGCGCTGATCGCCCGCATCAAGGGGCCGGACTTCCCCACCGGCGCGACCATCCTGGGGCATAAGGGCATCGAACAGGCCTACCGCACCGGCCGCGGCCTGATCACCATGCGCGCCGTGGTCAACACGGAGGAGATCAAGGGCCGCATGTGCCTGGTGGTCACCGAACTGCCCTACCAGGTGAACCCCGACCGACTGGTCGTCTCCATCCGCGAGGCCGTGCGCGACGGCAAGATCCAAGGCATCGCCGACATGCGCGACGAGACCTCCGGCCGCACCGGCCAGCGTCTGGTGCTCGTGCTCAAGCGCGACGCCGTGCCGAAGGTCGTGCTCAACAACCTGTACAAGCATTCCCAGCTGCAGCAGACCTTCGGCGCGAATATGCTCGCGCTGGTCGACGGCGTGCCGCGCACGCTGAGCCTGGACGCGTTCATCCGCCACTGGGTGAACCACCAGCTCGACGTGATCGCCCGCCGCACCGCGTATCTGAAGCGCGAGGCCGAGGAGCGCGACCATATTCTGCAGGGCTATCTGAAGGCCCTCGACATGATCGAAGAGGTCATCGCGCTGATCCGCGCCTCCAAGGATGTGGAGACCGCGCGCACCGGCCTGATGGAGCTGCTCGGTGTGGACGAGATCCAGGCCGACGCGATCCTGTCCATGCAGCTGCGCCGTCTCGCCGCCCTCGAACGCGAGAAGATCGAGGACGAGCACAACGAGCTGATGCGCAAGATCGCCGACTACATCGACATCCTCGCCAAGCCGGAGCGCCAGCGCAAGATCATCGGCGACGAGCTCGACGAGATCGTGGCCAAGTATTCCGACGAGCGCCGCACCAAGATCCTGCCCTTCAGCGGCGAGATGAACGTCGAGGACCTGATCGCCGAGGAGAACGTGGTGGTCACCGTCACGCACTCCGGCTTCATCAAGCGCACCAAGGCCGACGAATACCGCGCCCAGCATCGCGGCGGCAAGGGCATCAAGGGCACGCGCCTGCGCGAGGACGACGTGGTGGACCACTTCTTCCTCACCTCCACGCACAACTGGCTGCTGTTCTTCACCAACAAGGGCCGCGTGTACCGCATCAAGGCGTACGAGCTGCCCGAGGGGTCGCGCGACTCCAAGGGCCAGCATGTGGCGAATCTGCTGCAGTTCGCCCCCGACGAGACGATCCAGACCGTGCTGTCCATTCCGGATTACGAGGTGACGAAGTATCTGGTGCTCGCCACCCGCAGCGGCAAGATCAAGAAGACCGCGCTGGCCGAATACGATTCGCCGCGTCAGGGTGGTCTGATCGCCGTGCGTCTGATGGCCGACGAGAACGGCGAGAACGCCGACGAGCTGATCGGCGCCCAGCTGTGCAACGCCGAGGACGACATCATCCTCGTCTCCAAGCTCGGCATGAGCCTCAAATTCCGCGCCGACGACGACCAGCTGCGCCCGATGGGCCGACAGACCGCAGGCGTGCAGGGCATGAAGTTCCGCGAAGGCGACGAGCTGCTGGCCATGGACGTGGTGTGGGGCGAGACCGACAAGGATCTGCTCGTGGTGACGAACGAGGGCTTCGCCAAGCGTTCGGCCATCAGCGAGTACCGCCTGCAGGGCCGCAACGGCTTCGGCGTCAAGGCCGTGCAGCTGGCCGAGGGCCGCGGCTCACTGGTCGGCGCGCTGGTCGTCTCGGAGGACGATCAGGTGATGGCCATCATGAAGTCCGGCAAGGTGATCCGCTCCGATGTGGCCGAGGTCAAGCGCACCGGCCGCAACACCCAAGGCGTGACGCTGGCCAAGCCCGACAAGGGAGACGAGATCATCTCCATCGCGCTGAACGCGGAGAAGGATGACGACGACGCGGCCAATGACGCGGGCGAGACGGCGGCAGCGGGCGCGGATACGGCGGAATCCACCGCGACGACGGCCGCGGCGGATGCCCCGCAAGCCACGGACGCCACGGAATCCACCGCATCTGCCGCATCTACCGCTTCCGGGCAGAGCGAGTCTGCTGAGAATGTGAACAACCCGGAAAGCGCCGAATAATCGTCGCGAAACACTGGTAGCCTCGGCAAGAGGAATAGAGGCACAATGCGAGAAGGAGTCTGGCGATGAGCGAGAACATCGAAGACAACGAGTCCGAGATCGAGCGTCCTCTGATGGACGATCAGAGCGAGCGTGAGACGTCCGGCGCGGACGAGACGCGTGAGCCCGTCGCCCGCGTCGCCCGTTCCGCATCCAAAAGCGCGTCCGCGGCCGCCAGCCGTCCGCGGACGGTGCGTCGCGGCACTCCTCGCGCCCGCCGTATGAACCTGTCGCTGACCCGCCTTGACGCATGGTCGGTGGCCAAGGTCACCTTCATGATGTCGATCGCGGGCGGCATCATCCAGGTCGTCGCCACGGCGATCATCTGGATGATGCTGAACGTGGTGGGCGTGTTCGACCAGATCACGCAGATGGTGTCGTCCACCGGTCTGGACGCCGGCGGACTCGATCTGGAGAACGTGTTCACCCTGAGCACCGTGCTCAGCGCGGTGACGATCTTCTCGATCATCGAGGTCGTGGTGATCACCCTGCTGATGAGCATCGTCGCGCTGATCTACAACGTGGTCAGCTCCCTGGTCGGCGGCATCCACGTCACCCTCGGCGACGACTGATCCGACGACTGAATCCCAAGGCACGCAACGTTTAGCGGACCCATGACCCACCGTCATGGGTCCGTTTCGTTAGGATGCTCGATTGCTGAGATACTCTCCAATATGGGGGATTGCGAAAGCCACACGTCCATAGCCGGTCGAGCGGATAAGCGTGTTTTTGATAAGACTGGCACGGTATTTATTGACCCAGCTACGGCTGCGTTTGGTTCGCTTCTCGATATCGCTGATCGCGCTGTCGGCAGGATGGTCGGGAACCATCGCGCTTACGAACAGTCGTTCGGCCGAAGTGAGTCCGTCGAGCACAGGGGCGCAGACGGCGTCGTCGAACACCCTGGAAGCATCGGCGATTCCGTTCGTCACATCCTCGTCGGTGATTTCCGCGCAGTGCCGACGTTGTGCGGACTGCCACATGTAATAGCCGATCAGTTGAATCATATACGGGTATCCGTCCGTATGCACCGCTGCCTTGAGAGCCTCGTCGTCACCGATGGTTTTGTTAGATTCGGCGACCACACTCAGGAACGAGTTTTTGACGTCAGTGATAGGCACGTTGGTCAGTTCACAACGCAGCGCTCGGCGAAGAAACGTCGTCACCTCATCATTAACCAAATCGTTGATGGTTGAGGGCAGTCCCGCAAACACTATGGCGATGCCTTTTTTATCCTGATCCGGCGTATTCGTTTCGTCTATGGCGCCGATGACGTGCTGAACGGCCGTGGCGATGGCGACAAGATCGTCTCGCGAGGCGGCCTGCGTTTCATCAATAGTGATAAGAATGCCTTTGCCCTTGCTGATTTTGCGACTTTCAAGGCGTTTGAACATAGCATTGCGCAAAGTGAGCGGGGCAGTACTGGATGCGATGTTCAGCTGTCCGATACTTGCGGTTGCGAGTCCGGTGATGCCGATTGACGGGGCGACGGTGGCCTGTTCGACGTGCATGCCAGATGGCGAGAGCGCTTCGATAAGGCGGGATACCACGCCTGGAGAAGCGGTTTCCGCGATGGTTTCCCATTGCCGTTCGGCTGCCAGGCGGCGGAATTCGGTGAGAAGTACGGTCTTGCCGTAGCCACGTTGGCCGGTGACCAGCATGATACGACCAGGGGCTCCGGCTCCGTTGTCAATTCCTTCGGCGAATTCTTCGATAGCGGTTTCGCGGCCGACGAGGATGGGCGGCATTTTGCCAGCGGTCGGTTTGAAGGGATTTGAAGGCATATCCATTCCGTTTCTCAGCGATGCGCCAATATATACCATTATGTACCAATGTACACCAATGTACACTAATGTGTACCAATATGTACCAATGTGTACCAGCAATACGACGTATGGAGCATGGCGGGAGTGTGGGCGCAATGGCCGACGCGCAGGAGGGATGCGCGATACAGTGGGAGGGTGATCGCATATCTGGGTCTGTTCTCCACCTCGTTCATCATTGCCATGGTGTTGTGGCCGTTCGCGGCCGCCGTGCTGACGCTGCCGATTCTCGCGGGACTGTACCACCGGCATCATCGCCTGCGGCTCACCGCCGCCACCTCCGCCTATCTGTCGGTGCTGTACCTGCTGGGACTGGTGTCGTTCACCCTCTACCCCATGCCCGACGAGCCGCAGGTCTACTGCGCCGCGCATCATCTCACCCCGCAGCTCGATCCTCTGCGCTTCATCGATGATCTGCGGACCGGCGGCCTGTACGGCGCATTACAGTTGCTGATGAATGTCGCGCTGTTCACGCCGCTTGGCTTCATCATCGGCCGCTGGCTGCACGCGCGCTGGCGGGGCGCGCTGTTCGGCGGATTCGCCGTCTCGCTGCTCATCGAAATCTCGCAGCTCACCGGCTTCTGGGGACTGTACCCCTGCACCTACCGCCAGTTCGACGTCAACGATCTGATGACCAACACCTTGGGCGCTCTGCTCGGCTTCGGCGTCGCCAAACTATTCGGCGTCTGGGCGCCGACGGCGGCCGCGCCCGGGCGGGAGGATGTGAACCGCAAGCCGGGCGTGCTGCATCGCACGGTGACGTTGGTCATCGACATGATCTTCGTGGCGGTGGTCTACTTCACGCTCACCATCATCGTGGTTCTCGTCTTCTATCAGGTGGCGCGACCCTTGCCCAACGGCGATTTCCAACTGTTCGGACTGTTCGCCGTGGGCGTGGATTGGCTGAATTACGTGGCGCCGGTGACGGCCGGGCTCGCCTTCCTGCTGTTCGAGCTGGTGATTCCGCTGCGGCATGCCGGGCAGACGTGGGGTGGCCTGTTCACGCATATGACCGTGGAGACCAAACCCCGCACCGGCGGCAGGAAGGCCTTGTTCTATACGGTGCGCACGCTGGTGCTGGGCGCGTTGTCGGTGATGCTGGTCGCCGGCGTCGTCAACGGCGGCGGTCTTGCCGCAATCGCCTGCTACGGTTTCGCCGCGTTGTTTCTCTTCGGTCTCTTCGCCCGCCGCATGCCTTGGGATCTGCTGCCTGGCGACAAGAACCCGGACCTCTCTAAGCGAGACGAGGAGCCCATCGGCGTACTCACCGCCGATTCCTCCGGCGAAACCGGCGGGAACCCGGAAATGCGCGAATGATCTCTCTGAATTCGAGGTCGAATTAAGCTCGGCGTGTTGGATGACGGCTCCGGTTGCATTTGTCTGAAATCGGACTATGATGGCCGTTTGTCCGAGTTCGGACAAACGGTTGTCGCATATGGACGGGAGGTGAGATATGGCGGGCGATACGTCGGCTCAATCAGGGCACGATAGGTCGGTTGTGCCACAACGCGGCATACCTGCGTTGCTGGAGCGGTTCAACCAGATGTGGAAGGAGATCGACCACGCCTATCATGAGGCCGCCCGGCGGTCGGGTCTGTCCGACTGCGGATTCTGCGTGATGTACGGACTGATGTGCTCCGCCGCGCCGATGCCGCAGAAGGAGCTGTCAAGCGATTGGCAGTACAGCAAGCAGACCGTCACCTCCGCGGTGCAGCAACTGGAGCGTCGCGGGCTGATCATGATCCGTCTGGCCGACGGCAGCCGACGCGACAAGGTGCTCGAACTGACCGAGGACGGACGAAGCTTCGTCGAACGCAACGTGCGGCCCATCGCCGTGGCCGAGCAGGCGGCCTTGGAGGAGATCGGCGAAGACAACGCCGAACTGCTCATCGACCTGATGCGGCGGTACACGTCGCTGCTCGACCAGACCATCCGTCAGTAGACGGCAACCACCAGCCGCCATGGGGCGGCGTCAACCATGTATCGAATGCGGATACGAAAAGGAGTGAATACCCGCATGAGACTACTGTTCCGATTTCTGAAACCCTACAAGGGCCTGATCGCCGCGACGCTGTTCGCGCTGCTGCTCGACGTGGCGGGCGCGCTGCTCGTGCCCACGATTCTGGCCGAGATGATCAACGTCGGTGCGGACGGAGGCACCGAACACATTCTGCCCATGGGCGTGGCCATGCTCGCCATCACCGTGGTCTCCGGCGCCGGGGCGCTGGGCGGCAGCTACCTGTGCGCCAAACTGTGCGCCAACATCGGCCGCGATATGCGCGACGCGATCTACGATTCGACGCTGCGGTTCTCCGACGGCGACTTCAAGCGCTTCGGCACCGGCTCGATGATCACGCGCACGCTGAACGACATCAACGTGGTGCAGCAGACCCTGATGCTGAGCTTCCAGATGCTCATCCCCGTGCCCATCATGTGCGTGATGGGCATCGCGTTGTCGTTCTCGATCGATGCGATGATGGGATGGGTGCTGCTCGTCGTGGTGCTGGTGGTCGTGGCGCTCACCGCCGCGGCCGTGTTCAAGGCGGCGCCGATTTTCGAGCGTCTGCAGCGCTTCATCGACCGCATGAACACCGTGCTGCGCGAGAACATCACCGGCGTGCGCGTGATCCGCGCCTTCGGCCGCGACCGGCACGAACGCCAGCGTCTCGATACGGCGTTCTCCGACTATGCGACCAGCGCGATCCGGGTGAACACCCTGTTCGCCGGACTCGACAGCTTCTCGTTCTTCCTGATCAATATCGTGATCGTCGCGGTGATGTGGCTCGGTGGTGACCGTGTGGGCGCGCACGCCATGCAGATCGGCGACATCACGGCGTTGATCGAATACGCGGTGCTGATCCTGTTCTACGTCATGATGGCGGGATTCGTGATGTTCATGGTGCCGCGCGCCTTCGTGTGTCTGAACCGCGCCCGCGAGGTCATCGACACCACGCCCGATATCACCGACCCGGAGCCCTCCCGCCAGGCGCGGAGCGCCGCCGTCGATCCCGCCGTCGAGGCCAAGTCGGACCTTGACCTGGCGCATCCCAAGGTGGCGTGCTTCGACCATCTCACCTTCCGTTTCGCCGACGGCGCCGAAGACACTCTGCAGGACCTCACCTTCTCCTGCCGGCGCGGCCAGACCACCGCGATCATCGGCCCCACCGGCTCCGGCAAGTCGACCATCGCCCGTCTGATGCTGCGTCTGATCGACGCGACCGACGGCCGGGTGCTGATCGGCGGACGCGACGTGCGCGACGTGACCCAGCGTGAGCTGCGCGACCGTATCGCCTACGTGCCGCAGAAGGCATGGCTGTTCTCCGGCACCATCGCCGACAATCTGCGCTATGGTGACGCGAACGCCACCGACGAGGAACTATGGCATGCGCTTGATGTGGCGCAGGCCGGATTCGTGCGCGAACTGCCCGACGGGCTGAACACCCGCGTGGCGCAAGGCGGCACGAACTTCTCCGGCGGCCAGCGCCAGCGTCTCGCCATCGCCCGCGCCCTGACCAAAAAAGCCGACCTGACCATCTTCGACGATTCGTTCTCCGCGTTGGACTTCGCCACCGACGCCGCCCTGCGCAAGGCCTTGGCGAGCGAGATGGACGATGCGGCCATGCTGATCATCGCCCAACGTGTGAGCACCATCGTGCACGCCGACCAGATCGTCGTATTGGAGGACGGCAAGGTGCAGGGTCGCGGCACCCACGAGGAATTGATGCGCGACTGCCCGACATACCGCGAAATCGCCTATTCGCAGATGCGTGCCGCCGAGGCGGGAAAGGAGACGGACCGATGAGCCAGACGCAACAGCAGGATATGACGCAGGAATCGCAGATCGACGCCGTCGCGGGCGCCGCGGACGATGAGGAGCTGGAGGTTCCTCGCGACATCAAAGCCACCATCGCCCGCCTGTGGGATGTGGCCAAGGAACAGCATTGGCGCATCTTCGTCGTCTCCGCGTCCATCGTGTGCTATGTGGTGGCCGCGCTGGCCGGACCGATGTACACCGCCTATCTGCTCGACCTGTTGTGGGAGAAGATCCAGGCGGCGTTCACACGCGGCGAGAACTTCCGTATCGGTTGGCATGACGGTGGTATGCAGATCGCCATACTGCTGCTGATCTACACGTTGGAATGGGCGTTCTACTCTACGCAGACCCTTATCATGGCCAGCTTCGCCGAACGCATCAACCTGAAGCTGCGCAACGCCGTGGGCGACAAGCTCACCCGCCTGCCGCTGCGCTACTACGACGCGAACCAGCCCGGACGCATCATCAGCCGCGTGACCAACGATCTCGACAAGATGAGCGAGGTCATGCAGACCGGTCTGCTGCGCCTGCTGGTGGCCGTCGGGCAGGTGACCGGCGCCGTGGTGATGATGGTGGTCATCAATGTGTGGCTGGCGCTGGTGTTCGTGGTGTTCGCCGCGTTCTCGATGCTCGTGACGCGTCTGGTCTCGCGCAAGACGCTGGTGCTGGCCGCCGAACGTCAGCGTGCGGTGGGAGTGCTCACCGGCCATGTCGAGGAGGCCTACAGCGGCCGCGCCATCATCCGCTCCTTCAACCAGGAGGGGTCGAGCGCGGCGCGCATCCATGAGGCGACGCGCGACGTGGCCGATGCGACGCGACGGGCCGACTTCATGACCAACGCGATAAGCCCCGCCATCCGCCTGATCGTGCGCCTCTCGCAGGTGGCCATCGCGGTGATGGCCGGTCTGATGCTGGCCGCCGGACAGCTCACCGTGGGTGTGTTCCAGGCGTTCTTCCAATACATCAACCAGGCGAGCGAGCCGCTCACGCAGATGTCGTTCACCATCAACAGCCTGCAATCCGCCCTGGCTTCGGTGGAGCGTGTGTTCGACATCCTCGACGCCGACGAGATCGAGCCCGAGCCCAGCGAGCCGGAAGCGGTGAGCGAACCGGTGAGCGGCCGCGTGGACTTCGAGCACGTGCGTTTCGGGTACGACGCGGACCGCCCGTTGATGAAGGACGTGACCTTCACGGCCGAACCCGGCCATCGCACGGCCATCGTGGGCGCGACCGGCGCCGGCAAAACCACGCTGATCAACCTGCTGATGCGCTTCTACGAGATCGACGGCGGGCACATCCGCCTCGACGGCGTGGACACGCGCCGCATGAACCGCGCCGACCTGCGCGCCAACTTCGGCATGGTGCTGCAGGACGCGTGGCTGTTCGACGGCACCATCGCCGAGAACATCGCCTACGGGCGGCCCGAGGCGACGCGCGAGGAGATCGTCGCCGCCGCGAAGATGGCGCGTGTGGACTACTTCGTGCGCACTCTGCCCGAGGGCTACGACACCCGCCTGGCGAACGACGCGGAGAACATCAGCCAAGGCCAGCGCCAGCTGCTCACCATCGCGCGCGTGATCCTGTGCGATCCGAAGATCCTGATCCTCGACGAGGCGACCTCGTCGGTGGACACGCACACCGAGCAGGAGATCGGCAAGGCGATGGACGCGCTGATGCACGGGCGCACGAGCTTCGTGATCGCGCACCGCCTGTCGACCATCGTGGACGCGGACCTGATCCTGGTGATGGACCACGGCACCATCATCGAACAGGGCACGCACCGCGAGCTGTTGGCCGCCGACGGCGCCTACGCCCGCCTCTACAACAGCCAGTTCGCGTAGCGGAAAACGACCGGTAGCGACAATAAATAAGAAAAAGTGTCGTGGTTTACATTTTCGTACTTAAAAATGTAAACCACGACACTTTTTCGCATTTATAGAGCGTGACGCTGTTGGATGTGGAGGAGTCCTCCTCCGATGTTCTTGACCGTTTGCCCCTCGGAGGTATATCCTTAGGTAGATACATTCGGAAAGGTGGTGGAGATATGGCGACCATTGCGAAGTGGGGCAATAGCGAGGCGATTCGCATTCCCAAAGAGATCCGCGACCAGACCGGATTGCGCGAAGGCAGTGAGGTCACCATCGAAGCCGACGGGGGCAATATCGTCATCAAGCCCAAAACCGTACGTATCACGCGGATTGGCCGATATGCGGTGCCAAATCTCGCTGATTTGTTTGCCGATTACCACGGTGGTTATCAGGCGAAGGAAGACGGATTCGGCGACCCTGTCGGAGCGGAGACGATATGAACGGCTTTCGCAGAGGCGACGTGGTCGCGGCCGATCTTGATCCGTCGTCCGGCCATGAGCAACGCAAACGACGGTATCTGCTCGTAGTGAGCAATGAAAGCTACAATCGAGTATGCAATCTCACCATGGTCTGTCCGATCACCTCAACGGATAATGGATATCCGCTGCATGCGGAAGTCCATCCGATTTCTCCGGATTTGAAGATTGAGGGCTTTGCTCAGGCCGAGCAGCTGAAGGCTCTTGATTTGAAATCCCGTAACGCGCAACTTGTTGGTTATGTGCCGCAGGATGAGTTGGACGTTGTGCTGGAACTGGTGATGGCTTGCTTGGTGTGATTGCTCTGCAGGTTTGGCCGGTCGAACTTCGGAATCGACAACGGCATCCGCTCGATCCCCCTCTATGTGGCCTTCTGCATCCAGCCCTGATAGGCATTACAAGTTTCCTACTGGTTTTTACGGATGTCTTGTCTGGTCCTGCGGTGACAGGGGTATAAAATCCGAATCCAAAATGGTGTAAAAACACAAATGGAGGCAGTATCGCGGTTACTTTGCGCGCATTTACAGGTGTGGCAGACGATGGATAAACGATGGTGGGCAACGGAATGAGTCCGTTGCCCACCATCGTTTAGGCGTTACGCGCCAGAGTCCTATGCGTCTGGCGTCAGGATGCGTCGATCAGAGCACGCCCTGGGCGACCATCGCGTTGGCGACCTTGACGAAGCCGGCGATGTTGGCGCCCGCCATCAGATCGCCCTCTTCGCCGTACTCCTTGGCGGCGGCCAAGGACTCGGCCACGATGGACTCCATAATGCCCTTGAGCTTGGCGTCGGTCTCCTCGAAGGTCCAGCTCAGGCGATAGCTGTTCTGGCTCATCTCCAGACCGGAGACGGCCACGCCGCCGGCGTTCGCGGCCTTGGCCGGGCCGTAGAGCACACCGTTCTTCTGGTAGACGGCGATGGCCTCCGGAGTGGAGGGCATGTTCGCGCCCTCGCACACCACGGTGCAGCCGTTGGCGACCAGCGCCTCGGCGGAGGCCTCATCGATCTCGTTCTGGGTGGCGCAGGGCAGGGCGATGTCGCACTTGACGGTCCACACGCCGGCGCAGCCCTCGTGATACTCGGAGCCGGGCACGCGGTCGGCGTACTCCTTGATGCGGCCGCGGTGGCCGAGCTTGATGTCCTTGACCACATCGAGCTGGATGCCGTTCGGATCGTAGATGTAGCCGTTGGAATCGGAGGCGGTCACGACCTTCGCGCCGAGCTCGGTGGCCTTCTCGGTGGCGAAGATGGCCACGTTGCCGGAACCGGAGATGGCCACGGTCTTGCCCTCGAAGGAGTCGTTCTTCAGAACGCGCAGGGCCTCCTGCGTGTAATAGCACAGGCCATAGCCGGTGGCTTCGGTGCGGGCGAGCGATCCGCCGAACTCCAGGCCCTTGCCGGTGAGCACGCCGGAGTACTCGTCGCGGATGCGCTTGTACTGGCCGAAGAGGTAGCCGATCTCGCGGGCGCCCACGTTGATGTCGCCGGCCGGCACGTCGGTGAACTGGCCGATATGGCGCTGCAGCTCGGTCATGAAGGCCTGGCAGAAGCGCATGACCTCGGCGTCGGACTTACCCTTCGGGTCGAAGTCGGAGCCGCCCTTGCCGCCGCCCATCGGCAGCGTGGTCAGGGAGTTCTTGAGGATCTGCTCGAAACCGAGGAACTTGATGACGCCCTCGTTCACGGTCGGATGGAAGCGCAGGCCGCCCTTGTACGGGCCGATCGCGGAGTTGAACTGCACGCGGTAGCCGCGGTTCACCTGCACCTTGCCGGAGTCGTCGACCCAGGCCACGCGGAACTTCACCACGCGCTCAGGCTCCACGATGCGCTCCAGCACGCCGTTCGCCTCGTACTCCGGATGCTTCTCGATCACGGGCTGCAAGGTGTCCAACACCTCGTACACGGCCTGCAGGAATTCGGGCTGATCGCCGTCGCGCTTGGTGACCTGGTCATACACGCGCTTGACGTACTCGTTGGTAAGCATGCTTGCTCCCTTGGGTTCGGGTTATCAATAAGACGGTTCCGATTGTAAGCGCGCGTGTTCCGCCCGACAAGACCCCGCCCAAATTACGGTATGAGCCTTGCCGCCGGGCTTATCGTCGGTCGGTTTCCCTTGGAATCATGACGTCGCCGGATGGGCCTGTGAACGAGTTGGCACTTGAGGTCTCCAGTTGGCACCCGCTGGTCGAAACGGCGACGAAGTTAAGCCGTTTTCAACGCCTTGTCCGCCCAAAGCAGTGCCAACTGGAAGCCTCAAGTGCCAACTCGTTGAATCGTCGGTTGAGTGAACCCGTGCCGAAGAGACCGATTGAGCCGTGTACAGTGGTCAGCGAGACAGATAAGGAGTTCATCGATGCTGACCGTCGCCATTGTCGAAGATGATGATGCCGCCGCCGACAAGCTGCGCGCCTGCCTCGATATGTTCGCCCAACGTTCCGGCGAGACGTTCGACGTGCGCCGTTTCGTCGAGCCCACTTCGTTCCTGGAAGGCTACAAACCCAATTGGGACATCGTGTTCATGGATATCGAAATGCCCAATATGGACGGCCTGGCCGCCGCCCACCGGCTGCACGAATTGGACGGCGGGACGGTGCTGATCTTCGTGACGAATATGGCCCAGTTCGCGGCCAAAGGCTACGAGGTGGACGCGCTCGACTACATCATCAAGCCCTTCGTCTATGCCGATTTCGAACGTAAGATCGCCCGCGCGGTCAAACTGTGCGACAGCGAATCCGACGATTCGGTCATCATCTCCCAGCGCGGCGGCTCGCAGCGCATCCGCCTACGCGACGTGTCGTACGTCGAGGTGCGCGGGCACAGCCTGGAATTCCATACGGAGGACGGACTGGTCGTCGGCTCCGGCTCGCTGCAGGAGGCGGAAGCGAAGCTGAAACCCCACGGCTTCCTGCGCTGCGGCAAGCCGTATCTGGTCAACCAGCGTCATATCGACGCCATCAAAGGCAATGAGGTGCGCCTTTCGGACGGCGGCTCGCTGCCCATCGGCCGCGCCTTCCGCAAATCCTTCCTGCAGGATCTCGCCGACAACCTCGGCGACGATCGGTGGATGTGAGGCAGGGCGCGATGATGCATGATACGGCTGCGCTGTTCGGCACTGGAGATGTGTGGGCGCCGCTTGTGGGATTCTTCAACACAGTCGGTTTTCTGTTGGAGCTCGTCACGGCGCTGGTGATGTTCGTCTGGCCGCTCGAGCGCCGCCCGCGGTTCGTCTGGCGTGCGGCCGCCGCCATGCTGGTCATGATGGCGGTGTGCATGGTGTGGGATTCCCTGGCGTCCGAAGGCACATGGTGGCTGATCGCACGGTGCTTCCTCATCTACGCGATGTGCTGTGCCGCCTCGCGCGTCTGCTGGCGCATCAGTTTCGCGCAGGCGCTGTTCTATATGGCCGCCGCGGCCGCGCTGCAGCATGCGGTGTACCGTGGCGCGCGAGTGCTCTCCACCAGACTGCACATGGTGTGGGAGGATGCGGCCTGGATTGACACCATCGTGTACGCGGCGCTGGTGGTGCCGTTGTTCGCGCTGGGGTATTGGCTGTTCGCGCGCCCGCTGGCCGGCAAATCCATCGAAGGCGTGGCGAGCGGCCGTATGCTGCTGTTGTTCACCGGCATGGCGATCTGTCTGAACATCTTCACCAACCTGTACCACCATTACGGATCCGGAAGTGTGGCGTTCACGATTTTCTCGCTGTTCGACCTGCTGACATGCGTGTTCATGCTGATGTTGCTGCGCGAAATCGTGGAACATGAGAACGCCGAACGGGACGGTGCGATGCTGCGTCAGCTGATGAACCAGCAGAAGGCGAAACTCGATAGCGATAAGGCGACCATCGACCTGATCAACGTCAAAACGCACGACCTGAAAAGGCAACTCAACCTGCTGGAGAACCGCATTCCGCAGGAGGAGATCGACGATCTGAAATCACTGGCCGGCATCTACGACGCCACGGTGCGCACCGGCAACGAGACGTTGGACGTGCTGCTGTCGAACCGCTCACTTGTATGCGAGCAGCGCGGCATCCAATTCGACCGCATCATCGACGGCGAACGATTGGAGTTCATGAAACCCGGCGACATCTATTCGCTGTTCGGCAACGCCGTCGACAACGCGATGGAGGCGGTGGAGCATATCGTCGATGACGACCGCCGGTGGATCCGTATGACGGTCCGCGCCAACAAGGGCATGGTGGTGATGCATATCGAGAACCCCTATGACGGCGCCTTGACCTTTCGGGACGGATTGCCGCAGACGGTCAAAGCCGACAAACACTATCACGGTTTCGGGCTCAAATCGATGCGTATGGTCGCCGAACAATACGGCGGCGCGCTTTCGGTCAAAGCCGACGAGGGAATCTTCGCGGTGAACGTGGTGCTGCCGATCGAACGGTGACATGCGATCGGTGCCGTAGGTCCGGTGCCGTTCGGGCCCGACGCGTTCCCGATGCAGTTCGTGACTCGAAAAACGTCGGTTGCGCATCGGGCGTTGAGCATGGGGCCGGACTCGGAGAATCTAAGACTACGGCGTGTTTTCGCAGAGGAAAGCATCGCCGCAACGAGATTCAAGGAGGATGAGATGTTCAAACGAACGAACCTATGGCGCGGTTTGACCGCCATCGGTGCGTTGCTCCTCGCGATCGCCATCATGGCGGGATCGATTATGGAGACCTACCGTGTGTCGCTGGACGCGTTCGTCGGCACCCGCAGCCAGCGCACCGTCACCGACCAGTCCGCCGACGAAGGCGACAGCTGGACCTACCAGTCCGAGTTCACCTCGGCCGAAGAGGCCTACAACGGTTGGCGCGACTTCGCCATCGAGGAATCACAGGAGACGATGGCGCTGCTCAAGAACAGCGACGACGCGCTGCCGATCGCCTCGGACGCGAAGATCACCATGTTCGGCGTGCGCAGCTACGCGCCCGTCTACGGCGGATCCGGCGGTTCCGTCACCGACGGCAACTCCACCGTCGAGATCACGCAGGCCTTCCAGGAGCGTGGCTTCCAAATCAACCCCTCCATGCTGCAGGCCTATGAGACGTATTTCGCGGACAAGGAGTGGACCACCCCGCAGTTCGGCGGCGGCGTCCTGCCGGAATACGCGGAGATCACCAAATACGACGATCCCAGCGAACTCAGCCTGGACGAACTCGCCCAGCTGAACCCCGACTACAACTCGCAGTACGGCGAATACAACGACGCCGCCATCGTGGTCGTCGGTCGCCCCGCCGGTGAGAACGGCGACGGCTACTATCCGGGCGAGGAAGGGCTCGCTGAGGGTGTGAATACCGTGACCGGCAACATCCTGTCGCTGTCCGACGAGGAGATGGCGCTGGTCGACGAGGCCAAGGCCAACTTCGACAAGGTCATCGTGCTCGTCAATTCCACCAATCCGATGGAGATCGCCAACCTCGAGGACGACCCCGACATCGACGCGATCATGTGGATCGGCTTCCCCGGCGCGTACGGCTTCTACGGCGTGGCCGACATCCTCAACGGCACTGTCTCCCCCTCGGCCCATCTGGGCGACGTGATGGCCAAGAACACGGCCCTTGCGCCGGCGATGGCGAATTACGGCGACATCGCCTGGTCGAACGCCTCCGACTTCTCCGAAGACGCCGCCGTGAACTCCTACCTCATCGAATCCGAAGGCATCTACACCGGCTACCGCTATTACGAAACCCGCTATGCGGACATCGTGATGGGCAACGGCGGCGAGGAGGCCTCGGCGGGCACCTACGCGAACGCGGACGGCACCGTCTCCACCACGGATGGCACGTGGGACTACGCCAACGAAGTGGTGTACTCCTTCGGACACGGCCTGAGCTACACCACCTTCGAACAGACGCTCGATTCGGTGGAGATCGCGGGCGACAAGAAGACCGCCACCGTGACCGTGACCGTCGCCAACACCGGCGACGTGGCAGGTAAGTCCGTCGCGCAGGTCTACGCCTCCGTGCCGTACACCGACTACGACAAGGAGAACGGCGTGGAGAAGTCCGCGATCCAACTTATGGATTTCGAGAAGACCGAAACCCTTGAGCCGGGCGAATCGCAGACGATCACCATGGATGTGGACCTCGCCGACCTCGCCAGCTACGACGCCTATGGCGCCGAAACTTACATCGTCGATCCGGGCGACTACTACTTCGCCCTCGGCGACGACGCCCACGACGCCCTCAACAACGTGCTCGCGGCCCAGGGCTACACCGAATCCGACGGCATGACCGCCGCGGGCGACGAGTCCAAAACCTACCGGTGGACGTGGGACGGCGACGTCGACGCCGACACCTTCTCGGTATCCGACAACGGCACGGCCATCACCAACCAGCTCACCGAGGGCGACTACGCGATGGACTACAACGCCTTCGAGGAGGGCACCGTCACCTACCTGACCCGTTCCGACTGGAACGGCACCTTCCCGACCACCTACTCCGGCCTGACCGCCAACGAGCAGGTCTCCGAGCTGCTCAACAACGACTTCATCGAACTGAAGTCCGGCGACGACGTCTCCGACATCACCGTGGGCGACACGTCCAGCGAGCTGACCCTCAACGATATGAAGGGTGCCGACTTCGACGACGAGCGTTGGGACGAACTGGTGGGCAAGGTCTCCGTCGAGGAGTTCATGAGCTTCGCCGAGAACGCCTTCCACGCCATCGGCGCCATCCCCTCCGTCGGCCTGCAGGACATGCTTTCCGACGACGGTCCCGGCGGCTCCGACTCGCACTACCTCAACGAGGGCCAGTATCAGGGCGAGGCGTTCGCGGACGCCAATGACGAGGCCTACGCCGACAAGAGCTCCCGCGTGGCACCCTCCCCCGTCAATCTCGCCTACAGCTGGAACAAGGAACTCTCCTATCGCAACGGCGAGCTGATCATCGGCGAATCCAGCCTTGTGTTCAACCTGCCGATCATCATCGGACCGGGTATGAACCTGCATCGCCACGCCTACAACACCCGCGGCCACGAGTACTACTCCGAGGATCCGGTGCTTTCCGGCTACGTCGGTTCGGCCGTGGTGCAGGGCGCCCAGTCCAAGGGCACGCTGGTGAACGTCAAGCACGCCGCGTTCAACGATCAGGAGATCAACAGGTCCGGCGTGGCCGTGTTCATGAGTGAGCAGAAGGCCCGCGAGATGGAGCTGCGCAACCTGCAGCAGGCGTTTGAAGCCAAGGGCAAGCCCGCCTCCTTCGAAGCGGACGAGTCCAAGGCCGACACCTACACGCAGGGCGCGCTCGGCGTGATGACCTCCTACAACCGCATCGGCGCCGTCGCGTCCAGTGCGAACGCCGCCGTGATGGTAAACATCATGCGTGGCGAGTGGGGCTTCACCGGCTACAACGTCACCGACTTCACCTCCGTCTCGCCGCATGCCGCTCCTAAGGAGTCGATTCTGGCCGGAACCACCGCGTTCTGCGGCTTCGGCAACATGGGCGTGAGCTATTGGGACGCCGAAACACTCAGTGGCGACCGCGACGTGCTGCTCGCCATCCAGCAGGACGTGAAGTACGCCTTGTGGGCTCTGGCCAACTCGAACGCCATGAACGGCGTGAACTCCACCACCCATACCGAAAACGTCATGACCTGGTGGCGTGCGGCCTATATCGCCGCAATCGCTGTGACCGGCGTCGTGACCGCCGCAGGTGTCATCGGCTACACGGTCGTGCGCGTCCGTGGCGCCAAGTCCGTCGCCGCTCCCGCCGGCGTCTCATCCAAGTGAAGGAACTGATATGGCAAAGTCAATCGCATCCCGTGTTCCCGAACTCATCGCGGCTGTCGCGGCGGTGGTCGGACTGGTCGTCTACCTCATCACCTCAACCACCGGCTATCTGGCCGGCAAGGCGATGAACGTGCTGCCCATCGTGTGCACCGTGCTCGCCGTGGTGGCGCTGCTCGCCGCGGTCGCAGTCGGCTCCCGCTTGGGTGAGCTGGCCAACGACGCGCTGCTCATCGCCTCCGAGGTGCTGCTGGTCGTCTCGTTCGCGCTGTTCACGCTGGACCGCGTGAGTCTGGCGGCGGATATCTACTTCATCCCCGTCAACTATCCGGCCAGCGAGCAGACCGCGCTGAACATCTCGCTTGTGGGCGTGGTGGCGTATCTGGTGGCGATCGTGCTGCTGATCGTCAAGGCATTCACCGCCAAGGCCACGAGCGGCACGGCCTCGATCACCATCGAAGACGGCACGGTACCCGCCGTGGCCTGACGCGAACACATAACCGAATAGCACGGAGATTCCTCGACTCCACTTCGTTCCGCTCGGAATGACGAAAGTTGTCCCGAGCGGGGCCTTCCTCCTGTCATCCTGAGCGGAGGCGGAGCCGGAGTCGAAGGATCTCCTTCCCTAACCTCCGTTGGGATTCCTCGACTTCGCTCGGAATGACGAAGGGAATCCCTGCCCGTCCCTCACTACGAAAGACATACGACCATGAAGCATCTTGATTTCAACGCCGACTGGGCCTGGCGGCACCTCGACACCGACGAGCCTCTCGCCCCGGTCACGCTGCCGCATGACGCGATGATCGGCGAAAAGCGGCACGGACTCGCCCCCAGCGGCCTGAATTCGGGCTGGTTCGAGGGACGTGACTACGAATACGTCAAGCGGTTCACGCCTGACGCGAGCCTCGCGGGCCAGACGATGATCCTCGAATTCGAGGGCGTCTACCACAACGCCGAAGTGTGGGTGAACGGCGAACAGGCCATGTTCCGCCCCTACGGCTATACGAACTTCCATGTCGACCTGACCGACCGCGTGCGCGTCGGTGAGGAGAACGAAATCCGCGTCATCGCTCGCAACAGCGACCAGCCCAACAGCCGCTGGTATTCCGGCGCGGGCATCTACCGTCCGGTCGTGCTGTGGACCGCCCCGCGCGAGCATATCGCCCTGGACGGCGTGAGCGTGCGCACCCTATCCATCGACCCCAAAAACGATTCCGCACGCATCGAAATCACCGTGGAAACCACCGCGCCCGGCGAGGTGAGCGTGCGCTGCCAGCCGTTGGGAGAGTCCGACACGGCCGCCGGCTGCGAAGCGGAGTCGACCTGCGCCATGCGGGAATGCCACATGACGCTGGACGTGCCCCAAGCGCGCCTGTGGTCGCCCGATCAGCCGAACCTGTACGCCGCGCACGTGAACTATACCGCCGATTCCGGTGCGACCGACGAACTGGACGTGACCTTCGGCATCCGCACAATCGAGTGGGGCGCGAACGGCTTCCTCATCAACGGCGAGCAGGTGATCCTCCAAGGCGCGTGCGTGCACCACGACAACGGCGTGCTCGGCGCGCGCTGCTACGCGGACGCCGAGGAGCGCAAGGTGGCGCTGATGAAGGCGCAGGGATACAACGCCCTGCGATCCGCGCACAACCCCTGCTCCAAGGCCATGCTCGACGCGTGCGATCGGCAGGGCATGCTGATGATGGACGAATACATCGACCACTGGTACATCCACAAAACCCAGCACGACTATGTGGAGCATTTCGACCAGTGGTGGCGGCAGGATCTCACCGACATGGTGACGAAGGACCGCAACCATCCCAGCGTCATCATGTACTCCACCGGCAACGAGGTGTCGGAGACCGCGCAGAAACGCGGCATCGCGCTCACCCAGGCGATGACCGACCATCTGCATGAGCTCGACCCCACACGCCCCGTGACCTGCGGTGTGAACATCTTCTTCAATTTCCTCAGTTCCGTCGGCTTCGGCCAGTATTCCGACAAGAAGGCCGCCAAGGAGGCCGAGGCCGCCGAAAAGCGGCTCGCCGCCGGTGCCGCGCCCAAGAAGCACAAGGCGGTCGGCTCCGAATTCTTCAACAATATGGCCGGACTGTTCGGCGCGGACTTCATGAAAACCGGCGCGACCCTGCCGTTCTGCGACTGGGTGACGCGCGACGCCTACGCCGCCATGGACATGGCCGGCTACAACTACGGCATCAAACGGTACCGGCATGATCTGGCGAAATATCCCGAACGGCTGATTCTCGGCTCGGAGACCTTCTGCTCGGACGCCTACCAGTTCCGCGAGATGGCGAAGCGCAATCCGCGTCTGATCGGCGACTTTGTGTGGTCCGGTATGGACTACATCGGCGAAACCGGCGTCGGCGCGTGGGAATACGAGGATTATGCGACGCTGAACATCGGATTCGGCTGGCTCACCGCCGGATCGGGCCGTGTGGATCTGACCGGCAAGCCGCTTGGCGAGGCCCTATACACGCGTGTGGCATTGGAAGCCGAGCCGGGCCCCTATCTGGCCGTATGGCCGGTGAACCACACCGGCGACAAGCACTCCCCCAGCGCGTGGAAAATGAGCAACGCCACCGATTCGTGGAGCTGGAACGGCTGCGAGGGGCGCGCCGCGAACGTCGAGGTGTACGCGTGCGCCGCCGAGGTGGCGCTGGTGCTCAACGGACGTGAGGTCGGACGCAAGGCCTTGCGGAACGACTGCATCGCCAAATTCTCGTGCACGTACGAGCCTGGCACGCTCGAAGCGGTGAGCTACGACGCCTCCGGGCGTGAGATCGGCCGCCGCGCGCTGACCAGCGCCTCGGCAGTCACCGAACTGCGCGCCGACGTGGAATACGCGGGGCGCGAGCTGACCTTCGTGCGCGTGCGCTACACCGACGAGCACGGCATCGCCAAACCGCTTGAGCGCGGCACCCTGCGCGCCTCCGTCACCGGCGGGGAGCTGCTCGGCTTCGGCTGCGCCGCACCCTTCAACAAAGGCAGCTTCGTCACCGGCAAAACCGGAACCTACTACGGCGAGGCGCTGGCCGTGGTGCGCGGTGGACGTGCCGACCATACGGACGGAACGCCGGTCGTCCTCACCGTGACCGACGGCACCCACACCGCCGAACTCACCATCGCAGGCGCATAAGAAAGGACCCATCATGTCGGTGCATGAATCGACCGATTCCCAGCAGAAAGCCGCCGTGCGTCCGGCCAACCCGCTCGCCGCATGGTGGGAGCGGTTCGGCGCGAAGCACAAGCTCATCGCGCAATTCGTGATGTTCTACGCGTTCTCGATGTTCGTCACCGTGCTGCAATACGTGATGCTCACCTTCCTGCCCGGCCTGTTCTACCGGTTCACCGACTGGTGCGAGATCCCCGCGCAGCTCATCCACCTGCGGCTCGGCCCGGTCGACACCTACGTGTTCGACTATCCGGTGACCGGCGACGAAACCGGCGGCATGGGGTATTTCGCGGCATTCGCGATCACGCTGTTCATCGCGCAATGCGTGAATTTCCCGATGCAACGCAACATCACCTTCAAATCGAAGGGCAACGTGTGGTACCAGATCGCCTGGTATGTGGTGGCGTTCGTGCTCATCACCATCGTGTGCGGCTTCCTGATGGGCCTGTACGTGCCGTTGTGCCGGCGGTTCTTCTCGCCCGCCGTCTACAACATCCTCATCACCGTGATCAACGGCGGCGTGCAGATGGTCATCTACTTCCCCATCTACAAAATCATCTTCCCCGAAGGCGAAGCGAAAGGCGGCGCTTAGGCGAAGCGAATCTTTCCAGCGGCCTCCTGCTTTTTGAGGAACGCCATGATCTCCGGCGTCATCTTGTCTTTGGGCCAGCGGTCCAGAAAGACGGTGCCGACTCCGCCGCTGAAGTCGTACTCTCCCCGTTCGATTTTTTGCCCTTCGCTTTCAAAATCGAACACATGAGCGTTTGGATCACCTGTCATTGCTATCAGCTCCTTAAATCTCCGCCATATACGATGGCAATCCGAGTTCTTGTAAAAACTTCTTCGTCGCCCAGTTGACGTGGTACAGCACGCGCAAGGGATTGCCTCCTGCATCCTTACTTGATGATACGTCCAGAGCGATCATTTCCACCAGTTTCCCTTCGGGGTTATAGCCTACGGCGATAAGTTTTTCCTCATCGTCCTGTCGCAGCTGGGAATAGAACTGATTGCGCCAGGCGTGCCTAGCATGTTTTGGATCAAGATGATGCGCTCGTCCTTCGATCAGTCTCTGATGCAACGCGAAATTTGGACTGGTATCCGTATGCGTTCCCATAGTTACTCCTCGTATTGCGCGTACTCCTTGGTTCCGATGCATCTACGTTAAAACTGTATTTTCGGCATCGTCAAGCCTGATCGACGTATGTGAATACAGAGACAGAATTTGGCGTGTTGTGGATAACTTGTGGATAACTTGTGGATAACTTTTCGTTTTCCACAGGTGCTGGTGGCCTCCAGTCAGGGGATGACGGAAGGGTTTGTTCCGTGACGATGGGCGTTTGGGAGTGGATTTCGAGTTTGGTGTGCGAAATCGGCTCTGTCTGGCGAACCGGACACACCAAACTCAATTTCGTTTTGTCGGAGACGGGATTCAACGAGAAAGGGACGCCCTTGGCGGGGCGTCCCTGGTGCAATGAGAGGAGAAGGATGGTTACTGCTTGTCGGCGGAGTCGGCGTCGCCTGACTGGACGGTGATCGTCGCCTGCTTGCGGCGGCGCAGGATGCTGATCGTGGCGGCGGCGCACAGGGCCACCACGCCGATCGTCACCACGCCGTCAAGCGCGTACACTCCCCAACGCCACAGCGGCGTCACCTTGACGATGGTGGAGTTGGCGGACAGGCCGTTCATCGCGTTCGAGCGGGACAGCGCGTAGCTGATGTTCTTCGCGGCGCGCTGCATGTTGGCCACCACGCCGTCGGTCATCTCGGCGTCCGACAGCTTCCACAGCTCGTTGTCGGTGTTGAGCCACAGATCAGTTCCGGCCTCCAAGCCCTCGCGCAGATCCTCGTAGGCGAACACCGAATACGAGGCCTGGTCGGTGACCACGAAGCCCTGGAATCCCCACTCGTCGCGCAGCGTGTTGGTCATCAGGCCCTTGTGGCCGCCGGTCCAACGCGAGCCGATGCGGTTCATCGAGGCCATCATCGCGGAGGCGCCGCCCTCGCGCACCGACATCTCGAACGGCTTCAGGTACAGCTGGCGCACGGTCTGCTCGTTGGCGAACACCGCCAGGCCCATACGGTTGGTCTCCTGGTCGTTGAGCGCGAAATGCTTCACCGTGGAGACCACGCCCTTCGAGGCCGCTCCGGCCACGACCTGCGCGCACAGATCGCCCGAAAGGAACGAATCCTCGGAGAAGTATTCGAACGCGCGGCCGCCGTAGGGAGAACGGTGGATGTTGCAGGCCGGTCCGTACCACACGGCCACGCCGAGGGCGATGCTGTCCTCGCCGATGGCGGCGCCGAAACGTTCGGCCAGATCGGCGTTCCAAGTCGCGGCGATCACCACTTCGGGCGGGTATCCCATGCCGTTTTCGCCGCCGACCAGCGTGGAGGAGATGCCGGCGGGGCCGTCCTTATCCACCGTGGCCGGAAGCTGGGTGGAGTCCACCGACTTGGTGGCGTAGCCGCCGACGCGCACCAGCTCGTCGAGCTCGTCGACGCTCATCTGCTCGATCAGGGCGTCCCAAGCCTCGTCGTCATAGTCGGTGTCCATCAGCATGGACACGTTGAGCTCCCCGTAGGAGGAATTCTGCGTATCGGTGACCGGCTCGGACTCCGGTTCGGTGGTGGTCGTGTCGACGGCCAGCGCGTCCACGAACTCCTGCGGCGCGGTCCAAGTGCCGTCGGCGTACGTGTCGGGCCAGGTGCCGGTCCAATCGGAGCGGCTCAGGTAGGTGAAGGAGTCGTCGTAGGTGGTGAGATCCACGTCCTCGAACTGGTTGGTGATCTCGTTGCCCGTGGCCGCGGAGGTGGCGTACGTGCGGTTGTCCTGCGTGTGCACGGTGGTTTTCGCTGCGAACGAGGCGTCGCCTTCGGCATCCATGCCGTCGTCCACGCCGTAGCCCTTGGCCGCCAGAATGTTGTTCAGCGCCTCATGCACGTCGCTGCCGGCCGCGAAGTAGTAGTCGCCCGCGTCGACGATGTAGGTGCCTTCGCCCTCGGCGTCGTAGACCTTCATCGACTCCTTGTCGACATGCACGGTGACGGTTTCGCTTTCGCCGGGTTCGATTTTGCCGGTTTTGGCATAGCCGACCAGTTCGGCCGAGGCCTTCTCGATGCCGTTGTCCTTGTCGTAGTCCGTGTAGGGCGACTGCATGTAGACCTGCACCACATCCTTGCCGGCCACGTCACCGGTGTTCGCGACCGTCACGGACACGTCGAAGCCGTCGTCGGTCTCGTCCATCTCATAGTCGCTCCACTCGAAGTCGGTGTAGCTCAGGCCGTAGCCGAACGGGTACGCCACCTGCGTGGTGTAGTCGTAGTTCGCGGCGTCCTCGTTGCCGAGCACCACATCCTCATAGCGGGTCTCGTAGTAGCGGTAGCCCACGTAGATGCTTTCGGCGTAGGCCATGTAGCTGCTGGTGAAGCGATCGGCGCCATTGGCGATGGCGTAGGATCCGGAGTTCGCCATGGACGGCGCCGAGGCCAGGTCGGTCGCATAGGTGTCGGGCAGATGTCCGGAGGGATTCACGGTGCCGTTGAGCACCTCGCCCACCGCCGTGGCGCCGGTCTGGCCGAGCGCGCCGATCCACAGCACCGCGTCGACGCCGTCGCTTTCCAAGGCTTCCAGCTCCATCGGGTTCTGCGTGTTCAGCAGCACCACCACGGTGTCGAAATGTTCGGCGGCCATCTCAAGCATCGCGCGCTCGTCGTCATCCAACTGCAGGTAGGTGTAGCCCGACGCCAGAGGTTCGGAGGGCAGATCCTGGCTTTCGCTGCCGGAGCGGCCGATCACCACCACGGCGGCGTCGTCATACGAGGAGAAGGAGTCCATCACCTCATCCGTATACACGTCGACCGGCACCTCGTTCACCGCGAACTCGCCCTCGCCGTAAGCGTCGGTGGCGGTTTTGCGGTAGTCCTTGCCCGCGCCGTTCTCATAGAAATCGACCAGCGTCTGGTTCACCTCGAAACCGGCGTCCTCGAAGGACTGCAACAGCGTCCCCGCCAAGGAGGTGTCGATGGAGCCGGCGCCGCCGCCTCCGTACACCGTGTCGACGGAGTTCTGGCCCAGAACGGAGATCCTCGCACCGGTGGCCAGCGGCAGCGCGTCGTTCTCGTTCTTCAGCAGCGTCGCGCCCTCACGCGTGATATCCGTGCCGATCTCCCCCAGCGCGGCCTCGCGCTCCTCGTCGGAGGTGTAATCCGACGTGAAATGTTCGGTGGTCTCATCCTCCGCCGACACCACTTTGGAGGTCGGCTGGTTGAAATACACCGAGATCAGATCCGAGTATTTGTTGGCGTACACATTGCCGATGGCCGTGGCCACCGCCAGAATGACCGCGATGACGATCATGCCTATGGAAACCGGCAACGGCATCGGTTTCTTGCCTGTGCGCTGCGAATCGTTCATGATTCACTCCTTGCTCTCATAGCGTCTTCCTTCATTGGAAGCGGGTGGTGCCATCGTAAAAAATCCGGTCGCGGGCGAGCGCCGCTTTGTCGCGAACAACCGATTTTGGGCGTGAACACCCCGTGCGGACCGGCGCGTGCGGGGAACGGACGCTACGATGGTGGGGGTGGCACAGGGCCATACCAAAGGAGGTGAGCGGGCATGCTGGAGGCCATGCGCATCGCCATCGCGGACGATGAGACGCGGATGCGCGAGACCCTGCGCGACTATTGCCGGCGGTATGGGGACGAGCATGCGCTGGAGCTGGATGTCGACGATTTTCCAAGCGGGGACGCGCTGCTGTCCGACTACCAGCGCGGGCGCTACGACATGCTGCTGTTGGATGTGGAGATGCCCGGTGCCGACGGACTGGACACCGCCCGCCGGATCCGCGCGCTGGACGAGGATGTGACCATCGTGTTCGTCACCAACATGGCGCAGTACGCGATTAACGGATATGAAGTGGCGGCCGCGGACTATGTGCTCAAACCGCTGTCGTACTACGATTTCGCGCTGAAGTTCACCAAGGCGAGGCGTCTGGCGCACGGCCGCGCCGACGCCGTGGTCGCCATCGACACCGTCGACGGCATGCGCTCGGTGTCGGTGGGTGACATCCATTACGTCGAGGTGCTCGACCATTATCTGCTGTTCCATATGGTCGAAGGCGTGCACAAGGCGCGGGGCAGCATCAACGGGCAGGCGGAGGCGTTGGCGCCGCACGGCTTCTACCGCATCCACAAAAGCTTCCTCGTCAATCTGCGGCATATCGACACCCTCACCGCATCGACCGTCACCTGCGCCGGCGCGACGCTTCCGGTCGGCAGAACCTACAAGGCCGGACTGATGCAGGCCTATCTCACGGCGATGAGCGGCAGGCCGCTATGAGTGGTCTGTTCCCTTGGAATCTGGACACCGTGTGCACGTTCTTCAGCGCGTTCCGCTTCGTGTTCACCGTATTGGCCGCCGTGTGGATCTTCTCGCGCGGCGTGCCGAAACGACGCTGGTATCGGGGCCGTCTGGCCGTCTGTCTGCTGCTGGGCGTCGGGCTGTCCGTGATCCAGCCGATCGGGTTGGCCGCCACCTCCGACGGAGGTTGGGGCGGCGTCAGTCCGTTCCTGTTCGCGCGCGTCTGGATCTTCCTGACGTTCCTGTGGGCGCTGCTCGTCGTGGTCTGCTGCCGCGACATCTCCTGGACGAATGCGATGTCGCGCTGGCTGCTGGGCGTATGCGTGGAGCGGTTCGTCACCGCCTTCGTGCACAACTGGCTGTTCGTGGTGCTGCTGCCGCAGTTCAGCGACCGGCATCCGCTGGCCTATATGGCTATCTGCGTGGTCATCTACGCGTTGTTCCTCGCATTGGCCGCCCGGTTCATCGCGCCGGTGTTCGAACGCGACATCATTCCCTCCGGTCAGGAGGATTGGCGTCTGTGCGCGCTGTATGTGGTGAACTACACCATACTCAGCGCCATCTCCGGCATATCGATGAGCGTCAATGAGCGGTATGTGCCGAATCTGCTCGCGCGCATCGGCCCAGACGAGGGATTGGACGTCATCCAGCGGTTCAGCGCCACCACCGCCGGCGTGATCGCCATCGTCATCCTCGTGTTCCAATACACGATCTACCGCACCGCCGCGCTGCAGCAGGAAAGCGCCATGCTCAATCTGCTGGCCGAGCAGAAGACGAGGCAGTACCGCACGCTCACCGAGAACATCGACTTCATCAACCACAAAACGCACGACCTCAAACATCAGGTGGCGGCGCTGGAATTCGCCGGCGACGAGCGGCGCAGGCAGATGGTGCGCGAGGCGCAGCAGGCGCTGAATCTGTACGATTCGATCGCCAATACCGGCAACGAGGCGTTGGACACGCTGATTACCGAACGGAATTTCTTCTGCACGCAGCATGGGGTGCGCCTCTCCTGCATGCTCGGCGGCTGCGATTGGGAGGCGATCGACGTGGTGGACCTGTACACCATGCTCGGCAACGCGTTGGATAACGCCATCGACTATGTGATGCGGTTCGACGACCCCGACAAGCGCGTGGTGTCGGCCAGCGCGCGTCAGCACGGCGATCTTATCGTCATCTCCGTCGACAACCATTTCGAAGGGACCGTCGAGATGAGGGGCGGCCTGCCGGTCACCACCAAGGCCGATGCCGCCTCGCATGGTCTCGGTCTCAAAAGCATCCGCCATATCGCCCGTCGGTACGGCGGCGACATCCTGGTCACCGCCGATCCGCCGGTGTTCACCGTCCAGATCTCCCTTGTCGCCTCGCGGTCGTGAATCCGCCGTTGCGGACTGGGTTGTTCGGCTTCGTCTGTGATGATGAGGAGCATACAGGCCGGGTTCTCGAGTTTGGTGTGGCGGGGTGTCGAGCCGGATTCGGGTAGAACGATTGATTCTCGAGTTTGGTGTGGGAAATTGGCTTCGTCCGGCGAATCCGACACACCAAACTCAATCTCGTTCTGTTTGAGGCGACGTGAAACCGTGGTTGGTGTGGTTGGCTTTGGTCGTCGGTCAGTGCTGACGCGAACACGGTATTGTGGAGGGAGGGTGAACGACGCGTGCGAGGGAGCGGAGGCCGGGATGTTCAGAGTCGCTGTGGTCGAGGACGAGGATGATGCCGCCGACAAGCTGCTTGCCTGCCTGCGCGGCTACGCCGACAAGCATGACGGAATCGCGTTCGATACGGCGGTGTTCGAGGACCCGGTCGGGTTTCTGAAAACGCTGAGGGCCGGCGAGTGGGACATCGTGTTCATGGATATCGAGATGCCCAATATGGACGGCATGGAAGGCGCGCATCGCTTCCGTGAGATCGACCATGACGCGGTGCTGATTTTCGTGACCAATATGGCCCAGTTCGCGGCGCAAGGCTATGAGGTGGACGCGTTGAGCTACATCCTCAAACCCTTCTCACCGGCCGATGTGGACCGTAAAATCGCCCGCGCCGTCCAGCTGCGCAACCGCGACGCGGAGTCGGTTCTTGTGGCGCATCGCGGCGGCACGCAGCGTCTGCTGTTGCGCGACATCGCCTATATCGAGGTGCAGCGGCATACGCTGCACTATCACATCGCCAACGGCGTGGTGGATGGGGTTGGCAGTATGAGCGAGGCCGAGGATGCGCTGTCGCGGCACGGCTTCCTACGGTGCGGCAAGGCGTTTCTGGTGAATATCCGGCATATCGCCGCGGTCGCCGGCAATGAGATCACGCTGGTGAACGGTGAAACGTTGCCGATCGGACGCGCGTACCGTAGGTCCTTCCTTGAGGCGATGGCGGCCGTGGCTGGGAGGGAGGCGGGCGATGCCAAGGCTTGAGTTGGCGGCGTACATCGCGTTGCGTTTCGTCGACGGATTCATCTTCGAACTGATTGTCGCCGCTGTTGTGGTGGCGTGGTGGCTGCCCCGACGTGAGCGATTCGTTATGCGTGCGGCGGTGTCGCTGGCTTGCATCGTCACATTGACCGTGTTGACGTATCTGGCGTTGATGCCGATTCGGGATTTCGGTATGGAAATGGTCACTATGCTACGCTTCGTCGCGCTTTATGCGTGCGCCTATATCGGATTGCTGTGGTGCTGGTCGATCACCGTGTCGCAGGCGTTGTTCTACTTGGTGGCCATGTTGGCGTTGCAGCATTTTGTGTATTGCGGAAGCCGCATCATGGCGGTGGCGTTGACTCCATTGATCGGCGATGCGAACACATGGCCCGGCGCGCTGACTTGGCTGGCTTCGTCCTCGATGCTGGTCGCGATCGGATACGTGTGCTTTGGCCGGCCGTTGGTCCGGCGACCTCCCGACCATGTGGGCGTGCGGATCGTGACGGTGTTCTTGGGATTGCTGTTGTGCATCAACGTCGTTTCCGTGCTGTTCGACAGTCTGTCGGCGGCGTTGGTGGCGGATTATCCGCCCGTGCTGGAGATTCTGATGCTGTTGATGAGATTCTTCGTCTGTGTGTTCGTCATGGTGGTGTTGGTGGAGTTGGTGAACCGGCGAAGCGCCGAACGTGACAGCGAGGCGCTGCGCCGGATGATGCATCAGCAGAAAACGCAGTTGGAAAACGATCGTGAGACCATCGACCTGATCAATGTCAAAACGCATGATCTTAAAAAGCAGCTGGCGTCATTGGGCGGAAGCCTTTCGCGGGAGCAGATCAGCGAGCTCAGCGCCTTGGCCGGCATCTATGATTCCGCGGTACGGACGGGAAACGAACCGCTGGATGTGCTGTTGGCGGGCAAATCGCTGATTATGGAGCAGCGGGGTATCCGATTCGAACGCATCATCGATGGGGAGGCGTTGTCGTTCATGCGGCCCGCCGACATCTACGCGCTGTTCGGCAACGCGTTGGACAACGCGATCGAAGCGGTGGGACGCATCGACAATCCGGACCGACGCGTCATCGAAATGACCGTGCGCAAGAGCAGGGGCATGCTGGTGGTGCATGTCGAAAATCCCTATGAGGACGTGCTTGAATTCGACGACGGCCTTCCCCGCACCACAACGGGAGACAGTCGATACCACGGGTTCGGCACCAAGTCGATGCGCATGCTGGCCGAGCAATACGGTGGGGCCATGACGGTGAATGCCTCCGACGGCGTGTTCGTATTGGACATGCTGTTGCCGATGCCCGATGTCGTTCGTGCCTCCAAATCGCTGAATCTTGCGTGAACGGACCAAAAAGATCTCTTTTTCGCGAAGCTGGGTATCACGAGTTCGCCGACGACGGCGATTCGTAGAACAGAGAACACGAAAAGGAACCACTCATGGGCGAGAAGAACAAGACGGCTTTGGTCGTGCGCATCGTCAAAACCGTGATCTCCGTGGCCGTGGCCGCGGTGATCATCGTGGCGATGGTGATGATCAATCCGCAGCTGAGCACCAACAAACTCATCTCCAGCTTGATGGGCTACAACCATCAAAGCGTCGACAACGGCAATGCCGACACCAGCGGTGTGAACACGGAGTACTACACCGCCGACTACACGCAGGACAACATCCGCGCGGCGGAGGACGATCTCTACGACCGCATCGCCGAAGACGGCACCGTGCTGCTGAAGAACGACAACGACACACTGCCGATGTCCACCGACACCACATTCAGCTTCTTCAGCGCCAACAGTGTGGACGGCTCGTCGCTGACCAAGGGATATCTGGGAGTCCAGGAAACCGTGACCCTCAAGGACGCGTTCACCGCCGCCGGATTCGGCGTCAACGAGACGCTGTGGAACTACTACGAGTCCGGCGCGGGCGCCGACTACGGCTTGGCGTCCGGCTCCATCAACTATGGCGACGCCGAGGACTTCCGCATCAACGAGGCGCCGCTGTCCGCCCTCGAAAGCGAAAGCGGACTGCTGGAATCCGTCGAGGGAACCACTCCGGTCTACGTGCTCAACCGTGTGGTGGGCGAAGGCCGTGACATGCCCCGCTCGATGTACAACCACGCCGACAGCCAGGAGGACAAGGAGAAGAGCTACATCGAGCTCGACTCCACCGAAGAGGAGATCCTGCAATACCTCAACGACAACTACGACAACGTGATCCTGCTGGTCAAGTCCAGCGCGGGCATGGAGCTCGGCTGGGTGGAGCAGTATCCCAGCATCCACGCCATCGTGTATTCGCAGGACGTCACCAACGCGTTGGCCAAGGTGTTCTCCGGCGAGGTGAACCCCTCCGGCAAGACGGTCGATACCTTCGCCGCCGACGCGCTCGCTTCGCCGGCCGCCCAGAACTTCGGCAGCTTCCAGTATGTCGACGAGGACGGCAACCTCACCAAGTACAACTATGTGGACTACGCCGAGGGCATCTACGTGGGCTACAAGTATTACGAGACCCGCTATGAGGACAAGGTGCTGGGCCAGGGCAACGCCGGCGACTACGACTACGCCGCCGAGGTCGTGTATCCCTTCGGCTACGGCCTGAGCTACACCGATTTCGAGTGGACCGACTTCGCGGTGTCCAACGACGGCGATGAGTTCACCGCCACCGTGACCGTGACCAACACCGGTGACGTGGCCGGCAAGGACGTGGTGGAACTCTATGCGCAGAGCCCCTACACCGACTATGACAAGGCCAACGCCGTGGAGAAGGCGTCCGTGAGCCTGGTCGGCTTCGGTAAAACCGCGGAACTCCAGCCCGGTGAAAGCGAAACCGTGGAGATCACCTTCGCCAAGGACCAGCTCAAGTCGTACGACTACACCACCGCGAAAACCTACATCCTCGACGCTGGAGAATACCGTTTCACCGCCGCGACCGACGCGAACGCCGCGGTGAACAATATTCTGGCCGACAAGGGCATGACCGTGGCCGACGGCATGACCGCCGAAGGCGACGCCGCTCTGGTCTCCAGCTGGACTCCCCAGAACACGGAGGTCGACACCACCACCTTCGCCACCGACACTGAAACCGGCGTTGAAATCACCAACCTGTTCGATGACGCCTCCGATCCGGAGGTCACCTATCTGACCCGTTCCGACTGGACCGGCACGTTCCCGCAACGTTACGGCGAGGCTTCGGATGAGATCAACACCTGGGGCAACGAGATCAACTGCACGGACGCAGACGGCAACAACGCCTCCTGCACGTGGGTCAAACCCGCCAGCGACGAGCTGATCGCCCAGTTGGACAGCACCGATTCCGGCACCGACGTGGATCGCGACTCAATCACGGACACCCCGACCTTCGGCGCGAACAATGGTCTGACGGTCGCTGACATGCGCGGACTCGACTACGACGACGCCCAGTGGGACGACCTGCTCGACCAGCTCACCAAGGACGACTACACCCAGCTGATTTACTTCTCCGGCTATGGCGTGGACTACATCAGCTCGGTCCAGAAGCCCTTCCAGACCGACGCCGACGCCGCCAACGGCTGGTTCTACGGCGGCACCGGCAAGGGATATCCCAGCATCATGATGCTCGCGCAGACCTGGAACGCCGATCTGGCCGAGGAGCTCGGCGAGATGATGGGCAACGAGGCGCTGCTGGGCGGTGCGGACGGATGGTACGCGCCGGCGATGAACATCCACCGCACCCCTTTCTCCGGCCGTAACGGCGAATACTATTCCGAGGATCCCTTCATGTCCGGCATGATGGCCTCGTTGGAGGTCAAGGGCGCGGCGAGCAAGGGCGTCTACTCCTACATCAAGCATTTCGCGCTCAACGATCAGGAGAACCACCGCGGCGACCGTCCGGGCAATTATTCCGTGACCACCTGGTCGAACGAGCAGGCGATCCGCGAGATGTACGTCAAGCCCTTCGAGATGTGCATGAAGCTCGGCGACCAGGAGATCAACTACGTCAAACAGAACGCGGACGGCACCTATGAGAACGCCACCGCCGAGGTTCCGGTCTCCATGGCGCTGATGACCTCCTTCAACCGCGTCGGCGCGACGTGGGCGGGCGGCAACCACTCGCTGATCCAGGAGCTGGTGCGTGACGAATGGGGCTTCAACGGCCTGATCATCACGGACAATGCGAACACCGGCGTGTTCATGAGCCCCTACCAGATGCTGGAGGCCGGAGCGGATATCAAGTTACTCAACGTCTCGGAGGACCCCTCCGGCGAGGAGCTCGACCTGAACGATTCCGCGACCTACCATTACGCCCGTCAGGCCATGCACCACCTGCTGTACACCGTGGCGAACACGAAGTGCATGAACGGCGCGATGCCAGGTGCCAAGTTCACCTTCTACAACCAGATGAAGGTGATGCAGGTCGCCTTCAACACGGTGTGCGGCGTGCTGCTCGCCCTGCTGGCCTTCTTCTCCGTGTGGCGCTGGCTGCCGTGGACGATCCGCCGCGTCGCCGCCCGCAAACAGCGCCGCGCCGATCGTAGGGCCGCGAAGAAGGAGGCCAAAGCCAACAACCAGTAAATAAACGTCTCTCCTGTTTCTCTGCAAGGGGTGGAGCGCCCACAAGGCGCCCGCCCCCTTTGCATCATATTTAGTGGATAGGTTCCCTCATCCTGAATGGAACTTATCCCGTCATCCCGAGCGGAGTCGAGGAATCTCGTTCGCGGAGATCCTTCGACTCCGCTCCGCTGCGCTCAGGATGACGCATGGGAGGCTTTGCTTCGCTGAAAGTGTCGGCGGTAAAGCCGGCTGTGGTTTCAATAACTTCAGTGTACTGAAGTTATATCGATACAAGATAGCTAAAACTTCAGTATGCTGAAGTTTTGATCTGCGGCCACTGACGGCAGCACGGCGGTAACCATGTGCGCTGAGATGTAAGGGGCGGCCGCTCACTCGGCATAACGCGTGGAAATCGCCCAATCGCCGCATATAATGCGAACATGCCGACAATCGCGGGTCGGCGGCGGAGCGGAGAGGAGCGCCTGTGATCACCATCGCGATCGTGGATGACGAGGCCGCCGACGCCGCGCAGACCACGGAACTCGTGGACCGGTACTACGAGCATGACTCCTCGCGCTACGCCATCACGCGCTACGCCGACGGCGAGTCCTTCCTCAACCAATACTCGGCGCAATTTGACGTGATCTTCCTGGACGTCGACATGCCCGGCATGGACGGCATGGAGGTCGCGACGCGCCTGCGCGAACTCGACGCGCATGTGGTGCTGGTCTTCACCACGAAAGTGGTGCGCTACGCCGCCACCGGCTATGACGTGGACGCCATCGGCTACCTGCTCAAACCGTTGAAATACTTTCCCTTCGCGCTCAAAATGCGAAAAATCGAGGAACTGGTCGCCCAACGACGGAACGTGACCGTCACCCTCTCCATCGAAGGCGAAACGCACTTCCTCTCATCGCATGATATTCAGTACGTGGAGGTTATGCGCCACGAGGTGACCTACCACACGGCCGACGGCGCATGGAAGGTGTGGAGCAGTCTCAAAGAGGCGACGGAATCGCTCGCCGAGGCGAACTTCGCGCCCTGCAACCGTTACTGCCTGGTCAACCTTGAATGGGTCAAAGCCGTGGTCGGCGACGAGGTGATCGTCGGCGGGAACAGACTGCCCATCAGTCGAGCGAAGAAGAAACCCCTCATGCAGGCGCTCGCCGACTATTACGGAGGGCGGGGATGACGCTGTTCCCATTCGCGTATTTTTACCCGTTCATCGTCGAGCTGTTATGTGCGACGGCGCTGTTCTCCACGCATTTCGCATGGCGTCGTTCCTGGCGGCTGGTGCTGATTCCGGTGGCGGTATGCGTATGCGCTCCCGCTTTCACGCTGTTTTTGACGGGGTTGAACGGCGGCGCAAGCTGGAGATCCGACCGGATAGCGTTGTATCACGCTCTATGCGCGGTTGTGGTCATCGCACTGATCCGTTGCTGCACGCGCGCCTCTTGGCTGGAATCGTCGATCGCCGTCGTGCTCGGCTATGCCGTGCAGCACATGGCCTCCGATGTGGCGACGTTGGTATGGCTCGCCTGTGGGTACGACATCTACGAGGGGTACTACTCGGGGCATGGAATGCAGCGTCTCGCCATATATGCGGTGCTGTATTGCATGGTCTACCTGTGTGTGGGGCGGCATTCCCGCATCGACCATGAGAAGATTCGCAGCGGCGCCATGTGGATCATCGCCGGTGTCGCCGTGTTGATATTGGTGATTGTGGCGCATCTGGCGCTGATTCGGCAGCTTCCGGAATCGGCGCAGGCGGTCGGTTATTTCTATGATTTGTTATGTACGATGCTGAGTTTGTGCATGCTGCTGCTGGTTTCCGCCAATGACAGGCTTTCGACCGACCTGGCCCTGCTTAGGCAGGCGGATCGGCTGAAACAGGAGCATTATGAACTGACCCGCGAGACCATCGACCTGATCAATATCAAATGCCATGATTTCCGCAAATCGGTGGCCACATTGTATGCGGAGAACGGCGCACCGCCATCGGCGGACGCCGTGCGCAAAGTGGAGGACAGCCTGCGCGTGTACGACGCGATCTTCCAAACCGGCAGCGATTCGCTGGATGTGATTCTCACCGAGAAAAGCCTGTATTGCTCCGCGCATGGCATCACGCTCGACTGCATGGCCGACGGCCGTGATTTGGGGTTTCTCGACGATGCGGACCTCTACTCCCTGTTCGGCAACATTCTCGACAACGCCATCGAAGCGGTGCGGCAATTGGACGATGGGGACCGGCGCGTGATCGACATGACGGTGAAAACGGTCGGCGGCCTGCTCACCATCGAAGAGCGGAACTTCTATCGGGGAACGCTGTCGTTCCAAGACGGGCTGCCCGTCACCACCAAAGAAGACCGGCGGTACCACGGTTTCGGCATGCGTTCCATCGTCAACCAGGTGCGCCAGCATCACGGTGAGATGAACGTGCGGGCGGATGATGGCGTGTTTTCGCTGACGATCGTCATCCCCCTGCCCTGATCGTTCGGACGGAACGTCTTTCTGCGAACTGTTCGTGCGTGATTGCCCGCAGCTCGTGCGTTCTTCCAAGTGGCGCGCCTGCGTTTTTCCATACACTGACGCCAAGCGTGATCGTACCGCAATGTTGCGGTCGCGCTGGAATCAGTCGGCAAGGACGCTGATGCCACGATAGAAGGAGAACGAACATGGCAAAAAACAAGGTTCGAAAGAAGATGTCCAACAAGGTGTTCCTCGCCTTGTGGATTCCACTGGTGGTGATTCTCACCGCCGTCACGCTGGTGGCCAACGTCGCCATTGGCGCGTTCCACAGCACAATCGAGAATTTTATGGGCGGCGGCACGTATACCGCGGAAAATGCCAGCGACCAGCAGGACTGGGACACCACCTACTATGAGCAGGAGTACGACTCCATCGAAGAGGCGATGGCCGCCTCGACCGGCACCATCAACATCATCGCCGAAGAAGGCATGGTGCTGTTGAAGAACGACGGCAGCCTGCCGTTGGAGCCGACCAAGGTCACGCTGCTGGGCCGCGGTGCCGCCGATCCAATCTACGGCGGCACCGGCTCCGGACACACGCAAACCGATGAGGTCATCGACATCAAAACGTCGCTGGAAGACGCCGGCTATGAGGTCAATCCCACGCCGTACGCGCAGCTTGCCCAGTACGCCGAGGAACATTCCACGGAGAACGGCGGCCGCATCAGCATATCGTTCCTGCCCGGCGAGGACAATTCCACGTACTACATCGGCGAAATGCCGGTGGACCAGTACTCCCAGGAATCTTTGGATTCGTTCGATGAGTACGCCGGTGCCGGCATCGTGGTGATCGGTCGCGTGGGCGGCGAAGGCGGCGATCTGCCCCGCGATATGGAGGGCTGGGATGAGAACTATGTCGACGGGCAGCATATTCTCGAACTCAACCAGGACGAGAAGGATCAGATCGCCCTTGCCAAGCAGCATTTCGACAAGGTGGTCGTGCTGGTGAACGCCTCCACGTCGCTGGAACTCGGCGAATTGGAGGATGATCCGGAGATCAACGCGATCGTGCAGACCGGCGCCCCGGGTGCCACCGGTTTCAGCGCCATCGGTAAAATCCTGTCCGGCGAAGTGAATCCGTCCGGCCACACCGTCGACCTGTTCGCCGCGGACTTCACCCAGGATCCGACGTTCGTGAATTTCGGCAACAATGAGTATGCGAACGACTCCGAGGACGCCAAGGGCTACTTCGTCAACTATGAGGAAGGCATCTATTACGGCTACCGTTATTACGAAACGGCCGCCGAAGAAGGATTCATCGATTATGATGCGGCCGTCGTGTACCCGTTCGGATACGGCCTGAGCTACACCACCTTCGACTGGGAAGTGGTGGGCCAGGAGCTCGGTGACGTGGACGGCGACATCGAATTGCAGGTCAAGGTGACCAACACCGGCGATATGGCGGGCAAGGACGTGGTGCAGATGTACTACACCGCCCCGTACATCACCGGCGGCATCGAGAAATCGCATGTGGTGCTGGGCGATTTCGTCAAAACCGACGAACTCGCGCCGGGCGAATCGCAGACCATCACGCTGTCCATGCCGGTGGAGCAGATGGCCTCCTATGATTTCGTTGACGCCCAGGCGTACGTGATGGACGCCGGCACTTACGAAATCAAGCTGCAGACCGATTCACACAACCTCAAGGACGGTGTGGACGTCATCGATTACAATCTCGCCGATACGGTCGTGTTCAGCGACGGACGCGATAGCGACGACACCGCCGCGACCAACCAGTTCGACGACGTGTCCGAACCGTTCCTGGACGGCAGCAAAACCACGCTCTCGCGAGCCGATTTCGCCGGCACCTTCCCGCAGACGCCCGACGAAGCGGATATGACGGCTTCCGAAGAGACGCTCGCCGCCATGCAGCCGTATGACGCGACCGCCGAAAACGCGGGAGTCGAAGCTGAGATGCCGACGACCGGCGCGGATAACGATGTGCGGTTCTCATCGCTTCGCGGACTTGATTACGACGATGAGCTGTGGGACACGTTCCTCGACCAGCTCACCGTGGAGGAAATGTCCGAACTGGTGCTCGACGGCGCATACCGCACGAACGGCATCGAACGCCTCGGAAAGCCGGGCGCGGTCGATTACGACGGTCCCGCCGGCTTCAGCTCCTTCATCAACACCAGCGTGTATGGATCCGCATTCCCCACGGCGGTGCTGATCGGACAGACGTGGAGTGAGGAGCTCGCCCATGAGCTCGGCAACGCGGCCGGTGACGAGGCCATGGCGTTGGGCATCAACGGCTGGTATGCGCCCGCGGTCAACATCCACCGTTCGCCGTTCGCCGGCCGCAACTTCGAATACTATTCGGAGGACCCGGTGCTATCCGGCGTGCTGGCCACCTCGGTCGTCGAGGGTGCGGGCGAAAAGGGCGTATATACCTACACCAAGCATTTCGCGCTCAACGACCAGGAGACCAACCGCGATCAGAACGGCCTGTTCACGTGGGCGAACGAGCAGACGATCCGCGAGATCTATCTCAAGCCCTTCGAAATCGTGGTCAAGACCAGCCAAATCGAAGTGCCCTATCTGACCGAGGATGGCGAACGCCAGACCACAACGGTGGGCGCGCTGGGCATCATGAGCTCGTTCAACCGTCTCGGCAACACATGGAGCGGCGGCTCGTCCGCGCTGCTGAACAACGTGTTGCGCGCGGAGTGGGGCTTCGAAGGCACCGTCGTGACGGATATGGCGGCGGTCAGCGCCTACATGTCCCCCGATTGGGGCATCGCGGGCGGTTCGGACCTGCAACTGTCGTGGATGACGATGAAGCCGATCACGGATTCCACCAGCGCCATCGCGGTCGAACGTCTGCGCACGGCTTCGCACAATATCCTCTACACCGCCGTGAACTCCAATCTGATGAACGGATATGCTCCCGGTGCCTCGATGAAGTATCATCCGGCTTTGTGGGAGACCATGGTGAAGGTCGTGACGGGCGTGATGGTGCTGCTTATCGCAGCCTCGATCGCATGGATGGTGATTCGCGTGCGTCGCAATCGCAAGCCCAAAGCGGTGCTGAGCGTGACGTCCACCGGGGCGGACGAGCCGCTCGGCGGGGCGGATGCTCCGAACCAATCGGCCGAATAAGGAGGCGCTCGTCATCTAATCACATACGTTTCTCTCGCATTGCATAACGAAAGCGGGGATGCCTTGCCGGCATCCCCGTTTCTTCAATACGAGCGATGCGTTCCGCCATTCTTGGACTGACGGCGCGCCGCAATCAAACGCGACTACTCGGCTACTCGGCGCGGGCGATGGCCTGCTCGTAGTCGCGCGTGCCGCGCAGTAAGTAAACGTGTTCTCCCGTTGCTCTGTAGGGGTGTTCACAAGGTGACCGCCCCTTTTCGTTATCCATCAGTGGGGCTTCTGTCTTTTTACCGCCAATGGCGGTAAAAAATGGCGGTAATCATGTGCGTTGAGACGCGAGTGGGGGCTTCCGTCATTCCTGCCGAAAGCCCCCACTCGCGAATCATGTGGCGCGGCGATCCGCCGCCGTCAAACGCGACTACTTGGCTATTCGGCGCGGGCGATGGCCTGCTCGTAGTCGCGCGTGCCCTTGAAGACCTCCTTGAGCCAGGGGTTGACGCCCTGCTTCTTTGCGCGCACCAGAATGTAGGTGAGCGCGGCGATATTGGCGACCAGCGCGACGATCGAAACCGCGAGGTTCACGTTCGGGTCGTTCACGGACTGGGTGGAGAACACGGAATAATCCTGGAACATCGGGAACACCTGCGCGAACATGCACCACATGGCGAGCGTGTTGGCGCGGTTCTGGATCCATCCGCCCTTGTTCCACAGCGCGTTCGCCACGGTGGGCGCGAGCAGCAGCGCCAGGCCGCAATACCAGGCGTGGGTGGGCAGGCAGTTGTAGGTGTAGCAGAAGTTCCACAGATCGTAGGCGACGATGAACACCCAGGTCATGTCGGGCCAGAGCATATCCTGCTTCTTCTTGCTCACGTAGATGCCGAACCAGCCGGTCATGCAGGCGATGTTGATGAGGCCTGCGACGCCGTTGAACACGTTGTGCCAGCCGCCCATCAGAGTCACGCCTTCGGTGGAGACCCAGGTGGTGCCCCATGCGCGGATGGCGGACTCGAAGTCGGAGACGACGGCGATGAGGATGTTGATGGCCACGATCACGAACGGGAAGCATTTGAACCATTCGGATTTGCCGATGCTGCCCCATTTGTATTTGAGGGCCATGAAGCCGATGCAGCCGGCGGTGGCCGCATAGAGCTTGGCGTAGTGGAACCAGCTGGTCATATGCACGTAGGTCGGGTTGGTCAGCGCCCACTCGGCGCCGGCCGCGGCGGCTACGTAGATGGTGATGAAGTAGACGGTGAGAATCGCCGGAATCACCACGAAAGCGACGATGCCTCCGGTTTTGGTGCGGCGGGCCAGTTCGTTGGCACCGAGCAGACAGCAGAACACGAGGATCCAGCCGATCCATTGGAACACGGCGTTGTCGCCGTAGACCTGGAACAACATAGTGTTGACCTTTCTTCAATCTCTAGGGTTCCCGCCCATCGTCGGGCGGGCGTTGGCAGCTTGTCGGCAATATGGTGTTGACGTGCTGTCAATTCCTGACGCACAGCAGTATATCCTTGTGTTGACGATGTGTCAAAATCGTTGTCGCGGCGGTTCGGGCGGTTCGGTTGTGGCGATAGGCTGGCAGCGGCGCATGGCATGTGCCATGCAGGACCCCATGCGGAGCATCCGCCATCTCAAGGAGCAGTCATGATCGAAGGTTTTAAGAAATTCATCGCCCGCGGCAATATGATCGACATGGCGGTCGGCGTGGTCATGGGCGGCGCGGTGACCACTGTGGTCAACGCCATCGTCGACAGCCTGATCAACCCGCTGATCGCCATGATCTTCGGCAAACCCAATATGGACGGCCTGCTGGCCTTCACCTTCAACAACGCCACCATCTCGTTCGGCGCGGTGTTGGGCGCGGCGCTCAACTTCCTGATCATCGCCGTGGCCGTCTACTTCTTCGTGCTCGTGCCGATCAATAAGATCCGCGACATGTCCGCGGCGATGCTCGCCTCCAAGAAAGCCGCCGGCGACAGCGAAGCGGCTGAGGAGCAGCAGAAAACTCTGAGCCCTGAAGAGCAGACCGTGATCCTGCTTGAGCAGATTCGCGACCAGCTGGCCGCCGCCCCAAAACCGCAGAGGTGAGGTTGAGGGCTGGGGCTGAAGTTGAGGACGCGGAGTCCGGTTGAATTGCGTCTAACTGCGTTACGGGTAGTGGATTCAGGCCTCCGCAAAACTCAATCTGCGTTAGCGGTAGTGGCCTTATGGCCTACCGCCGAGTATGTGTGGCGGAATATCAACGACGATAGCGGCTATGACGCTGATACGGCACTACCGGTAACGCAGATAGACGTTCGCAGGAGCCTGAATCCACTACCAGTAACGCAGATATCTCTCTGCCTGATCACTTGGGGAGGCGTTGGACCGGAAACCATGGCTCAGTCATGTCTACAGATGTCTACTGAATGCACGTCAAGGCATTCCGGCCGTTACCGAGACATTCGTGTGGGAAAACGGAAAACCCGCAGAATCGTTGAGATTCTGCGGGTTTGCACTGTGCTGCGAGTGGAGCTAGCCGGGTTCGAACCGGCGACCCTCTGCTTGCAAAGCAGATGCGCTACCAGCTGCGCTATAGCCCCGTATATTGGCCGGAGCCGCAGCACATAGAGAAAAAAAGAGCGGCCGAAAAGCCGCTGCAGTTTTTCTGTGGGCCCGGGAGGACTTGAACCTCCGACCTCATCCTTATCAGGGATGCGCTCTAACCACCTGAGCTACGGGCCCGTTTTTCGCGCACTTCAAAAGCGCACAAGAAGCTAGGATACCAGTCGAGATGGATATGTCAAGCGAGTCGTGTCGCGTCGTGTCGTGGCGCGTGTCGGACATGCCAGACGGATCGGATGGGTCATTCAGGCTGTGGGCGAAGCGGGCAAGTTGATCGGTAGAACCGAAACGGGTGGTCCGGCAAATATGTGGATTGGGGGCAATATGATGGGCGGGCGTATGACGCGGGATAAGTCGGACAAGGTCTGAAGCCGCCGAATAACCGTGCGTATGCTGTGAGGCGGTGTGATTGGGTTGAAGGACAATAGGGATATGACTTTGAACATAGATGGGCTGGAAATCGAAGTGACCAGGAAATCCATCAAAAACATGTATGTGAGGGTCCGCCCGCCGGACGGGCGCGTGACCATATCCGCGCCATACCGCATGCCGCAGCGGCAAATCGAGGATTTTGTCCGGCAGCATCGCCCGTGGGTCGATCGCCAACGGCGAAAGATCATCGACGCGCACAGGGAGGGGTTGGCTCGGATCGGTGCGTTGCCGGATGCCTCCCGCGACCCGGCGGCAGGCAAATCCGCAATGTCTGGGGGAACTGGCGTTCCATCCCAGCGCCAATCCGTCGAAGATGGCGAACGCCCCACCGATTCCGCCTCGATATGGACCGAGCAAAGACGGCGTGAAGCTGCGGCCGTCATCGAATCGGCGTTGCCCGCGCTGCTTTCCCATTGGGGGCCGATTATCGGACGCACTCCCACCCATGTCACCCTGCGTCTGATGACGTCGCGCTGGGGGTCATGCACACCGAGCACCGGGCGCATCCGCCTCAACCTGCAGTTGGGACTGATGGAGCCGCGGTTTTTGGAGTACGTGTTGGTGCATGAGATGACGCATCTGTGGGCGCGCGGGCATGGCGCGGAATTTCAGCGGAGGATGGGCGAGTATCTGCCCAATTGGCGACGAATCAGGCGCGAGCTCAACCGCCAGGCGATTGTCTGACCTGCAACGAGTTGGCACTCGGGATGACGGAGAAAAGGAAAGGCCTCCCGTCCAAGTTCGCAAGAGGATGGGAGGCCTGTGATGTCCGCGAAGTTCGCGAAGTCCGCGAATCGCCCGCTTACGCGAGGTGCGAACGCATGAACCACTGGAACTTCTCAAGCTCCTGCACGTGGTCCTGGATGATGTTGGAGGAGACGAGATCCAGCTCGTCGAGCTCGGCGATGGCCTTGCGGTCGTCGGCGATGAAGGCGTCGTAGTAGTCGATCAGCGCCTTGAGGTAATCCTCGGTGGAATTGCGGCCGCCGAGGTCGAAGGCCTTCCACGTACGGTTGCGGGTGATGGCGTCGGCGCGGCCATCCGGCGTTCCGCCCAGCGTGGCGATACGTTCGGCGGTCTCGTCGGCCTGGGCCAGCACGGCCTCCACTTCGGGGTCGAGCATCTCATGCACGGCGATGAAGTTCGGTCCGGTCACGTTCCAGTGGGCGTGCTTCAGGACGAGCGCGGCCTCCTGCTCCTGGCTGAGCCTGTTCTGCAGGATGGCGATGGCCTTTTCCGAAGCGGCCTCATCGAGTCCGGGAACCACGAATGCAAGTGTCATAATGACTTCCTTTCTTTCCTCGTGGGAATGGTAGTACCGATTCTACGGCCATCGACCCGTCGATGCGCGGACCGGCGGCGAAATGAGAGGAAACTCACTTGCCGTGTTCGTCGCGCTTGCGCACCTCGATGGTTTCGATGCGGCGGCCGTCCACTTTGGTCACCACCATGTCGTAGCCGTCGTCGGAGTGCAGCACATCGCCCTCCTCGCCCATCTTGCCGGTGTGCGCGAGCATATAGCCCGCCACCGTCTCGTACGGCCCGTCCTCCAGCTCGATGCCGGTGAGATCCTCGAAGTCCTCCAACGTGGTGCCGCCCTCGATGGTGGCCACGCCGTCGACGAAAGCCTTACGGTTCTGCCTCTCGCCGCCCTTCTCGTCGGGAAGGTCGTATTCGTCGCGGATGTCGCCCACCAGCTCCTCGGTCATGTCCTCCAGCGTGACGATGCCGTCGGTGCCGCCGTACTCGTCGATGACGACGGCCAGATGGATGCCACGCTTGCGCAGCAGCTCCAGGCTGGGCAGCAGGCGTGAGGTTCCGGGCAGGGAGATGCCTTCGCGGGTCACGTCGCGCACCAGCGTGGCGTTCGGGTCGCGCACGTCGAGCAGGTCGCGCACGTGCACGAAGCCGACCACATCATCGAAATCCTTGCCGGTGACCGGATAACGCGAATAGGGCTGGTCGCGCACGAACGCGGCGGCCTGCTCGATCGGCTGGTCGGCCTCGATGAACACCACGTCGGCGCGTGGGCGCATCACCTCGGCCACGATGGTTTCGGACGCGTCGAATACGTCGTCGAGGATCGTGCGTTCGTCCTTGCTCAGCGAGCTGTTCGAGTTGACGAGCACGCGCAGCTCCTCGTCGGAGACCTCGGATTCGGTTTCGTTCGGGTCGAAGCCCAGCAGGCGCACGATGCCGTTGGTGTTTTTGCCGATCAGCCAGATGATGGGCTTGCATACGGTGGCGAACGCGTCGATCGCCGGCACCACGGCACGGGAGATCGACTCCGCCTTCTGCATGGCGATGCGCTTGGGCACCATCTCGGAGATGACGATGGAGCAGTACGAGATCACCAGCGTGAGCACCACGGTGACCAAAGGGCTCGCGACCGCGCTCGGCACGCCCCAGCCGGTGAGGACCGGCACGATGAACGGCGCGATCGACGAGGCGCCGAACGAGGCGGACAGGAAGCCGGACAGCGTCACGCCGATCTGCACGGTGGACAGGAAGGTGTTCGGATCGCGGGCGATTTTCGCCACGCGCGCGCCGCGGGCGTCCTCTTGCTCCATCTGCTCGATCTGCGAGCCTCGCAGGGAGACCAGCGCCAGTTCAGTACCGGCGAACACGGCGCCAATCAGGAGGAAAACGAATATCAGTACGATGTTCAATCCAAGTGACATGCCTCCACACTAGGGCGTGGGCACGTCATTGCGCTGCGGGCTTCAAACAAGTTAATGTAACGCAATCACACTGAGGCCTAGGTATAGGGCAGTTCTCGAGAAGCCATAGAGACCATATGCATCCAGTGAATTGGACGGGATTGTGGGAATTGCGAATCCGTCCAGTTTGTTGGACGGAATCGCTAAAAATGTGAATTCGTCCAGTTCATTGGACGAATTTGCAATTTCTGCGGGTTCTTACAGTTATTTGGGCGTGATAAGGCGGTGGGGGTGGAATGCGCCGGACAGTCTGGTGATGATGAGTTGGCACTTGGCCCCTCGAGTTGGCACCCAGCCTCGTCGGGAATGCCCAGTGCTTGGCGTCATTCCACCAATCCACGCAACGGACTTACGAAGCCGGGTGCCAACTCGAAGGGCCAAGTGCCAACTGGATGATTCGAGTGTTTGCCGGATCGGATTAGAAGCTCAGCACTTCGACCTTGCCGGTGGTGAGCAGATAACGTGCGCCGGCGATCATCAGCTGCCCCTCGCCCAGCGCGCGCTGGATCACTTCGGAACGTTCGACCAGCAGTTCGATGGTGCGGGCCACATGGGCGCGTTCGAAATCCTCCGCCGTTTCCAGGTCGGCCTGCTGCGCCTCGAACACCGATTGGCCCACCTCGCGGATGATGGGCGAATCTTGGGCGGCGAGCATGGCCGCCAAGTGTGCGACATGGACCTCCGGGTCGGCGTGCGCGGCGGCATCGGTGGCGTGGAAGCAGTCGCAATCGTCGAATTCGTTAGCCAATGCGTCGATTCCGTCTACGGCGGCTTTCACCGCGCCGCAACCTTCATGGCCGAGCACCACCAGCACGCTCACATGCAGTTGCTCGATGGCATACTCAAGCGAGGCGATCACCGCATCGTCCAACACCTCGCCTGCGGTGCGCACGGTGAACAGGTCGCCGAGGCCTTGATCGAAGATGATTTCGGGAGGCACGCGCGAGTCGGCGCAGGCGATGACGGCCGCGTCGGGATGCTGTCCGTGGGTGAGGCTGTCGCGCGTGATGCGATCCTGCCACGGATGCTCCGGATTGCCCTCCGCGAAACGGCGATTGCCCTGCAGCATGCGGCTCCAGGTCGCGCTGGCAGTCGATTCCTTGTCTTCCATGGCGTCCTCCTGTGGTGCGTCCGCGCACGGGCGGGTTCGAGAGCGATACCCGTGCGACTTTTCCGAACGTGGGTAATGTTCGGTTAGTGCTCGACTTTCTTGAGTTTTCAACGTTTTTGGCGCTGTGAAGCGAACATGGTCATGTTCGAAAAGGTCGCACGTCGACGTCGCGTCAGCAGCCGCGTGCGAACCGCTTCATATATTCATAGCACTGCGCGGTCTGAATCGCGTCGGAAAGACCACGGTGCTCCTCCACGTCGGCGATGTCGAAGCGCCGGATCAGCGCCTCCAGCTTATGCGTGCGCTCCTGCGGGAACAGTTTACGGCTCAGGCGCATGGTGTCCATATAGTCGTTGGGCAGAGGATGGCCGACCACCAGTTGCGCGTTATGGTTCAGAAAGCCAAGGTCGAAGCTGATGTTGTGGCCGAGCAGCACGTTGGAGCCGAGGCGGTCGAGGAACTCGGGCAGTACGGTTTCTATGGACGGCTGGCCGTCGAGCATATCGTTGGTGATGCCGGTCAGCTGCGTGATGCGCCGAGAGACAGGACGGTCGGGGTTGATGAGCTGGGAGAATTCCTCGACCACCCGTCCTTCGACGATGCGCGCCGCGCCGATATCGATGATCGCGTCGCGTGCCGCGGAAAACCCGGTCGTCTCCAGATCCAGCACCACGTACTCGTCCAGCCAAGTGTCCAAATAATTGCCCATGTTATTTCGTTTCTCTCCGTTCCGTCGTTGCGTGCGTTGCGCCTGTCACGTCAGACTTGGCTGTGGCCGCTTCGTCGAATCAGCATAGCCACTGTATCAGTTGTGGGGTAAGTGGGGTGGGCGAGTGCTGTGCCCACTGAGTGTCCGAAGGAGTTTTGGAGTACGCAGGACAGGCGACGAGTTGGGCTTGGGTTTGCAGTGTCTGGAAGTGGATTGAGACGTTCGTAAGGTAATCTTTGTTTATGGCTAGGGACAATCGGCACCAATTTACTAAGTCAGAGCTGGAACAGATTCTGAACGCTTGCATAGACAAGCGTCTACAAGATGTGGACGTTCAGCATGTTCTTGAAAGAAACGGAAGAAACAAAGGCAATCCGGGTGCGGTGATAGAACAATCGGTTCTGGGATATCCTGCGGATAATGCTCGACGGCCGGATCTCGAAGTGGACGGTGTGGAAACTGAATTGAAGACGACAGGCATTGTCGAATCCAAAAAAGACGGAATTCCCTTTGAGGCTAAGGAGCCGGTATCCGTCACCGCAGTGAGTCCCGAGAAAATAATCTCTGAAGATTTTGAAACTTCCAGTTTCTGGGAAAAGACAGCTCACATGCTTTTCGTCTACTATGAATACGCACATAGGGCGAGCACGCCGGCGGAGTATGCCGATTTTCCTATTAAAAACTACCAATTTGTGGATTTCTCAGGGGAAGACCGTGCTCGTTTGGAAAAGGATTGGACGATAGTCCGTGATTTCATTCGTGACATTCATCAACGCTATCCAGATGACCCTCAGAGCCAGTATCCTCGTATTAGTTCGGATTTGAACAGACAACGATTGACGGTTATTGATACTGCTCCTAAGTGGCCCAATCGGCCACGATTTAGGTTAAAGCGTAAATTTGTTTCAACGCTGGTTAATCAGCGGTTTGGCATGCAATACGACATACTCCCTCGTGAATATACAGGATTTGAGGATCTTGATTTTGAGTGCCATCAGCTGACTCAGCAATATGCGGGCAAAACTGTTTTCGAGCTATTTGATGAGTTTGGTATTCCTCGGAAGGCTGAAGCCTCCAAGCGAGATGCTGAGAGAATAGTTGTTGCGATGTTTGGTGGCAAGGCGAAGAAGATGAGCCGAGTGGAAACGTTTGCCAAGTTTTCCGTTGTCGGAAAAACTATCGTGTTGACAGCGAATGGTGGAAGAACGGAGGACACCAAGTTTGATGCGATTGATTTTGATGAGCTGCAAAACCCGAATATGACATTTGAAGAGTCGTCATTTAGGGCAAACTTCTATGAATCGCAGATACTGTGCAGCGTCTTCGAGGAGCCGAGTTCTGGCGCGGCGTTTGGTGAAAACGTTTTTAAAGGATTTAAACGGTTCTGTTTTGACGAAGAGTTCGTTGACATAGAAGTACGTGGCACATGGAACGAGGCTCGTCGGCTTATTTTCGACCATGCACTTCGGATAGTTCCAGATGTGCGAAAAGACGGGAAAGTCATTCGTAATCGCAATGGCGAAGTGCGTTCTGCTCCGAATTGGCCGAAATCAAGTGAGCGGACGGTTTTCTTTCGCGGAAGTGGCGATAACTCCGACCCTCGTTACAAAACGGTATGCGTTAACGGGTTACGTATGTATCGGCAAAATGTATGGGTGAAAGGGAGTTACATGGCGGAAAAGATGAGTCAGCTTCCGTTCCTATAGTCAGTCCGTTAGATCGGAAGCGATGACTTTGCCGATGCGATGGGGGATGTCGGTAACCAGCGCATTGCCCATGCAGAAGGCCCGGTGGCCATCGGTCATGCCGTCTGCGGTCCAGCCTTTGGGGAACATCTGCAGTTGGTCGAGCTCATCGGGGACGAGACGACGCATGCGGCCATCTTGTTCAATGACATGTTTGGTCCGGCTGGCTCCGGCTCCGCCCTCGCCGGTCAGGATAGTGCGGCTTGGGAGTCCAGGATTGTCGGGGAATGCGACTGGGCCTTCCGAATAGGTGTATTGGAATCCGCTGGATGCGGTGCGTAGTTCTTTCTTGCCGCCTTTAAGATAACGCCACGACTCCATCTTGGTGTCGTCAATCCAATACTGCGGCGGTACTTCAGAAGAGGGAACAAGCACCTCTCCTAAGGTTCGTTGGGGGCCGCTATACACTGAATCCACCCGGGCTGTGAGGATTTCGCCGTTGATCATTACGCCAGCGTTGGCGAAGATGCTGACTTTATCGCCTTTGCCAAACGTCTGAGTGATTTCATAAGGATCAGCGCCAATTTCAAAGTATCGGTGCGTGCGATTCCGTTCAGAGATTTGAATGGGGAATGCTCTCGCCAATACCCCGTTCTCGAACAAGCGGGAGTCGAGCTCTCCCCAATCGCTGTTGTGTTCGGCGTAGATGTATACGCGGCGGCGGCGTTGGGGCATGCCGTAATCGGCTGCATTCACCACATGCCACTCCACGTTGTATCCCAGTCGATTCAGACAGCATAGGATGATGGCGAAATCACGGCCGCGCTGGCTTGCCGGAGATTTCAACAGTCGGTCGACGTTTTCCAGCAACACATATTTGGGTTGGCGCATCTCCAATAAACGGTTGATGCTCCACCAGAGCACGCCTTTATGTCCTTCAATGCCAGCGGATAGAGCCAGAGGCTTCGCCACGCTGTAATCTTGGCAGGGGAAGCCTCCGACCAGCATGTCGAAGTCTGGAATGGTCATTTCGCCGGCGTCGACTTTGTCTAGAGCCTTGGCGATATCCTCGTTGACGCAAGATCCCTCGCCGAATCGTTTCTCGTAGCAACGCCAAGCGAACTGCTTGCTTTCCTGCCCCATAGGCTCCCATTGATTGGCCCATACCGTCGTAAAAGGACCCGCAGGTTCTTTGTAGAACTCTTCTCCCGGTTTGCCATAGCCGTCTAGGCCAAGACGAAAACCTCCGACGCCGGCGAATAGCTCAGCGACCTTTATCGTCTTGGACATGGCAATCCTTTCGATCCGAACATACGTTCTACTTCAACTGTCAAATTATATGCGTTTCTCGCCCAAAGATCAACATGCGCGAGTCGGCTGAGATTACAGCAATTCTTGAATCTGCTGGAACATATAGTCCATGTTGAGCCACCAAGCTTGCTTTGTCATATAGTCATCAGCATATAGATGAAGTTTATCTAAGGGTCGGTTCGTCCATTTTGCCGGTACGGGGAGCTGCCTGGCGTTATTCATGGTCACATGTTTTGTTTTGCCGTCTTTCATTTCGGTTGTTCGGTAAGGCGCGCAATATTGTGATTTGCCGGCATCGGGACGAAGATGAAGAATTCTTCCGCTGGATGCTTTGACAAAATTGTTGTAAACACGTTTGCCGCGGTATTCCAATTCGACGCCGTTACGGATTTTATTGACATCCTCTTCCCATACGGATTTGATGTCACCATCTAAATCGGCGGCGGGAACGCTCCAGAACTTTGCTCCTAAAAACCGCATCCCCATCGGGTTTTTGTCGTCTTTATCGGCGTTTTCGTTATCAAACACGAGCAACAAGAATCGCTGCGACTCAAGGTCCTCATATAATCTCGAATCCTCCCAGTCTTCAGCTGCCAATTCCTTGAAGGAAGGGATTGCTTGTACTTTGAAATTTTCCTGAGGTTTGCCGTGGAACAATGTAATGGTTTTGACGCGCACCTGCCCGTTGCCGAGTTCTTCCGCGTTCAGGTTGGTGTAGTCGTCGTCACTGCCAGATCCGATATCTGCTCCATTGAGGTTAAGCATGCGTCGAACCAGCATGTACGCAAGATTTTTCGGCGCTTTATTGGATTGCCAAGTGAGGTCAAAATGTTCGGCGATCCGTTGCATGGTCTGATGTTCGTACGGGCGAAAATAGTCAAGAATGATATCTTCGACAGAGCGATTGCTCAGCATCCCCGCGTCGCGAATCAGACTTTGCGATTGCTCCTTTTTGAGTATGTACTCCTGAAGAATCGTTGTCATGAAGCCTTGCTTGAAGCAAAAGGCGCGGCTTTTTGCGTGAGCGCCATTGGCCTGCGTTGTGTAACGATAGTCGGAAGTGCCTTTAGTGCATGTTCCGAGGGTCGTGGTTAGTGACTCAGTCAGTTCATGTGCTCTGTTTTCCGCGATGAGAGTATGAATTGTATTCCAATCCTGCCGAATGCGCGCCATATGCGTATCGGAAAACTGAACAAGCCCTTCCTCAGGGAAGTCTGGTTCGTCGAGATCGTCGAGGGCGAAGAGATTGGCGTATTTGATCTGATATTTGCGACGGTCTTCCTCAAGGCCTTTCTGAGTAATATTCCTTCGCAGGTAGTGAATGACTTCGAGAAAGCGGTTTTTGTTCCAGAAAGAGCTTTCCTCAAACGAAACATTATGTTCGTCTCGGTAGTTGATGATGTTGAGCACAAGACGTTCCCCGGCCTTGTACTCCACGTGGTCTTCGGCCTGTTTGTAATCGATGGGCGTCACTTTGAGCTCGACGCCGGCCTCCGGGAAATCGGGGGCGGAGATATTGTCGGCAGGATGCTCGAACCAAACCTGTTCGACGACGTTTCCGGGATAGCCTTTGTTGTTGGGGTTCTTTGTGTTGTCCGCATCGATTTCGCCGAGCCTCATACCCACGGCATCGAGCGCATGGTTATGCACGGCTTTCTTGGTCTTGTAGATGCTTTTCCCGAACGTTGGGAATGTGACTTTGTCTATGGCTTTCTGATCGTATGGATCCCCTTGGTATTGGGCCATTTCGCTGGTGTTGAGCCATGCCAGGGCTCGTCCGTCCTGCAATGTTTCACCATGTTTGTCCGGGTAACACAGGAATGAGTCGATGACGTATTTCTGCCCGTCGTGTCGGCATTCAGTGCGGCAGAGTTTTGAGCCGACCGCTAATTCTTTATCGAAGAACCCCGTCAGCAGTCGTTCAAGCGCGTCGTGATCGCTTTCGTCGTCACGCCGTTCTGTTCCGGGGAAGGCGCATATTTGTCCATTGCGCTTTGGGTTGAGACAGAGAAAGGTCCCATCCTCCCCCATGCAGATGGCTTTAACGATTCGTATCATTACCTGACTCCTTACGTGTGCTAGATGCAATAGTATCGCTGAAATGCCAACGTTTAGAGAGGACCATGTAACAAAATAGAGCTGGTTTCGGGGGTGAATTGTCACATTACAGATTCGTTTTGAAAGGTGGCTTGTCGCGTTATAGAGCCCGATTGGCGATCGATTTGTCACAATGAGGCCTGCGCACGGGGTGGTGGCTGAGAGCGGGGCGTGCGACTTTTCCGAACATGGGTCATGTTCGATTTTCGCGGTGTTTCGTTGGAATTCCAACGTTTGTGGGATGGTTATAGTGAACATGAGATGTTCGAAAAGGTCGCACGGATGAATGGCGCAACGGTGCCCGTGCGACCCCGACCCGCAAAGGAGTCCCAACGATGGCCGTCCCGCAAGAGATTTTGGACGTCATGCGCACGCCGGGCGTGTATTTCTGCGACTATCCCGGCATGGCCGAGGCGCAGCGCGAGCAGTTGCAGCTGCTGTATGATTTCAACAACTCGCGGCCGGATGATCCGGAACGCCGCCAGGCGCTGATGAAGGCGCTGTTCGCTGAGGTCGGTGACGACACCTATCTCGAACCGCCCGTCCATGCCAACTGGGGTTGCGGCACGCATTGGGGCAATTACTGCTATGCGAACTTCAACCTTACGCTGGTCGACGACGCCGACATCACCATCGGCGACCACACGATGATCGGCCCCAACGTCACGCTGGTGACCACGGGCCATCCGGTCCGCCCCGACTTGCGCGAAAAGCTGGGACAGTATTCCGAGCCCGTCGTCATCGGCCGCAACGTGTGGATCGGCGCGGGAGTGACCGTGCTGCCCGGCGTGACCATCGGCGACAACAGCGTGATCGGCGCGCACAGCCTGGTCACCAAAGACATCCCCGCCAACGTGGTCGCGTACGGGAGCCCATGCGAGGTGGTGCGCCCGATCGGCGAGCGGGATTACGAGTTCTATTGGCGTGACCGTCGGTATGATGCGTAGGTCGGACGCTACGGACAGGAGCGCTGTCGCACGGGCAGGCAGGGGATTGGCATCCGTGCGAGGATTGCGAACATGGAAGATGTTCGATTTTGAAGGTGGTTTCGTTGGGATTTCAACGTTTTGTGGGTGGTGATGGTGAACATAAAATGTTCGGAAAGGTCGCACGGGCAGGAGAAGAGGGAGTTGCTGTGCGTCGACGAAGAGGAATCTGGCGGGAGTGTTTGACGTGACATGTGTTGGCGGTGGCGCGCTGCGCGCGGCGGGAAATGGAATGGCCGCGCGATGTGCGCGGCCATGCTGTGCTGCGAGGGTGATGCGCGGGAGCTTTGCTCCCTTCAAGCGCATCGCCCTCGCTACGTTTGCGGCTGGGAAGCCCACTGGGCTTCCCAGCGGGTGAATCGCGCGCAGGCGCGATTCACCTACGCAAACGTCACCCCGTATTCTGCAGGCCGGCGGCGACGCCGCTTACGGTGCACAGAATCAGATAGATGAACCCGGCCTGCTGGCTCTGGCTCAGCTCCTCCTTGTCCACCTTCTTACGCAGCGACTTCAAGGCCAGCACCTGCGTGACGGACAGCGCGTCGACGTACGGCGAGCGGATGCGAATCGCCTGGCCCAGCACATGGCGGTGCTGCAGCGGCCATTCGTCGCCCACGATCTTCAGCACCCACTGGCGGGTGAGCTTCATCTCATGCAGCACCTTGTCGCGCAGATCGTCGCGGTCGCCCAGCGCGAGGTACATCTTGGCGATGCGCTCGTCCGTCTTGGCGATCGACATCTCGATGTTGTCGATGAACGTCGAGAACAGCGGCCACTCCTTGTACGCCTGACGCAGCGTCTCCAGATCGCCGAACTGCTCGCACGCCGAACCCAGGCCGTACCAGGCGGCCAGATTCACGCGGGCCTGCGCCCACGCGAAGATCCACGGGATCGTACGCAGGTCGTCCAGCGACTTGGCGCCCAGACCGCGCTTCGCCGGACGCGAGCCAATCGGCAGCAGGCCGATCTCGGTCAGCGGCGTGACCGTGGAGAACCACGGCGCGAAATCCTCGGTGTTGAGCAGGTCGAGATAGCGCTCATGCGAGACCTCGTCGAGCGCCGCGGCCATATCCGCGTACTTCTCGGTCATCTCGGTGTTCGTCTTCTCCACGCTCGGCGCGGACTGCAGCAGCGTGGCCGCCGCGACCGACTCGACGTGGCGTATGGCCAGCACCGGGTTGCCGTAGCGCGCGAAGATGACCTCGCCCTGTTCGGTGAGTTTGAAACGGCACTTGACCGAGCCGACCGGCTGCGCGAGCACCGCGCGGTTGGCCGGACCGCCGCCGCGGCCGACGGCACCGCCGCGTCCGTGGAACAGCGTCAGGTCGATGTCATGCGACTCGGCCCAACGGGCGATGCGCTCCTGCGCGGAGTGCAGGGCCAGCGTGGCGGAGGTGGGGCCGGCGTCCTTCGAGGAGTCGGAGTAGCCGAGCATGACCTCCATCTTGCCGCCGGTGACCTTCAAGCGGTTCTGTACCTCGGGGATCTTGATCATTTCCTCGAGCACGTTCACCGAGTTCTCGAGATCCTCCAGCTGCTCGAACAGCGGAATCACGTCAAGGGTCGGCACATCCTGCGGGTTCGCGAAGGCGAGACGGTTGAGCTCGTACACGTCGCGCACGTTCTGCGCGCTTTTGGTGAACGAGATGATGTAGCGGCGCGCGGCCTTCATGCCGTTGCGCTTCTGGATCGCGCCCAGCGCACGGAAGGTGTCGAGCACCTCATGCGTCATCGGCTGCAGTTCGCCGCGTTCGCCGTGCAGGCCATGCTCGCGGATGTCGTCGAGCGCGCGGGCGTGCACCACGGAATGCTGACGGAACTCCATCTCCACCATGTGGAAGCCGAAGGTCTCGGCCTGCCAGATGAGGTCCTGCAGCGGGCCGTAGGCGGAGCGCTTCGCGTTGGCCTCGGCCAGCGAACGCTGCACGACGCGCAGGTCGGAGAGGAACTCGTCGCAGGAGTGGTACATGAGGTCCGCGTCGCGTTCGATGGTGTAGTGCAGGCGGTCGGCCATCACCAGCATCACCGCGCGGTGCGTCTCCTTGGTGGAGATCACCGACGCGCGCGAGGTCAGACGTTCGCTCATCTCGCGCTGGCGGCTCCACAGGTTCTTGAGCTCCTGGCTGGGCGGCGTGGTCTCGGACTCCATGGTGAGGTTCCTGCCGACGGTGCGCGTGGCCTCCTCAAGCGCGCCGATCACGTGGTCGGAGAACTTGCGGGCCACCTGGCGGCTCACCTTGGCGGTGACGTTCGGGTTGCCGTCGCGGTCGGAGCCGATCCAGCTGCCGGGACGGAAGAACGCGGGGCAGGCGGGCGGCACGAGGCCGGCCTTGTCGCCCAGCATCCAGTCGTCGAAACGGCGGTAGACCTGCGGAATCGTGTGGAACAGCGTGTTATCGAAGATGTCGAGGATGGTGTCGGCCTCCTCGACGGGCGTCGGCTTCTTCAGCGCGATCGGCGAGGTGCGGAACAGCGCGTCGATCTCGTTGAACAGGCGGCGGTAGTTCTCCTTCTTATCGGAGCCGCCGAGCAGCTTGTGCACCTCGAGCAGCTGGGCGATGCGGCGGATCTTGCCCTCCACGGCCTTGCGTCGCGCCTCGGTGGGATGGGCGGTGAACACAGGATGGAACTCCAGATTGTCCAGCAGCTCCTTGGCCTTCGCCGGGCCGAGCTCGCCGATCAGCTGATGGTAGGCGAGGGTCATCTCGTTGACCGGATCGACCGCCTGGCTGTCGTTGACTTCGGCCTCGCGCTGGTGCAGCACGGAGACGCGGTAGTTCTCCTCGCTCAGGTTGGCCAGGTGGAAGTAGGTGGCGAACGCGCGCGCCAACAGCTGGGCGTCGTGCAGGTTCATATTGTCGATGACCTCGACCGCCTTGGCCAGGCCGTCCTCGTCCGGGTGCGGGTCGGTCATGCCGCCGAAATGTTCGGCGCTGGCCTCGACGGCGTAGTCGCGCACCTGATCGAAGGTGGCGAGCAGATGCGGATCGTATTCGCCGAGCACCTCGCGAAGGATGCTCAGGCACAGCTCCATATCATTGCCGAGGGTTTCGGGAAGCTGCTGCTCATCGCGGATCATCGTGTCCGACGCCTCGGTGAGTGCGAATTGTTCTTGTGATTGTGACATATACTCTCCTTTGCCGAACCTCCGGTTGCTCGGTCTAGCGGTCGTCCGTGGCTCCTCCACGGTTGTTGAGGCCGCCCGTTGCGAGCCCACAGCCTTCGATTCAGCGTGGTTGCTATGTGCGGAACATTGTAGGCCCGCATAATCGCCATTTAGGTTACGAAGTCCACAATGTGCACTTTTCTTCCTTCCGCGTCAGCTCAAGCGGGGCATGGTGGAGACGAAGGATCCACCGCGCATAACGGCGGGACGGGATGCCTCGGCAACGCTCGGCATGACGGCGGGAGACGCTCAGCCCACGCGCGGCGCACTGCCGGTGCGGATGCGTGGATTCGTGCGACCGCGGGAACGTTTCGCCTGCGTGCGGCGCACTGCATCGTATGTAGTGCCGTCCTTTGATTGACTCTGAACGTTCCGCCCACGCACGGCGCAATGGAAAACGCCGTCGGGCAGGGCGTGCGGTACACCTAGAAGTGTGACGAACGGGCATGAACATCAGCATGCGCACCAAGCGGAACCGGGCGCGACCGGGGCGTCCGCCGTGCGCAAATTCCACACCCACTCCATCCCCCTGGATATGGAGGATATCGAACGCGACTGGGATAAACCCGTCACCGAAGCCGGCATCGCCGCCAAAGCCAGCGTGATCGTGCGCGTCGGCATGCTCGACCTGAGCGCCGGCACCGGCAGCTTCCGCGTGCGCGAGATGATGCACCGCATCGCCTACCCGCTGGGCGTGCACGTGCGCGCCGACGTGAACCTCACCGACATCGAAGCCGCCTGCACCGACGGACGCGACCGCATCACCGAAGTCGTGGACCTGCCCACCACCGGCGTCAACACCGAACGCATCTGGTTGCTCGAGCATTTCGCCGACTGGTTCAACGTGAACCTCGGCACCGGCTCCATGTACCACGCCAAGCCGGACATCTCCGAAGAACTCGTCGAACACCTCGACTCCCCCGACGCGCGCCAATCCATCATGCGGGCCGTGGAAAAGGACCGCGAAGCCAAACGGGCCCAAGCGGAGCGCCTCGCGAAAGAGGCCGCCGACGCCGCCGCGGAATCCACCAAACACGGACACAAACCGCCCAAAGGCGAATACGCCGAACATTTCGACTACGTCTCATCCCAGCGCGACGAAACGAGCGAAACCCACGGCATCACCGTGCGGCAGGCGCACGAACGACTCGACCTGATCGAACGACGCAAGCCGCTCTACGCTCCCTGGTTCTCCGGACTGGCCTCCGCGCTCGCCTGCGCGGCCTTCGTGTTCCTGCTCGGCGGCGGCATCTACGACATGGTCGGCGCGTTCATCGGCGCGGGCCTCGGCCAATGGCTGCGCCGACGACTCTTCGCCCACCATCTCAACCAATTCTTCGTCACCTTCGTGTGCGTGGCCGTGGCGGCGCTCGCCTGCACCGGCGTATTGCGCGCCATCGGCTGGTTCGTCGACCCGGTCGCGCTCGAACACGACACCGCCTACATCGGCGCCATGCTGTTCGTCATCCCCGGCTTCCCGCTGATCACCGGCGGACTCGACATGGCCAAAATCGACTTCCCCTCCGGCATACAACGCATCTGCTATGTGCTGTGCATCATTCTGATGGCCACGCTCGCCGGCTGGGCCGTGGCGCTGATCGTGCACCTCAATCCGGAAGGATTCGAGCCGCTCGGCCTCGACCCCGCGGTGAACTGCCTGCTGCGGTTCGTCGCCGCGTTCGTCGGCGTGTGGGGATTCTCCGTGTTGTTCAACTCCCCGCAGCGCATGTGCCTCGTCGCCGCGTTCATCGGCGCCATCACCGACACCTTCCGTTTGGAAATCGTCGATATGGGCATGCCCGCCGAAGGAGGCGCCTTCCTCGGCGCGCTATTGGCCGGCCTCCTCGCCTCCGCATGGCGTAGTTCCGTGCGCCGCGGCTGGCTCCCGCCGCATCTCGGCTACCCGCGCATCTGCCTGACCGTGCCGTCCATTGTGATCATGGTGCCCGGCATGTATATGTACCAGGCCATGTTCCACCTCGGCCAATTCGACACCCAGCTCGCTCTCGACTGGGCCTTCCGCGCCTTCATGGTGATCGTCTGCCTGCCCATCGGGCTGGCGATGGCGCGCGTCATCACCGACAAATCCTGGCGCTACGACATCTAATTAGCGCGCGTACGCGCGCATTGCCGTCATCCTGAGCGAAGGCCACGGGCCGGAGTCGAAGGATCTCCATCTTACAACAAAGAGATCCTTCGACTCCGCTACGCTCCGCTCAGGATGACGTTGGAAGCTTGGGCGCGCGCCAATTCGCCGAGGGGGCGCGGCTTTTCCACGGGCGGGGCATAATGGGAAGGGTAAGTCTGCCCGGCTTGAGCAGTGTTGCCAGAAGACTGAACCATGGAGAGCGAAGCAGTGATTCGAATTGCCGTCGTCGAAGATGATCCGGGGTATGTGTCCGTCGTGGAGCGGTATCTCGCCCAATTCGAGCAGGAACGTGGCGAAAGCATCAGCCATGTGGTGTTCGATGACGGCGCGAAGATCGCCGCCGACTACCAACCTGTGTTCGACATCGTGCTGATGGACATCGAAATGCCCGGAATGGACGGCATCTCGGCGGCACGCGAGATTCGCCTGGTCGACCGGGACGTCATCATCATCTTCATCACCAGCATGGCCCAATACGCGATCGAGGGCTACACGGTGCGGGCGCGCTCCTACGTGCTCAAACCCATCAACTACTACGGTTTCGCCATGGAGCTGCAAAGCGCCATCGACGACATCGCGCGGCGCGAGGACCGCGGCAAGTCGCTGATCTTCACCTCCAAGGACGGCATGCACAAGGTGCGCGTCAGCGACATCCTCTACGTGGAGAGCAAACGCCACGACATGTTCATCCACACGGTCGACGGCGTGATCCGCATCCGCGAGTCGATGAAGAATCTGGAGGAGACGCTGCAACCGCACCATTTCGCACGCTGCAGCGTCAGCTATCTGGTCAACCTGGCGCATGTGACCGGCATCGAGGAGGGCCGCGACGCCATCGTCGGCGGGGAGCGGCTGCCGGTCAGCCGGCAGAAGGGCAAGGAATTCATCGCGGCGATGGCCGCGTATGTGGGAGGAGGCGACCATGAGTGAGCTCGTCAACCAGATGCTGATCAGTCCCGTGCTCTATGTGGTGTGCTGCGGACTGGTCGTGGCCTGCGCGCTGGCCACCTCCTCGTCACGGGCGGCCACGCGTCGCGACAGGGCGTGGCGGATCGGCTGGTCGGTGCTGCTGGCCGTCGCGGTGGTGGCGGTGGATGCCGTGTTCGTGGACAGCAAAACCGCGTGGACCGCCGTGGAGACGCCGATGTGCTTGGTGGCGCTGTGGGTGTTTGCCGTTGCCATCATGCGCATGGGCATCGCCACCGGGACCTACGTGGCGGTGTGGTCGCTGTCGTTGGTCTCGCCGATTTCGGAGGTCGCCAGTCTGTTGACGATGTGGTTCGACGGATGGGTGCGGTGGTGCGTGCGGTTGGCGGCGTTGGCGTTGATGATGGCGGTGCTGTACGTCTGCTGCCGCCGATGGTTGGCCCCGCAGCTGCAGATGTCGGGACGGTATCTGATGAGCCGCCGCAAGGTGCTGTTCACGCTGGTGATGGTGGCCGTGTTCATGACGGTCGCCGATTACCGGGTGATTTTCTGGCTGATCGGCAGTTCCGAACCGTCCAATATGGTGCCGGCGTTCCGCGTACTGGTGGAGACGCTGTGCTGCATCGTGCTGTACCTGCAGAACGACATCGAACGCCGTCAGAAGGCGCAGCTCGAGCTCAATATGGTGCAGGAGCTGTGGCGGCACCAGCGGCACCAGTACCAGGTGTCCAAAGAGACGATCGACGTGATCAACCGCAAATGCCATGACCTCAAATACCAGGTCGCGGCGTTCCGCGCGACGCACGGCAACGCGGACATCGACCGCCAGCTGGGCGAGATCGAGCATTCGGTCGATGTCTACGATTCGGTGGTGAGAACCGGCAATCCGGTGCTCGACGTGGTGCTCACCGAGAAAAGCCTGTACTGCGAGGCGCAGCTCATCACCATGACCTGCATGGCGGACGCCTCACGTCTGGATTTCATCGAACAGAGCGACCTGTACGCGCTGTTCGGCAACGCGATCGACAACGCGATCGAAAGCGTGATGAAACAGTCCGATCCGGACAAGCGGGTGATCCAGGTCTCCGTGCGCCCCGAAAACGACTTCCTGCTGATCCAGGTGCGCAACTACTGCGACGAGCCGATCGAGCTGGTCGACGGACTGCCGCTCACCTCGAAAACCTCCGAGCCCGGATACCACGGGTACGGTCTGCGCGGCATCCGCTATACGGCGGAACGCTACGGCGGCACGATGGGCATCCGCACGGACGGCAAGGCCTTCACCCTGCAGGTGCTGCTTCCGCTGCCGGTGCGTCAGCCGCGGCGGGATGAGGATCGCGAGCCGCAGGACGCGGCCCGCTAGTCGCCAGCTGCTAACCACCGGCCGCAAGCCTACGGTCGCGAATTGCCGGCCATCGGCGATCCGGCGACGGAAGTTGCCGCCATCGATACCAATCGTGCCATCCGGCACGCCTCCCACCTGAACGCTTCCTAAATTGGGTGGCATGTGGGGCCCACCGGCCTCGCATCCACCCCAAGAGCAAAGAAGCAAAGGAGGGAAGAGCATGTCCGACAAACGCAAGCATCTCGTGAAGAACGGCATCATCGCCACGGCATGGCTGGTTATCGTCATGCTGGTGTTCAACACGATGCTCACCACATTCGGCAGCACCCTGATCAACTACATGGGCATCGGCACCGTCACGGCCGGCGGCGACGCCGAGGTGATGACCGAGGAGGAGACCCTGGCCGAGGGCCGCGAGGTCAACACCGAGCTGGAAAGCGAAGGCGCGGTGCTGCTGCGCAACGAGAACAACGCCCTGCCGCTCGAAAAGGGCAGCAAGGTCACGATCCTCGGCGCGATGTCCTACAACTACGTCAACGGCGGCACCGGTTCGGCCGGCGGCAAGTACGACGAGTACACCTACACCATGAAAGAGGCCTTCGACGGCAGCAAAACCGAAGGCGAGGGCGTGAGCACCGAGCAGTACCTCGATGTGAACGAAAAGGCGTGGAACTGGCTTGAGGAGGCCGTCGGCGGCGAACGCAACGCGAACACCACCGGCGAGTACGTGGGCCACACCGGCACCGGCGAGGAGACCACGTTCACCGGCTCCGACTACGCCGAGAACAAGGACGCCTACGGCGACGGCGACTGGGGCGGATACAAGCGCGTCAACGAGTTCTCCAAAAGCGTGTACGAGAACCATAAGGACGACTTCATGGCCGACGGCTACAACGACACCGTCATCGTGACCTTCGGCCGCTCCGGCGCCGAGGGCGCCTCCCCCGTCATGGACTACGACGGCGACGGCAAGGCGTCCACCGGCACCACCTACCTGCAGCTGAGCGAGGACGAGAAGGACCTGCTCAAGTTCTGCGCCGAGAACTACTCCAAGACGATCGTGCTGATCAACTCCTCCGCCGCGATGGAGCTGGGCGAGATCGAGCAGGAGGAGTACGGCGTGGACGCCTGCCTGTGGATCGGCCACCCCGGTGAGGCCGGCCTCGTCGGCGTCGCCCAGCTCCTGACCGGCGAGGTGAACCCGTCCGGCCACCTCGTGGACACCTACGCCTACGACATGTCCACGATGCCGTCCTTCTACAACAACGACGACAACAAGTACACCAACGTCGAATCCATCACCACCGGCTTCGACAAGTCCAGCAACTTCGGCTACTACCAGTACGAGGAGGGCATCTACGTCGGATACCGCTTCTACGAGACCGCCGACGCGGAGGGGTATTTCGACTCCGAGGCGTTCACCAGCCACGAGTGGAAGAACGGCACGGCCTCCGGCTACGACGAAGTGGTGCAGTATCCCTTCGGCTACGGCCTGAGCTACACCACCTTCTCGCAGGAGGTGACCGATTCGGACGTCTCGCTTGAGGCGCACGGCACGAACAGCATCAGCGTCAAGGTCACCAACACCGGCGACGTGGCGGGCAAGCAGGTCGTGCAGCTCTACATGGAGGCGCCCTACGACCAGGACGACTCCCTGGGCATCAAGGGCACGGGCCTGCAGAAGTCCGCGAAGGTGCTGATGGGCTTCCAGAAGACCGGTCTGATCGAGCCCGGCGAATCCGAAACCGTCACCATCGAATTCGACACCGACGACCTCGCCTCCTTCGACACCTACGGCACCGGCGTGTACGTGCTGGAGAAGGGCGACTACAAGTTCCACATCGGCGAGAACGCGCATGAGGACGCCACCGATCCGGTGGAGACCTCTCTGGCCGACACCATCGTCTACGACGAGGACGGCGTCGGCGCGCGCGACAGCGACGAGCAGGTCGCCAGGACCTCGATGAGCGACGTGGACGCCGGCGACGGCAACATGCTCGACGGCTACCTCAACCGCAGCGACTTCGCGGGCGGCATGGAGACCATCATGCAGCACGAATCCAGCTGCAAGGAGGAGGCGCTGAGCGACAACGCCGTGGCCGCGCTGGCCGTGCCCGCCAAGGGTTCGACCGACTACACCTACGAGACGTACGAGAACGGCGAGAAGGTGACCAAAACCGTCAAGAAGTACGTGGGCGGCGCCAGCTACCTCGCCTACTCCGACGAGGAGAATTGGGAGGGCCTGACCCAGGACGACGAACGCTACCTCTACGACGACGCGAACGAGGACCATGCCATCGAATACGGCAAGACCTACTACGTCGTGGTGGACGACGACGGCAACGCGGTCCAGGATGAGGACGGCAACTACCAGGTGACCGAGGAGGAGACCTCGATGCGTCTCGACATCGACGCGCCGATCCTCGCCGACCTCGACTACGACAACGAGATCTGGGCCTATCTGCTGGACCAGACCACGCTCGAGGAGCAGATCGCCGTCGCCGGCGGACTCGGCTGGCAGACCCCCGCCGTCGAATCCGTGAACAAGGAGCAGGAGGCCGTGGTCGACGGCCCCGGCGAGTCCGGCAACGGCAACAACAGCTACGGCACCAACACCTGGTGGAGCTCCGCCGTGGTGAACGCCTCCACCTGGAATCCGTACCTGATGGAGAAGCTGGGCGAGGCATACGCCCACCAGTCCATCAAGAACGGCCTGTCGGGCGCCTACGCGCCGGCCATGAACACCCATCGCACGCCGTTCGGCGGCCGTAACTTCGAGTACTTCTCCGAAGACGGCTTCATCGGCGGCAAGATGGGCGCGGCCGAGGTCACCGGCCTGCAGTCCAGCGGCGTGTCCGTCTACATCAAGCACATGGCGATGAACGACAACGACACTAACCGAGACGGCAACATCACCTGGTTCTCCGAACAGGCGGCCCGCGAGATCTACCTCAAGGACTACGAGATCTGCGTCAAGGAGCTGTTCGTGGTCGACGAGGCCAACGAAACCGGCACCTTCGTGGACGGCGAGAACGTGCTCGGCATCATGGGCTCGCTCAACCGCGACGGCATCTCGATGTTCCACCAGGGTCTCTACCAGACGATCCTGCGCGGCGAATGGGGCTTCAACGGCCTGGTCATCACCGACGGCGTCGGCCCGTACCCGTGGGTCATGACCCCCGGCGCAGGCCTGTTCGGCGGCGTGGAAGGCCAGCTCGGCGGCTCCGCCGTCACCGCCTACTACGACCAGGAAGGCGACGCGACCTCCACCAACTACGGCAAGTACCTGCTGCGCAACTGCACCAAGCACATGCTGTACCAGAACGCGCGTTCCGCCACCTCGGCCGCCAGCACCGACAACAGCGCTTGGAAGACCTGGATGGTCGCGGGCGATGTGGCCTTCGGCGTGGCGATCGTCGCGGTCGTGGCCACCTGCATCGCGATCCCCGTGGTCCGCAGCCGCAAGGACGCGCGCGCCAAGGTGACCATCTCCGGCGAGTGATCCCCCACGAGGACGCATAACCCCACGTAACCCATGGGGCGCGTCCTCCGACCAGGCGGCGGCGCAAGCCCAAGCCCCACGCGGCCAAATCCCCCGCGAAGCCAAGCCCGACGGGCCGGCCTCGCGAGGAACGGCCCGACGCGCAGTCCCGCGCCGCCGCCCGGTTCCAACACATCGAGAGAATTATCAAGAGGAGCATTATCATGACGGACGCAACCGTCGGCACCGCAACGCACGCGGACGCCTCCCCCAAACAACCGGGCAAGCTGAGCCTTGCCTTGAACAAGCGATTCCACTTCCTTGACCGCGGCTCGAACCTGCGCACCGAAATCGGCGCCGGCTTCGGCTCGTTCAGCATCGCCGTCTGCGCGCTGCTGCTCAACACGCAGGTGATCGGTGCCTCCTACGGCAACTACGCCGGCCCGTACCTCGCGTTGGCCGTGGTCTCCTTCCTCGGCACGGTCCTGCTGGGCGTGCTGTGCAACCTGCCGCTCGTGCAGTCGGCGAACATGGGCCTGAGCACCGTGCTCATCTCCATGATCACCGCGAACGAGGGGCTCACCTACTCCAACGTGCTGGCCATCACCTTCGTGGCCGCGGTCATCTACCTGGCGATCGCCGCGACCCCGGCCCGCCGCCTGTTCACCGACCTGCTGCCGGAGAGCGTGCGCAAGGCGCTGCCGGTCGGCATCGGCATCTACATCATGATGACGGCGCTGCGCAGCTCCGGCATGATCACCGACGAGGGCCAGCTCACCGACACCACCACTCTGGGCTCGCTGCAGACCTACTACCTGTGGCTGATGGCCGCCGGCGTGCTCGTCTACGTGCTGTACCTGTCGTTCCGCCACCGTTGCGCCCTCACCAAAACCTACTGGCTGCTCATCGCCGCGATGTGGGTCGGCGGCATCCTGTTCTTCCTGGATTCGTTCATCGGCGGACAGACCGCCACGACGCTCGTCTACGAGCGCGTGAACACGGTGGTCGCCACCGACGGCGCCTCCCCGTACAACATCGTCACGGGCGTCCAGTCGCTCGACCTCGGCGCGCTGTTCACCAGCGGCTTCGACTTCAGCGGCTTCACGGCCAAGGGCGGCAACGTGCCGCTGGTGTTCGTCCAAGGCGTGCTCAGCTTCCTGCTGATCGGCATGTACACGAATATGGGCACCACGTCCGCCGCGGCGCAGGCCGGCGGCTTCGAGATCGACGAGCGCGTCTCCTCCCGCGTGCATCTCATCGGCGCCGCGCTCAACGTCGTCGCTCCGGTGCTGGGCGCCTCCCCCACCTCGGTGGGCGCGGAATCCTCCGTGGGCTCGCGTGACGGCGCCAAGTCCGGCCTGAGCTCCCTGGTGGCCGCGCTGGGCTACTTCGTGTCGATGTTCGCCTGGGTGTTCGTGCTGCTCACCGCCACGAAGACCAACGGCGTGGGCATGTGGATCTCGGAGACCGAGACCAAGCTCGCCGCCTACGTGCAGGACGGCTTCGTCTTCGCCGACTTCATCATGGTGCTGGTGGGCGTCTCGATGCTCAAGGGCGTGCGTGACGTCGCGGCCTCCAAGCTCGAGGAGAGCCTGCCGTTCCTGGTGGCCGTCGCGGGCATCGCGGTGGCCGGCAACATCGCGCTGGGCGTCGCCTTCGGCGTCGTCTCACACATCATCGCCATGCTGGTGTGCAAGCGCGGCAAGGAGCTCACCCCGGCCACGCTCGGCCTCGGCGCTCTGCTGCTGGTCTACGGCGTGTTCGCGCTGATCTGAGACTTACCCCTCCCTCCTCCTCCAATAACACGGTGGGGCCGTTCCGGTGTTCGGAACGGCCCCGCCGCTTTCGTGTCGCCGCCGCGCAACACCGCGTCAAATCTCGTCGAATCTCGTCAAGCGAACCTCGTCATACCTCGTCAAGCCTCATCAGGCCTCGTCAAACGAACTTCGTCTTATCTCGTCTTATCTCGTCATACCGCGTCAAATCTCGTCAAGCGAACCTCGTCATATCTCGTCATACTGCGCAATACCGCGTCATATCTCGTCAAGCCTCGTCATACCTCGTCAGGCGAACCGCGCCGATAACTCCTCGGTGCGGTCCCTGCCTGAAAAATAACGAGAATGGGTGTTCTTCACGGTCTCCAAGGAATCGGATCCGATGACGACGATCTCCCAATCGGTGCCGATTTACCTATATCGCGTTTGAATCCGGGATCATTGCAGGCATCGTAGTATCCTTCTGGTCCTCCGTACACTTTCACCACCCGATCGCCATTGCGACGGTTGTAACGGGTGAGAACTCCTACCGTGCGCCACTTCCTCCTTCGATTCAATCTGCGTTAGCGGTAGTGGAAATGAGAGGCTGCAAAGGTCGATCTGCGTTAGCGGTAGTGGGGGTTTGGCGTTATCCCGTGTAAGGTTGTTGGAATACCGGGCCAGATACATGGCGTATCGCCCAAACCCCACTACCGCTAACGCAGATCGACCTTTGCAAGACCATAAATCCACTACCGCTAACGCAGATAGGCTTGTTTACGCGATATCATCAATGTCGTCGTTGCCGCTATGACCCCCGTAGTTGTTGCGGCCCGCAAAGTCGTCAAAGCTACCGTAGCCGCTATAGTCATCGTGTCCGCCGAGTCCGCCACATTCCTCGATATTCTCAAGGCGGGCGTGTCCGTCATGATTGTCGTGTTCTCCGTGATTGTCGCGACTGTCGTTGACGGCCCCTGTGTCGAGACCGTCGCTCTCGTCGTAGTGATTTTCCGCTTCAAGGTTATCCCCCTCATCAAAACCGTCGCGCGCATCAAGGCTATCCTCCGGTTCATCTCCCGCGCCTAAATTCACCTTCCGGCCAGGCGCCGCCAAGAGTTCCTCCTCCATTCCCAGCCTTTCCCATAGCGGCCGCATCCGCGTTCGTCGTCCGTCGCACAGCTGCCGTATGGATTGACGCTCGGTCACAGGAACAACCACTCCCGTCTGCCGTTCGATGCTCTTCGCAACACGTTGCGCCAGTTTTTCTTCGGCTTCGTCGTCGCCAAGGTTGAGCTTGGTGATCTGCGAATAATCCCACCCTTCGTCTTCGATGAGCTGCTGTCTGGTTACGTCGGCCAGCCACTGCTCGGCGTGGTGCGCGCCCTCGTATTCGAGAGCCACGCGAAATTCCGGATAGGCCATATCGATGAACAGGGTTTTCCCGTTCTTCGGGTTGCGTATGGGATGGTTGAATTCCGGGTGGTCGAGCCCGTATCTCATTAGCGCGATGCTTGCCCGGGATTCCTGCGACGAGTCCGACCCCTCGCGCATGAGCCGTATCGCTCGCCGGCAGTTGCGCATGCCGCGAAAACCGCGTCTGCCCGCGTTTTCCGGCTGCCCCAGCCATTCGTCCACGCTGTCGAGGTACGAGATGAAGTCTGAAATAGACGCGCGCCGCAGCCTTCTGTCTCGTCGCATCATCGCATCGCCCAGCACGATGAGCTCCTCCAAGGTGATGATGGTTGACATCATGGCCCATGTGCACGCTGGTGAGGTGCATGCGAATTTGCGTTCGACGGTGGTGGTATCCAGTGGCCAGGGCCACGTCACGAACGATAGGTTGGCCGCCCGGAATCTGGTGTTGTGCGCCCGCGCCACGACGTAAAGTCTGTCGGCGCGTTGCACGCCCCGCGGCATCAGGGGTTTCTCCACGGCGAGTAGTTCCAGCGCGGTCGTCAGTGCGTAGACATACTGGGCTGATACGCGTTCCTGTATGTCTGCGCAGGCTTGCATGCGCTGATGCTTGAGTTCCGTCAGACCGGTGAGCGACAGTGATCGTTGGTTCATGCCACGACCCTATGGCGAACCGTGTCCCCGCGTCCACTGCCTCTACGCAAATTGTGGATAAGTGGATAACTTCGGGGTGGAGCGTCGCGCGATAAGACCCCTACCGCCAATCATCCTGGTTCGCTCAGCTCGTTGTGCCCGTGGCCATCCCGATCGGAACGCGTTCCTCACATCATTGCGAGCGGAGTAAACGAGGCAAACATCCTGCATCCTGTGAACCGTGTTTTGCGAACCGTGTTCCGTCATGCCTGCCTCGCATTCCGTCGAACCAACTGCCCGCGCTCGAGTCCATACCCGAGCGCGAGGGCGGTGCGTCAGTACTTCATGCCCATGGCTTCGCGCACCTCGTCGAGCGTGGCCTCGGCCACCTCGTTGGCACGCTTGTTGCCGTCCGTGAGCACGTCGCGGATGTAGTCCATGTCCTTGGCGAGTTCGGCGCGGCGCTCGCGATGCGGGGCGAGGAACTCGTTCACGGATTCGGTCACGTACGCCTTGAGTGCGCCGGCGCCCGCCGCGCCGATCTCGTCGGCGATCTCCTTGGGATCGCGCCCGGTGACCAGGCCCGCCGTGGTGAGCAGGGCGGAGACCTGCGGACGGCCCGTCGGGTCGAAGGTGATGGTGCGTTCGGAATCGGTGGGGCTCTTCTTGATGAGCTTGGCCGTCTCTTCGGCGGTGGCGCCCAGCATGATGGAGTTGCCGTAGGACTTGCTCATCTTGCGCCCGTCAAGGCCGGGGATCTCCGGCGCTTCGGACAGGATCGCCGCCGGCTCCGGGAACACGGGGTTCTTCTTCGCGTAGCGCTCGTTGAAGCGGCGGGCGATGGTGCGCGTGATTTCGATATGCGGCAGGTTGTCCTTGCCGATCGGCACCACGTTCGCCTTGCAGAAGAGGATGTCGCACGCCTGATGCACCGGATAGGTGAGCAGCAGTCCGGTCAGCGCGTGCCCGGAGGCCTCCATCTCGGCCTTCACGGTGGGATTGCGGTGCAGCTCGGCCTCGGTGACCAGCGAGAGGAACGGCAGCATGAGCTGGTTTTCGGCCGGCACGGCGGAGTGCGCGTAGATCATGGTCTGCTTGGGGTCGATGCCGGCGGCCATGTAGTCGAGCACGAGGTTGAGCACGTTGTCTTGGATGTGTTCGGTGGTGTCGCGGTCGGTGATCACCTGGTAGTCCGCGATGATGATGTTGGAATGCACGCCTTTGTTCTGCATGGCCACGCGCTGCTGGATGGAGCCGAAGTAGTGGCCCAGATGCAGGCGTCCGGTCGGGCGGTCGCCGGTGAGCATGGTGAATTTGCCGGGTTCGGCCTCCAGCTTGGCCAGCGTGGCGTCGGACCGCTTCTTCGCCGCCAGGAAGCTGGCGCTCATCTCGTTGCCCGCGGCGGTCAGCTGGGTGTCCTGAGTCTGGGTGTCCTGGATGTCGTCCGTCATCGTCCGTCCCTTCAAGGCCATGAAGTGTGTCAAAACCGTGCAAAATACGCTTTTAAGAGTAAATATGCGAGCCGACAAGCGCACCGGACGCAACAAGTGGTACGCTTCTGTGTGATGAATTGATAGCAAGCATTACTCGCAGGGGGTCAGATGGGCCGCGGACGTCAGAAAGCCAAGCAACAGAAAATTGCTCGTAAGCTCAAGTATCTGACTACCGACACTGATTACGACGAGCTTGCCAAGGAGCTGAGCGAACAGGAGCCGGGCACCGGTTCCACCGATCCGTTCGCCGATGTCGCCGATATCGATGATATTGCCGGTGTCGCCGACCCGTACGCCGACGTTGCGGCTGACGGGCCAGCCGCCGCCGTCGCCGATCCGGTCGAATCCGCTCCTGAGGCGCCGGTTGCCGTCGGGGATGATTTGGACGAATACGCCAAGTGGGCCGCCGAGGCCGCCGCCAAGGCGACCAGCGGCGAGATGCCCGAGGTGAAGGCGAAGGCCGTTCCCAAGCCTCGTCCGATTCCGATGCCCATGCCCAGCGCCCTCAAAGCCAAGAAGTAGGGCCGCGCCAGTTTCCCGGCCACGCACGCGTAGGGTCGATCACCCTGACGGGCATCCTCGGCGCGCGACATGGTTCCCGGCCCCGCACGCGTAGACTCGGCTGGTCCGGTGTGCGGTTCGCTCGCCGGTTAGGTTATAGCCGGTTGGTTATAGGGGGAGCAGGTCGCTGAGGTCGTCGCGCTCGCCGACCGCGCTGATATGGCCGGCCTGTTTTTCCTCGCTCCAAGTGGTGATGCCGGCGGCCAGTCGCAGCCACACGTCCGGATCCAGTTCGATGACGTCCGGTGGGGTGAGGTTGTGCGGGTCGGAGGCCGGGCCGTCCAGGATTTTGATCGCGCCCCATGGTGCCACACGTACTTCCACGCCGGGCCCGGGCGCTTTGCGTTCCAGCAGGTGCAGGGTGTATCGCACCGCCATCGCCATAATCGGCCGCGGCAACGCCGGTGTCACGGCCAGCCGCCTGAGGCTGCCGGGTTGGTCGGACCGCTCGGTGACGGCGGATTCATTTGATCGTCCGGCCATGTCGGTTGCGCGGGATCCGTTCGATTCGCCGTGGTTGTCGATTGTTCCGCTGGGGTCCTTGGATGCTCCGCTGGGATTGCCGGATGTCCCGCCAATCTCCGTTTCCGTCGCTTCCGCCGCTGCTTCCGCTTCGGCCGCCTCGCGCCACGCGCGCCATGCGTCACGTCCTTTGCCGAGGTCTTGTTCGCGTATCACTGCCATGTTCCCATTGTCCCTTGCCCTGCGACCACCCTTCCGCTGCTGGTTGCCGTCGCGCGTGAAGTGCGCGACCTTGCTTGGAATGATGATGAGGAGGACCGCACCGGCCTCCGCTCGAGGCATCGTAGGCGGCGGCCGCTTGAGATTGCGTCAATTCCTTATGTTGAGAAACAACGTCTCCGCGCGGCGTGTCAGGCCAACAACGTTGTGATCGGGATGTTCCAACGTGGTCAGGTATTGGACAATGTCCGTCAGTGACTGCTTCCCAAGCTCACGCTGTTCTTCGGTTATGGAGTCGGCCGCCAGCTTGCTCTCGGCAAGTCTGCGCAATTCCGTTGCGTTCCTTGTTGCGTCTGTCGGATTGAGGCACTTGTGAGCGACATCCGCCCCGTTACGATCGACGACCTTCACTTCGTCCAGCAAACCGGAGGCAATCAAACATTCCAAGGTGTCGGGAATCTGCTGAACGACCTGATCATGGTAGGCGGGATCGCTCCATCGCCCGATGCCATAATCGCGCAACTGCTGCACGTATCGCTCTAAAATCCCAAGCAAGGACACCGGTGCTGGAACGGCCACAAAAACAAGGGATTCGCGGTAACCGGCCTGACGAAATGAGTGCAAAGTGTCCATATTGGCTTTCGGGTGGGCGAAAGTCGTCTCCACCACCACGCTGACATGGCGGTCGCGCAAATGATCAAGGCTCATTCTCACCCATGCGCTGGATGCCTGCGAGGTCAATTCCGGCATGCGCAGCGGTGCTTCGTCGAGTATGCGTGAATAGTCAGGATGGTATACACGAAGATCATCCCCATTCACCTCGACTGCGTCGAGATGGCTTTTGCAAATCCGTTGTATGGCACGAGTTTTGCCGGCTCCTGGCTGGGCTCCGACCATGTATAACGTTGGAGAGTCCGAAGGCTCAGCTGGGTATGACGGCAGAATGAACTCGTGAAAGATGGCGCGAATTCGGTCATCGTCCAACAAGGTCGCAATCACAGCATTTGCTCCTGCGTTTGTTTCGCAGGTCGGGCCATGGCGCTGGTGGCCATGTGGCCACGCGCCATCTGTGCGCCGTTGATGCGGAAGTTTCGCATGTTGGCTGCGCGGGAGGCGAACTCCGCCGTCTTCGCCTCCACGTCTTTGCGACTATCGGCGTCGGTCATCGCTATCTCTTGGCGTACCCCACGGATGGCGTCGAGCAGGGCGTTACGCATTACCATGTCGTCGGTGCGGTTCGCCAAATATGTGTATTCTCCGACCAGACGATTTGCGCTTTCGCGCATCGCGTCATAAATCATCGGGTTGTAGTTTTCTGGTTGAGCCATCGCGCACCTCCTAGACTCAAGTATCCTCCACCCTTCAAACAAAGTCTAGGTAAGCGCTTTCGAGATCCGGGGTCGATGCCGTGCTCGCTCTTGCTGCTCTTGGTTGTGCTACGCGTTTCTTTCGTCATGTTCCGCTCAGAGTGGAGAGTGGAAGGCGATCGATTTGGCTCGACATGTCACGGAGATGCTGCCCCTCCGGATGGCGCTGGGGTTGCCGAGGCGTGTCCAAGTTGTGGACTGTTCGCGTGTCGCGTTGTGAGATGGTTACCGTGTGAGATCCGGCTCTGCCATGGATATCTGAAACCGCGTGATCTTGCCATTGTGAGCGCCAACACCACTGTTAAAGACCGTATGGTAACGAGTGCACGGCCCGCATCGCTTGAAAAACACTGGATTGCCACCCTCCAATTACCGGCTACAATAAACCATTGTTGACAACGTATGCATAACCCAAAACGAATGTATACAGCCAAAACACGAAAAGTTCACGCCGGCGTGGATGCGGGTAACCAGCCCTCGTCATACTATTGACGGGAAACACACCGGACGAACCGGAAGGAAAGTCAGATTATGACCGAAATCACCGCACCGAAATCTCCCGTGTCGGCAGAGCAGTTCGCCGATGAGATTCGCGAACAGCTCAAGTATGGTCAGGGCGTCACCGTCGAGCAGGCCACCCCGGCCGACGTCTACGTCGCGGCCTCGCAGGCCGTGCGCCGCCATCTGATGGATTCGTGGATGCAGACCCAGGCCGACATGGTCAACGGCACCACCAAGGCCGTCGGCTACCTGTCCGCCGAGTTCCTGATGGGCAAGCAGCTGCGCAACGCCCTGCTCAACGCGGGCCTCACCGAGCAGTTCGACACCGCCGTCGAATCGCTGGGATTCAACTACCAAGACGTGATCGACGCCGAGCACGAGCCGGGCCTGGGCAACGGCGGCCTGGGTCGTCTCGCCGCCTGCTTCATCGACTCGCTCGCCTCGCTGGGCGTGCCCGCGTTCGGCTACGGCATCCAATACAAGTACGGCATCTTCGAGCAGGCCTTCGACAAGGACGGAAAGCAGATCGAAAAGCCCGACTACTGGCTGACCAACGAGGAGCCGTGGGGCCATATCGACTACAACCGCTCGCAGAAGGTCTCCTTCGGCGGCGAGGTCGTCGAAGAGGGCGGCAAGAAGGTGTGGAAGCCGGCCTGGTCCGTGCGCGCGGTGCCGGTCGACTACATGGTGCCGGGTTATGCTTCGGGTCGTGTGAACACGCTGCGTCTGTGGAGCGCGAAGTCCTACGATGAGTTCGATCTGCTCACCTTCAACCGCAGCGAGTACCTCGACGCCGTCCGCCCGCAGGTCGCCGCCGAGAACATCTCCAAGATCCTCTACCCGGAGGATTCCACCCCGCAGGGCAAGGCGCTGCGGCTCGAGCAGCAGTACTTCTTCGTGGCCGCGTCCATCCACGATGCGATCCGCGTGTTCTACCCCGGCCAGGAGAACCCCGACCTGACCACCTTCCCGAGCAAGATCTGCTTCCAGCTCAACGACACCCATCCGGTGATCGGCATCCCCGAGCTGATGCGCGTGCTGATCGACGAGTATGGCTATGACTGGGACACCGCCTGGGGCATCACCACCAAGACCTTCAACTACACCTGCCACACGCTGCTGCCCGAGGCGCTGGAGGTTTGGCCGGCCAGCCTGATCGGCGAGCTGCTGCCCCGCCATCTCGAGATCATCAAGCAGATCAACGAGCAGTTCGAGGCCGAGCTCACCTCCAAGCATGTGGATTCCGACACCATCAAGGACATGGCGATCCACACCGGCGACTCCGTGCGCATGGCCTACCTCGCCACGTACGGCGGCTCGCACGTCAACGGCGTGGCCGAACTGCACTCGCAGCTGCTCAAGGACGTCACGCTGAAGAACTTCTCCGACGTGTACCCGGACAAGTTCACCAACGTGACCAATGGCGTGACCCCGCGCCGCTTCATCAAGCTCGCCAACCCGCGCCTGTCCGACCTGATCACCGAGGGTCTCGGCACCGACAAGTGGCTGAGCGACCTGGAGCTGCTCAAGGGCCTGGAGCCGCTGGCGGCCGATGACGAGTTCGTCAAGAAGTTCGCCGCCGTCAAGCAGGCCAACAAGGTCGACTTCTCCAACTACGCCAAGCGCGAGTACGGTTTCGACATCGACCCGGACACCATGGTCAACACCATGGTCAAGCGTCTGCACGAGTACAAGCGCCAGGCGCTGAAGATCCTCGCTCTGATCGCCCGCTACGCGGACATCAAGAACGGCAACATGTCCGCCGACGAGGTCATGCCGCGCACCGTGGTCTTCGGCGCGAAGGCCGCCCCCGGCTACTATCTGGCCAAGATGACCATCCAGCTGATCAACAACGTGGCCCGCGTGGTCAACAACGATCCGGACGTCAAGGGCAAGCTCAGCGTGTACTTCCCGTGGAACTACAACGTGCGCCTCGCCCAGCACCTGATCCCCGCCACCGACCTCGACGAGCAGATCTCGCAGGCCGGCAAGGAGGCCTCGGGCACCGGCAACATGAAGTTCGCCCTCAACGGCGCGCTCACCGTCGGCACCCTCGACGGCGCGAACGTGGAGATTCGCGAACGCGTCGGCGCTGAGAACTTCTTCCTCTTCGGCATGACCGTCGACGAGGTGGACGCCCTCTACGCCTCCGGCTACAGCCCCGCCGCCTTCTACGAGGCCGATCCGCGCCTCAAGCAGGCCATCGACATGGTCTCCGACGGCACCTTCTCGAACGGCGACCGCAACGCCTTCGCGCCGCTGGTGGCCGACTGGCTGACCAAGGACTGGTTCATGACGCTGGCCGACTTCCACGCCTACACCGAGATCCAGGCCGATATCGAAGCCCTGTACGCCCAGCCGCTCGAGTGGCACCGCAAGGCCATCCTCAACGTCGCCAACTCCGGCTACTTCAGCTCGGACCGCTCGATGGAGGACTACCTGGAGCGAATCTGGGAGACGGGTCCGCTCGCCTGACGGCTCTCGGGCAGTATATCTGCCTCGCGGCTGTCGCCGCTCGGCGTCGCCTACGGACAGCCCACTGGGCTGTCCGCTTGACGGCGCCGCGCTCAAGTGATGACGGAGCGTCCTCGTCGTTGCGGAGGGTTCGACGTATGCCAATACGCCTTCACCCTCCGCGCCTAGAGGCCGCACGCGTCATCACTTTCGCTCCGCTCGCCTGACGGCTGATACCATAGTTCCGTAAAAAGTGTTGCTGACGAATTGTCAGTGACGCTTTTACACGGCGAAAAGGGGACTTCCGTAATTTGTTTCACTGACAAAAGCTCAGTGAAACAAATTACGGAAGTCCCCTTTTCGTTCGGCTCCGTTCCATCCGGCCGACGCGAAAGCCCGTCCATGCCGTCCGTTTCCCTCCCGCATTCGTCCGTCCGTTCACCCGTCTCGCCCGGCCTATGCCCGCGGCGAGGCGTTTTTCGTTTTATGCGCTACACTTGCGCGGTGTGGGATTGACAGAGCCTTGATGCTTGCGTGTTTCGTATGGTCAAGGTGGTGTTGTCATGCTGTTCTTCGGTCGAAAAGACCGCGGCTCCACGCACCGTTCCGTTGAGGGCGGTGCGCCGGGCGTAGATGCCATGCCGGATGAGTCCCCCGTCACGGAGACCGTTGCTCCGGTTCGTTCCGCTGATTCCGTGCCGTCCGTCGTGCCTGTGGAGCCCGTCGTGCCTGTGGAGCCCGTCGCCCCCGTCGAGGCTGAGGAGCGGGAGGCGGAGCTTTCGGATTTTGATGAGTCGGTCGAGGATGCCGCCGAATCCGTTGGGGCCGATGGGGCTGATGGGCCGTTGGTGAATTTGGCGGTGGTGTTGGGCAGGAAGGCGGCCGAGGCGCGGGCTGCGGAGTTGGCCGCGAGGCGGGCCGCCGCCGAGGGTGATTCCGCCGACGCCGACGCTGCCTCTGATGCCGTCGATTCCGGTTCCGTCGGCGTTGGTTTCGTCGGCGTTGGTTCCGTTGGGGGCGCCGCTGCCGCCGGGAATCCCGTCAACCCCGCGAGGCCCGTCAAGGATCCCGTCAACCCCGCGAGGCCCGTGAAACCTCTTTCCGCGCGTGCCCGCCGCCGTCTTCCCGCCGCTGTCGCCGCGCTGCCGCACGCCCCTCTGGTATGGTCCTGGTCCGACTATGAGGCCGTCTGCGCCGAAGACCGTCGCCGCGCCGGCCGCGCGCAAAAACGCAGCGCCGCGTGGCTTGCGATCGCTTTGATTCTGATTTCCACCTCCCTGTTCATCGGCCTGCGCCCCTTTGCCCTTCAGGCCTATAACACCTTGGATTCCGCCTATGGCGCCCGCGCTTTCGACGAGGAGGTGGCGCAGTGGCCTTCCGAGGAGCAGAAGGCCGCGCTTGAGGCCGCGGAGGCGTATAACGCCGAGTTGGCCGCCTCTCCGCAGACCGAGTTGGGCGAGGGCTCGGACCCCTTCGGCGACGATCCCGATATGAGCCGCTCCCAAAGCGACGATCGGTACCAAAGCCTTCTGTCCCTCAATGGCTCCGGCGCGATGGCCACGATTGAGATTCCGAGCATCTCCGTCTATCTCACAATCGCCCATGGCACGTCGGATGATGTGTTGACCAACCGCGCAGGCCACCTCTACGGCACGAGCCTGCCTGTGGGCGGCGAGTCCACGAATTCGGTGATCGCCGCGCACCGTGGTCTGCCGGATAAGCTGATGTTCACGCGTGTGGATGAGTTGCGTTCGGGCGATGTGATGTATGTCCACGTGTTGGGTGAGACGTTGGGTTATAAGGTTTTCGACGTGCAGATCACGGATCCGGATGATACGACGTATCTGACGGTGGAACCGGGTCGGGATCTGCTCACGCTGTTCACGTGCACGCCGTATGGGGTGAATACGCAGCGTCTGATCATCCGTGCGGAGCGTGCGGTGATTCCGGATATGATTCCGGACTCGTCTGATGCGCCGGGTGATCCGGTATTGGTCGGATTGTTGGTGTTTTTCATGCTGGTGGTGCCCGCGTTGGTTGTTCTGCGTGTGTGGCGATGGTTCCGTGAGCGGCATTTGCGCCCGTATCCGCATCCGCATCATGCGGCCGAGCTGTGGTTCGGCACCCGTCGGCCCTCCGCTAAGGGGAGGATGGCAGGTCGGGGGAAGCCTTGATTCTCCATGTATTCAAAAGGAGGGCATAAAGGGTGTTTATGATGGGGGTAGGTTTCGTCAAGTGCGGTTACGAAATGCACCCGAATTGCCGATTTTCAACCACCCTACTCTTTTCGATTTGCATTTTGATGGGGGGGGGGTGACAATCATCGGGTGGCTTTGTCATCCCACTGGCAAATGCACCGTTAAGAAGATTGGAGAACATCTATGAAAGCGAATGCTTTGAAGCGTGTGGCGGGCGCGTTGTCCGCCGCCGCCGTGCTGGTCGCCGGTATGGCGCTCGGCACCAGCACCGCCAATGCGTTGGATGCGCCGACCAATGAGGCGTATATTCAAGTGAACAACCTCACTGAGGCTAACGCCAGCAGTTCGACTCTGAAGTTGTTCAGGCTCGGCACCTACACGAACATCGCTCATACCGGTGCGAATCTCACTAGTGTCGAAGTCTTGACTGATGCTGATGTGCAGGCTGCTCTTCGCGCGGCGATCAGGGCTGCCGATTCGAGCGCCTACGAGGCCAACATCGAGGGTTCCGACGGCAAGCCGAAGACGTATTACACCAATCCGTTGGCGTTCATCGCCGCGAACATGCAAAGCACCGGGTTTGCCGACACACTGCGCAAGATTGCCAATGATCTCGGTACCGGTACGAACAAGGTGACAAGCGGAACGAAGTATGGTTCTTATGCCATCCAAGACGATGACTGGCAGACCGATAAGGCTGTGAATCTGTATGCAAACAACGCCAAGCTCACCAAGAATGGTGGTTTCGAGTTCACCGCTGGTGTTTATTTGATTGTTTCCGATAAGCAGGCTGGCTCCCCTTTGGAGGATGTCAATGTCCCGATGATTGTGTCGTCCACTATCTATCAGGACGCTGAGATGATCACCACGTTCGACAACCAGACGCTGGGCCAGGTCGATATGAAGACCAAAGACGGTGAAGATCCGGACAAGCCGATTGATCCGGTCGAGCCGGGTAAGCCCTCGGTCACGATGCAGAAGAAGGCTGAGACCCTGTGGTCGACCTCCACCAAGAGCTTGGTCCGTTACACCGTGAAGTCCACAATCCCTTCGAACTGGTCGCAAGGTGATGCCCGTCACAGTATGGATATCTACGATGCCCCGCGTAATGGCGTGACCGTCTACACCGATCTCGAGACAGCAAAGACTGCCATCGGCAACTTGGGCTTGACTGTCGAGGGCACAACCATCAAGCATGGCAACAACGAGGTTGGTACCGCCCAAGCCCTGAAGCTTTCGGTAGACGGTACTGACGTGACGCCGTTGACGGTGGATTATTACCGGAAGGCGGACACCGCTGGTGGCGAGTCCACAAAGCTTGAGACCCCTACCGACGATGACGCCATCAAGGCGTTTGTGGGTGCTGAACCGTATACCACCGGCACCACTATCATCAATGCCACCATGGCTTCCGGCGTCACAGTGAACAACGCCATCAGGAGTAACGAAACCTACTTCCACCTGCACACGGATGACGTGATGGGCCTGAACGCCACCGCCACCGGTGGCGACGTGATCGAGCTGAGCTATCTAGCCATCGTCGACCTAAACAACGGTGGCAACGACTACGGTTTCAAGTTCGACAACAAGGAAGCCACGGACGGTAAGGATCCGGAACAGCAGAGCAAGCCCATCGACTACACGGTGCACAATATCGACAACAACTACGCCCGTCTCGCCGGCGGTGAAGTGTTCAAGCTGTACAAGACCACTTACAACAAGACTTCCAAGCAGTACGAGAAGGGCGGGCAGATTGGCGAGCTCTCCGGTAGCGCGGTAGATGCCACGAAGGGTGATGTCGTGTTCGCGGGGCTGGGCGCAGGCTACTACATCGTCGAGCAGTCCACCGCTTCCACCGGCTACATGCAGACGAACAACGTGAAATACACCATTAAGATCTCTGGCTCTGGTACGACCGCTGCTGGTGTCCTGACGGTCGCCGTCCCTACCAGCGCTGAACTGACGACTGCGGTCGGCTCTGCTAACGTGTCGGCCTTCCTCAACAACCCCAACGGCCTGTTCTTCGTTAGCAGCGACGGCTCTCACGGTCTCACGACCGGCCATCATTACGTGATGAACGTCAAGAACATCTTGCAGCTCCCGAAGACCGGTGGCGCGGGCATCGCGCTGAGCGTGATCGTGGCTCTGGTGCTGGGCGGCTTCGGCTTGGTGTCCTACCGTCGCTCCCGCAAGTCCGCGGGTTCGGTTATCGCCTGATGCCGGACGGTTCATAAGGCTCCGGCCGTCGTCTGAAGCGGCGGTCGGGTGCCTGTCCCGAATTGTGTGACGGCCCATTTCCCTTCTCTACGGGCCGTCACGCTTTCCTCCTCTTTTTCGTCGTCCCGGGTGGGACGGGATCATCGGGTTTCGTGTTCTTCGGTGTCAACGATTCCGGGATCCTTCGACTCCGCCCTTACGGGCTCCGCTCAGGATGACGAAAAAGAAACACCTCGTCCCCGCCCGGGATGAGGGAAAGAAACATCTTTCATTCCCGTGCGGGATGACGGAAGGGAAAACGAGAGAGAAGCGGCCCCGGCTTCGATGGGGCGGTCCCGGCCGGTGATCGGCTGGATGGTTCCCGGCCTGAATGGTTGGGATGTGCTCGACCCGACTGGGTTGAGACGGTTCCCGACTCGAACGGTGGGATAGGCCCCGGCCCGACTGGGTTGGGATGGACCCCGACCTGAATGGTTGGGATGTGCTCGACCGGAATGGTTGAGACGGTTCCCGACCTGAATGGTGGGATGGACCCCGATTGGAATGGTCGGGATGGTTCCCGGCCCGATTGGGTTGGGTGGGCCCCGCTTGAAGCGGGGATATGTGAAGACGTTTCGCCTGGTTTGGTCCGGGTGGTTGTGATTGTTGTTCGTCGGTCCGCTGTGAGGCGGGCCGTCCGGTCCGGTGCCTCACGAGGGTCGTGGGCCGGTTTGGTTGATTGATTGAGGTGCCGTTCATGATGGATACTCGCTGGTTGGAGGCGATCGGCAGGACGACGTGCGTTGTAGCGCGTAAGGCGTTGCCGTCCTTGTGCGCGTTGGCGATGTTGGCGGGCGTGGCCACGAGCGCCACGAACGCGTACGCCGAGGAGGCATCCGGCACCAATACGACCCAGACCACCACCGACACGACCGGCGGCACCAGCACCGACACGACTGATACGACCGGCACCACCACTGATTCGACCGACACGTCCGGCTCGTCCGAGGACACGTCCGGCTCGTCCGATTCGACCGGCGCGACCGGTGACTCGTCCGACACCGACGGCGCGTCCGGTGATGCGGCTGGTTCGACCGGTTTGACTACTGATTCGACCGACATGTCCGACACGGCTGACGCATCGGATGAGCCGGCCGTCGTCACGGATGATTCGTCCGGCGATGATACCGGTGTGTCGGCGGATGAGGGTGTGTCCGTGGCGAGTGATGACGGCACGGACGCCCAGGCGGACTCCACTACGTGGGATCCGAAGAACGCGAAGGCGTACACCGAGTATGAGGTGACTAATCTGAAGCCTTACGTGTATGGCGTCAGGATGACGATGAACGGCCAGAGCACGACCGCGACGAGGCGCGGCACCGTTCCTTCCGGCTATACGCTTCGTTTCAACACGATTGACATTACGAGCGAAACGGAGCGTAACGCCATCGTTCAGACCACGTACAACTGCAAAGATCAGCATATGACGTTGGCTAGGGACGCGGATGAGCTGCTCAAGGTTGTTAACAGCTCCATGGGGCAGACCTTCACCACAGCTGATCAGGCTTTCGGGTATTTGGCGGAGAATTGTTTCCCGAACAATATCCAGAAGGCGAATGGCGATGACGCTACATACAATGACGGCAACGTTGCTCGTACCTATACGTTGAGTAAGATCGGTCTGCCGAACAACGAGGGGTACACGTACGACGGCGTGTGGCTGCAGTACAACGGCCAGTTGCGCATGCGTCTGGCGTGGATGGGTTCCGTCCAGCCCGAGGGTACGTCCGCGGCCAAGGACGCCAAGCGGTATGTGCTGGCGTACGACGAGAGCAAGGACTACACGGAGCAGTGCAAGCCGTGGATCGACGGCAGCAAGGACGATGCCAATAAGGACGCGAACAAGTGCATGTTGACCGAGGTGCCGGCGGGCGCGTCGATCGTGGTGTCGTTCGTGAACACGGGTAGCATCCGTGTGGGCTACCGTGGGCTGACATTCGAGAACACGGGCACGGGGTTGAACGCGTCGAAGATGTCGACCACGGTGTCGGGCGACGCGAGCACGCACGCGTCGGGTTCGATCGACTTCGAGGTGACCAAGCAGTACGCGGGCAGTACCCTGAAACTGTACGTGCAGAAGGGGTACACCAGCGATTCGAGCAAGACGTGCGATAAGATGGACACGACCAACACGGTGCTGGTGTACGACAGTTCCTCGGGTGGAGGCGTCCAGAATGATTGGGTGTCGGTCACGGCGGGCGGCGCTCTGGACAGGAACACGAACAGAGAGTCGTTCACGTTGAACGCGGCGTCGGACAAGACGTTGGGTGGGGTGTTCTCCGATGGCCAGACCGCGAGCACGCGTGGTTTCCTGCTGTGCGCGGAGGAGAGCATCACGAAGTCGGGAAGCGGTATGGGTGAGGTGGCCAATACCAAGCATTCGGTGACGGTGTTGTCGAGGGCGGACGGCCTGTCCGGCCCCCAGGTGGGTAACACGAACATGCGGGGCACGGGCCAGCAGAGCATCGGCATGCTGAGCGCGACATACTACAGCGGCGGTGCAACCGGCAACACCACCGTGTCGGCTCAGGATATTGTGGCATACGCTGGACGCCAATTAGGCAACACGTCGCGTTCTTACGATGATTCGACTTTGAGGAACCAGATTGCGGGTATCGGGAATTGGAACAATCCCAACGGCTTGGGCAATCGTTCTGCCGGAACTTGGAATACGAGCATACAGTCGGGCAATGCCAATTATCAAGGCGAGAATGTGAACCTGAGCACGGCGGGGGGCTTACAGGTGCATAACGGCGGCACGGTGTTGATGGTGGCGCACAACAGTGTGCGTTACGAGCCGACATCCAGTACCAGCAGCACCGCCAATGCGTGGTCTCAGTTGCTGTCCAGCGTGCTTGTGTGCGCGAGCGTGGACGGTGTCTCAAGTCCGTCGTGCGACTACGCGGATACTATGCAGCGTGTGAATGTCCCCGCCTACAAGAGCGATACGGGCAACTTCAGCATTAGCGGGAAATCGTGCGCGAGGACGGACCTGACGAGCGGCGCGCTTAAGGGAATCTCAGTCACGGTGTGCGAGGCGCCCATGTATTCGGAGGGCGTCACGACCGGCGGGTCGTTGATGCACATGCATCCGTACTACATCGTGCTCGAGGGCGTGACGACGGACGTGAGCGTGAAGCTGGTGTGGTCGGCCGCGAACCTGCGCGTGATCAACATGGGCCAGTCGACCGGCGTCACGAGCATCGAGGCGCGCATCGCGACCTACGTCGGTAATGGCGGAGTGGAGTGGAACCGCGACAGCGCGACATGGGAGTCGATCCACAAGTGGAAGGACAACCAGTTGAGGTTCAAATGGGACTCTTGGCCGAATGAAATCGCCGCCAGCAAGCCGGGGGGTGAACGCCAGGAGATTGATGGTCAATATGCGGCCGGTCGCGGCGCGTTGTTCAGACTCAAGCTCGCGTTGGGATACACCAATTACGAGATCACGGTCAGCAACACGACGGGGGAGGTCATCAAGCTGCAGTTGAAGGGTTCCAACTCTGCGGCTGCTCCGGGATCCGAAGGTCACAGCGATTTCTGGGATTTCGGTCATGGGGCGAACGAGTGCTATTTCGACAGCGAGGACTCCTCCTCCGACCGGTTCCTGTACTGCTACGTGTACACGGAAAATCCGAAGTCGTCGACCAATCCGTACAGGTTGAACGTGTCGGCCACGCCGGTCACGTACCAGGCGGTCTTCGACGCGGGCGAGAACGTGACCGAGGGCAAAGGCGATGGCGAGGTGGACGCGGATTCGATGCCGGTGGACGTGTCGTACGACCTCGCCGGCACGGACCCGTCGGCGGCGAGCATTGAGGTGCAGAACGTGACCCCCACGCGCAAGGATTCCGTCAATACGAAATACTATTTCGCCGGCTGGGACGTCTATTGGTGCAATGCCGTTGCCGATGGCAAATGCACCAAGGTCGGCGGGAAAATCACCGAGCTGGATTCGTTGGTGTCGAAGGTCGCCGAGCATCTGCAGCCGGGCATGACGGTCCCGCTCGGTCTGGTTTCGATTCCGACCGACGCGGTCGGCGTGATGCTGCGGGCCGTGTGGGACACGGACAACACGGTGCGCACGGTCACGAGCACGTTCGGCAAGGCGTACTACTACCTGTCGCTTAATACGGGAAGCGGCATCGTATCCAGCTGGATACCGATCACCAACTGGAGCGGTACCGCTCCGTCGTTCACGACCGAGAAGGTGTCGTTCATCATGCCGGTGCCGGACGACTACGAGAACAGCAAGCTGGCGACCACGTACAAGTATTCCACGACGGATCCCTACAAGCCGCCCGCGACGGCGACCGCCGACGTCCTTACTGATGGGGTTAGTTCGGCGAAGCTCACGGTGTCGTTGGTGTCGGACAAGTCGTGCGAGAACCTGCTGGGCGGCACGGAGGTGTCTCAGCGGCAGAAGAACCTGTACTGCACCACGGACCGGGTGACGGTGGATGGCAGGACGTTGACGGGGCTGGGCAACGACATCGCGAAGGCGAACACGAAGTTCGCGCCGAACCCGACCTCGACGTCCGGCAACAAGTCGGGCACGTTAATGGTGGCGGTGTACCGCGTCGCGCAGAAGGCGGTCTATGCGGACAACATCTCGATGCTGAATGACAACTCGTTCAAGCCGTCGCTGTGCTGGTACGTCGAGGGACTTGGCTGTTATCCCATGGGGGATGGCTCTTCTGCTGTAAAACCTTCGATCGCGTCGAGGTTGGCGAATTCTCCGGCGTATACGGGCCGTTACCTGTACGACAACTACTACCTGCCCCAAGTGGCCGCGTCCGACGACCCGGCGGAGTTGGCCGGCATGGAGCCGGTGAGGTGGAAGATCGAGAACAATAATTCGCGCACGGTGACGTTCAACGGCTGGTCCAACCGGTTGACCAGCGGCGGCGCGATCGCGGATTCGACGAAGGCGCAGAAGGTGTCCTACAAGACAGACCCGAACAAGGTCGACTGGTACGGCCAATGGACGGCGAGCCTTCCCCCGGTGAGTCAACTGCCCCTGACGGGTACCAAGCCGTGGTGGATGCAAGTGGTCGTGCCGGCGGTGCTGGTCGCCCTGCTTGGCCTGGCCGCGTGGCTGAAATGGCGTTCCGGCTCGAAACTGTGGCGTCACCATGCGTGATGCCGCGCAGTCGGCGCGTTGCGGTTGCGCCGTCCACCGTCTTGTCTGGCCCCACGGGCATGGGCCGGCGGTGGGCGGACGCCGACCGTATCGAATCGCATGCCACTGCCCGATGTTGCGCCTGTTGGATAAATCCGTTGGATAGAAAGGTTTGGTTGTATGGCACGTGTGCCTTTCTCTCGTGAAGAGCGTGCGTATCTGATCACGTTGCCTGCGGTGGCGGACGTCAGCGAATATCGGATCCAGTATTCGACGCGGTTTCGCAACGAATTCCTACGCCGATACCGCAACGGCGAATCGGCGGTGCGCTTGTTTCGCGAAGCCGGGTTGGATCCGAAGATCATCGGCCGCAAACGCATCGAACGATGCACGAACCGGTGGATGGCTCTCCCGATCGAGGAACTGGATGACGACGGTCAGGACGACGACCAGGATTCGGGTGTGTCCTTGGCACCCCTCGAAGGCGACGAATCGAATATCGCGCTCACGCGGTCCCTCACATTGATGCAGTCGCGCCGCATCACCGAACTTGAAATCCGCATAGTCTCGCTGGAGCGTAAGCTCGCCCGCCTGACCGGCGACGAACAGGATGACGATTCCGAGGCGGGGCCATCCCCGGCCTCCGGTGGATCCGGCACGTCGGTTTCCGTCGCCGCCACCCGTGCCGGGCGCATCCGCCAGTTCTCCCACAGCATGGGGCGTCGCTGAGCGCGCCCTGCCGCACGCATCACGTCCCCGCTATTCCCGTCATTCCCAATCCAGCGCCCCGTTCAACAGCCAACGGTACATTCCGACATCAGACGTCAGAATGTACCGTGAAACAAGCCGGTCGCCTGTGTTTCACGGGATGTCCTGTGATACCCCCGTCAGTTTGTGCCGTGAAACAAACCGATTGTCTGTGTTTCACGGGATGTCCTGTGATACCCCCGTCAGTTTGTGCCGTTTCGGTCCGACGAACGACGAACCGGCACCGGTATGCGAAGAGCCGCGAAGAATGGGTCCCCAACAACCCGCATGCCTTTACGGGATTTGGCAGGACCGTCGCCGAACGGCACCGTGCGCCATTGCGTCAAACAAACAGGGGTCTTTCCGCGCAGCTCGTTCATTCACTGCGCGGAAAGACCCCTGTCCTAACGGAATTGAGAAGTGTCAGGCGGCTTCCGGAGCGGCGATCTCGTCGGCCTCCGCCTCGTCCTCGGCCTTGTTCAGGCCCAGGTCCACCGGAGAGGAGCTGTTCTCCCACGGCTCCTCCCACGGATCGTAATCCGGATTCTGCTGCTTGTAGATGTACAGACCCACGGCAGCGGCGAGCAGCGCGCCGAACAGCAGCGCGAAGAACTTCCAACCGTTAGAAGACTTATTCTCCATGACGGCTCCTTTCCCTGAGGATGTTGGCCGGTCTGCCCATTCAGGCCGACCCTGCTCTCCATCTTAATCCCGCTGTTGTGACGATTGGGTGAGATTGCCGCAAGGATTCCGCTCGCCGTGTCGGCTTTGCGAATTCATGCCGATTGCCTCGTCCACCTCCCATATCCGCTCCGTGATTCAGTCAGTCATGCTGACGCAACGTTTCGTTTGCCCCGTCTCCAACCGTCCAACGCCTCTACCTCAACGCCCGCGGCGAAAGCGGAAGCGCTGTCGATACTATGGAGCTTATGACACGATTCAGCATGTTTCCCCAGTCCCCGGTGCCCAGTCTGAACAAGAAGGCCATCGCCTACGAATGGAAGAACGGCGGGCCCGTGATCACGTGGGTGATCATCGCCATCTGCGTGGCCGTGTGGCTGGTTGAGGTGCTGACGCGTCTGCTCGTGCCGCAAGTCTTCTCCGCGCTGGTCTCCGCCGGTATGGTGATGCCCGCCACGATGGTGCTCCGCCCGTGGACGTGGCTCACGTCGATGTTCCTGCACGCGCCCAGCATGCTGCATATTCTGTTCAACATGCTGGCCCTGTATTCCGTGGGTCCGATTCTGGAGCGCATGATGGGCCACTGGCGTTTTCTCGCGCTGTACCTGATTTCCGGCTTCGGCGGCAGCGTCGGCCTGCTCGTGTGGGCGAGGCTGACCGGCGACTGGTTCACCGCTGCCTATGGCGCGTCCGGCGCGCTGTTCGGCCTGTTCGCCGCGCTGCTGGTGGTGTATCGCCGCATCGGCGTGGATATTCGGTCGATGCTGATTTGGATGGGCATCAACTTCCTGCTGCCGCTGGTGGTTGGCAATATCGCTTGGCAGGCGCATGTGGGCGGATTCGTGGTGGGCGGCGCGCTCACCTGGCTGCTGGTGTCCGGTGTGCCCGCGTTGCGCCGGCGTTCGTTCACCCAGCGCATGTGGATCTACAGCACGGCCGTGGTGGTGTTGTTGCTGATCGTGGTCGTGGTCTGCACGCCGTATCTGTGGATGTGAGTCCGCGGATGTGACGCTGCCCTTCGCCCGGCTGCCGCCCGCAAGGGTCATTCGAGGCGCGAGGTCTGGCGAAGCGCACATGCGGGGCGGTGTCGTGTCGATGTCCGGAGCGGTGCATCTGCGTTAATGGTAGTGGATTTTCAAGCTTGCAGAGGTCGATCTGCGTTAGCGGTAGTGTGCTTTGGATGATACATGAAGTATCCGCCCCGCCATTTCAACGGTTGTACTCGCGATAACGTCAAAAGGGCACTACCGCTAACGCAGATCGACTTTTGCACTCTCTTGTTTCCACTACCGCTAACGCAGATAGTCCGAACCGGATAATCGGCACGGGTCGTTTGAGCCTCGCATCCGGACCGGAGAGGTGCCTCTGATGCATCATCCCAAGCGCAACGCAGTCTTCACTTCCGCCGGTGAATTACACGCGTGTAGTTTTCCACATCATGTGGAAAACAATGTGGATAAACCATGTGAGTTATCCACAGTTATCCCCACAGGTGAGTTGTGCACAACTTATCCACCATGCCAATGTGGATAATAAAACGTTGAAATAATGCCGAAATTCGACTGTGGATAACTGAATGTGGATAACTTTTCCAACAGTGCATAACTGTGGATAACACTTTCCACATCATGTGCGTAAGTGGATAACTCAACCTGCTTGGCGTCTCGTACGCGGTGGATAACTGTCTCCGCTTGTCGACGGCCCAGCTTCTCATCCGCACCAGCAGCCGCACCACACTGTGTCCGCATCCGCATCCGCATCAGTAACCCATCAGGCTCGTATTCGCACCAGCACCCGCGCCGGACCCGCACCAGCCTCGCACCAGCCTCGCGCCGGACCAGCGCTGGCCTTGCGCCGGATCCGCTCGGATCCGCACCGGACTCATATCCGCACCAGCCTCGCCCGCAATCGACCATCATGCTTTACAACACAATCCGACGGGGGTGTAACAGAAGATCCCGTGAAACATGGGTAATCATCATGTTTCACGGGATCTTCTGACGGTTTGCAATGCGTATGGAGGGTGGGGGTGGTATCCGTGCCGTATGTGGCCAACCGCAGTGCTATGCCATATGGTGCTATGCCATATGGCGCTTACGGTGCTACGGCATCACTGCGCCACAGCGTAACGGCGCTACAGTGCTACATCGCTACAGTGCTACAGCAGCAGACGGGCGGAGGCGGCGGCGCCTCGGGCCACGGTGTCATCGCCATCGTCGGCGTGGGCGATCGCCACCTCACGCGCGATGGGCACCGGGTAGGCCTCAATGCCGCGTCGAATCGCGGGTTCCAGCAGGTCCCACGACTTTGCCACGCTGCCGCCGATCACCACTTCGTCGATATCAAGCAGCGACTGGCAGATGGCCACGGCCTTGGCCACGCTGTCGCCGGCCTGATCCCACAGCGCCAGCGCGCGTTCGTCGCCGGAGCGGGCCAGATCGCCGACCTCGCGGGTGTCCTCATCGCCGCCGGTGGCCTCATGCCACAGCCGCGCGATGCCGCGTCCGCCGGCCAGTCCCTCGAGATGCCCGCGCGCTCCACAGGTGCAGGGCACGTCGTCGAATCCCGGAATATGGCCGATTTCGCCGGCTGAATAGCCGGTTCCGCGGAAGATGCCGCCGTTGAGCCACAGCGCGCCGCCCACGCCGGTGCCGAGCATCAGCCCCAGCACGCTGCGCCGCTGTTCGCTTTGCGGACGGTTGGCCATCTGCGCGATCAGGAAGGCGTTCACGTCATTTTCCATCGCCACCGGCACGTCGCGCCAATGCTGCAGCGCGGAGCGGACCTCGTATCCGGCCCAGCCTTGGAATGAATCGGACGCCGCCGTCACGACGCCGTTCTCCGAGTCGATCAGTCCGGCCGCGCCGACGCCGATCGCGGCGATGTTCGGCGTCTCGCCGGCGTGGGTTTCGGCCCATGCCTTGCCCGCCTCGGTGAGGGTCGCGCCCAGTCCAGAGCCGGACTCGCCTCCCAGATCCAAGGCCAGTGTCTCGCCCATCGCGCAGGCCGCGGCGATCATCGCGTCGCCTCCTTCGCTTGCGGGGGTCGGCACGCTGGTGGCGGCGAGCAGCGTCAAGTCGGAATCGTACAGGCACGCCATAATCTTGGTGCCCCCTATGTCGATGCCGAGCAGCAGAGGTGATGTCATCATTGGTCCTTTCTGGCGAGCCGTGTCACCGCGTCGTCGCAAGTTGTGGCACGTGTGTTTCGATGGTTGCGCGGCGGGGTCATAGTCGCCCCACACGTGCTTGCATCACTGCGACCGCCTGCCCCAACAGCACGATATCGTCGCCCTGTTCGCATCGGCGGACGCGTGTGGGGGTGTGGAATTGGGATGAGGTGAGACGGTTGACGGTTTGTTCGGCCGCGCTGAGGAAGGTTTCGCCGACGATGTCCGCAGGGCCGTAGATGGCCACGTCGGACAGGTCGAGCAGGCTCGTCGGCATGGACAGCGCGGTGCCGAGCAGCTCGCCCGCGTGGGTGAGGATTTCCTGGCGTTGGTCTGGTTCGTTGATGAGTTTGGCGTGGAGCACGGGTGCTGAGATCAGCGTTTCCAGGCAGCCGCGCTTGCCGCAGGGGCATTCGGGACCGTTCGGTTCGACGACGACGTGGCCGATTTCGCCGGCCGCGTGGCCGATTCCGTACACGATTTTGTCGTCGACCAGCACGGCGGCGCCGATGCCGCTGGTGATTTGGATGAAGAGGGAGTCGGGGCTGCCGTCGCCGAGGAATCGTTCGGCGAGCAGCGCCGTGTTGGCATCGTTGCACACGCGTGTGTGCACGCCGAATTCGCCTTCGATGAGGTCGCGCAGCTCGAGGTTCTTCCAGCCGAGGTTGGCGGAGAGCATGACGCGGCCTTCGGTGGTCACGACGCCGGGGATGGAGATGCCGATGCCGAGCACATGGTCGGAGGCCCGGTCGATGAGTTCGCGGATGGTGTCGATGACGTCGTCAAGGCTGACGGTGTTGGCGGCCTCCAGCGGGAGTTCCATGCGGTGCACGATGTGGCCTTGCAGATTGACCAGTGCGCCGCGCATGACGTAGGGCTGTGAAAGGTCGATGGAGACGATGCGCCAGACGTCTGGGTCGATGGTGAGCAGACGGCCGCGCTTGCCGCGTCCTTCACGTTCGTCGGTGCCGCTTTCGCGCAGAATGGCTTTGTCCAGCATGTCGGACGCGGCTTCGGACGCCGCCACGCGCGACAGGCCGGTTTGGCGGCCGAGCTCGGCGCGGGACATGCGGTTCTGCGGAAACAGCAGGTCGAACATGAGCAGTCGGTTGATGACGCGGATATCAGAGGGATCGGCCTTGGAAGCAGCGCGAGGTGCGTTCATAGGAAAACCTCCTTAGATAATAGGCGTGCGGGGGTAAAGCATCGTTGCAGCGGCCATTTTAGTGTATCACAAAAGTAAGGAACTTAACAAATATATGAGGGTGGGTTTTGGGTACTTGCCTGTATGGGCTGGTGTCGCTGAAGCTTCATTTTCTGAGCAAACGCGGGTTGACTGGCTGTCATGACGTCAGATGTCTGAAAACACTACCTCGATAATTAGGGATTGATGTAAATATTCCTAACTGAAGAGGGTGGGGGCGCGTCGCCGTGGCGCGGAACCATGCATGCCCGCAACCCGACGGGAGGGTCCGAATATCGGACAACGACGAAGGGGCCGGTCCCTTCGCCGGACCGGCCCCTTCGCCGTAAAGAGTCGTTGGTCTACGCCGGTCAGCGCCACCACATGGTCATCAGGAATCCGACCATGATGATCGCGAACGCGATGGCCAGGTTCCACGCGCCGATATTCGGAATCGGCCAGGAGCCGGACGGCGAGAGGTAGTAGACCACGGCCCAGATCAGGCCGATGATCATCAGCGTGCAGAACAGCGGCACGAACCAGCGCGGATTCGACTTGGTGCCCTTGATGGACTCCTCCACGCGCTTGGTGTTCTCCGCCTGGCGGGTCATCATGCGGCGCATCTGCGGGGTCAGCGTCGCCTTGTCGGCGGTGGCGTTGAGCACCGCCTGCACCTGCTCCATATCGATGCCGAGATCCTCAATGTCGACTTCGGCGGAATCCTCGGCCTTGGCGTCGTCGGTCTCAGCCTCGGCGGTCGTGGCGTCGGCGTCGGTCTCGGCCTCGGCGGTCGCGCTCGCGTCGGCCTGGACGTCGGTCTCAGCCGTCGCCGCGGCCTCGCTCGGGGCCTCGCTCTGGACTTCGCTTTGCCAGTCCTTCTGCTCGTTCGAGTCGGTTTCGTGCAGCTCTTGGTCAGCCATCAGCATAGTCTCCATTCAATAGGCTAAAAGTCATAATAGTGGCTACACTCGAAACTAGCGAACAACGCTCACAATAAGCGGGGAATTCATGGCAAAACATACCGGCAGACACAGCGCGAAGCGCTCTTGGGTGGCGGGTGTCGCGGTTTTCGTCGTCGTGGCGTTGAGCGGATACCTGCTGATGACGAACGTGCGCGTCAACCGCACGTCGGTCGTCACCTCCGACACGGCCGATCTGGTGGAGCAGGGTGTCGGCGAGATCAACCAGCTGCAGCAAGACATCACCGACCTCAGCTCCCAAATCGACACGCTCACCGAAGTGATCGGATCGAACTCCGACGACGAGACGGCCGACGGCGAGACCTCCGGCGAGGACTCCAGCCTGGTGCTCCCCGCCGTCGAAGGCGAGGGCGTGACGGTCACCCTCAACGATTCGCCTCTGTGGGAGAACGCCGTCAACAACTCCGGCTCGGCCGACAACATCAACGATTACGTGATCCACCAGCAGGACGTGGAATCCGTGGTGAACGCGCTGTGGGCGGGCGGCGCCACCGCGATGATGATCATGGACCAGCGCGTGCTGTTCAACTCCGCCGTGATCTGCTCGGGCAACGTGCTCTCGCTGCACGGACAAAAATATTCCCCGCCGTTCACCATCTCCGCGATCGGCGACCCCGAACAGTTGCGGGCGGCGCTGAACGAATCCAAAGCCATCTCCATCCTGCAGGAATACGTGAGCGCGTTCGGCATCGGCTATGACGTGCAGGACGAGGACAACCTGCAGTTCCCCGAATCGGCGGCTCTACTGCAGCCGCTAAAGTATGCCACAGTGAAATCAGACGAAGACGAGGAATAGACGAATGAAACATGCCTCTCACAGAAAAGTCGCCGTGCAGGGCGAGCATCGTCGGGGGATCGGCTGGCAGATCCTCGGCATCGTGGCGGAGATCCTGCTTACCATGGCGGTGGTCTGCGCCCTGTACGTCGCATGGCAGATGTGGTGGACGGGCGTCCAATCCGAACACGAACAGGCCCAGACGCTGGAATCCGTCTCATGGAGCGAACCTGGCGAGGACGGCGAGGAAGTGACCATCGCGCAGGCGCAGGAGGGCGACCCGCCCCTGCAGCCGGAAAGCGCGCAGGAAGGCGACCTCATCGCCCAGGTGTACATCCCGCGCTTCGGCAGCAGCTGGCAGCGCAACCTGGTGGAGGGGACCAGCCTCGAACAGCTCAACCGGCACGGACTCGGCCACTACACCACCTCGCAAATGCCCGGACAGGTGGGCAACTTCGCCATCGCCGGCCATCGCAACGGCTACGGGCAGCCGCTGGGCGACGTGGACAAGCTCGAAGAGGGCGACAAAATCATCATCCGCACCGAGGATTACTGGTACGTCTACACCTACACGTCCTACGAAATCGTGCTGCCCGAAGACGTGTACGTGATCTCGCCGAACCCGGAGAACCCCGGCGAGACGCCCACCAAGCGCATGATCACCCTGACGACCTGCGAGCCGAAATACTCCACCCCCACCCACCGCTGGATCGCATACGGCGAGCTGGATTATTGGGCCAAGGTCTCCGACGGCGTGCCCGCCGAACTCGCCACCACGGACGAGCAGGGCGCGGTGAAATTCGCCAGCACAAGCACGCAGTCGGTCGTGTCGCGTATCGACTCGCTCCAGCCCTTCGTAATCGGCGCGCTGGTGGTCTGGGCCGTGCTGTTCATCGCCGCCGCCGTCGCCTGGCGGTGGCCGGTGCTGCGCCAGATCCGCTCCGGCGAACGCCGTCGGCCCGACGCCAGCATCTACGGCTGGTTGCTGCGTATCCACCCGGGCGTGCTGCCGGTCCGCCTCATCATGCTCGCGCTGCTGATCTTCGCGGCCGCCGCGGCCCTGTTCCAATGGGGATTCCCGTGGGCCGCGGCCAATATTCCCATCCTGCAGGAGATGTCGAACTTCACCGCCGTCGACTAGCCGGCTGCGTGCGGTTGCCCGCCGTGGCCGGACCGCCACGTGTCGCGGCTTGTCCGCCGGCCGTGTGGCTATGCGGCCATCCGGCATGCGGCGCATTCGGGCGAGCGGCGGCGATATGGGCTTAGGATGGTGGGCAGTACGGTTTTCAAGGAGCGATTATGACTGATTCGGCCCGCATCCTCGTGGTGGACAACTACGATTCCTTCGTCTACACCATCGTCGGCTATCTCAAAACCCTAGGGGCCACGGTGGATGTGGTGCGCAACGACGTCGTCGATCCCGCGCAGCCGGGGCTGCTCGACGCCTACGACGGTGTGCTGATCTCACCCGGCCCGGGCGCTCCGGCCGAATCCGGCGCCAGCGAGGACGTGATCCGTCTGTGCGCAGCCACCCGCACGCCCATGTTCGGCGTGTGCCTGGGATTGCAGGCGCTGGCCGAGGTGTACGGCTGCACGGTGGGGCACGCGCCCACCATCATGCACGGCAAAACAAGTCCGGTGGAACATATCGACGATGAGATTTTCGAGGGCGTGGCCAATCCGATGACCGCGACCCGTTACCATTCGCTGGCCGTGGATCCGGACAGCGTGCCCGATGAGCTGGTGGTGACCGCGTGGACGCAGGGCGACCGCATCATCCAGGGCATCAAGCATCGCGATCTGCCGATGTACGCGGTGCAGTTCCATCCCGAATCCGTGATGACGCAGGACGGCTACCGTCTGCTGGCCAATTGGCTGGCGGTCTGCGGGCAGAGCGACGCCGTGGCCCGTTCCGCCGGTCTGCAGCCCAAGGTCAGTCGGTAAGGCCTGGCGGAGCCTCCCTTCCGCATCCCGAGCGCAGCGTCTCGGTGGTGACGTACCTGGGATCGGAGATATACTCCCCTCCGTCATACCGAGCGCAGCGTAGCGGAGTCGAGGGATCTCGCTGCTGTTCACATGACCTGAGATCCTTCGACTCCGCGCTTCGTGCTCCGCTCAGGATGACGAGAGGGGAGATGGCCTTCGTTATTGTCCGTCGGCCGTCGAGCTATCGATTCATGGTGTTGTTGCCGGAGGTGTCGTCCGGATCGGTTTCCGTGGCCCGGGTGGTCAGCGTGATGGTCGCCCCCGAGTCGGTTGTGCCGGTGATGTCCTGCGCGGTCACCACGGCGGTGTCGTTGGTCGAGCTGCCTGTGGCGACCGCCACGGTGAAGCCCTGCGCCTCCAATGTGCTTCTCGCGCTCGCCAGGGTCTGTCCGACCACGCTGGGCACACTCACCTGCTCCTTGCCGGTGGAGACCCAAATGGTGATGTTGCCGCGTTGTTCGATGGCGCTGCCCGCCCCCGGCTCCATGCGAGTGACCGATCCCGCGGCCACCGTGTCGGAGGTCTCGTTCTGCACCACCACGCTGAAGTGGCGCTCGCTCTGCAGCAGTTGCAGCGCCTGCTCCTGCGTCTGTCCGGTGACGTCGGGCACCGTGGTCATGCCGGTGGAGACGTACAGGGTGATGGAGGTGCCTTGAGACTGCGTGGTGCCGGCCACCGGGTCGGTGCGGGTCACGTTGCCCTGTTCGATGGTGTCGCTGTCCTCCTGCCGCACCGAGGAATTCACCGTGAATCCGGCCTCTTCCAAAGCGGCGCGCGCGTCGTCCTGACTGTAGTCCGTCACATCGGGCACGGGGACCGACGACGGCCCGGCGGAGAATTCGACGGTCACCGTCGATCCCACCTCGACCTGCTCGCCGCCGGCGGGCGTCTGGTCGACGAATGTGCCTTCCGGTTCGGTGGATTCGACATCCTTGATCTCCGCCTTAAGCCCCAGCGCCTCGAGCTCGGATTGCGCGCGGGTTTTGGTGGTGGTGGAGTTGAACGTGGGCACGGTGACGGTTTCCGCCTGGTCGTCGCCGCCGTTCATGAAGAGCACCGCGCAGATGATGATGGCGATCAGCGCCAGCGCGCCGACGATCGATCCGATGATGATCTGCTTCTTGCGTTTCGCCTTGGCCGCCGCAGCCCGCTGTTCGGCGCGGGTTTTCACCGCGGCGTCGGTCGTGTTCGGCGCGATGGCCGAGGGCACGCTTTCGAACTGCCCGGTGACCGGATTGAAGGCCTGTGTGGCGGCCGTTTCGGTCGGCGCCATCGCCTGGGTCGCGCCCACCTGGGTCGCCGCGACCTGCGTGGCCTGCGTCGCCGCATCCTGTTCGGCCTGCTTGCGCGCCTTCATATTCGCCAAGTCGGTGAGCGGATTGAACGCGGCCGCCACGGGCACGCCGCCGTTCATGTAGGTGAGCACGTCGTTCTTGAATTCGGCGGCCGTCGCGTACCGGTTCTGCCGGTCCTTGGCCATGGCCTTCGCGCAGATCGAATCCCACATCTTCGGCAGCCCCGGCACCACCGCGCTCGGCGGGGTGGCCACTTCGGAGACGTGCTGGTAGGCGATCGCCACGGCGGAGTCGCCGGTGAACGGCGGCCGCCCGGTGAGCATCTCATAGAGCACGCAGCCGGCGGAATACAGGTCGGATCGCATATCCACGGTCTCGCCGCGCGCCTGCTCGGGCGAGAGGTATTGCGCGGTGCCGACCACGCCCTGCGACTGGGTCATGGTGGCGGCGGAGTCGTCGAGGGCGCGGGCGATGCCGAAGTCCATCACCTTGACCATGCCCTGCTCGGAGATCATGATGTTGCCCGGCTTGATGTCGCGGTGGATGATGCCCATGCGGTGCGAGTATTCGAGCGCGCTGAGCACGCCCACCATCACCTGTTCGGCGTCGCGCTGGCTCAGCGGCCCGTTCACCTTGATCACGTCGCGCAGGGTCTGGCCCTTGACGTATTCCATCACGATGTACGGCAGATGCTCGGTGCGCCCGTTGGCGTCGACCACCGCCTCCTCGCCGGAGTCGTAGATGTTGACGATGTTCGGGTTGTTCATCTGCGCGACCGCGTGAGCCTCGCGGCGGAAGCGGCTCAGGAAGATCTCGTCGTTGGCGAGATCCGCGCGCATGATCTTCACGGCCACGGTGCGGCCCAGGCGCGTGTCAAGGGCGACACGGACCTCCGCCATGCCTCCGCGGCCGATGAGCTGTCCCAGCTGATAACGGCCGTTGGCCAGTGCGCTCGGCATGCTGCTCATTGCTGTTCCCTCCAAATCATCTGGTTCGTGCGCAGATTCGTGCTCAGAAGAGTCGCCGCCGGACGCGGCGCGCTGGACACCCTGCGCGGAACACGCGCGCCGGGGGTGACCATGGTGGTGTTGTCGTTCATTTCGGTCTGCTGGTCGAGCAGCCGGCGCTCGATGCGTGCGAGCGTGCGTGAGACGACCAGCGCGTCTTTGGGTCGGTCGAGCGGATCCTTGGCCAGCATCGACATGACGAACTGCGCGAGCTGCAGGTCCGTGGAATCCGGCAGCGGCGGCACGGGGTTGTTCACATGCGCGGCGGCGATGTCGACCGGGGTGGCGCCGGTGAACGGGCGGTGTCCGGTGAGCCCCTCGTAGGCCACGACCCCCAGCGAGTAGATGTCGGACTGCGGCGAGGCCTGCAATCCCTGCGCCTGCTCGGGGGAGATGTATTGCGCGGTGCCCACCACCATGCCGTCCTGCGTGATCTGCGCCTGGTTGGTGGAGTAGCTCACGCCGAAGTCGGTGATCTTCACTTCCCCGCTGTCGGAGACCATGATGTTGGCCGGCTTGATGTCGCGGTGGATCACGCCGTGGCTGTGCGCGATGAACAGGCCGCGGGCGGTCTGGATGAGGATCGGCAGCAGTTCGGTGGGATCCATCGGCCCGTCCAGCGCGTGGAAACGGTCCGCCAGCGAGCGTGAGGGCACATATTCCATAATGAGGAATCCGATGCCGTCGTGCTCGTAGTATTCGAACAGCGCGGCGATGTTCGGATGCGCCAGATTGGCGGAGTTGTGCGCTTCGGCCCGCAGACGGTGGAGTTTGGCCTCGGCGTTGGTCACGTCCGATCGCAGCGCTTTGATGGCCACCTCGCGCCCGAGCTGAATGTCGTAGCCTTTCCACACTTCGCCCATGCCGCCCTGCGCGAGGCGCGCGTCGAGGCGGTAGCGGCGGTGGATCAGCTGTCCTTCGATGAGTTTCATTGCTGTAGCGCCTCCTGCATCAGTGCACGCATAATCGGGCCGGCCGCGAGCGAGCCATACACATCCACATTATGCACGACCACGGCGATGGCGATTTGCGGATCGTCGGCGGGGGCGAAGCCGATCACCCACCCGTCGATGGAATCGTTGCTTTCGCCGGTCTGCGCGGTGCCGGTTTTCGCGGCCACGGCCACCCCGTCGATCGAGAGGTTCTGATTCGCCTTGGTGACCACCGCCTCCATCATCTGCGTGAGGGTGTCGGCGGTGCTGGCGCTGAACGCCTCGCTCATCACCTGCGCGCTGGTCTCCGACAGCACGGTCAGATCGCTGGAACGCACACGATCCACCAAGGTGGGGCGCATCAGCGTGCCGTCGTTGGCGATGGCCGAGGCCACCATCGCCATCTGCAAAGGCGTGGCGGTGGTGTCGCCCTGCCCGATGGAGGCCAGCGCGAGACGGTCGTCGGTCAGGCTTTGCGGGAATTGGGAGGCGGTGGCCGTCATCGGCGTGCCGGTCGATTCGGTGCCGTCCACCACGATCGAGCTGTTGAAGCCGAGTTTCTCGGCCATCTCGTTCACCGTGTCCGCGCCGAGGGCCACGCCCAGCTGCGCGAAGGCCGTGTTCGACGAGTAGGCGAGGGCGTCCTCCAGCGAGATGGTGCCGTTCGAGCCCGCGCCGGCGGAGCTGGAGTTCGGCAGTTCGGTGGAGGTGCCGGGCAGCGTGTAGGTCGCGCCCGCGGGGATCTGCGTATCCGCCTGATAGTCGCCCGTCTCCAGCGCCGCCGCCGCCACGATCGTTTTGAAGGTGGATCCCGGCGGGTACAGCTCGGAGATGGCCCGGTTGAGCATGGGATTGCTTTCGGAGTTGACCAGCTCCTGGTACGCGCTGTCGGCGGCCGTCGCATCATGGTCGGCCAGGGTGTTCGGATCGTAGCTGGGGGTGCTCACCATGGCGAGGATTCGCCCGGTTTTCGGCTCGATGGCCACCACGGCGCCGTCGTTGGAGCCGAGCTGGTCGTAGGCGAGCTGCTGCAGGGTCGGGTCGATGGAGGTTTCGATGGATGCGCCCTGGTTTTCGCTGCCGGTGAGCGCCGCTTTGAGCCGCTGCCAGAACAGGCTGTCGGATTCGCCGTTGAGCAGCTGCCCTCGCGAGGCCTCGATGCCGCGGTCCGCGCCTTGGCTGATGGAGAAATAGCCGGTCACGGGCGCGTACACGTTGCCGTTGCTGTAGGTGCGCTGGTATTTGAACGCGTCGTTCACCGCTTCGGACGAGGCGATGACCGTGCCGTCCGAAGCGAGGATCGCGCCGCGGGAGACGCCGAACTCGTGGTAGAGGTTGCGGCTGTTGCGCGGGTCCGCGTTCAGCTCGTTGGCCCGGATCGCCATGATGACGGTGGTGGACAGGCCCAGGACGACGAACAGGGCCACCACCGCGGTGAACAGTTGACGCAGGTACTTGTTCATTGCGTGCCTCCCGTCACCGTGCGGGGGCGGACGATCGCCTCGGTGGCGCGTGAGCGCTCCTTGAGCTCGCGTTCGCGCAGGGCGGCCAGCGCCTCGTATTGGAAGGTGTCGGTGCTCAGCTCCGGTTCGGGCTTGTTTGCCTGGTTCGAGATCACCAGTAACAGGGCGGCGAGGATGGAGTTCGCCACCAGGCTGGATCCGCCGGCGGCCATATACGGCAGGGTCATGCCGGTGAGCGGGATGACCAGCGTGATGCCGCCGACCACGGTGAACACCTGGAACGCCATGGTGAACACCAGACCGGAGGCGAGCAGTTTGCCGAAGCCGTCCTTGATCTTCATGGCGGTGATCAGTCCCGATGCGATGATGAGCAGATACAGCATCAGCACGGCCAGCAGGCCGGTCAGTCCCAGCTCCTCGCCCACGGAGGCGTAGATGTAGTCGGAATTGGCGAACGGGGTGAGCGAGGGATGCCCCTGGCCGAGTCCGGTGCCGAGCATGCCGCCGGAGGCCAGGCCGAAGATTCCGGTGACGATCTGGTAGGAGCCGCCATACGCCTTGTTGTACTGCTCGTTGCTGAACGGTTGCAGCCAGGCGTCGACGCGCGAACCCACATGGCTGAAGATGCTCGCGGCGAGCACCGCGCCCGCGGCGAAGGCGATGAAGCCGATGACGATCCAGCTTTTGCGGCCGGTGGCCACATACAGCATCGAAACGAACATGGCGAAGAACATCAGCGAGGTGCCGAGATCATGCTGCAGCACCAGCACGCCCATCGAGGCGATCCACACCACGATGATCGGCCCCATATCCTTGATGCGCGGCAATTGCAGGCCGAGCACCTTCTTGCCGCCGACGGCCAGCTGGTCGCGGTGGTCGAACAGGTACGCGGCGAAGAAGAACGCGAGGAAAAGCTTGGCGAATTCGCCCGGCTGCACGGTGCCCAGACCGAACACGTTCAGCCAGATGCGCGCGCCGTTCGTCTCCACGCCGATCACCGGCAGCATCGGGGAGAGCAGCAGCACCAGGCCCACCACCATGCTCACGTAGGAGAAGCGGCGCAGCACGCGGTAATCCTGGAGGAACACGACGATCAGCGCGACCAGCACCAGCGCCAGACACAGCCATATCAGCTGGCGGAAGGCCACGTCGGTCCCGTTCTGCTGGTCGATGCGGGCGATCATCACCGTGCCGATGGCCGTAAGCACCAGCACGCACGGCAGAATCGACTGGCTGGCATACGGCTGGAAGCGGATGCACAGGCCCCACACCAGCAGGAACAGCAGGGCCGCCAGCGTCAGCATCGCGGCGAAACGCGTGGGAAAGCCGCCGGTGGTGCGCTGGAACATCTGGAAGAAGGCGAGGGCGCTGATCAGCATGGCGAACAGCAGCAGGGAGATCTGACGCAGGCGTAGGGCGACCATCAGGCATCATCCCCCTGCGAGGAGGCGGAGCTGCCCGAAGCGGAACCGGACGAGCCGGAGCTGTTGGACGAACCGTTGGACGAATCATCGGACGAATCGGAACCGCCGTCGGAACCGCCGTCCTGCTTGGCGGTGGCATCGGGCGCGGCGCCCGTCTCGCCGGTCGCGGCCGCGTCGTCATCCTCCTGCTGCAGCTTGGTCATCTCGTCGCGGATGATCTCCACATGGTTCTCCGCCTCGGTCAGGCTTCCCACCACAATGCCCTGCTCAAGCTGGCTGATCCACGTCTGCGGCAGATCCGCCGTGTCGATGGACGTGCGCTCCACCTCATGCGAGAGCTCGAAGCCGAACACATTCGTGGGCACGCCCTGATAGATCGCGACCTTGCCGTCCGCGTTGCCGACGTAATAGCGCGTCTGGCTCCACCAGTAGGCGCCCGCGCCGGCCGCGGCCAAAGCGACCACCGCGAGCAGGGCGATGCCCGCCGCGATCAGGCGCTTGCGGAGCTTCTTCGTGCGCGAGGCCCGCTGCTGCAGATCCTGCTCGTGGCGGATGGCCTTGGCCACCTCCGGATCGTTGGGATCGGCCGTGATGCGCCCGTCGGGCGTCTGCACCACGGGAATCTCGCCCGTGTCGGGATTGTCGCGCTCGCCGCTCTCCTCGCGCACGGTGGAGGGCTGGACCACGCGGGTCGTGGCCGCGGCGGCCTCGTCCTCGCCGGAACGGGTCTGCATCAGCGCGGCGGCGCGTTGGGCGGGGGAATTGTCGTCGCGCAGGACCGGGGCCGAGGCGACCGGCTCGTTGACGATGTCGGCGATGGGTTCCAGACTGCGGCTGGCGGCGCCGCCGACCAGCGGGGTCTGATGCGGAAGGTCGAAGGCGTCGGCGTCCAAGGCCAGCGTCGCGTCGGCGATCACCGCGGTCACATTGTCGGTGCTGCCGGCCTTCAGCGCCATGGACACCAGTCGCTGCGCGCACTCGCCCTGATCGGAGATCGTCGCCATCGCCTCTTCGATGGTGGAATCCTCCAGCACGCCGCACAGGCCGTCGGAGCACAGCAGCCAACGGTCGGCCGGATGCGCCTTGCGGATGGCGATGTCGGGGCGCGGGTCGATGTCGAAATCACCTAGCACACGCATCACCACATTGCGTTGCGGATGGTTCTTCGCCTCGCCGGGCGTGATGCGGCCCGTGTCGATGAGATGCTGCACGTAGCTGTGGTCGCAGGTCAGGCGCTGCAGCCTGCCGTCGCGCAGCAGATAGGCGCGCGAGTCTCCGATATGGGCCACCACCCAATAGCCCGCGACCAGCGCCACGGCCGTGACCGTGGTGCCCATGCCGGCGAGCTTGCGCTCGCGCTTCGCCTTGCCGACGATGGCGTCGTGCGCGGCCAGAACGGACGCCTCCATCATGCGGGTGATGGTCTCGACGTCGCCGCCGGTGTCGTCCTGTTCGATATGGGCGAGCGAGCGGATCGCGATCGTCGAGGCGGTGTCGCCGCCCGCATGGCCGCCCATGCCGTCGCATACGGCGATGAGATGCTCGCCCGCGAACGACGAATCCTGGTTGTTCGAACGCACGGTGCCCACATCGGACACCGTGGTGGAATACAGGAACAAGGGTTGGGAGGCTGCGGAAGTGGGCATACGGCTACCTCAGTTCAAAGGTGGTGGCGCCGATGCGCACCGCCACGCGCGCAGGCAGAATCGTCGGCGTGGTCAGACGCTGCTGGTTGACGACCGTGCCATTGGTGGATTGCAGGTCCTCGATGGCCCACTGGCCGGAGGCGGGATCCTTATACACGCGGGCGTGATGCGAAGAGACGAACTCGTCATCCAGCACCACCGTATTGGTGGCGGAACGTCCCAGCGTGATCACCTCGCCGGTCAACGGCACGGACGTGCCTGCCAGCGGGCCGTCGATCACCACAAGCAGGGTCGGCTCGGCGTTGGCGGCGGGCATGTCATGCGTGGGCGGCGTGCTCACCCGGGGTGTGGGAGGCTGCGTGGGCGGTGTCGTCGGCGCGGGCGTATCCACGGCGGCCTTGCGGGCGCGGCGCTCGCGGCGACGGCGGGCTCGCGATGGGCGCGGGCTGAAGGACTCGATGTCCTTGTGCAAGGAGCGCACCGCCAGCCACAGGAAAACCCATAGCAGAATCAGAAACCCGTATTTCAGCAGGGCGAAAGTCAGTTCGGTCATAACGGCTGGCTGACTACGCCTGCTCCTGTGCGGAAGCCCAGTAGAGGATGCGGGTGCGGCCGATCGTGATGGTGTTGCCGTCGAGCAGCGTGGCGGCGGGCACCTGATGGCCTTCCACATACGTTCCGTTGGTGGAGCCCAGATCACGGGCGATCACGCCGTTCTCGGTCACGTCGATCTCGAGATGGCGGCGGGAGATGCCCGGGTCGTCGATCACGATGTCGCAGCCGGAGCCGCGGCCGATCACCGTCTGCTCCTTGGTGATGAGGTACTGGTTACCATTCACCTCGAGCACGGGATTGTCCTCGCTCTGGCTCTCGGTGGTCACAGGCACGGCGTTGCCCTGCACGGACTCGGAGGAAAGGTTGAAATTGCCTTTGGCCAGGTCGAGATCCTCTTCGAAGATCACCACCACCGGGCCCACGAAGGCATAGTGCTGGCTTTTGGCGTATTCGGTGAGGTTGTCCGCCAGCTCGTTGGCGAGGGTCTCGCTGCCCCACGATTCGATGCGGTCGAAATCCGGGGTGCTCAGCTTGAAACGGTATTCGTTCGGGGCCACCGTGCGGTCGCGGCCCACCGGCATGGCTTCGGCGTCGATCTCGCGCTCCAGCGCGCTGGAGAGGTCGACGGGCTGCAGGTCTTTGGAGCCGAATTTGGCGAACACTCCATTGACCGCGCCTTCCACGCTTTTCTCAAAACGGTCGAGAACGCTCATAGTCATCCCTTTCTATTCTCTGCATATCCTACGCGGCGTGTGGAACAGAGCGCAAAAACCGTCCGGATAATTGCAAAAGCTCCATTGCGCGGCGCATCGTCGCGCCTGCGCCGTCCCTCACCGCTTCGCTTCACCGTCCGTCTTCGGCCGGCCCTCGTGGGCCGTCTTCGACCGTTTCCGTCTCGGTGGTCGGGGCTTGGCGGGTCGGCTGTAGCCTCCGACCGGCCTTGCGCCATGTCCGTGGGGGCGCGCATGCTGACACGGTGGTGCCCGGACTGGCCTATCTGCGTTAGCGGTAGTGGATTTGGGACCCTGCAAAGGTCTATCTGCGTTAGCGGTAGTGTGGTTTAGGCGATACGCCGAGTATTCACCCCATCATTTCAACGGCCATACTTGGGATAACGTCAAACGGACACTACCGCTAACGCAGATCGATATCCGCAACACCCGAAATCCACTACCGCTAACGCAGATAGGTCGGCAAGGCGCTATACGGATTGATGTTGTCACGGTGTCAATTTGGGTTGCGGGCGGCCTACAATAAAGCCATGCAGTTCGCCCTGATTGATGAAAACCGATATGCGGAGGAGATGCGCCAGACGGTGATGCCGGCGCTCGCCGCCTGCTGCGACGAAGGATGGTTCGACCCCTCGGACGCCGAACGCGAAGCTGGCCTGACACCCCTGCCTCCGGGCGCGGATCCGTTCGCCCCATCCGCCGACGCTTCGACGGGCGGCGACAAGTTGCATTATCTGTGCTATGACGTGACCAAATTCGCGAACCTGCGCGAATCCGACGCCGCCGCGACCTTCCGCGGTGCCGTCGTGCTCAGCCACGGCTTCACCGAATTCGCGGAGAAATACAGCGAGATGATTTGGTATTTCCTGCTGAACGGATATTCGGTGTGCGCCCTGGACCACCGCGGCCACGGCAAATCCTCGCGCGACATGGACAATCCGAGTCTGGTGTGGATCGACGACTGGCGGCGCTACGTCGCCGATTTGGCCGGTTTCGCCCAGACGATCGGCCGCTCGTATGCCGACGGCCAGCCGTTGAACCTGTATTGCCATTCGATGGGCGGCGGCATCGGCGCGGCCGTATTGGAGCGATATCCCGATCTGTTCGACAAGGCGGTGCTGTCGTGTCCGATGATCGCGCCCGCCACCGGCATGCCGAACTGGCTGGCCCGCGCGCTGTCGGAAGTGATGTGCGGACTCGGCATGGGCCGCATGCGCGTGTTCGGTCAGTCGGATTTCGACGGCACGCTCGACTTGGGGCAGCACCCGTATTCCAGCCATGCGCGTGAACGTTGGTATCACCAGATGCGTTGCGACCACGCGGAATACCAGACCTACAGCGCCGCGTTCGAATGGGTGCGCCAGTCGCTGCGGCTGAGCCGGGCGGTCTTGGATCGCGATGCCTGCGCCGCCATCGAAACGCCGCTGATGCTGTTCCAGGCGGGGCATGACGTGTGGGTGCTCAACAATCCGCAGGACCGCTTCGTCGAGCGGGTGCGTGATGGCGGCGGATCGGCGCGGCTGGTGCGCATCGACGGCTCCGAACATGAGATCTTCTCGATGCCGAACGCGGTGGTCGGCCCGTATCTCGACCGGATACTGGACTTTTTCGCGGAGCCGATCTCCGAATCGGTTTAGTCCGGGTCGCAAGGTTATGGCCGATCCGCTTCGCCTCGGTCGGTCCTCTCGAGTCGTTTGCGCCTGAGGACATGACTCGCGCCATGCCATGTCCGTCGAGCGGGTTGCGTTGGACGGATGTGATCGAGGCCTTCCGAACGCGCGTCGCGATGTTCGGTTCGGATTGCGTCGCGGCGGCGTATGGCGGCGCTATAGTGAAAGCCGTGGCAACAATCAATGATGTGGCGCGTGAGGCGGGGGTGTCCAAGACGACCGTCTCCTACGTGATTTCTCGCAATCCGCGAATCCCCGCGGACACGGCCGAGCGGGTGCATAAGGCGATGCGCAAGCTGGGGTATACGGTGAATCACACGGCCCGCGCGTTGTCCACGGCCAAAACGATGACGTTCGGTCTGTTGGTGAACGCGGACGAGAACATGTCGCTGTCGCTTACCCGCGGCGCGTATCTGTGCGAGTTGTCGAATTTCGCCCGACAGCAGGGATACGACCTGTTGCTGATGAGCAACCCTAATGGCGTGCAGGCGATTCGCGATCTGGCCAGCGCCCGCAAAATCGACGGTTTGATCATTATGGACATCAATCGGGAGGATCCGCGCGTGAAGGCGGCCGTCGAATCGAAGGTTCCGACCGTGCTGTTGGGCATACCCGCCGATTCGATGGGGCTTGACCAGGTGGACACCGATTTCGAGCGGGCCGCACGCGAGGTGGTCGACCTGTTCGCCAAGCAGGGGCATCGTGAGGTGGCTTTGGTTCATACGCCTGAGAGTCCTGTTGATGAGGGGTCGAATTATGCGGTGCGATTCCGGACGTCGGTGATGGCCGAGGCCGCCGTGCGGGGGATTACGCTGCATGTGCCGCCGGTCGAGGACTGGGATTTGGATCCCACACAAAAACTGCGGGCGGTGCTCGCGCGTTTTCCGCAGGTGACCGGCGTGATCATCGACGATGACAACACGGTGATCTCCACGTCGCAGGTGCTGATGGAGCTGGGCATAGATGTGCCGCGTGATCTTTCGGTCGCGGTGGTGGTGCCTGAGGTGCTGCGCGCCGGCATGTGCATTCCTTACACGTCGATTGACATCGATCTGCCCGCGGTGGCGGAGGAGACGATTGAAACCCTGTGCCGGCGTATCGCTAAGCCGAATGCCCCCTCGGTGACCAGACTGGTCAGTCAGCCGTTGACCGATCAGGGGTCGGTGCGCGCGCTCTGATCGCATCGCCAACGCTTATCCCGCCGACGTTCCGGGCGGGGTGGCATCTCTGAACACCAACGCCGCGAGTATGGCCTGCAGACGTGGCGTTCCTGACCGTGTTGGGCTGTGCTGGGCTGTGTTGAGCCCCACATTGCTCGACTTAAAGAAAGGCGTGGTGAACCGGTTATATACATGGCGTGTCGCCTAATTTGACGAATGGCAACAGGTGACGTATATTCATAGTGTGAACCGGTTCACCATAAAGGTGATCAAAACGCCGAGTGAAAGCGTCGAAGCCAAAGGTGGCGACGCTGCGGCCGGAGACGCCGGAGCCGACGATGGACGGCGGCGAAGGCACCTCGTCTCCGACGGCGCTGGCGGCGAACGGCGCAACGACGAAGAAGTCAACACGGAAAAACCCGACACAGAGAATCCAGAGTGGAGAAGTCGAGACGGAAGGAGTCGCGATGGCATTCAGAACCGATGGGCGAACCCTCGAATGGCGAGGCGAGGGCGAGACGCTGCGCGTGGAACCGTGGGGCGCGGACAGTATGCGCGTGCGCGCCGCGAAAAAGATGCCGATCGCCGAAATCAATTGGGGACTGCTTGACGAGCATCATGAGCCGGAAGGCGCCATCGCCGTCGAGATCGACGACGAGCGCGGCGTCGCCACCGTGTCCAACGGCAATATCGTCGTCACCGCGAAGGCGTTCAGAGAAGGCAATCCCGGCGCGGGCCACACCGAAAACCTGTGCGAGCTGAGCTTCGCCAAAGCCGACGGCACCGTGCTGTTCACGGAGATGCCGCAAAGCGGCGCGCTCAAACTCCACGCCCGCCACTACTGCCCGGCGGACGGCGGCAGCCAGATGATTGAGGCCTCCTTCGTGGCCTCCGAGCGCGAACGCCTTTACGGCATGGGCGAATACCAGCAGAACTACATGGATCTCAAAGGATGCTCGTTCGAGCTGGCCCACCGCAACTCCCAGGCGTCCATCCCCTTCGTCGTCTCGTCCGCGGGCTATGGCTTCCTGTGGAACAATCCCGCCATCGGAACGGCCGAATTCGCCAAGAACCGCACCCGCTGGGTGGCGCAGTCCACCCGTCAGCTCGACTATTGGGTCACCGCCGGCGACTCCCCGGCCGACATCGAACGTCATTACGCCGACGCGACCGGCCATGCGCCCGCCATGCCCGAATGGGGCCTGGGCTTCTGGCAGTGCAAGCTGCGCTACTGGAACCAGAATCAGGTGCTCGAGGTGGCCCGCGAGTTCAAACGCCGCGAGATTCCCATCGATGTGCTTGTCATCGACTTCTTCCACTGGCCGCATATGGGCGACTTCCGTTTCGAGGAGGAGTTCTGGCCCGATCCCAAGGCGATGTGCGATGAGCTGCACGAGATGGGCATCAAGGTGATGGTCTCCGTGTGGCCGCAGATCGCGCTCAAATCCGAGAACTACGAGCATATGTTGGAGAACGGCCTGCTGGTCAGCGCCGAGCGGGGCATCGACGTGGCGAATATGTACCAGGAACCCAACCAGTTCTTCGACGCCACCAATCCCGAGGCACGAGAGTTCGTGTGGGGCAAGTGCAAGTCCAACTATGTGGATCTCGGCGTGGACGCCTTCTGGCTCGACGAGGCCGAACCGGAATACGGCACCTACGACTTCGCCAACTACCGCTACCATTCCGGGCCGAACGTCTCCACCGGCAACATCTACCCGCGCGAGTACAACCGTGCCTTCTACGAGGGGCAGCTGGCCGAAGGGCGCGAGGGCGAGATCGTCAACCTCACGCGCTGCGCATGGGTCGGCGCCCAGCGGTACGGCGCGCTGGTGTGGAGCGGCGACGTGCATTCCACCTTCGCCGATTTCAAGTCGCAGATCACCTGCGCCATCCACATGGGTATGGCCGGCATTCCTTGGTTCACCACCGATATGGGAGGGTTCGCGCTGGGCGATGTCAACGATCCGACGTTCCGTGAGCTGTTGGCGCGCTGGTGCCAGTTCTCCTGCTTCTCTCCGGTGATGCGCAACCACGGCTACCGTCTGGGGGCCCAGCCCGACGGCCGGATGGACGAGGCGATCGTCGCGGCCGACGGCAGCCAGCGCGATCCCTCCGGTGTGAACAACGAGCCGTGGACCTTCGGGGAGGATGTCGAGCGCGTGTTCGTGAAGTACATCAATGTGCGCGAGGCGCTGCGTCCGTATGTGCGGGACCTGTTCGCGGAGGCCAGTCGCGAGGGGCAGCCGCTGATCCGCGGTCTGTTCTATGAGTTCCCCGATGACGGGCGGGCGGCGGATGTGGCCGACGAGTACATGTTCGGCCCGGATCTGCTGGTGGCGCCGGTCGTCGAGATGGGCGCGCGCCGCCGGTCGGTGTACCTGCCGGGCGATGCCTCCGTGCGCTGGGCCGAGCTGCATTCCGGACGCGAGTTCGGCGGCGGCGAGCTGGTCGACGTCGACTGCCCGCTGGACGTGGTTCCCGTGTTCGCGCGCGACGGCAAGGACCACGGACTGCTTTCGCTAATCTAAACGTTCCTCTCCCCCTTCCTCCATGGCGAACGGCCGCGTCCACGCGGATGCCCACATGGGCGCGGCCGTCCCGCCTGACCGATATTGGCTCCCGCTTCGCTGGTGAAGCGGTTCACCATAGCATTATCCACGCTTCTCGGAAAGGAGCACCCCCATGGTTTCCATGGTCGGCAAAACCATACGCAAGTGGTGGGCGCTGTTCGCGCTGCCCACGCTGGCGGCCTTCATCATCGGGTTCCTCGCCCCGTTCGCCATCGGCGTCTACCTGAGCTTCTGTGAGTTCACCACCGTGACCGACGCGCGTTTCGTCGGACTGGAGAACTACACCAAGGTGTTCACGGACGGCACCTTCCTGCACGCCCTGTGGTTCACGGTGGCGTTCACCATCGTGACCACCATCATCATCAACGTGGCCGCGTTCGCCGTGGCCTACATGCTCACCAAGGCGATAAAGGGCGCGAACATCTTCCGCTCGGTGTTCTTCATGCCCAACCTGATCGGCGGCATCATCCTGGGCTACATCTGGCAGCTGCTGCTCAACGGCGTGCTCGCCCACTGGTCGCGCTCGATCACCTACTCGGGCGTGTACGGCTTCTGGGGACTGGTCATCCTGCTGTGCTGGCAGCAGATCGGCTACATGATGATCATCTACATCGCCGGCCTGCAATCCCTGCCCGGCGACGTGATGGAGGCGGCGGCCGTGGACGGCGCGTCCCCCAGGCAGACGCTGTTCAAGGTGACCATCCCGCTGATGATGCCCAGCATCACCGTGTGCTCCTTCCTGACCGTGACCAACGGCTTCAAGCTTTTCGACCAGAACCTCGCCCTGACCAACGGCGCTCCCTCACGCATGTCCGAAATGCTCGCCCTGAACATCTACACCACCTTCTACGGCCGCGTGGGATACGAGGGTGTGGGCCAGGCCAAGGCGGTGATCTTCTTCATCATCGTGGCCGCGGTCGCGCTGATCCAGAACAAGCTCACCACAAGCAAGGAGGTGACCGCATGAGCGGCGGCAAGATCAAGCACGGGCCCTTCTGGACGGTGTTCTTCACCATCGTCTCGCTCGCCTGGGTGTTCCCGATCGTTCTGGTGGTGATCAACTCCTTCAAGCAGAAGGCATACATCTCGCGCGACGCGTTCTCGATCCCGACCGGCAAGGCCTTCGTCGGCCTGGAGAACTACGAGCGCGGCATCGAACGCACCAACCTCATCGAAAGCTTCGGCTGGACCGTGGTGATTACGGTCGGCGCGGTGCTGCTGATCCTCGTATGCACCTCGATGTGCGCGTGGTGGATCGTGCGCGTGAACAACCGAGCGGCCAAACTGCTCTACACCCTGTTCCTGCTCAATATGATCATCCCCTTCCAGATGATCATGTTCCCGCTGAGCAAGATCGCCGACATGATGGGGCTCAACACCCCCTGGGGCATGTGGGTGCTGTATCTGGGATTCGGCGCGGGATTGTCGGTGTTCATGTTCACCGGCGTGATCAAGGGCATCCCGGCCGAGATCGAGGAGGCCGCCATGATCGACGGCGCGAGTGTGCCCCGCACCTTCTTCACCATCGTGCTTCCCATGATGAAGCCGAGCGTGGTGTCGGTGGCGATCCTGCAGACCATGTGGATCTGGAACGACTTCCTGCTGCCCTACCTCACCCTCGACCTGCGCAAATACAAGACCATGAGCATCGCCATCCAGTACTTGAAGGGCGGCTACGGCTCGGTGGACATGGGCGCCATGATGGGCTGCCTGGTGCTGGCCATCATCCCCATCGTCGTCTTCTACCTGTTCTGCCAAAAGCACATCATCGCCGGCGTCACCGCCGGAGCGGTCAAGGGGTAAAGGCGGGCCGTCGGCACGCGGTCGGATGGAAGGCCATCCAGCCATCCGACCAATCCATCCAATCGGCCATCGCCGGCCGATCCAATCAACCCAACCCAAATCCAATCAACCCAATCCAATCCAATCCAACCAACCCAATCCAACGTGTGCAACACACCAGTCTCCGCCATCCCGGCGGGGGCGTAAAGAAAGGAAACACCATGAAGAAGTCAATGAAGCGCGTCATCGCCGCCGCGGCTGTGTTGGCGATGGGCGTGCCCGCGCTCGCGGCCTGCGGTTCGTCCGCCGCCATCGACGAATCGAAGGGCAAGGTCTACTACCTGAACTTCAAGCCGGAAGCCGCCGACCAGTGGACGGCCATCGCCGAGACCTACACCGAGCAGACCGGCGTGCAGGTCACCGTCGAAACCGCCGCGTCGGGCACGTATGAGCAGACCCTGAAGTCGGAGATGGCCAAGGACGAGGCTCCGACCCTGTTCCAGGTCAACGGTCCGGTCGGGTACGCGCGCTGGAAGGACTACACGGAGGACATGTCCGGCACCGCCGTCTACGAGCAGATGGAGGACCAGAGCTCCGCGCTGATGGACGGCGACAAGGTGGTCGGCGTGCCCTACGTGCTGGAATCCTACGGCATCATCTACAACAAGGACCTGCTGCAGCAGTACTTCGATCTGGGCGTCTCGTCCATCACCTCGGTCGACGAGATCGACTCCTTCGACGCACTGAAAACCGTGGCCGACGGCATCCAGGAGCATAAGGACGAGCTGGGCGTGCAGGGCGCGTTCGCATCCTCCGGCTTTGATTCGTCCTCCGACTGGCGCTTCAAGAGCCAGCTCGCCGGCGTGCCGCTGTATTGGGAGTTCAAGGAGGACGGCGTGACCGAGCAGCCGGCCACCATCAAGGGCACCTACCTTGAGAACTTCAAGGACATCTTCGACCTGTACATCACCGACTCCACCACCGAGCCCACCCAGCTGAGCTCCAAAACCGGCGACGACGCGAACTCCGAATTCGCGCTCGGCGACGCGGTGTTCTACCAGAACGGCACCTGGGCCTGGACGGATCTGAGCAATGCCGGCGTCGAAGCCGACAGTGTGGGCATGCTGCCGATCTACATCGGCGCGGACGGCGAGGAGAACGCCGGCCTGACCACCGGCTCCGAGAACTACTGGTGCATCAACTCCCAAGCCTCCGATCTCGACAAGCAGGCCACCGAGGACTTCCTCGAGTGGATGATCACCTCGGACGAAGGCAAGGATGCGCTCGCCGTTCAGATGGGCTTCTCCACCCCGTTCAAGACCTTCTCCGACGTGACCACCGAAAATCCGCTCATCGACGAGTACAAGGCCGGGCTTGAGGCCGGCAAGGAATCCATGTCGTGGACCTACACGATGATCCCGTCCGAGCAGTGGAAGAACGACCTCGGCTCCGCGCTGCTCGAGTACGCGCAGGGGACCGGCACGTGGGAGGCGGTGGAAACCGCGTTCGTGGACGGCTGGGCGAGCGAATACGCTGCCGCCGAATGATATGGGCGCCGGACGACGGTCGCCAAGCGGCGGCCGTCCGGCCATAAACGTCGGAGCATCATCGTAGGAACCTTTCTCTAACCTCGACATTCCTATCTGCTGCTTCGGCCCACGCGGGAGCGACTCCATGCTGTGTTGGTGGAGCCGCTCCCGTTGTGTTCGATAGAGCTCGGTCTCCGCTCCGCGCTTCACCTTGGCTGTGACGTGCCCCGGTGACATACTGGGGCACGTGAGTGAGAAGAATCGCGTAAGCGAGAAGAGCGGTGTGGGCAGGCGTGTGACGTTCGAGCATGCGCCGCGCGACCTGATGGTCGGAGCCGTGCTGACGCTGGCCGGCGGCACGTTGTGGGGCGTCAACGCCACCGTCTCCAAAATCCTTATGGACCACTACCAGGCCGACCCGTTGTGGATCGCCTGCATCCGCGAGCTCTTCACGGGCGCGCTGTTCCTCGCTTGCGCCGGCGTCATGACGCCGCGGCTGCTGGTCGGCGCCCTGCGTGACCACAGGTCGTATCCAAGATTCGTGGGCACGGCCATCGTCTGCGTGCTGCTTTCCCAAATCGCCTATCTCAACTCGATTGATTGGACCAACGCCGGCACCGCCACCGTGCTGCAGACGCTGAATCTGCTGTTCGTGCTGGCATGGGTGTGCCTGCGAGGTCGAAGACTGCCGGGGCGGCGCGAAACCGTGGGCGTGGCGCTCGCCTTCGTCGGCACGGTGCTGATCGCCACGGGCGGCGACCTGACCACGTTGACCTTGCCGCCGATGGGGTTGGCTTGGGGTCTTGCGAACGCGCTCGCGACGGCGTCGCTGTCGATTCTGCCCGCCTCATTGATCGCCCGATGGGGCAATTTCACGACCAACGGCATCATGTTTCTGATCTCCGGCATACTGCTGTGCCCGATCGTGCGCCCGTGGGCCACCGCTCCCGCCGGACTGGACGCGCTGGGTGTGGCGTTGATGGTGTTCACCGTGGTGGGCGGCACGTTCGGCGCGTACTGGCTGTTTCTGACCGGTGTGATGCGCATCGGCTCGATGCGCGCCACCATGCTCGGCACCGTCGAGCCGCTGACTGCGACGGTTTCCGCGGTGCTGTTCACCGCCGCCGTGTTCACGCCCACCGACCTGGTTGGTTTCGCCATGATCATCGTCATGGTCTTCCTGGTGCGCTGAACGTAGGCTGAACGCATGCTGAACTTTGCTGGGCGAAGTGCCCATTAGATGGAATGTTCCCTTAAGGGGTATAACGCGGGGGTAGTATAGGGCGTGTCTTAACGGAACACTTGTGTGCGACGGCGATGTGGACAGGCTTGGACGGTGTTCCGAGGGTACATAGAGGTGTGGCGTCACGTTGGAAGTGCATACGCAAGGCGCTGGCATCAACAAAACAAAGAGAGGGACATATATGTCTTGGAAACGATCGTTAGCGGCGGCGGCCGTCGCCGCGGCCACAAGCTGCGCCCTGCTGCTGCCATCCATGGCGGTGGCGGCGCCTCTGGTCGGTGCGACCTATGAGCAAGGCGGCTATACGGCGACGAAAATCTCCCATCCCGAAAGCGGGCTGGGCGAAACGGACGGCATCGTCGATCTTGAGGACGACAGTGCGGACCGCGGGCAGAGCTATTCGTGGTCGTCGGTCGGCTATGGGGATTGGATGTACGTCGGCACCTGCTACGCCGCCATGGCGAGCACGCTGAAGAAAATGGCCAGCCAGATGGGCACCACGTACGACGTGCTGTCGGCCGGCATCGACGCGTTGTTCAATGGCAACCTATTCCTGGACAGCGCCGATGCCGAGAACCGCAGCCTGCTGCTGAAAATCAACACCAGAACGGGTGAGGTCAAAGTCGTGGTCGAGCCCACCAGTGGGACGAACGGGTATCGCGCCGCCGTCGAATTCCATGACAAACTGTACTTCGCCGCGTCGGCGAATCCCGAGCCGTATCTGCTGGAGGTGGATCCGGCCACCGACGAGACCAAAATCGTCTACACCGCCCCCTCGGTGCCACAGGGACAGGCCATCTCCGTGGGAATCCGCGGCCTGACAGTGCTGAACGACCAGCTGATCTCCAGTATGATCGGCGAGGATGGCGCGTATATCGTCGCCTCGTCCGATCCCTCCGCCGGACAGGACTCCTTCCGGACCATCGGCACGCAGGAGGACCTGCTCGACTACCCCGCCTACCACTACACCGACAGCATCTTCGGCGGATCCATCTGGGATATGGTCGGATTCAACGGCAAGCTGTACATCACCGTGGTGACGGGCAAGAACGGTGCCAAGCAGTCGTTTGCGTTGTTCTGCGGCGAGCCCGGTGCCGACGGCCAGTGGACGTACCGTCTGTTGGTGGGGGACACCGACGATGGCGCGCGATACACGTACGGCTTCGGCGCGGACCGTTCCGGTGCAGCGAACCTGGCCGTGTACGGCGACCACCTGTATATCGGCGGATACAACGATCCGATGGTCGCGCTGCCCGACGCGTTGAGCTTCGAATTCGAATCAATCTACAAAGACTTGTCCAGCCCGGTGAATCTGTGGCGCATGGACGCGAACGAGAAGTTCGAGATGGTCGCGGGCGAGGCGAACGAGGCATTCCCCGAAGGTCCGATTGGCACGTTGAACGGCAAGTCTCTGTTGGCAGGACTGGGCACGGAGGATGACGCCAGCCGCAATCTGAACCAATACGTCTGGAACATGCGGGAATACGATGGCAAGCTGTATGCCGGCACGTTCGACATCGGCAGCCTGGCGTATCCGCTGATGCAGTTCACCAACGGCGATGTGCTGGATATGACGGCCGACGAGTGGAAGAGCCAAATCCGCTACATCAAGGAGTTCCTCGAGGCGCTGAAGGAGCAGCAGTCCGGTGACGAGGCCGCCGCGATCGCCGAGGATGGGATCGGTGTCGCGGCGGAGGGTGAGCCGGACGCCGACTCCGATGGTGATGCCGACGCTGATGAAAGCGACGATCTCACCGCCACCGCGGAGGCGCTTGCCGAGGAGGGCTCCGTCGATTCCGTCATCGCCGATCTGGAATCGATGGAAAGCCTGATGAGCGCCATGCAGGGTGATCTGGATTCGGCGCAGGGCGATGAGAGCGAGGTGAGTCCGCTGTCGCTGGACGACTCCGCCTCGACTTACACGCTTGACGACCGCATGCAGTTCGAAGACTGGCTGCAGTCGCTGCTGGACACCTATCAGAAGGTGCACGACTACCTGCCGGAAAGCCTGACCAGCGTGCTCGACCAGTGGCTGAACCAAGAGAATGTGGACAACTTCTCGTACTTTGTGGGCACCTGCCAATACCTCAGCCAGGGCGAACGCGGCTTTGATCTGCTGGTCAGCTCCGATGGCACGACGTTCCAGACCATCACCCGTGACGGGTTTGGCGATGCCAACAACCACGGCCTGCGCGTGTTCGCGGCGACGAATACCGGTCTGAATATCGGCACGGCGAATCCGTACCAAGGCTCGCAGATCTGGACGCTGAGCGACGGCAGCGTGATCGAGGACTCCGTGCTTGAGCAAACCGAGTACGAATACGACAAGTACGCGGGCTCGGACCAGCATAAGCCGGTCGACGTGCGGATCGATCTGAAGGGCAACACGGTGTCCGAGGTGCGGTACAACCACGCCGCGTTGACCAAGGATGTGGACTATACGATCACGGATGACGGCATCCAGTTGGCCACCACCTTCCTGGACGGGCTGGATACCGGTGCCGCCGCATCGTTCCAGATTCTGTTCAACGTGGGTGCCCGCGCGTCCTTCACCGTCGCTGTGACGGACACCACGCCCGGAACGCCCGGAACGGATGTCCCGGCTGATGCCGATGGCTCGCAGAGCGAGGCGATCGGTTCGACCGGTTCCAGCGTGGTGGCCATTGTCGCCGCGATTGTGGTGCTGGCAGCCGCCGCTGTGGTCCTCATCGTGCTTCGCCGCAGGAAGAAGTGACGTACCGGCGCTGATGCGGCGGCATGGTGACGTGCTGGCGTACCGGCGACGCAACGAAGTGACGCAATGAACGGCGCCGCGGAAGATTGGTTCCGCGGTGCCGTTTGTTGTGTGTTGGGGCAAGTCTTGGCTCGCATCGGAGAGGATATGTGCGGCTCCTGATGGTGTCACTCTCCGACCGGTCTACGGGTCTTGTCTGCGCCGAGGGGCGCGCAACTGGACAACCGGGTCAATCCCCCGCTGGACAGGTGCTGTACAACTCGACATAATAACTAGACCGGAACTAGACAACTTCATGAACATGTGTTAGACTGCCTAGCATGACAGAGCAGTCCACAAGCAGGCGCAGGCTTCCGTCGCAATCCGTGGCGGACGATCTGGCGCGCAGAATCGAACAAGGCGAGTACCGCGACGGCGACCGTCTGGACTCCGAATCCGCGTTGGCCAAGGAGTTCGGCGTGGCCCGCGGCACGATGCGCAACGCGTTGGAGATACTCAAAGACCGCAATCTGGTCACCACCAAACCCGGGGTCGGCAGCTTCGTCTCCTTCCACGGGCACACCATGGAAGGAGCCGGAGGATGGGCCGCGGCCAGCGCGCGCGCCGGTTCGCCGACCGTCACCGAAGTGCTGGGCATGGAACGCCAAGTCCCGCCGGAGGAGCTGCGCCGCGAGTACGACATCGACGGCGACGTGCACCGCGTCGTCCGCCGTCGACTCATCGGCGATGTTCCGGTCTCCGTGGAGGTGTCGTATCTGCCCTCCAACACGCTGCTCGACCTGCTGATGGAACGCGGCCTGCTGGGCGACTCCATCTCGCTGACGATGAAAGCCGCCCATATGGAACCGGAAAGCGGCGTGCAGGACGCCACGGTGGAGGCGCTTCCGGAGGAATATCTCGAACAGCTTGAGGCCATCGCCTCGGACAGGTTCCTCGTGGTCCGCCGCTCCAGCTTCGACGCGGAGGGCAACCTCGTCGAATATGTGGTGTCATACCTCAACCCCGATCACTTTTCGTTGCATGTGGAATTCGGAAGGGAGAAAACACAATGAACATGGGCAATGAGGACTCGCGCAACCGTGCGCTGGGAGCGTTGGCGGGACTTGCGCTGGGCGACGCGCTGGGCATGCCGACGCAAAGCATGGGCGCATCATGGATCGAGCGTGCCTACGGCGGCATCACCGGCTTGCGTGACGCCATCGCCGAACAGCCGATCGCGCCGAATATGCCCGCCGGCTCGGTGACCGACGATACAGAACAGGCGCTGCTGGTCGCCCGGCTCATCATCGAAGGCGAGGGGCATATCGACCCGAACTCCCTGTCGAAAACCCTGCTGGACTGGGAGGACGACATGCGCGCCCGCGGATCGCTGGACCTGCTCGGTCCCTCGACCAAGCTGGCGCTGGAACAGGTGCGCGCCGGCGCGGACATCTCCACCACGGGCCGCACCGGCACCACCAACGGCGCCGCCATGCGCGTCACCCCGGTGGGCGTCGCGCATAACGCGGAAGGACCCCACTTCACCGACTATGTCTATGAATCCTGCAGGGTCACGCATAATACGGAACACGGATTCCTCAGCGCGTATCTGGTGGCCGCGGCGGTCAGCTTCGGCATCGAAGGCCGCACCGTGCGCGAGGCGCTCGCCGAGGCGATGGATTCGGCCGAGCGTGTGGAGAGGCGTGGCGCGTGGAGTCCCAAAGCCGACGTGCTGGCGCGGACGCGTGCGGCGGTGGACGGTTGCGAAACCGGTGACGAGGCATCGTTCCAACAGTCGTTGCGTGAGGTGTGCGGCACCTCCGTGGAGGCCAACGAATCGGTGGCCGCGGCCTTCGCCATGGCCTGGCGATACGCGGACGAACCTTTGCGGGCGCTGCTGACGGCCGCGAATATCGGCGGCGACACCGACACCATCGCGGCCATGGCCGGGGCCATGCTGGGCGCGGGCATCGGCGGCGCGGCGTTCCCGCAGGATCTGGTCGGGCGCGTCTGCGAGGTATCGCATCTCGATCTTGCCCCGATTGCGGATGGACTATTGGAGGTGCGACGAACCGAATAGTGCGCAGTCTCATCATCATGCCGTCGGTCCGTCCGACTGGCGACGGGCCGATCCCGGCGGTCTGACCGGACCGGGCGGCGGCCGGCCGGGCGGGGACATCGCCATCGTGGCGCCCGCGGTACCCGTTGTCCCCGATTTTCCGACTTTTCCAATTTCCTGACTCTCTTGGCTTGCCGGCGCGACCGTGCCGGTGGGGCAGCTCCGCTATGCCCTGAAACGCATGCAATCGCGACGTCGCATTGCATATCTAGCGGTGATCATCGTTCTTTCTTTTGTGAGAGATCGACAGTGTATTGATTAAGGAGACGATCATGTCTGAATCGCAAGCAAACGCTTCGAGCAAAGTGCTGTCGCGCGTGGAGCAGCGCGGCATCGAGCCGGTGCCGGCCGACCAGCGAAACGGTTCGCCCGGGCAGCTGTTCTGGGTGTGGTTCGCGGCCAACATCTCAATCCTCGGCATTCCGCTGGGCGCGACGGTCATCGCCTTGGGACTGAACATCTGGCAGGCGATCCTGGCCACGGCCATCGGCGCGTTCGGCTCCTTCGCCATCGTCGGTGTGGTGTCCATCGCGGGCCGGCGCGGCGGCGCCCCGTCGCTGACCCTGTCACGCGCGGTGTTCGGCGTCCGCGGCAACGTCGGCCCCACGCTGGTGGCGCTGCTGTCGCGACTCGGCTGGGAGACCGTGAACACCATGACCGGCGCGTCGGCGCTGCTGTCGTTGTGCGTGATCTGCTTCGGCGTGTCCGGCGGATACAAGGACATCCCGCTGCTGACATTGGCCTGCGTGCTGATTTTCGTGCTGCTGACCGCGGTGATCTCCGTCGCCGGCCACTCCTTCATCCTCACGGTGCAGAAGTGGGCCACATGGATTTTCGGCGCGTTGACCCTGCTGGTCGCGATCTATCTGGTGACCACCGTCGACTGGGGCACCCTGCTGGCCGGTGAGCCGGGTTCGGTGAGCGCGTTCATCATCGCCGTGGGCACCATCGCCTCCGGCACCGGCATCGGCTGGGTGAACTCCGGCGCGGATATGGCCCGCTACCAGAAGACCAGCGTCAAAAGCGGTTCGCTGATCCTGACCGCGGCCGCCGGCGCGGGCATCCCGCTGGTGATCGTGATCGGCGTGGGCTCGATCCTCACCGCCGGTGGTTCCGGCCTCGCCTCCGCCGCCGACCCCGTGGCGGCCGTGCGCGACGCGCTTCCGGTGTGGGTGTCGGTACCGTATCTGATCGCCGCCTTCGCGGGTCTGCTGATGTCCAATAATCTGTCGGTGTATTCGGCCGGCCTGACCACCATCACGCTGGGTGTGCGAATCCCGCGCGTGTACGCCGTGGTGCTCGACGTGGTGATCACCACCACCGGCGCCATGTACTTCATGCTGGGATCCGATGGATTCTACGGCCCGTTCGTCACGTTCATCTCCCTGCTGGCGGTGCCGCTGACCGCATGGGCCGGGGTGTTCCTCGTCGACATGATCGTGCGCAGGCGCTATGACGCCGATGCGCTGCTGGATCTGAATTCGACCTCGCGCTACTGGTACTCCCACGGTATGAACATTCCGGCGATGGCCAGCTGGCTGGTCGCCTTGGTGGTCGGATTCCTGTTCGTGACCGCGCGCGTCTCCGATGAGGTCGTGTGGTTCTCCGGCCCGCTGGCCGATACGGTGATCGGCGAGAACGGACTGGCCTGGCTGGTGTCGCTGCTGCTCGGCGGCGCGCTGTACGCGCTGCTCGGCCTGCGCGGCATCAGCGCCGAAGACAAAATCGAAGCCGTCGCTGAAGCCGACGCCGAAACCAAGTGAGGTCGATCATGCGTGAAGCGAAAATCATCCATTGCGCGCAGGTGTGCGTGGACCTGACCCTGTCCATCGACCATCTGCCCGAACGCGGCGGCGACGTCTTCGCCACGAAAAACGGCATCAGCGCCGGCGGCGGCTATAACGTGCTGTACGCGGCCCGTCAGATGGGCGCGCCGGCCGTCTATATGGGTGCCATCGGAACCGGTGCCATGGCGGACGTCGCGCGACGGGCGCTTGGCGGCATCGGCGTGGAGGTCGCGGGCGTCACCCTGCCCGACGTGGACACCGGCTACAGTGTGGCGCTGACCGAACCGGACGGCGAACGCACCTTCATCTCCACCCGCGGCGCGGAGACGATGGTCCCCGAGGATTTCTACGAAACCATCGAGCTCGTCGAAGGCGACGTGGTGTACCTGTGCGGCTATTCGCTGGTGCACCGCGGCAACACCGAAGCGATCAAGCGTTTCGCGCGCAAAAACGCGGGGTGGCGCGCGGGGCATGTCGTGTTCGACGTGAGCCCCGTCGTGGACCTGATCGCGCAGGACAGTCTGGACGCGATCCGTCCGCTCAACCCGATCTGGTCGGTGAACGAGCGAGAGGCGGAGATCCTATGCCGGCGGTACGCGATCGCCGACGCCGCGGACGGTTCGGGCGGTTCGGACGAGGCTGTGCGCTGCCGTGCGCTCGCCGCGTATCTGGGCAATCCGGTGATCGTGCGCGTCGGAGCCGAGGGCGCATGGTATTGCGATGGCGGCGAGGTGCGGCATGTTCCCGCGCTGCGGGTGACCGCCGTGGACACCAACGGCGCGGGCGACGCCCATGCCGGCGTGCTCTGCGCGGCGCTGCTGCAGGGGATGCCCATGGGGCGCGGCCTGCAGCTTGCGAACTGCGCCGCCGGCTTGTCCACCACCGTCTCCGGGCCCGCGACGTGCCCTGAGCGCGACGTGGTCGAATCCGCCGCCGAATCGATGCCGGCGTTGGATTTCTGACGGAACCGCCGCCGAAGGGCGGGTCTGCGGGAAGATGAGGACACCCGAGAGACCGGCCGGCATGCGACATATGGTCGAGTGCCGGCCGGCCTCACGTCGTTTTCGCCGACGCTTGCAGGCGTGCGTCTCGCGTCACTCCCCGCGATAGCGCGCCATCATCTGGGATTGCAGCTGCTGGGCGCTGGGCGGCGTCCAGGTGAGCGCGTCCGCGCCGGCCTCGATGGTGGCGATGATGCTTTCGTCGCTCGCCCCGCCCGAGGCGAGGATCGGCGTTTCCGGATGGTGCGCGCGGATGCTCGCCACGACGGCCGCCGTGTTGCGCCCGGCAGCCACGTTGATGATGGCCGCTCCGGCGAGGATCTTCTCCTCCGTGACCTCGTCGTCCGTGGTGACCGTGGCGATGACGGGGATGTCGATGGCGCTCATCGCGGCCTCCACGGTGGCGGCCGGCGCGGGCGCGTTGATCACCACGCCGGCCGCGCCTTGCATTTCGGCCACCATGGCGAGCTCGATCACGCGGTTGCCGGTGGTTGTGCCGCCGCCGACGCCCACGAACAGCGGCTGCTGGGCCACGGTGAGCAGGGCCTGCGTGATGATGGGTTCGCCGGTGAACGGGTAGACGGCGAGGATCGCGTTGGCGTTCGTGTTGCGGATCACCGCCGCGTCGGTGGTGTAGGCGAAGGTTTTGAGCGTGTGTCCTTTGACTGTGATGCCGCCGCAGCGCGTGGTGGATTCGGGCACGCGGGCCACGGGCGAGGTGAGCCGCCCCTCCACGGTGGCGTTGCCGGGCATCGTGCGTGTGACGGACGGCAGGGTCGTATGCCGTTCCATGGCGACGCCCTCGCTGGGGGAGAACATGCTGGCGTGCGGCGTCGTGCGGCTGATCGAGGTGCTGTGTTCGCTCATGCGTCCTCCTGAATATCGTCCTCGGGCAGGCGGCTGGCGTTGCGGAATTCCGCCATGGCTTTGCGCATCAGGCGGCGTCGTTCGATGAGGTCGTCTTGGGGGAAGCGGCTTTCGGCATGGGTGATGATGCGGTCCAGATAGCCGCTGAGCGTGTCGAGTTCGTCGTCGGTCAGGCAATCGAGCAGATCGGTGCTGATATGCGTGCGGCGGCGTAGATGGTCGGCTGCGGCATGGCCCTCGTCGGTCAGGTGCACCATCATCACGCGCCGGTCCTGTGTGGCGGGGCGACGGGTGATATAGCCCTTCTGTTCGAGTTTGGACAGCAGTTCGCCGACGGCCTGACGGCTCATGCCGAGGATGGTGGTGAGGTCGCGTTGGCTGATCTGGTCTTTGAGTGTGAGCATGGTGAGCACGCGCCCCTGCCCATGGAGCGTGGAGCCATCACCGGGGGTGTTCGGGGGTGTGGAGGTTGCGTCTTGGGCGACGGTGTCTGTGGGATCGGCCGCGGCGTTTGTGCCGTTTGTGCCGTTTGTGCCGTTTACGCCGTTTGTGCCGTTTGCGGACGGGGTGTCTGTGGTCGCGTCGGCGTTCGCGCCATTCATAGGCGTGGCATCTGCGACCGCGCCGCTGGCGGCGTTCGCCGCAGGGGCGTCTTCAAGATTTTGGGAGATGTTGTTTCCGTTCGGCTGCGTGGCGCGGTCGTTTCGGCGGACGACCGGTCGTACCGTGGCGCCGTTCTCGCGTCTGGTGCGGCCGACTTGGAAGTGCGATCGGGCGATGATGACGCCGAGGTCGCGTAGCTGTTCGGTGATGCGGGTTTTCGTTTGCTCCGACATGGTGTTCGCCGGCCTTTCCGTTTGTGGGACTTAAGCTCCGCAAGGATTTGTAAAGTACTTGACAATCGCAACGCTACAATACGCCATCGCAACTGTCAAGTACTTGACAATATAATCCCGTGTCGGCTGCGCGTCACTCGTCCTGGTCGTCCTGCTCGTAGATGGCCGCGGCGATCATGTCACGCAATTCGGCGAACCGAGGATCGGCGCGAACCTTGTCCATATTGTCGGGGTCTAGGAGGCGCCGGTCGGGGCCGGGAGGGCGGTACCCCGTGGGTCTGTCGCATCGATGCTAGGATTTGAGTCGTGGCAGACGATTTCGAGACGTTCATCGACCGGCTCGTCGCGGTGCTGGAAGCCAACGGCCTCGCGGAGCCTGGGCGGACGGTCAGGTTCGCCGCGCTCGGCGCGGGCGAGGACGAGGCCGCGCTGGAGGCGGCCGCCATGTGCCTGATCCGCAACGGCATCATCCTGCCCGACGATTTGATGACGGAGTTCGGCTATGAGGTCGAATTCTGGGACGATGACGCCCTGTCGGAACTGTACGACGATATGAAGGCGATGGCGAGAGCCTCGGAGCCGCCTGCGTCGAATGATTTATAGTCAGCGGGTCATCCGGTGTCTTGCCGGATGCGCCGCTGACTTAAGTGTTCGATTGCGTTTCGGGCTATCGGTTGGCGTGCGCGGGGTTTGAAAGCGGTTTCCTGAACGGTGTGAGGGTTCCATTGTGTCCGGTGTGCGGCGGCGGGGCGAAGAGGAACGGCAGGACCTCGGCGGAAAGGACCCGTTGGCGGTGCGAGGACCCGGATTACGGCTCGTCGCCGACCGGCCTGCGACCCGTCGTGCCCTGGATCTGGGCTGGTTCCGGGTGGCCGTCGTAATGCCGGAGGGCGTCGGCGTGGAGGAATCGGCACATGCTGACGGTTCATCCACACTAAGGGCCATGCCACCGTGGATGAATGGTTACTGTCTGTCGATCCATCCACGCTGAGGGATGTGTCACCGTGGATGGGTGGTCGGTGTCTGTCAATCCGTCCACGGTGAGTGTGCTTAGCGTGGACGAACGGTTAGTAACTGCCGATCTGTCCACGCTGAGGGACGCGTCACCGTGGCCGAATGGTCAGTGTCTGTCGTTCCGTCCACGGTAAGCGTGCCCAGCGTGGATGAACCGCTAGCATCTGTTGGTCTGTCCACGCTGAGGGGCCCGCCACCGTGGATGGATGGTCGGTATCTGTCAATCCATCCATGCTGGCGGAGGCGTCGCCGTGGGCGAATCGTCGATTACCGTCACCTCATCCACGCTGAAATGCGCCGCACGGTCGAGGCGGCGATGACTGCCAATCCGATCGTTCCAGCAAAGCGCCCTCGGAATCGCGGGGCGACGACACCGAATAACAGGAACCACCAGACACACAATTTGGCCTATAGCCCCATTGGCCGGTTGTCATATTGCGAAAGAACCCCGAACCGTTGAGATTCCAACGATTCGGGGTTCTTCCCATCTGGTGCGAGTGGGGGGACTTGAACCCCCACGAGCATACACTCACTGCCACCTGAAGACAGCGCGTCTACCATTCCGCCACACTCGCAGACAAGGGGACAATTTACCACCAATAAACATCTCGAGCAACTGTGGCGTGTCGCGCGCCGATTTTCCGGAGGAAAATCACGAGCGCGCGACGCGAGCCGGCCGTAGAGAAAGCCCTGTGGGCTTTCGTGCCGGCGGAGCCATCCTTGGTTCGCCGGTTTTCCGGAGGAAAATCACGAGCGCGCGACGCGAGCCGGCCGACGGCTGATTTACAACGCTTTAACCACTTGGCGGTGCGGCGAAAACAGGAATGGCACCATTCCGCCGCTTTTCCCGACGGTGGGATGCCAGGTGGTTAAAGCGTTGTGCACGAGGCCGGGCGGCACGCTATGCCCCATAGAAATGCGCCAGCGATTCGTCGCGGAACTCCTCGAAATAGCCTCCGTCGATCGAGGCGCGGATATCGTCGAGCAGTTTGATGAAGAAATACTCGTTGTGGATCGTCGCCAGCGTGAATCCGTTGAATTCGCGGGCGCGCAGCAGGTGGTCCACATACGCCTTCGAATAATTCCGGCATGTATAGCATTCGCAGCCGTCCTCCAACGGCCCGAAATCCGTTTTGAATTCGGCGCGCTTGACGTTGTACCGTCCGTGCCGCGTGAAAATCGCGCCGTTGCGGCCGCATCTTGCCGGTGCCACGCAGTCGAAGGTGTCGCCGCCGTTCTCCACGCAGGCGAAGATGTCGTCCACCGAGGCGATGCCGAGCACATGTCGAGGCCGGTTTTCGGGCATCGCGTCGCAGATCCACGCGCAGATGTCGCCGATGATGCGCTTCTCCAGCGCGCCGCCGATGCCCACGCCGTCGAAGTCGAGCGAGGCGATCTGTTCGGCCGCATGCCGGCGCAGGTCCTCGTAGTTCGCTCCTTGCACCACGCCGTACAGCGCCTGGTACGGCTTGCCCAGACGTTCGGCGGTGAGCCGCTCGTGCTCGGCCACGCAGCGTTGGGCCCAGCGGTAGGTGCGCTCCACGGACTGCTCCTGATAGCCGCGCGTGTTCATCAGCGTGGTCAGCTCGTCGAACGCGAACATGATGTCCGCGCCGATTTTGTGCTGGATGCCCATCGAGATCTCCGCGGAGAAACGGTGGCGGTCGCCGTTCAGGGGGGATTTGAACGTGACGCCGTCTTCGTCCACGAAGGCGAGACGTTCCTTGCCTTCGGCGATCACATCGTCCGATTTCATGCCGGTCACGTCCATCGCCAGCGTCTTTTTGAAACCCGATCCGAGCGAGAGCACTTGGAATCCTCCCGAATCGGTGAAGGTGGGGCCGCTCCAGTTCATGAACCGTCCCAGACCGCCGGCCGCGTCAAGCACGTCCTCGCCGGGCCTTTCGAACAGGTGGAAGGCGTTGGACAGCAGGCATTGCGCGCCGAGCTGCCGCATGGTCTCCGGCAGCACCGCCTTCATCGCAGCCTGCGTCGCCACCGGCACGAAGGCGGGGGTGCGTATATCGCCGTGGGGGGTGTGGATGATGCCGGTGCGTCCGTAGCGCGTCCCGCCCCGTCCTTTGCCGTCGGGCGAGCCGGGCAGGCGGGTGATGGTTTCGAATGAGAAGGCGGTCCGGTCGCCCGGCTGGCCGGGCGCGGCACCGATGGGTTGGTTCAGGAAGTCGGTCATAGGCTTCACTTTAAGCGAACGTCTCGTACGAACGGCTGGGTTTTTCTGTGATGCGCGTGTGATTTGTGCGCGAAATGTGATGGTGGTGGGCGATGTGGGGCAGCTCACAATACGATTGAGGCATGATGGGAAACCGCATGATATCAAGGGTTTGCGTGGGTGCGCGCATGACTGCAGGCGACTTTCCCCGGCTTGTTCATCATGCTTGGGGATGTTTCGGTTTCTTCTCCCAATGAACATTCAGGAAACTTCCAGAGCGGCTATCTTAACTCATAGATAGCAAATCGAAAGCCGGCGGCTCCGATTGCTGATTGTAAGGAAACTTTGCCGCCGACGAATGAAGGAGCACATATGGCTGAAGAGAACGAGCGCTGGAACGCGGGCGCGTCAGATGGCCAGCAGACGCCGAATGAGAGCGCCGCTTCGCGCAACGAACAGAACGAATCCACCGAACACACCGTGTCGATCGATCCCGTGGAGAACACCGTTCCCATGGGCACGCCGGTCGCCGCGGATCAGGCGCAGGACACGACGGTCGCATCCGACACCCCGGATTATGCCGCGGCGGCGGGCGAACAGACCGTCGTGTCCTCCGCGCCGACCACTGATACGGCATCGCAAGGCGCGCAGTATCGCCCCGCGCCCGAATACGGCGCGTACGGCCCCACCCCCACGCAGTCTGCCCCGACCGGGCAGCAGTCCGCCCCGGCCGGCGGCCAGTCCCAGCAGAACGGTGCCCCGACCTCGATTTTCGGGTTCGGGCAGCCCCGGCAGGACGGCGCGCAGAACAATCGCAATCCGTACGCCAACGCGGGCAACGGCAACCCCTTCTTCACTCCGCAGAATCAGCGGCCCCAGCAGTCCGGCGCACCGACCGGCGGCGCGGTCCCCCCGCAGTCCGGCATGCCGCAGAACGCGGGCAAGCCGGGCGGTTCCCGTCCGCACGCCAGCAGCGGCACGGTGAAGAGCGTGACGATCGCGGTGATCGCCGCGCTGGTCTCCGCCGCGCTGTGCCTTGGCCTCGGCTATGCGGCCATCACCGGCGGTTGGGTGACGGTGCCGACGTCCAGCTCACTGTCGAACGTCACCTCGAACAAGTCCGGCTCCGGCTCCGCCACGGCGAAAACCGGTGAGGCGACCGACTGGAAGGCCGTGGCCAGTGAGGTCTCCGACTCCGTGGTCGCCATCCAAGCCGTCCTGGAGAACGGCACCTCCAAAGGCTCCGGCGCGATCCTCGACTCGGACGGCAATATCGTGACCAACAACCACGTGATCTCCGGCGCGCAGCAGATTGAGGTGACGTTGGCGAGCGGCGCGATATACTCCGCCACGCTGGTCGGCTCCGACACCACCACCGATCTGGCGGTGATCAAGCTCGACAACCCGCCGAGCGATCTGAAGGGCGTGGAATTCGCCGACTCGGACCAGCTTGCGGTGGGCGAGGACGTGATGGCCATCGGCAACCCGCTGGGCTATGACGACACCGCCACCACCGGCATCGTCTCCGCGCTGAACCGTCCGGTGACCGTGATGGACGACGAAACCAACTCCCAGATCGTGACCAACGCGGTGCAGCTCGACGCGGCCATCAACCCCGGCAACTCCGGCGGTCCGACCTTCAACGCGGCCGGCCAGGTGATCGGCATCAACTCGGCGATCGCCACGGCCAGCTCCTCCTCCAGCTCGTCCTCCGGATCGATCGGCATCGGCTTCGCGATTCCGTCCAACCTGGTCAAGCGAGTGACCGACGAGATCCTCGAAACCGGTTCGGTCACGCATGTGGCCCTGGGCGTGACCATCTCCTCGTCCACGGTCGAGGCTGACGGCGTGACCCGCGGTTGCGCGCTGATCACCAGCTCGGCCTCCCGTTCGGCGGTCGTCTCCGGCGGCCCCGCCGATCAGGCCGGCCTGCAGGAGGGCGACTCCATCGTGGCCTACAACGGCAACGCGGTGAACAACATGTACTCGCTGCTCGGGTACGTGCGCGCCGCCGCCATGGGCGACGAAGTGACGCTCACCATCGTGCGCAACGGCAACACCATGGATGTGAACGTGACGCTCGACCAGGAAGAGGAGGCCGTGACCGGCTCCAACAGGTCCGAGTCGAACAGCCAGAACAGCCAGAATGATCAGAACGACCAGAACAGCCAGGGCAACGGCAACAGCGGTAACGGCGACGACGGCAGCCTGAGCGATCCGTTCGGCCTGTGGTAAACCCAGGCTCTGAGCCTCATCCCGGGGTGTTCGCGCCGCCGCCAGCCAAACGGCGCTGACGGCGCGAGCGCCCTAATCCAACCGAAAGACGGTCCGCGACTCCATGTCGCCGGCCGTCTTTTCTTTTTCGGCATGCGATGGGGCGGAATCGACCCGCGGCTTGCGCGGCGGGGCGGCTGCTGGTAGCGTTGGAGCAGCATAAACGAACATTCTTACGCCGTGTATCGCGAGCGTCCCGCCTGAAGCGGGCTTGCGATGGGTTTAACAAGGCGTGCACATGCGGGGTCGACGCATGGCACGCGAACGACCCCAAAACGACGTAAGGAGCCCAAATGCGCAAGGCCATTGAGATAGCCAAAAGCGTTCCGTTGCTGCCCATCACGATTCTGGCGGCGATTCCTCTTCTTTTGCTGTGGGACTACCGTCCGTGGGGCGGGTCCGTGCCCCTCTTCGGATTCCTCCCCGTAAACCCCTCGCTGGGACAGTGGGTGGTGATCGCACTCGTCGCCTACACCGTGGTGACCACGGTGATCGGCATGGTGGACGACCTGCGGCACGGCATCGTCGGCGTCGACGTGCTCGCCGTCATCGCCATCCTCTCCACCGTCGCCGTGCAGGAATACTGGGCCAGCTGGGCCGTGGTGCTGATGATCTCCTCCGGCGAGGCCATCGAGGAATACGCCCAGTCCAAAGCCGAAAGCAACCTGACCGCGCTGATGGCGGCCGCGCCGGTCACCGCGCATGTCTCCACATTGCCCGGCGTGGGCGCGGGTGCGGGAACAGGCGCCAAACCGGCCCGCAACATCGGTGCGGGTCATGACGGATTCCGCCCCGTCGCTCCAGTCGCTCCCGGCGGCGAAACCTGCGCGATCACCGACCGCGACGCGCAGGCCTGCGAAACCGCCGTCTCCGACGCTCTCAAAACGGATGCGCGCAGGCGGAAAGAGGGACTTGCGGAATCGAAATCCACAGGCTCCGAGACTCCGGCGCGCGACGCGCATTTTCGCACGGTTCCGGTCGACGAAGTGGCGCTTGGCGATGTGGTGATCGTGCTGCCGGGCGAAACCGTGCCCGTGGACGGCGAACTGCTGTCCGGATCCGCCACGCTCGACCTGAGCAACATCAACGGCGAACCCGTGCCGCGGGAGATCTTCGCGGGGGCGCGCGTGATGTCGGGCGCGGTGAACGGTTCGACCACGCTCACCATGCGCGCCACGCAGGTGGCCGGAGACTCGCAATACCAGCGGATCATGTCGTTGGTCGCCTCCGCCCAGGAATCACGGCCCGCCGTGGTGAAAACCGCCGACCGTCTCGCCGTGCCGTTCACCGTGCTCGCGCTGGTCATCGCCGGCGTGGCATGGGCGATGGCCGGCGATCCCACGCGATTCGCCCAAGTGCTGGTGCTCGCCACCCCGTGCCCGTTGCTGATCGCCGCGCCGGTGGCCTATGTGGCCGGCACGGGCCGTCTCGCCAAGGCCGGAGTACTGATCAAAACGCAGGACGTTCTGGAGACGCTCGGCCGCGTGGGGCATGTGTTCTTCGACAAAACCGGCACGCTGACCGTCAAGCAGCCGCAGGTGGTACGCGTGGAGATGCTGCCGGGCTTGGACACGCGCCTCAACCAGGACCATGTGCTGATGATGGCCGGCGTGGTGGAGAACTATTCCGTGCATATCCTCGCCAAAGGCATCGCCAAAGCCGGTTTGGAGGCGTTGGCGCGTCTCGACCAGCGTTTCGCCGACGGGCAGCGCAACTGTCCGGAACGCGACTTTCCCGGCCATGGCCGTGAGCATCCGGTGGTCAAAAACATCGTGGAGGACGCCGGCAAAGGCGTGAGCGGCGAGGTCAACGGGCATCGGGTGCGTGTGGGGCGGCTAGCCTTCGCCAACGAATCCCAGGACGGCTTCCAGCCCGTGACGCATGACGATCAGCCGGCGCGCACCATCGAATTGGCCACGGGCGAGACCAGATTGACCTCCGAGACGATTCGTAGCCGCTTCGGCGCGCTCGCTCCGGACGAAATGGCCACCTATGTGTCCGTCGACGGGCAGCTGGTCGCGCGCATCGTGCTGCGCGACGTGCCGCGCGCCAACGCGAAGCGGGCGTTGGCGCAGCTGCGCGAGCTGGGCGTGGAGTCGCTCACCATGCTCACCGGCGACAAGGCCTCGTCGGCGCGCATCATCGCCGACGAGGTGGGCATCGACGATGTGCAGGCCGAACTCTTCCCCGAAGATAAGGTCAACGCGGTGCGCAAGGCCACGGCGATGACGGAATCCGGTTCGCGACATACGGTGACGATGATGGTGGGCGATGGCGTCAACGACGCCCCAGTGCTCGCCGCCGCCGATATCGGCATGGCCATCACCGACGGCACGTCGACCGCCGCTTCCGAATCCGCCCAGGTGGTGATCATGAACGACGACATCGCCTCCGTGCCGCGGGCCATCGCCATCGCCCGCCGCACCCGCCGCGTGATGCTGCAGGCCGTACTGCTCGGGCTTGGTCTGGCGCTGGTCGGCATGATCGCCGCCGCGTTCAACCTGATTCCGGTGGTCCTTGGCGCGTTCCTGCAGGAGGCCATTGACGTGGTGAGCATTCTATGGGCGTTGACTGTGCTCATCGACCGCGACTGACCGGTCCGGCGGAGGCCGTCTCCAACGAGTTGGCACTTGGGCCCTCCAGTTGGCACTGGGGCCTGGGGCTAATGCTCGGAGAACGGCGGAATGACGTTGCCGGCCTCCGCCAACGTCGCGAATCGGGTGCCAACTGGAAGGGTCAAGTGCCAACTCGTCGTATCCGCTGATGAGAGAGGCCTCATGGCGGCGGCTGCCTCGGGGCATTCGACAGGAAGCCAGTCGCTATCCGCGGTCCTCGCCGCCGCGCGCAGGCGCAAGTCATGGCCATGGATAGCGTCACCACATGCCTCGCTTGAATCAATGTCCCGGTATATCGCCGGCGCGGATGCGGGATGCTGCGTGGCTTCGCCGTCGTCCGCCCTGTGTTAATGGCTGGTTCGACTCTCAACACGGCCGCGAGGCGTGGCGATTTCTTGTGGGAAGTGCGGTTCCCCTCTGTTCAGCGGGGCCGGCTTGCGTTAGTCTGTAACGCGTGACTGAAAATACTGAACTTCGCATTGCCGTTATCGGCGCCGGCCCCGCCGGCGTCTACTCCTCCGACATCTTCCTGCGCCAGCTGGGCAAGCTCGGCGAGGAACTGGGCCTGGGCACCAAGGCGCGCATCGACCTGTTCGAGAAGCTGCCCGTGCCGTTCGGTCTGGTCCGCTACGGTGTAGCCCCCGACCACCCGTCCATCAAATTCATCGCCGACGCGCTCGAGAAGACGCTCGACAACCCCGACATCCACCTGTACTGCGACGTGGAGTTCGGCAAGGACGTGACGCTGGACGAGCTGCTCGCCCGCTATGACGCCGTGCTGTTCGCCACCGGCGCGATCAAGGACAAGCCGCTGAACCTGCCGGGCGCCGACCTCGACGGCGTGTACGGCGCGGCCAAATTCGTCGAATGGTACGACGGCTACCCCATGGGCGCGCGCGAATGGCCGCTGACCGCCGAGCAAGTCGCCGTGATCGGCGGCGGCAACGTGGCCATGGACGTGGCCCGCGAGCTCGTGCGCAACGCCGACGACCTCAAGGCCAAAACCGATATCCCCGACAACGTCTACGAGGGCATCGGCAAGAACCAGGCCAAGGAGCTGCATCTGTTCATCCGCCGCGGCGTGGCCCAGGCCAAGTTCAGCGTGCAGGAGCTGCGCGAGATGGAGAAGCTGCCCGGCGTGCAGCTCATCATCGACGAGGACGATTTCGACCTCGACGAGGAGACCATCGAGGTGGCCGGCAAGGACAAGCTCACCCGCCAGATGGTCGAGGAGCTGTTCACCATCCGCGAGATGGCTTTGGATATGGAGGACGACGGCGACGTCGACTTCGAAGGCAATCCCGCCGATCGCAAATACTATGTGCACTTCAACTCCGCCCCCACCGAGGTGCTGGGCGAGGACGGCAAGGTGGTCGCGATCCGCGTGGAACGCACCGAAACCAGCGCCGACGGCAAGATGAGCCGCACCGGCGAATTCACCGACTATCCGGTTCAGGCCGTGTACCACGCCATCGGCTACCAGCCCGCCGAAGCGCCCGGCATCGCCTACGATGGCAAGGGCGCGCATCTGGCCAACGCCAACGGCGACGGCCGCATCACCACCGAAGCCGCCGGCGGCGAAGTGCGTGAGCGCCTGTACGCCACCGGTTGGGCCAAGCGTGGTCCGGTGGGCCTGATCGGCTCCACCAAGTCCGACGCGCTCGCCATCGTGACCAATATGCTCGAGGATTTGGCCAAGGCCGCCGAGGGTGGTCGCGTGGCCGAGGACCGCGATCCCGAATCCATCGACCGTCTGCTGGAGGGCCGCGGCGTCAAGCCGATCGACTTCGCCGGCTGGAAGAAGGTCGATGCCTACGAGCGTGCCGAGGGCGCGAAGGAAGGCCGCGAGCACAAGAAGGTCATCGACCCCGACCAGATGCGCGAATTGGCCCACGCCTGATTCGCCCTATCACTGAGCGACGTCCGGTCCTCCGTCCGCGATAGCGCGGGTGCGGACACGGGCACAGGCACGGCTTTGCGGGACATCTGATTATGCCCCCGTCGGAAAGTACCGTGAAACATGGCGATTTGCGGTGTTTCACGGGACAATCTGACGGAGCGTAGTCGGATTGTCCCGCAAAGCATCCTCACGTTTTGTCTTCGAGCGGGCGGAGTCTTCAAAACGTCTTCCCGCTGTGGGCTGATATTCAGATAACTTCCAGCCGCGCTCTTTACTCTGAGCCCTATGAATGGGAAAATGCAGGTGCACGGCCACTACAACGGCCTGAAAACAACGCTGTTGTTCGCGTTGATGTGGGGCGTTATCATGCTGATTTGGTGGGCCACCGGCGGCCAGCGCAGCACGTTGAGCATCTACATCGTCATCGGATTGATCACCACATTCGGCTCGTACTGGTTTTCGGACAAGCTCGCCATCGCCTCGATGGGGGCGCGCGAGGTGTCCGAGCAGGAGGCCCCCGAAATCTACGCCATCGTCCGTGAGCTGAGCGCCACCGCGGGCAAGCCGATGCCGCGCATCTACATCGCCCCCACGGCCAGCCCCAACGCCTTCGCCACCGGCCGCAACGAGCGCCATGCCGCCGTCTGCTGCACGCAGGGCATCCTGCAGATCCTCAACCGGCGTGAGCTGCGCGGCGTGCTGGGACATGAGCTCATGCACGTCTACAACCACGACATCCTCACCTCGGCCATCGCCTCCGCCATGGCCACGGTGATCACCTATCTGGGTTATTCGCTGATGTATTTCGGCGGCGGCTCACGCGACCGCGACAACAATTCGGGCGCGTTCGGACTGATCGGCGTGCTGCTCAGCGCGATTCTCGCGCCGATCGGCGCCTCGCTTATCCAGATGGCGATCTCGCGCACCCGCGAATTCGACGCCGACGAGGACGGCAGCCGGCTCACCGGCGATCCGGAGGCTCTTGCCTCCGCGCTCAACAAAATCTCCTACGGCGCTCAGACCACGCCGATGCGCAAAACCGCCGCCACGCAGTCGGTCTCCTCGATGATGATCGCGAACCCCTTCTCCGCGCAGGGATTCTCCAAACTGTTCTCCACCCACCCGCCGACTGACGAGCGCATCGCGCGCCTGATGCAGATGGCGCAGGAGATGCGCGGCATGCCCGTGCAGCAGTCCCCCTACTCCACTCAGGTTGGCTACTAGGCGGCTTGCGAGATTGCCGTCGGGGAGATTCCTCGACTACGCTCCGCTCCGCTCGGAATGACGGTGGAGCTACGCTTGTCTTGGATGACGGGTTGTGCCTTGCTTGGCTCGGATGATGGATGAGGTTGCGCTCCGCTCGGAATGACGTTGATGATGCATCGTCATTCCGAGCGGAACGTTTGTGTTATCCCGCGCGGAACGTTTGCATCATCCCGCGCGGAACGTTTGCGTCCTTTCCGCCGAAATGTTTGCGTCATTCCGAGCGAAGTCGAGGAATCTCAATTCCTATGCTTAGGCGGCCTGCGAGATCTCGTCTACTTAGGCTGTCTGCGAAATCTCGTCGATCAGGCGCAGCTCCTCGTCGGTGAACGTCGTGTTGCTCAGCGCTCCGATATTGTCGAGGATCTGCTCGGGTTTCGACGCGCCGGCCAGCACCGAGGTGACGATGCCGTCGTGCAGCAGCCAGGCGAGCGACATCTCTGCCAGCGTCTGCCCGCGCTGCGCGGCCAGATCGTTGAGCGCGCGGATCGCGGCCAGTTTCGACTCGCTCAGCGCGTCGGCCTGCAGGAAGCGTCCGTCCGTCTTGATGCGTGAATCGGTGGGAATGCCGTTCAGGTAACGGTTGGTGAGCATGCCCTGCGCCAGCGGGCAGAACGTGATGATGCCCTTGCCCAGACGCGCGGCGGTGTCCTTCAATCCATTGCGCTCCACCGTGCGGTCGAAGATGTTGTAGCAGTTCTGGTTGATGACGAACGGCACGCGCAGATCGGACAGAATCGCCGCCGCCCGCTCCAGCCGCTCACCGTCGTAGTTCGACAGGCCCACGTACAGCGCCTTGCCGCTGGTCACGGCGCTCGCCAACGCGCCCATCGTCTCCTCGAGCGGCGTTTCGGGATCGGGACGGTGGTGGTAGAAGATGTCCACATAGTCGAGCCCAAGGCGGGTCAGGCTCTGGTCGAGCGAGGCGAGCAGGTATTTGCGCGAGCCCAGATCGCCGTAAGGGCCGGACCACATCTCGTAGCCCGCCTTGGTGCTGATGATGAGCTCATCGCGGTATGGCTTGAAATACTCGCGGATCAGCCGGCCTACGTTCTTCTCGGCGCTGCCCGGCTCCGGGCCGTAGTTGTTGGCCAGATCGAAGTGGGTGATGCCGTGGTCGAAGGCGGTGAACGTGAGCTCCTTCATGCGGTCGTATGGCGTGATGTCGCCGAAGTTGTGCCAGCATCCGAGTGAGATGGCCGGCAGTTTGAGGCCGGCGTCGCCGCAGCGGTTGTAGGTCATGTCCGCGTAGCGGTCGGGGTTGGGGTGGTATTCGTTGGTGGGTTCGAACATCGTCGTCGCTCCTCGAAAGTCGTATGTCGTTCGGCGTGTTTGGGCCGTCCCTAGCCGTTCGCCACGGTCCGGCGTCACGCGCCGATTATCTCTTGCTGTTTGTTGCTTGTTGACTGTTGTCGTCCTCCATTGTGGACCCCGCCCACGTCGAATTCCCATTCAACGCGCGGGATTGTCCGTGGCGTCGCTTCGCTGGCGTGGTGGCATCGCTTCGCTGACGTGATGGTGCCTGCGCTCCGATGCCCGTGGTGCGGGTGGTGTCGAATCGGATATGTCGTACTTGTCGATTCACAGGCCGACGATGTCCGTGGCGTGGGTGGCCGCGAGTCGGATATGGCGTGCTTGTCGATCTGCGGGCTGACGATGCTCGTGGTGCGGGCCGATGCCCGTGGTGTGGCGGCCGCGAGGGTTGTTGGGAACCTATGCGTCGCGTGCAGGCTCAGGGCTTTCTTGGCGTGGCTCGTTTTAGCCTCCTCCGACATGCTTCGGGCGGATATGCCACGCCTCGCCAACTCGTGGTAGACTATCTGCTTGTGCGCGGCCGCGCCTGCGGCTGGCGACATCTGCGGATGTAGTTCATCGGTAGAACGAAAGCTTCCCAAGCTTTAAAGGCGGGTTCGACTCCCGTCATCCGCTCCATTTCGTATCGGCTTGATTCAGCCATTTCCAGAAACGCAACTGGCTTCTTTACATGAGCTCCGTACGCCATGCCGTTTCCAAGATGGATATGTAAGGCCGCGTGAGCATAAGCAAGCGTAAGCGTCGTGGCGATTGTCTAGCGTGCGTATAGGCAATTGTGGCAGCGCGACGAAGAGGACATCATGGGCAAGGCGAATGAGTCAGGCAAGGCGAATGAGTCAGGAAAACCGGGCGAGTCGGGTGCGCTGGGCGAGCTGGCGAACGGCCGTAGTCATGTGATTTCCTCGCGGGCGACCGCGGTGGGGCTGTTGGCGATCCTGCTGTGGAGCCTGATGGTCGCGCTGGTGCGCATCGTGACCGACGCCTTCGGCGCCACGCTCGGCACGGCGATGGTGTACACCACCGGCGTGGTGCTGCTCATGATCTTCCACCGCCCTGCTCCGCTCAAGGCCTATCCCAAGCGCTATCTGCTCGTCGGCGGCGCGCTGTTCGTGTTCTACGAGACGGCGATCTCCCTGTCCATCGGCCTGGCCTCCACCGCCACGCAATCCGTGGAGGTGAGCCTCGTCAATTACCTGTGGCCCACGATGATGGTGCTGCTTGCCGCCGCGCTCGCCAAACCCCGCAGTCAGGACGAAAAACAGGACAACGGTGAACGCGACGGCAACCACGGCAGCGAACGCGCCACCAAACACGCGGTGTTGCGTGTGCTGCCGGGCGCGATCGTCGCCACTTGCGGCGTGGTGCTGTCCGTCGGTGGCAACAGCGGCCTCGACTGGCAGGTCGCCGCCGCCAACATCGCCTCGAATCCGCTGCCTTATCTGCTCGCCTTCGCGGGCGCGTTCGCCTGGGCCGTCTACGCCGTGATCACGCCCGTGCTGTCCGAAGGGCAGGACGGCACCTCCGTGTTCTTCCCCTGTGTGGCCGTGGTGTTGTGGGTCATCCACTTCGCCTCGGGCGAGGGACTGCCCGCCGCCATGCCGCAGGTCGGCTCCTGGCTGGCGGTGCCGGCCGCGGCCGCCGTGATCGCCGGCGGATACGCCTGCTGGGGATACGGCATTCTGCACGGCAGCCTGAGCAAACTCGCCGTGGCCTCCTACGCCACGCCGCTGCTCTCAGTGGCCGCCAGCGCCCTGCTGCTGGGATTGTCGCTATCCGTGCCGTTCTGGTGCGGCGCCGTGCTGGTGGTGGCCGGCTCGTTGCTCAACTGGCGAGCCAACCGCGGCTGACGCGATCGCCGCACTGTGTTGGTCGAGAACGTTCGTGTTGGCGATGCCGTCTCCTTTCCTGGAGCAGCCTATCCGCGTTAGCGGTAGTGGAAATGAGTGTCTGCAAAGGTCGATCTGTGTTAGCGGTAGTGTCCTTTTGAGGTTATCTCGAGTATGACCGTTGAAATAACGGGCCGGATACTCGGTGTATCGCGTAAAAGCCCACTACCGCTAACGCAGATCGACCTTTGCAAGGTCCCAAATCCACTACCGCTAACGCAGATGGACTGGTTGGGCCGCCATAGTGGTTCGTGGCCTTTCCTCACCTGTCTGCCGTCTGACCGCCGTCTGACTGCCGCCTGCCCGTCGTGCGTCCCGTCCCGCCCCGCCGTTAGCAAACCGTTAGGGTTGTCTCCGCACCCGTATGGGTTCCGTTAGTTTCGCTCCACGTCCCGCGCTCCGCGCCTAGGCTGAAGGACGCAAACGCCCGATGGTCGGGCGTTCGACGGAATGGAGAGAACAATGCCATGGTGGCTTGATGTGGCCTATGTGGTGGGCGTGGTCGCGCTGTTCGCCGCGCTGGATATGTTGGGCAAGGCGGTGGACCGGCTATGATCCTCACCGTATTCACCGTCGTGGGTGTGGTCGGGGGTGTGCTGGGCATCGCCTACATGCTCTACGCCCTGTGCCGCCCGGAGCGGTTCTGAAAGCGTGCCGACCATGGTGATTGTGTACGCTCTGCTCGCCCTCGCGCTGGTCGTGGCGATTCTCGCCGCGCTCGCCAACCCGCTGGGCGACTATATCTTCCATGTCTTCACCGACGAGCGGGACCTGCGCCCCGAACGCGCGATCTACCGCATCATCGGCGTCGACCCCAAGAAAAGCCAAAACTGGAAGGCCTACCTGCGCGCCATCCTCGCGTTCTCGCTGTTGGGTCTGCTCGCGCTTTACGCCCTGCAACGCGTGCAGGCCTGGCTGCCGTATTCGCTCGGCAACGGCAACGTGCCCGCGCCGCTCGCGTTCAACACGGCCGTCTCCTTCGTTACCAACACAAACTGGCAGGCGTATTCGCCCGAGGCCACGCTGGGTTATGCGGTGCAGATCGCCGGTCTGACCGCCCAAAACCTCGTCTCCGCCGCGGTCGGCATTTGCGTGGCCGTCGCCCTGATGCGCGGCCTCGCCTGGCGCAAGGCCGCGGCCATCGGCAACTTCTGGGTGGACCTGACCCGCTGCGTGACGCGCGTATTGCTGCCGATCTGCGTGGTGATGGGCACAATCCTCATCGCGCTCGGCGTGGTGCAGAACCTCGCGGGATTCGTCGAAACCTCCACCGTCTCCGGCGCGACCCAGACGATTATGCAGGGCCCGGTCGCCAGCCAGGAGGTCATCAAGGAGCTCGGCACCAACGGCGGCGGATTCTTCAACGCGAACGCCGCCCACCCGTATGAGAACCCGAATATGTGGACCAATCTGGTCGAAATCCTGCTCATGCTCGCGATTCCGGTCGCGCTGACCCGCACCTTCGGCCGCATGGTGGGCGACGTGCGCCAGGGAACCGCGCTGCTGTGCGCGATGACGGCCCTGTTCGCCGTGTCTCTCCTCGCGCTGGTGTGCTTCGAATCCTTCTCGGCCGACCCGCTCACGCTGCTGGCCGGCGGGTCGATGGAAGGCAAGGAGACCCGCTTCGGCGTGGTGTGGTCCAGCCTGTTCTCCACCGTCTCGACCTCCACCTCCACGGGCGCGGTCAACGCCATGCACGACTCGTACACGGCGCTCGGCGGCATGATGCTGCTGTTCAATATGATGCTCGGCGAGGTGAGTCCCGGCGGCGTGGGTTCGGGCCTGTACGGCCTGCTGATGATGGCCGTCGTGGCCGTGTTCATCGCCGGCCTGATGGTGGGCCGCACGCCGGAGTACCTCGGCAAGAAGATCGGTCCGCGCGAGATGAAGATGGCCTCGCTGTACTTCCTCGTCATGCCGGTGCTGGTGGTGACGGGCGTGGCTCTAAGCTTCGCCATCCCCGCCGTGCGCGAGTCGGTCGTCGGCTCTCTGGGTAACTCCGGCAACCACGGCTTCACCGAAGTGGTCTACGCCTTCACCTCCGCGGCCAACAACAACGGTTCCGCCTTCGCCGGCCTCGCCGCCGACACCCTCTGGTTCGACACCGCGCTGGGTGTGGTGATGCTGCTCGGCAGATTCGTGCCGATCGTGCTGGTGGTCGCCCTGTCGGGTTCGCTCGCCCGCCAGGAGACCGTGCCGCGCACCGCAGGCACGATGCGCACCGACAACGCCTTGTTCGTATTCCTCCTCGTGTTCGTGATCGTGATCGTTTCCGCGCTGACGTTCCTGCCCACGCTTGCGTTGGGCCCGTTGGCGGAAGGTTTGGTGATGTGATGTCATCCGCATATTCGATGGCCGGTGTCGGCTCCGTCGGTTCCGTCTGTTCCGCTGACTCCGCCGGTTTCGAGGACGCTCCCGCCCAAGGTTCCCCCGCCCAAGACGGTCCCGCTTCCACTCCCGCCGGCGACGGCGGGCCGGGCAAGCGCTCCGTCTCGTTCGGCGCCATGCTGGCGGCCGCCCTGCCGGGCGCGCTGCGCAAATTCGACCCGCGCGCCATGTGGCACAATCCCGTGATGTTCATCGTCTGGGTGGGTGCCGCGTTCCTCACACTGGTCGGCATCGCGCAGATATTCGACATGGAGATGCGCCAGGGCGAGCCGATCTACTTCACCTGGCTCGTCGCGGCCTGTCTGTGGGCGACCGTCCTGTTCGCCAACCTCGCCGAATCCGTGGCCGAGGGCCGCGGCAAAGCGCAGGCGGACGCGCTGCGCAAAACCCGCACCACCACGCCAGCCCGCCGCGTCGTCGGCTACGACGAGACGGCCGATCCCGACGCGCGCGGTCCTGAACACGGCGAAGGCCCGTCATACATCGAGGAGATTCCGTCCTCCGACCTGCGGCTGGGCGACGTGGTCGTCGTCGCCGAAGGAGATCTGATCCCCGGCGACGGCGACATCATCTCCGGCATCGCCTCGGTGGACGAATCCGCCATCACCGGCGAATCCGCGCCCGTGATCCGCGAGTCGGGCGGCGACCGTTCGGCCGTCACCGGCGGCACGCGCGTGCTTTCCGACCGCATCGTCATGCGCATCACCCAAAAGCCAGGCGAATCCTTCGTCGACAAGATGATCGCGCTGGTCGAAGGCGCGAACCGGCAGAAAACCCCCAACGAGATCGCGCTCAACGTGCTGCTCAGCTCGCTGACCATCATCTTCCTCGTCGTGGTGCTCAGCCTCAACGCGCAGGCCGGAGCGGTGGGCGCATCCGTCAGCCTGACCGTGCTGCTCGCCCTGCTGGTGTGCCTGATCCCGACCACCATCGGCGCGCTGCTGAGCGCCATCGGCATCGCCGGCATGGACCGGCTGGTGCAGCGCAACGTGCTCGCCACCTCCGGCCGCGCCATCGAGGCCGCCGGCGACGTGACCACCCTACTGCTCGACAAAACCGGCACCATCACCTACGGCAACCGCCAGGCCTCGGCCTTCCATCCGCTGCCGGGCGTGGAACAGAGCGCTCTCGTGCGTGCGGCCGCGTTGAGCTCGCTGGCCGACTCCACGCCCGAAGGCCAGTCCATTGTGGCGCTCGCCGAGCGCATGGGCGTGCATGTCGGCGAGGTGCCCGGCGCGCAGCCGGTGGCGTTCACGGCCGAAACCCGCATGTCCGGACTGGATCTGCCGGGCGGCGAGCGCATCCGCAAGGGCGCGACCTCCGCCATCGAGGCGTGGATCGCGGCTGAGGGCGCGACGGTCGAACAGGGCGTGATCGACGCGATGCGCGACCGGGTCGACGCGGTCTCCCGTCAGGGCGGCACCCCGCTGGTCGTGGCCGAACAGGCCGCCGACCGTGCGATGCGCGTGCTCGGCGTCGTGCAGCTCAAGGACGTGGTCAAGGAAGGGCTGCGCGAACGGTTCGACGACCTGCGCGCCATGGGCATCCGCACGGTGATGGTCACCGGCGACAACCCGTTGACCGCGAAGGCCATCGCTAAGGAGGCCGGCGTCGACGATTTCATCGCCGAAGCCAAGCCGGAGGACAAACTCGCCTATATCAAGGCGGAGCAGGCCAAGGGGCAGCTAGTGGCGATGACCGGCGACGGCACCAACGACGCGCCCGCGCTCGCCCAATCCGATGTGGGCGTGGCCATGAACTCCGGCACCTCCGCCGCGAAGGAGGCAGGCAATATGGTCGATCTCGACTCCGACCCGACCAAGCTCATCGACATCGTGCGCATCGGCAAGCAGCTGCTCATCACGCGCGGCGCGCTGACCACCTTCTCCATCGCCAACGACATCGCGAAATACTTCGCAATCATCCCGGCCATGTTCATGGACCGGTTCCCGGGGCTGTCGGCGCTGAACATCATGGGGCTGCATTCGTCGCTGTCCGCCGTGCTGTCCGCGGTGATCTTCAACGCGGTCATCATCGTGGCGCTGATCCCGCTCGCGCTCAAAGGCGTGGACTATCGCGCCGAAAGCGGCGAGCGGCTGCTGGGGCGCAACCTCAAGGTCTATGGGTTGGGCGGCATCGTCGCGCCGTTCGTCGGCATCTGGGCCATCGACCTGTTCGTTCGTCTGATTCCCGGTCTGTGAGACCGGCGTTTTTGGAAAGGAAACACTGATATGAAGAACGCGCTGGCGCTGCGTATGCGCACCTGTTGGGCGGGATTCAAGGCGGTGGTCGTGTTCACCGCGATCGCGATCGCCTACACGCTGATGATGGTCGGCATCGGCCAGCTGGGATTCCCATCCCAAGCCAACGGCTCGATGATCGCCAACGGCGAGGGCGAGGTGGTCGGCTCGTCGCTGATCGGACAGCCCTTCACCGACGCGAACGGCCGCGCGCTGCCCCAATACTTCCAGTCGCGCCCCTCCGCGGCCGGCGACGGCTACGACGCGTCCGCCTCCGGCGCGACCAATAAGGGGCATCAGGACGAGGAGCTTATCGCCTCCGTCGAGGAGCGGCGCGCCGCCATCGCCGAACGTGAGGGCGTGGACGTCGACGACGTGCCGGCCGACGCCGTCACCGCCTCGGCCTCCGGACTCGACCCGCATATCAGCCCCGAATACGCGGCCATCCAAGTGGAGCGCGTGGCCGAGGCGCGCGGGCTGGGCGTGGGCCAGGTGGAGGAATTGGTTCGGCTGAACACCACCGGCCGCGGTCTGGGATTCATTGGCGAGCCGGTGGTGAACGTGGTCACCCTCAACCTCGCGCTCGACGAGCTGGCGTAATACCCCACGCTCCACCATCGCGCGGCCCATGGTGCGGTCCATCGTGCGGTGGTGCCCATCGTGCGGTACTTTCCATGGTGCGGTGCCTCGAAAACGTTGGAATTCCAACCCACCGCACGATGTAGGCGCCGCACGATGGGCACTACCGCACCATGTGCCGCACGATGGCGCGGTGTTGCGCGAGAAGTTGCACCATGTACCGCACGATGGGCGGTGCCGTGCGGAATAGCGCGCCGTGCGATGCGGTACAGTCGGGGAAGATATGAACGAGTGAGGCGGACGGGACGATGGCGAACACACGGGGATCGTTGCGGGTGCTGCTGGGCGCGGCGCCCGGCGTGGGCAAAACCTACGCGATGCTGCAGGAGGGGCGGCGACTGCGCGACGAAGGCAAGGACGTGGTCATCGCCCTGTTGGAAACGCATGGGCGGCGAGCCACCGCGCAGGCCTCCGAAGGACTCGAGCAGGTGCCTCGCCGCCGCGTGCGATACCGCGGCATGTGGCTCGACGAGATGGACCTGTTCAAAGTCGTCGAACGCGCCCCTCAAGTGGCGCTGGTCGACGAATTCGCCCACAGCAACGCGCCCGGCTCCGTGCACGCCAAACGCTGGCAGGACGTGGAGGATCTGCTCGACGCGGGCATCGACGTGATCACCACCATCAACGTGCAGCATATCGAATCGCTGAACGACGTGGTGCGCGGCATCACCGGCAGCGAACAGCGTGAGACGGTGCCCGACAAAGTGCTGCGCTCCGCCACGCAGATCGAGCTGGTGGATCTGCCTCCTGAGGGCCTGCGCGAGCGGCTTTCCGCCGGGCTGGTGTATCAGCCGGACCGGGTGGACGCCGCCTTGTCCAACTATTTCCGCCTCGGCAACCTCACGGCCCTGCGCGAGCTGGCGCTGCTGTGGCTGGCCGGGCGTGTGGACGAGGCGCTCAAAGCCTACCGCAGCGAGCATCACATCAGCGCCAAGTGGGAGACGCGCGAACGCGTGGTCGTCGCTTTGTCGGGCGGCCCTGAAGGGGAGCAGCTGCTGCGCCGCGGCGCGCGCGTGGCCCGGGCGTCCGGCGGCGGCGACCTTATGGCCGTGCATGTGACCAGCGAGGACGGGCTGTGCGGCTCCGACCCCGTTCTGCTGGAGCAACAACGCGACCTGGTGGAACAGCTGGGCGGCTCCTACCATCAGATCACCGGCGAAAGCATCGCCGACTCGCTGCTGCAATTCGCGCGCGCCAACAACGCCACGCAGATCATCGTCGGCGTCTCGCGCCGCTCCGCGATCTCCCGCTGGCTGGGTCGCCCCTCCTCTACCAACGAGATCATCTCCAAATCAGGCGATATCGATGTGCATGTGGTCACCCACGCCTTCGCGCACCGGCGGATGCTGGCTCGTCTGCGTCTGCCGCGCCGCCGCCGCACGATGACCACGCCCCGCATCGCGTTGGGATTCCTGTTCGCCTGCCTTGCCGTGCCGGCGGTGGCGATGCTGTTGGCGCTGGCTTCCGATCCTCTGTTCGCCGCGCGTGACGCGCTGGTGCTGCAGCTGATCGTGGTCGCGTCCGCGCTGATCGGCGGCGTCGCGCCCGCGACCATGGCCGCCGTGCTCTCCGGTTTGGCGCTCGATTATCTGTACGTCGCGCCGACCGGCAGCCTGCATATGCCACACTGGCAGGATTGGCTGACCATGCTGCTGTACGTGGCGGTGGGCGTGATCGTCTCGTTCGTCGTGGACCGTGCCGGCGAACGGGCGCGGCAGGCGCAGCGCGCGTCCGCCGAATCGGAGATGCTGGCCGCCATCTCCGGTGCCGTACTGCGCAGCGGCGATCCGCTGGAGGCGATTGTGTCGCGCACGCGCGAGGCGTTCGGATTCACCTGCGTGCGTGTAGTGAAGGACGGCGAGGTGCTGGCATCGGACGGCGACGAATCGGACGGCGGTGAATCGGACGTGGACGCGAGGTCCGTCCGCGGCGAAACCGACCCGGGCGAGAAGGGTGCGGAGCGAGACGGCCGGACTGGGTTGGGTCTCTTCGGAGCGGATCGGGTTGGACTTGGCCCGGATGGAGCTGGTCCCGCCAGAAGGCCCCCGGACGGAAGCGGGATGTCTGCGGCGTCGGCGATGACCCCGTCCTCCGGCACCATCGCCATCGGCGATGACGGTGTGACGCTGGAACTGTACGGGCACCCCATCGAAGCCAGCGACCAACGGCTGCTGATGGCGGTCGCCTCGCAGATCCTCACGGTGCTTGAACACAACGTGCTGGCCCAAAAAGCGCAGGAGGTCGAGCCTCTGGCCGCGGCGGAGAAGATGCGCACGGCCCTGCTCAACGCGGTGAGCCACGACCTGCGCCGTCCGCTGGCCTCGGCCACCGCGGCGGTGTCCGGACTGCGACGCATGGGCGACACGATGAGCGGGGAGGACCGCGACGAGCTGTTGGCGGTGGCGGACGAATCGTTGGGACAGCTGACCAAACTGGTCACGGATCTGCTGGACGTCTCACGCATCCGCGAGGGCGCGCTGCCGCTGGCGATGGTCGCCTCGGACGTGGGCGCGGCCATCGTGCCCGTGCTCGACGAGCGGCATATCGGGCCCGGCAAGGTGGATCTCGACCTCGACCCGCAACTGCCGCTGGTGATGGCCGATCCGCCGCTGCTGAAACGGGCGCTGGCCAACGTGGTGGAGAACGCGATGCGGTTCACGCCCGAGGATGGGCGCATCCACATCTCGGCATCCGCGTTCAACGGCATGGTGGAGATCCGCGTGGCCGACCGCGGGCCGGGCGTGCCCGACGAGCGCAAGGCCGACATCTTCGTGCCCTTCCATCGGCTGGGCGATACCGACAACACCACCGGGTTGGGATTGGGGATGGCGCTGTCGAAGGGTTTCGTCGAATCGATGGGCGGTTCTATCGAGGCGGAGGACACTCCGGGCGGTGGACTGACCATGGTGGTCGGCCTGCATGCGGCCGATCCCGCGCTGCGGCTGGGGCAGCCCATCCCGACGGCCGACATCCCCGCCTCGGCGGAGCGGGTCGAGGCCGCGACTTTGGCCGTGTCGGGCATGGTGTCCGATGTGATGCTGCCATTGCGCGGCGAGGCTTCGGCCGATGTGCTCGAAGGGCTGATGGGACGTGCGCTGAATGGGGCGGGCGGTCGTCCGGACGCGTCGGGTGGTCATAAGGACGTTACGGGCGGTCGTCCGGACGCGTCGGGTGGTCGCCCAGATGGGTCGGGTGGTCGCCCGGAAACTACGGGCGGTTATGAGGACGTTACGGGCGGTCGCACGGGCGTCGTGAAGAGTGCGGGGCGTGCGAACCTCTCGGGCCGCGAGAATAAGCAAAACGGCGCGAATCGTGTGGGCGGTGTGAATATCGCGGGTGTCGAGGGTCGCACGGACGAAACGGACGGAATGAATCGTGCGAACCCCACCAACGACTACACGACTATCGTGGGAGCGAGTCGGAACGACCCGAAGGAGGCAAGATGAAAATCCTAGTGGCCGACGACGATCCGCAGTTCCTCAAAGCGCTGCGGATCACCCTGCGCTCGCAGGGGTATCAGATCGTCACGGCGGCGGACGGCGTGCAATGCATCCAGGTCGCGGTCGAGGAGCATCCCGACCTTTTCGTGCTCGACCTCGGCATGCCGAAAATGGACGGCATGGGCGTGATTCAAGGCGTGCGCGGCTGGACCGACGCGCCGATTCTCGTGGTGTCCGGCCGCACCGACGCGCGCGAGAAGGTCGCCGCGCTCGACGCGGGGGCCGATGATTACGTGACCAAGCCCGTCTCCATCGACGAACTGCTCGCCCGCATCCGAGCGCTGGGTCGGCGCATCCCGCAGGAGTCGGAAGGCTCGCAGGAAGCCCAATCCCCGCAGGTCGTGCTGGGTGATGTGACCGTGGACCTGGCCGCGCACGCCGTGCTGCGCGACGTGGCCGGTCGTCAGGTGCGTGTGCGGCTGACCCCCACCGAATGGAAGGTGCTGGAGATGCTGGTGCGCAACGCCGGCCGTCTGGTCACGCGTCAGGATCTGCTCACCGAGATCTGGGGTTCCGAGCACGTCAGCGACTCCGGATACCTGCGCCTCTACATCTCCCAGTTGCGCCGCAAAATCGAGCCCGACCCCGCCCACCCGCGATACCTCCACACCGACCCCGGCATGGGCTACCGTCTCGACCTGCCGGAGCGTTGAGTGGTGCCGTGATTCCGCAAGCCGGGCCGTTTCGCGAGGTCCGCTGTTAAGCTGGGATTCGAGGAAAGCGAGGGCGCGATGGTTGCGGTGGCTGTGGTTGACGACGATGCCGAGGCCCGTGCGAGGTTGCGCGGATATCTCGCGCGATTCGCCGAAGGCCGCGACGGCATGGCTCTGTCGGTCGACGAATTTCCCAGCGCGGTCGCGTTGCTGCACCACTACCAGCCGACGTACGACATCATTTTTCTGGACATCGAGATGGACGAGGTCGACGGCATCAAAGCCGCCCAGGTCATCCGCGAAACCGATCCGGCCACGATCCTCGTGTTCGTGACCAATATGGCGCAGCTCGCCATCAAAGGCTACGAGGTGGAGGCGCTGGACTTCGTGGTCAAACCGGTGGATTACTACAGTTTCGACATGGTGATGCGCAAGGCCTTGCTGCGTATGGACCGCCGCCGGCAGAGCACCGTCCGCCTTGTGACGCGCGGCGCCGTGCAGGTGCTGCCCATCAGCCACATCGACTATGTGGAGGTGCAGAACCACTACATCACCTACCACACCACCGACGGCGACTTCACCGTCAAAGGCACGCTCGCCCAAGCCGAGGACGCGCTGGCTCAGGGCAATTTCATGCGATGCAACCGCTGGTATCTGGTCAATATCGACAACATCACCGGGCTCGACGGCAACCTGGTCACGGTGGGCGGGCGCAGCATAGAGGTCAGCCGTTCCAAAAAGCAGGAGATTCTGCGCGCCGTCACCGCCTCGATGGGAGGCGCGCTGTGATGGTCGTCGAATGGCTGGTGGATATGTGGTATACGCCGACTTCGCAGATGTTCCACCATCAATGGTTCACATTCGAGCTATTCGTCGCGCAGATGTTGGTCGGTCAGCACATGCTTCGCAAAAGCGCCCATGCCGTAGCGCGGGTGGCGTCGGCGTATGCCGTGATGGTGGTGGCCGCCGCTGTGTGCACATGGCTTACCGATCCCATCGTCCCGGGTTTCTACGGATCCGTGGCGATGTTCGCGACGATGTACGTGATCTCGATCGCCGTGGTGCGCGCCGTGCTGCGAAGCGATATACGGACGGCCATGGTGGTGGCCATCTGCGGGTATGCGATGCAGCATATCGTCGCTGCGATGGTGTCCATGCTCAGTGCCGCAAGCGATTATTCGGCGCACGAGTTCCTCTCATCTCCAGGCCTCATCAGAATGATGAGCGCCATGGTGTGCTTCAGCGTGTACGTCGCGTTCCACCGTTGGTATATTCGGAAGATCGACGTCACCCGAGTCAGCATGAGTTCCACGGGAATATTGGGTTTCTTGTCATCTGGAGTGCTTTTGGTGACGGTGATGCTCAGCTCTTACGCCTACCGGGTTGACCATCCGACGTTGACGTTGTTCGCGTTTCGGCTGGTATCGATTCTGGTGTGCGCGCTCATCCTCTTCACATTCGGTGAGTTGGCGCGTAGCCAGCGTCTGTCCGCCGAGTTGGCGTTCGTCAAGCAGATGAATGACATGCGTACGAATTATTACGAACTGTTGAAAGACACGATCGAAACCACCAATGTGCGCTACCACGATCTCAAACATCAGGTAGCGAGACTGCGCGCCGCCACGGAATCGGCGGATGAGTCGAATAAGGTCCTCGACGAAATCATCGAATCGGTGGACATGTACGGCAAGGTGTCCAAAACGGGCAATGCGGCTTTGGATGTGGTGTTGACTCAGAAAAGTTTGGAATGCGCCCGCAAGTCCATCCGGTTCACCTACATGGTGGATGAGCATTGCTTGGACTGGGTGAGCGACTACGACATCTATTCGCTGTTCGGCAACGCGCTCGACAACGCCATCGAAGCGCTGGAGCGGCTCGACGATGAGGAACGGCGCGTGATGAAACTCACCGGAGCACGGCGTGGGAATCTGACGAACATCCATGTCACCAACTATTTCGACCACATCAGACGTGACGGCTCCGGTGGATTGGCCACACTGAAGGCCGACGCCGAAGCGCATGGGTATGGCGTCAAAAGCATTCGCATGATTGTGGAACGACTCGGCGGGGATATGACCATCACAGCGGAGGATGGCATCTTCGATCTCAATATCGTGCTGCCCAAACAGAGTCCGAAAACCGTCGGCTAGGTTCGCGGCGGCCGGGTGACGGCTCGCGTACACTCGGCTACCGTTCGCGTACCGAAGCTGGCCGCGACGCTGTTCCGCCCATATCGTCAAAACATCAGGAATCGCAGGGCGTGGAAGCCTGGCGTTGCTGTGAACGGCCCATTGCTGCTCGTGAACGAGCGGCGATGTGGTGGAGACGATATAAGGAGAGCACATGCTGGAACTCAATTTCGCTGATGTCCTCGACACGATTGATTCGGTGCGGACTCAGCTGATCGCTTTGGCGATCGTATTGGTCGTGGCGTTGGTGGCCACGGCTGTTGTAAATAAACGTACGGTACGCAATGCGGGCGTGAGAAAATTCGCGCACGCGCAGACCTGGATCGTCGCGGTGATCGCGGCGGTGGTGGCCGTGAGCACCATGCTGTTCGGACCGTTGCACACGATGCTGTCACTCGTGTCCGGCAGCGGTACGCTGAGCGAAAGCACCATCGCTCAGGCCGAGGATTTGGCGGAGGACATCGAGAGCGAGGGTATCGTGCTGTTGAAGAACGATGATGGTGCGTTGCCGCTTGCGACCGAGAAAGTTAACGTGTTCGGCTGGGCGTCCACCAATCCGATTTACGGCGGTACCGGTTCAGGTTCGATGAACGACCAATATCCGGTCACTTCGATTCTGCAAGGCATGGCGGAAGCCGGTATCGAGACGAATGACGAGCTCACTGATTTCTATGTCGACTATCGCGCGGAACGCCAGGTCAATACGGTGGCGATGCAGGATTGGACATTGCCCGAGCCCACCGCGGAATCCTATCCCGATGAGCTGCTTTCCAATGCCAAGGATTTTTCCGACATGGCTGTTGTGGTGTTGGGACGTACCGGTGGCGAAGGCTTTGATCTTCCCCCGAACATGGCCGATATGGGTGCCGTGAGGCAGTATGGTCCCGCTGAGGGCGAAACCACCGGTCCGGGTGAGGAAAGCGACGCCGTCTCGGTGTATCACAACAACTCCGCCGACTATAACGATTTCGAAGAGGGCGAAGGCTATCTCGATCTGTCGCAGACCGAAGAGAACATGCTCGACTTGGTCACCGAAAACTTCGACAATGTGGTGCTCGTCTACAACGGCGCCAATCCTATGAACCTCGGTTTCGTGGACGATTATGACGAGATCACCTCCGTGCTGTGGGCGCCACCCGCGGGACAGACGGGCTTCACCGCTCTCGGTGAAGTGCTTGCGGGAGAGGTGAATCCTTCGGGTCGCGCCACCGACACTTTTGTGAAAGACTTCACTCAAACGCCTTGGTACAACAATTTCGGTCAATTCCAGTACGACAACATGGATGAGTTCTCCACGGTGTTCTCCGGTTCCGCCGGCGAGGTGCATCCCATCCCGTCGTTCGTGAATTACGTCGAGGGTATTTACGTGGGCTACAAGTATTACGAGACGGCCGCCGACGAGGGCGCGATCGATTATGACACGGTGGTGCAGTATCCCTTCGGCTACGGCCTGTCGTACACCACCTTCGAACAGGAGATGGGCGAGGTGAGCTACGCTGCCGACGGCACGATTAGCTTCGACGTGACCGTGACGAACACGGGCGATGTAATCGGCAAGGACGTGGTCGAGGTGTTCTACAATCCGCCGTACGCCAACGGCGGCATCGAGAAGGCCAGCGCGAACCTCATCGACTTCGCCAAAACCGGCGAGCTGGAACCGGGCGAATCCGAAACCGTGACCATCGAATTCCAGGACGAGGATATGGCTTCGTACGACAACGACGACGCCCGCGCCTACGTGCTCGAATCCGGCGACTACGAAATCTCCATCAACGCCGACTCGCACACCGTGCTCGACTCGCGCACCGTGACCGTCGACGAAACCATCGTCTACTCCGGCGAGAACCACCGCTCCAGCGACCAAACTGAGGTGACCAACCAGTTCGACGACATCGCCCCGACCTTCGAGACGCTGTCGCGCGCCGACCAGTTCGCGAACCTGGCGGAAACCACGGCCGCGCCGAGCACCTACTCCATGTCCGACGAGCACAAGGCCGCCTTCGTGAACGCCTCGAACTACGAAAACGTGAACGACGAGAACGACGAGATGCCGACCACCGGTGCCGACAACGGCGTGAGCCTGTACGAGCTGTACGGCAAAGACTACGACGATCCGCTGTGGGACGACCTGCTCGACGAACTCACCTACGACGAGATGAACACCCTGATCGCCTTCGCTGGCTACGGCAACGCCGCAGTGGACTCCATCGACAAGCCTCGCCAAACCGATGAGGATGGTCCGTCCACGCTGAATAACAGCTTCACCGGTATCGGTTCCATCGGTCTGCCCTCCGGCGTGAGCGTGGCGAACACCTTCAGCAAGGATCTGGCCCGCCAGTTCGGCGAAACCATCGGCGACATGGCCCGCGAGATGAACGTGACCGGCTGGTATGCGCCCGCCATGAACATCCACCGCACGCCGTACGCCGGCCGCAACTTCGAGTACTTCTCCGAAGATGGCGTGCTCTCCGGAATCATGGCCGCCCAGCAGGTGGCCGGCGCCCGCTCGAAGGGCGTGTATCCCTTCATCAAACACTTCGCGCTCAACGACCAGGAAACCAACCGTTTGGCCATGCTGTGTACCTGGGCCGACGAGCAGACCATGCGCGAGATCTACTTCAAGCCCTTCGAACTGGCCGTGAAGGACGGCGGAGCAACCGCGGTGATGACGTCCTTCAACTACATCGGCAACAGGCACTCCTCGGCTGACTCGGCGCTGCTGAACGGTGTGCTGCGCGGTGAATGGGGATTCCGAGGATTCGTGGAAACCGACTATTTCGGCAACGGCCACGGATATAAGGTCGGCGACCAAGCCATCCGCAGCGGTAATGACGCGATGCTCGCCACCATCGAGAGCGTGAACGTCATCACCGACGATTCCGCCACCTCGGTGATCGCCATGCGCACCGCCTCGCACAACATCCTCTACACGGCGGTGAACAGCTGGCTATACGAGAACGGGCAGCCCACGGTGGAGACCCCGGCCTGGCAGTACGTGTACTACGGTGCCGTGGCGGTGATCGCACTGGCCCTCATCGGCTGCGAGACGCTCGCCATCAAGCGCTTCCTCGCCCGTCGCAAGGAAGCCGCCGCGCAACCCGCCGCCACCCCGGCCCTCTAGCCTGCTGCGGAGCCGCCGCCACTCGCCATCCAGAGTGGACTGCCCTACTCACCTTGTCATCCTGAGCGGTCTGCTCTACTCACCCCGATGCTCCTATAGTTTGTCAAGCTGTTGTTGGGGTGGTGTGTCGGTGGTGCTGTGGATCCATTGGGTGGCTCGTCGTTCGAGTTCGGGCAGGTCGCGGGCGCCTCGTTCGATCTCGCTGATCCTGCTGGAGGGCACGCCGAGGGCCTGTCCGACCTGTCGCTGGGTCAGCGCGTGGGAGAGCCTCAGTTCGCGCAGCATGGCGCCGCGCCGGGCGGGTGGCTCGCGTCCGGGGTCGCCGTCGCGGACGGCGATGAGGACGCGGTGGATCTCGCGGGCGATGTAGCGTTTGAGGCAGCGGATGGTCTCCATCTTGCTTTTGCCCTCGCGGGTCCTTTTGGCCATGTAGTCGCGGGTGGGCTGGTGGTGGCGCAGGCGCACGACGGCGATCTGGTGCAGGGCCTTGTTGCCCTGCCGGTTGCCTCCCCGGTTGAGCCGGTGGCGGCTGGTCCTGCCGCTGGAGGCGGGCAGGGGGCACGCGCCGCACAGTTTGGCGAACGCGGCCTCGCTTCTGACTCGTTCGGGGTTGTCGCCGGCGACGACGGCCAGGGTGGCCGCGGTGACGACGCCGACCCCGTTCAGGTCGAGCAGCGCGCGGGCGTGTTCCTCGAGGATCTCGCGCATCGCCCTCTCGAGCCCGTCCGCCTGTTCGCGGAGGGCCTTCCACGCCGTCGCGGACGCCTTCATCGCGGTGAGCGCGGCGCGCTCGACCGGCCCGCCGGCGGGCCGGCAGGCGGCAAGGCGGGTCATGCGCCTCCCGGTCCTCAGGCTCCGGTAGCGGTCCCGGACGGTCTCGGGCGCGGTGACGAGCATGCCGTTGACGCTGTTGGACAGCGTGGTCATGGCCGACACCAGCCGGTCGCGCTGCGTGTTGAGGTGGCGCAGGGCCTCGACCCAGCCGTCCGAGCTCTTCGGCCCGGTCCCGTCTCCGGCCATGACGCTCCTGGCCGCCTCGGCGGCGTCGACGGGGTCGGACTTGCCGTCCCTGCGGCGCACCGCGCGTTTGGGGCGCAGCACCTCGCGCGTCTCGTAGCCCGCGGCGGCGAGCCTGCGGGCCAGGGCCGCGCCGTACGAGTTGGTCCCCTCCACGCCCACCACGACCCGGGACGGGTCGGGCAGCATGCCCGCCAGCGCCTCGTAGCCGGCGGCGTCGGTCGGGAACGTCCGCGTGGCCAGCGGCCGTCCGCGCCAGTCGAGCAGGGCGAGCGTGTGGGTGTCGGTGTGGGTGTCCACCCCGGCGTAGATCGTCTCCATGGGCGGCGTCATCGTTGTCCTCCTTCGCTGGCCGTCGATGGTCGTTCCGGGGGCTTCCGGCGCAGACGGGACGTTGACGGGACACGCTACCATGGACGATGCGGGGTCCGATGGGAGCGTCCACGCTCCTATGAGGTCATGCGTCCATGGCCCTCGGTCCGGCGGTCCCGGGCGGGACAGATCGAGGGCGGGACAGCCGCTTCCCGAAAGGAACGGCGTCAGTCATCCTGGGGGTCACCGCCCGGACCGCCACCTTCAATTATCACCGGACAAACCGGCAATAACCATCATCAACGTCATCCTGAGCGGAACGTAGTGGAGTCGAAGGATCTCGTAACGCCCAACATCAAGAGATCCTTGCGCTTCGGCTCCGCCTCCGCTCTGGATGACGAGTGGGTGGCTCGCCTTCTCTCGGGATGATGCGCGGCATACGCTCCACCTGAGTCAACCCAATTGTTCCGCGGAAGCCCTATTCCCTCCATTTCTCGGGGTTTCCGCGGATTTTCTATTGCTCGAGCATGTATGGATTCGTCGGCGGGGCGGCCCCAACTACGGTCGATGCCCCTCCTCAATACACGCCACATCGAGTTTGGTGTGTCGGATTCGGCAGAGACGGCCAATTTTCCACACCAAACTCGAGAATCAATCGTTTTACCTGAGCAAGGCTTTCCAACCCGACACACCAAACTCGCAAACCGTCTCAATATGAATGTGAATTCGCGCACAAACGGGCGGATCGACGGACGGTTCCATCACAACCACCGCCGCGCGGGAGGATAATGGGAGCTATGACAATCGCAACTTCCGAACGCTATGCCGAAATGCTCGACGCCGCCCGACGCGGCGGCTACGCGTATCCCGCCATCAATGTGACCAGCACGCAGACGCTGAACGCCGCGCTGCAGGGCTTCGCCGAAGCGGAGTCCGACGGCATCATCCAGGTGTCGGTGGGCGGTTCCGCCTACCTCTCCGGTCAGTCGGTGAACGACCGCGTGGTCGGCTCGCTGGCGTTCGCGGCGTTCGCGCACGAGGTCGCGGCGCATTATCCTCACATCACGGTCGCCCTGCACACCGACCACTGCGCCAAGCAGTACCTCGACGAATGGGTGCGGCCGCTGCTCACGCATGAGGCGGCTGAGGTGGCGCGCGGCAAGGAGCCCACCTTCCAATCGCATATGTGGGATGGTTCCACCGTGCCGCTGGAGGAGAACCTCGACATCGCGGCCGAACTGCTGGAGAAGTCGGTGAAGGCGCATACCGTGCTGGAGATTGAAATCGGCGCGGTCGGCGGCGAGGAGGACGGCCATTCCGCGGAGATCAACGAAAAGTTGTACTCCACACCGGCCGACGGTCTGCGCGTGGCCGAGCGGCTGGGCGTGGGCGAGCACGGCCGCTACATGGCGGCCTTCACCTTCGGCAACGTGCACGGCGCGTACAAGCCGGGCGTGGTCAAACTGCGCCCCGAGTTGTTGGGCGAGATCCAGCGCGAGGTGTGGGACGCCATGCACGACGGGCGTCTGGGCAGCTTCGCCGCCTCCGCCGTTTCGTCGTGCGCGCTGCCGGACATGCCCGAAGGCAAGCCGTTCGCGCTGGTGTTCCACGGCGGCTCCGGCTCCAGTCCGGAGGAGATCGCCGAGGCGGTGGGGCACGGCGTGGTGAAGATGAACATCGACACCGACACCCAATACGCGTTCTCGCGCGCCGTGGCCGGGCATATGTTCGCCAACTACGATTCCGTGCTCAAAATCGACGGCGAAGTGGGCGATAAGAAGCTCTACGACCCGCGTTCGTGGGGGCGCGAGGCGGAATCCGCGATGGCTGCCCGCGTGGCCGAGGCGTGCAGGCAGCTCGGCTCCGCCGGCCGCGCGCTCAAGTAGTCCCGGTTCTCTGCCGTCCTGAGCGGAACGCACGGCTTTCCATTCGTCATCTTGAACGGAGCGCGTTTTCCCGCCGTCCTGAGCGGAACGCGTTTCCTTTTTCCGTCATTCTGAGCGGAACGAAGTGGAGTCGAAGGATCTCATCGCGGTGGCCGACCGGAGATTCTTGCGCCTCGGCTCGGGATGACGGAGGGATATTCAGTCTGGGAGTTTACGAAGCGGACGACGGAAGCGTCGGTTTAGGGCTCAAGGTAGTGTATTGGCGGCGGGAGATGTGAGGTTTTCCGCCGTTCGACTGCACAAGGCGGAGGTGCGAGATGCCTGGAATCATCCTGATCGGTGCCCAGTGGGGCGACGAAGGCAAAGGCAAGGCGACCGATTTGATCGGCACGAAGGTCGATTACGTCGCCCGCTTCAACGGCGGCAACAACGCGGGCCACACGGTGGTGGTCGGCGACGAGTCGTACGCGCTGCACCTGCTGCCCTCCGGCATCATCAACAGCAATGTGACCCCCGTGATCGGCAACGGCGTGGTCGTCGACATCGAAGTGCTGTTCGAGGAGATCGACGGACTCGAGGCCCGCGGCGTGGACTGCTCGCGCCTGCTGGTGAGCGAGGGCGCGCACATCATCGCGCCGTACCACCGCACCATCGACAAGGTGACCGAGCGCTTCCTCGGCAAGCGCAAGATCGGCACCACCGGCCGCGGCATCGGCCCGGCCTACGCCGACAAGATCAACCGCGTGGGCATCCGCGTGCACGACCTGTTCAACGCCGAGCATCTGCGCGACAAGGTGGAGGCCAGCCTGCACCAGAAGAACCAGATGCTGCTCAAGCTGTACAACCGCCGCGCCATCGACGTGGACGCCGTCACCGACGAGCTGCTCGCGCTCGGCGAACGCCTCAAGCCGTACGTCGCCAACACCTCGCTGGTGCTCAACAAGGCGCTCGACGAAGGCAAAACCGTGCTGTTCGAGGGCGGCCAGGCCACCATGCTCGACGTGGACCACGGCACCTACCCCTTCGTCACCTCGTCCAACCCGACCGCGGGCGGCGCCTGCACCGGCACGGGCGTGGGTCCCACCAAAATCAACCGCGTGATCGGCGTCTCCAAAGCGTACGTGACCCGCGTGGGCGAGGGGCCGTTCCCCACCGAACTGTTCGACGAATCCGGCGAATGGCTGCGCGCGCAGGGACACGAGTTCGGCGTGACCACCGGCCGCCCGCGCCGCTGCGGCTGGTTCGACGCGGTCGTGAACCGTTACGCCACCCAGATCAACGGCCTGACCGACATCGTGCTCACCAAGCTTGACGTGCTCACCGGCCTGAAGGAGATCCCGATCTGCGTGGCCTACGATGTGGACGGCGTTCGTCACGACGATATGCCGACCGACCAGGCCGCCTTCGCCGCCGCCAAGCCGATCTACGAGACGATGCCCGGCTGGAGCGAGGACATCTCCACCTGCCATGAGTTCGACGAGCTGCCCGCCACCTGCCAGGCGTATGTGAAGCGTCTGGAGGAGCTCAGCGGCTGCCGTATCTCCGCGATCGGCGTCGGCCCGCAGCGCGACCACATCATCGCCGTGCATTCGCTGATCGACTAGAGCCGAAGCCAGTCGGCCCGCTTGTCACGATAGTTGTTTCCCATGCGACACGGTGATTCCCCGCTTCAAGTCCCCGAACTACCCCCCGTGGACCTTGCTGATCCGTCGGATGGGGCGGATTCTGCGGTCCGTCCGACGGTTTCGTCCTCGGTTTTCGGCGTCGGGGAGCCTTCTGGCGTGGCCGTCGGCGTATACGCCCATGAATCTGCCCCCTCGCCGGTCTCCGAGCCGGCCGCTGTGCCGGCCTCCGAGCCGCAGCCCAGCACGATGGAACTCTCCGCCGCGCATGTGAATCCGCGTCCGACCGGTGCCGCCGCCTCGCCCACGCCGCCGCAGATTCCGCTGGCGCCGATCAAGCGCGTGCAAGCGCGGTTCAATCCGCTCGCCGACGGCATGATCTATCTGGTGGTGTTCGTCGGCGGATGCGTCGGCACGGCCATGCGCTACGGGCTGGGGCTCTCCATGCCGGACGCCGCCTCCGAGAGCGGCTTCTGGAGCGCCTTCCACCCCGCCACTTTTCTGGCCAATATGCTGGCCTGTTTCATCTTCGCGCTGCTGACCTCGTACGTCTCGCAGGCCACGTGGATCCGCAAGCGCGCGCGCCAACTCACCTCGCGTGGCGTCGGCATGGGCATGTGCGGTGGGTTCTCCACCCTGTCCGCGATGGCCGTCGAAGGGCTGCTCGCCCTGCAGGACGGCCATTACATGGGATTCGCGTTCTATTGGGCGGCCAGTTTCGTGGGCGGTCTGGTGGTGTCGTGGATCGGCGCGGTGCTGGGATTGCGGGCTTCGTCGCGACGCGCGGCGAGGGCCGTCGCCGAGACGTTGGCCAAACATCAGAGCCAAAGCGCCCGTCACGCGGCCGTTTCGCCCGTTGGTGAGGGCCAGCCCATCGATGTGTCCGCTGGCACGGTGATCATCCATTCCCATCGGGTCGAGGTGGTCGAGCAACTGCCGGTTTCCGGCCCTCCGACCGGTGACTACGGTCAGCCGTTGGTGCCGCCGCAGGATGAAGCCGCCGTCGCCGCGGCCGTCCAAGACGCCGCTTCCGCTGCCGCTTTCGTCGTTCCGCCCGCATATGAGCCGGATCCCATCACCGCTGAGATTCCATTGGCGGGCGATCCGACCACGGGGGAGGTGCGGGGATGACCACTTTCCTTCTTGTGTGTTTGTGCGGCGGCTTGGGGGCCGTGACGCGGTTCGTGTTCAACACGTCGATCCAGCGGTGGTGGGATCGCGCGTTCCCGTTGGCGACCTTCGTGATCAACGTGATCGCCACTTTCTGCGCGGGATTGGCCGCCGCGACGTGGGTGAGCCAGTCCGTTCCCGAATCGACCTATCTGCTGTTCGTGACCGGATTCCTGGGCGGGTTCTCCACATTCTCCACAGCCATCAATGAGATGGTGTCTCTGGCGCGCCGCGAACGTTTCATGACCGCAGGCCTGTATCTGCTGGCCACCGTGGCGGTGCCGATGGTTTGCGTGATCTGCGGCTGGTGGGTCGGCCTGGCCTGCGCCTGATTCGATAACGCGTCGCAACCTATGGGTGAATTGGACGTTGGAATCGAAAGGCGATAGTATCGAACCGGTTTGATACAGGTGGCGGAAGCGCCGCTCACCGTCGCCGTTTCGTCAACAAAGGAGGACCACGTTGAAAAACAAGGTGCAACTCATCACCTACGCCGACCGCCTCGGCGACGGCACCCTCGCATCGATGACCGACATCCTGCGCACCCGCTTCGACGGCGTGTACGACGGCGTGCACATCCTGCCGTTCTTCACCCCGTTCGACGGCGCGGACGCCGGCTTCGACCCCATCGACCACACCAAGGTGGACCCGCGTCTCGGCGGCTGGGACGACGTGGCCGAGCTCTCCACCACCCACGACATCATGGTCGACGCGATCGTCAACCATATGAGCTGGGAATCCGAGCAGTTCCAGGACGTGCTCGCCAACGGTGAGGAATCCGAGTACTACCCGATGTTCCTGACCATGAGCTCCGTCTTCCCGAACGGCGCCACCGAAGAGGACCTCGCCGGCATCTACCGTCCGCGCCCGGGTCTGCCGTTCACGCACTACAAGTTCGCCGGCAAAACCCGCCTCGTGTGGGTGAGCTTCACCCCGCAGCAGGTCGACATCGACACCGACTCCGACAAGGGTTGGGAATACCTCATGTCGATCTTCGACCAGATGGCCGCCAGCCATGTGAGCTACATCCGTCTCGACGCCGTGGGCTACGGGGCCAAGGAAGCCGGCACCAGCTGCTTCATGACGCCCAAGACCTTCCAGCTCATCTCCCGCCTGCGCGAGGAGGGTGTCAAGCGCGGCCTTGAGATCCTCATCGAAGTGCACTCCTACTACAAGAAGCAGGTGGAGATCGCCTCCAAGGTGGACCGCGTCTACGACTTCGCCCTGCCTCCGCTGCTGCTGCACAGCCTGTTCACCGGCCATGTGGCGCCCGTCGCCCACTGGACCGAGATCCGCCCGAACAACGCCGTCACCGTGCTCGACACGCACGACGGCATCGGCGTGATCGACATCGGCTCCGACCAGCTCGACCGCTCCCTGAAGGGCCTCGTGCCCGACGAGGACGTCGACAACCTGGTCAACACCATCCACGCCAACACCCGCGGCGAGTCGCAGGCCGCCACCGGCGCGGCCGCCAGCAACCTCGACCTGTATCAGGTCAACTCCACCTACTATTCGGCCCTCGGCTGCAACGACCAGCATTATCTGGCCGCCCGCGCCGTGCAGTTCTTCCTGCCGGGCGTGCCGCAGGTCTACTATGTGGGCGCGCTCGCCGGCGTGAACGACATGGAGCTGCTGCGTCGCACCAACAACGGCCGCGACATCAACCGCCACTACTATTCGACCGCCGAAATCGACGAGCAGCTCGCCCGCCCGGTGGTCAAGGCCCTGAACGCGCTGGCTAGGTTCCGCAACGAACTCGACGCCTTCGACGGTGAGTTCAGTTACGAGGCCGACGGCGACGAGTCGATCACCTTCACGTGGAAGGGCGCGTCCACCGCCGCCTCGCTCACCTTCGAGCCCAAGCGCGGCCTCGGCGCGGATAACGCCACTCCGGTCGCCTCGCTTGTCTGGACCGACGCCGCCGGCGAACACACCACCGACGACCTGTTGAACAACCCGCCCACCGTCGCCTGACGGGACGCGGAGCGAGCCGCCCATCCATCCCGCGGATGGGCCGTCATCCCGCGGACGGGCCGTCATCCCGCGGATGGGGCCGTCGTCCCGCGGATGGGGCCGTCGTCCACGGGACAGGACCGTCATTCCATGGGACGGATCGTCATTCCACGGGACGGGGCCGCCATTCCACGGGACGGGGCCGCCATTCCACGAATGGGCCGCCCGCCGTCGCCTGACAGGAGGCGGAGCGAGCCGTCCATTCCGCGGACGGGATCGTCATCCCGCGGACGGGATTGTCGTCCCACAGACGGGGCGGTTATTCCGTGGGGCGGGATCGTCATCCTACGGGCAGAACCGTCGTTCCGTGGGATAGGGCTCTCACCCCGCGAAGGCGAGCGGCGGCCGGCCACGGGATGCCGACCCTCGCGTATAGAGTGGAATCATGGAAAGGAACCGCCCATGCCGCGCCGATGCAAGGTGCGCGTGGGCGGTTTCGCGTTGCGTGAGCGAAACCGCGGTTTGAGAGCGAGAGAGGTGGCAAGATGAAGCAGCCATATGTGCGTCCCGGCATCGACGACAGGCCGGACTACGAGAAGGTGCTGACCCCGGAGGAGAAGGAGGCGCTGGCGCGACTGACCATCCGCGACCGCCGCCGCCCGCCCGAATCCTCCGCCGTGCAGGCCGAGGCGCAGGCCTCCCAGCTGGCCGCCGCGGGCTCTCCCGCCTCGGCCGCGGCCTCCGTCGACGCGGCCGTGCCCGACCTGACCTCGGCCTTCCTCGACATGCGCGACCCCATGGTGGCGGCGGACGGCGAAAAGCCCACCGCCGTGCAGGTCGCGCGCCTGAAGTGGGGCTTCGCGCTGGCGGCCGTGCTGGTCACCATACCTTGGACCGCGCTGACGATGGTGGCGCTGCCCGCCGCGGTCGGCCGCGTGGTGGGCGCGAATCCCGCGAATCCCGCCGCTGACTGGACTGCGGGCGACCCGTCGGGTGTCGCGGCCGCCGTCGCCGTGCCGCTTGGCGTGATCGTCGCGTTGGGCACCCTCGTCTCGCTGGTCGCCTCCCCGCTGATCGCCGCGTTCTCCGACCGCACGCGCGTGGGTCTTGGCCGCCGCACCCCGTGGATGGTCGCCGGCGGTCTGCTCGCCGCGTTGGTCACGCTGATTCTCGGCGCGGTCGAAGGGCCGATTTCGCTGGGATTCTTCTGGATGCTGCTCAACATCGCGTACGCCATGCTCACCGTGCCGCTGGTCGCCGCGTTCAGCGAGCGTGTGCCCGACAAATTCCGCGTCTCGCTGGTGCGTTGGCGCGGCATCGGCCAGTTGGTCGGCCAGCTGTTGGGCGCGTGGCTGGGCGCGGCGGGCATCATCGTCGACGGGCGTGGCGGGTACTCGCCGTTCGCCATGGCCGCGCTGGTGCTCGCTTTGTCCGGCATCGTCGTGGCGCTGGTCTGGCCGCGCGAACCCTCCAGCGAATCCCTGCCGCGCGAGCGTTTCCGCAGCGAGGATGTGTGGGGCCAGCTGCGCCCGCCGCGCAACGCCCCTCGCTTCGCCCGCATGTTTGCCGCGCGTCTGGCGATGATGGCAGGCGTGGGATTGACCGGCGTGTTCCTGTGGCTGATCGTGCGCTACTACAACGAGGATGTGGCTTTGCAGGAGGCGACGTCCTCCGCGCCATTGACCCTCGCCGCCGGCGTGGGTATTGCCGCGCTCGCCCTGGCCACCGCGATCGGCGCCGTCGTGGCCGCGCGCGTGGCCGGACCGATCAACGAGCGCTACGACGATGTGCGCCGTCCGGTGGTTGTGGCCTGCGCGCTGTACGTGGTGGCGCTCGCCCTTCCGTTGGCGCTGCCGAACCTCATCGGACTGTGCCTGTTCGCGCTGCTCGCCGGCTTCGCCTTCGGCCTGTACGACGCGCTCAGCCAGACGTTGGTGATGGAGTCCCTGCCCGATCCTCGCCGTTCCGGGCGTGATCTGGCCGCGTTCAACGTGGCCAACACCTTGGGGCTGATCGTGGCCGCCGTCGCAGGTGCCTGCCTGGTCTCGGCCTTCGGGCTGGGCTCGCTGTTCCTCGCGGCGATGGTCTGCGTCGTGGTCGCAGCCGTTCTGGCCGTCCTTCCCGCCTCGTCGTCCTGACCGGAGCGCCTCTGCCCGCCTCGTCATCCTGAGCGGAGCGCGAAGCGCGGAGTCGAAGGATCTCGAATCGCTTGGACGGTGGCGAGATGCTTCGACTTCGTTCCGTCTCGCCCGGCAGACGTATAACTATCATCGACGTCGTCCTGACCGGGGCGCCGCGCTTTTCGGCTACACTGGGTGGAAGTGTTCGACAACTGTTCGATACCGGAAATCCGGCGGAGGTGGCGACTGTGGTAGGTATGCGCGATGTGGCGAAACGGGCCGGCGTTTCGTTGAGCACCGTCTCGTTGGTGGTGAACAACACGGGTTACGTCTCCGCCGACATGCGCGCCAAAGTCGAAGCCGCGATGCGGGAGCTCAACTACATTCCCAATGAGCTGGCGCGCAACCTCTACCACGACCGCACCAACACCATCGGCGTGATCGTGCCGACCATCAGCCATCCGTTCTTCGCCACGCTGATGGCCGCCCTGCAGCGCGAGTTCGCCGCGCGCGGCCTGCGCACGCTGCTGTGCTCCACCGCCGACGCGTCCACCGGTGAGGCCGAATACGTCGATATGCTGCGCCGCCACATGATGGATGGCATCGTCATGGCCGCGCATACCGAACATACCGAGGATTACTGGACTTCGATCGGCCGCCCCGTGGTCGCCTTCGACCGGCGGCTGGGAGCCGGCATCCCCTCCGTCGGGTCGGACCACGAGCAGGGCGGGCGGCTGATCGCCGAGCATCTCATCGCCAGCGGCGCGCGCCATGTGGTGACGGTCGGCGGCCCGCGCAAACAATTCGAGGGTTTGGGCGACGGAACCACATTCCCCACGGTCCGCTACCATCTCACGCTGGAGCGGCTGGTGGAGCAGGCCGGTATCCGTTGGGATTACGTGGATGCCGGTGTGGTCGCCGATTTGGGATCCCACGCACGCGCCGCCCGTGCGGTGCTCGACCGGTTCCCCGATGCGGATGCCGTCGTGGGATCGGATCTTGTGGCTTCCTACGTGGTGCAGGAGGCGCTGAGCCGGGGCATCCGCGTGCCCGACGGTCTGCAGGTCATCGCGTACGACGGCACATATATGGCCGATGCCGCTGGATTGAGGCTGTCGTCCATCCGCCAGGACACCGCGGCGTTGGCGCATCGCATCGCCGAACGTATGGAGCGTGCCGTCGCGGCGGGTACGGCGCGCGGCAAGTCCGGCGATGCCGTACCGTCCGACTCCTCGCCCGCGGTCGAAGACGCCGTCCCCGTAACCTTCGTTTCCGGCGCGACCACCCGATAGCGCATCCCGAGCGGAGTTTGGCCTTTCCTCCGCTCAGGATGACATTACAGACATGCCTCAGCGTGGGGTCCGTGCGCCTGCGTATGGCCGACATGACCACATAGTGAACCCCTGCTGGAGATGACGCGACCGCGCGCTTAAGTTCGTTCCCTAGTTCGGGCGACCGCCCGAAGCGACAGCGTTAACGGAAGGAGGTTCGCCGTGATGATGGAACGTTTTGTGTCCGCACGAATTATTATTCCGTCTTCGCTGGCGGACTGATTTCGAGCATCCAATCACGCCCCGCCAACGAAGGCAGGGTGGTGACCGACACAATCGGCGAAGCCCTGCGCATGGTGCGGGGCTTTTTCGTGCCTCCCACAAGGAGCAAGACGAAGACGAGAAGCAGGTCGGCGCGTGGAGCCGCGCCGGCACAAGCTGATGAGCGGCCTCGCGCGCATCGCACGGAACAAAGGCCGTGTGCGCACCCCGCGCATCGCATGCAATGCGGCGCACGCGCGAACGCACGCACCCCGCGCATCGCCCGCACGCATCGCACATACCGCATACAACCACATACGTCTCAGGAGAGAACCTCATGACCACAGTCGAACCCACGACTGGAACCGCCTCCGGCGGCAAAGTCCAAGACATGGCCCGCGACTCGGTGAAAACCGTCATCGCCGCCTCCATGGTCGGCACCGCCATCGAATTCTACGATTTCTACGCCTACGGCACCGCCGCGGCCAGCTACTTCCCGACCGTGTTCTTCGGCGGCACCGGCCTGGCCGCCTCCATCGGCGCGCTGCTGACCTTCGCGGTCGCGTTCATCGCCCGTCCGGTCGGCTCGCTCATCTTCGGCCATTTCGGCGACCGCATGGGACGCAAGACCACTCTGGTCGTCTCACTGCTGACCATGGGCATCTCGACTTTCCTGATCGGCTGCCTGCCCTCCTATGAGACGATCGGCATCTGGGCGGTCGTGATCCTGTGCCTGTGCCGCTTCGCGCAGGGCATCGGCCTGGGCGGCGAATGGTCCGGCGCGGCGCTGGTCGCCACCGAGAACGCGCCCGAGAACAAGCGCGCGCTGTACGGCTCCTTCCCCGAGCTGGGCGCTCCGATCGGCTTCTTCCTGTCGAACGGCACCTACTTCCTGCTGGAGACCTTCAACGACGACGCCGCGATGCTTTCGTGGGGATGGCGCGTGCCGTTCCTGCTGTCCGCCGTGCTTGTGGTCGTGGGTCTGCTGGTGCGCGTGCATATGGAGGAGACGCCGATCTTCCGTATGGCGCAGGAGCGTCAGGAGGTCGTCAAGGCCCCGCTGGTCGAGGTGTTCCGCAAGAGCTGGAAGCAGGTGCTGCAGGGCACCTTCCTCGTGGCCGTCACCTACACGCTGTTCTACACGCTGGCCACCTGGTCGCTCGCCTGGGGCACCAAGGATGTGGAGAACGGCGGCGGCGGACTCGGCTTCGCCAACCGCGAGTATCTGCTGATGCTGATGGCCGCGGTGTGCGTGTTCGCGCTGTTCATCGTGCTGTCCTGCGTGTACGCGGACAAGATCGGCCGCCGTCGCGTGCTGATGTTCTCGTCCGTGGCGCTGGTGGTGTTCGCCTTCGCGTTCCCCTATCTGCTGATGGGCGAGGGCAAGCGCGACTTCGTGGCCGTGATGGTGTTCCTGTGCGTCGGCTTCGCGCTGATGGGCATCGCCTTCGGTCCGATCGGCGCGACCTTGCCCGAGCTGTTCGAGGCGAACGTGCGCTACTCCGGTTCCGGCATCAGCTACAACCTCGCCGCCATCGTGGGCGCGGCCTTCGTGCCGACCATCGCCACCTGGCTGTCCGCCAACTGGGGCGTGCGCTCCGTGGGCCTGTATCTCGGCGTGATGGCCGTATGCTGCCTGATCGCCGTGATCACCTGCCGGGAAACCAAGGACGTGGATTTCACTAAGTGAGACCCGAGCAGTCATTGACTGGCGTCAATGGCTGTCTTGTTTCCCTCGTTCGGCTGTCGCCTCTCTCGGGCGTCGGCTACGGGCAGTCCACTGGACTGTTCGCTTCACGCACCGGTGGTCATTGACTGGCGTCAATGGCTGTCTGGTTTCCCTCGCTCGGCTGTCGCCTCTCTCGGGCGTCGGCTACGAACAGTCCACTGGACTGTTCGCTTCACGCCGCCGCGCTGCGGTTCACCTTTTGGACGGGATTCGCGTCTATGCGGGGCTGAAGGTAGGATAGGCATCGGTTTGAGGGACAAAATCCCTCTATGCTTGTGACCATCGGTTTGTAAAACTGAACTAACATTTGTCGGGCGGCAGACTGCCGTCCACACAACAATTCAAAGGAGTGCCAAGAATGGCAGCAACAATCTGGTACGAGAACGACGGCGATCTGTCCGTGCTCGCCGGCAAGAAGGTCGCGATCATCGGCTACGGCTCCCAGGGCCACGCCCACGCGCTGAACCTGCGCGACTCCGGCGTCGACGTCGTCGTCGGCCTGCGTCCGACCTCGAAGTCCGTCGAGTTCGCCAAGGAGCAGGGCCTTGAGGTCAAGTCCGTGGCCGAGGCCTCCGCCGAAGCCGACGTGATCATGATCCTGGCTCCCGACCAGTACCAGCGCACCATCTGGGCCAACGACATCGAGCCCAACATCAAGCCGGGCGCCGCTCTGGCCTTCGCTCACGGCTTCAACATCCACTACGGCTACATCAAGCCCACCGAGGACCATCCGGTGTTCATGGTCGCCCCGAAGGGCCCGGGCCACATCGTGCGTCGTGAGTACGCCGCCGGCCGTGGCGTGCCGGTCGTCGTGGCCGTCGAGCAGGATCCCCGCGGCGACGGCTGGGCGCTGACCCTGGCCTACGCGAAGGCCCTGGGCGCCCTGCGCGCCGGCGCCATCAAGACCACCTTCAAGGAGGAGACCGAAACCGATCTCTTCGGTGAGCAGAACGTGCTCCTCGGCGGCGTGAACAAGCTCGTCGAGATGGGCTTCGAGGTGCTGACCGACGCCGGCTACCAGCCGGAGATCGCCTACTTCGAGGTGTGCCACGAGCTGAAGATGATCGTCGACCTGATGAACGAGGGTGGCCTGAACAAGGATCGTTGGTCCTGCTCCGACACCGCCCAGTACGGCGATTACGTCAACACCGTCATCGGCGAGGACTGCCGCAAGCGCATGGAATACCACCTCAAGCGCATCCAGGACGGCTCCTTCGCCAAGGAGTTCATCGACGACCAGGACGCCGGCGCTCCGAAGTTCAAGGCCCTGCAGGAGGAGTACTCCAACGTGCGCATCGAGACCGTCGGTCCGAAGCTGCGCGCCATGTTCTCTTGGAACAACGAGGCCGCGAAGGACGCCGACGAGGCCAACTCCTTCACCGGTAAGATCGCCCGCGCCCAGGTGCAGTGATTTCGTCCGCTAGCCGCGCGGCTCGATCCGCCCGCTAGCTGAGGCTTCAAGAAAGGCCGCCGCCCCGATTCGTTCGGGCGGCGGCCTTTCTTGTTCGTCGTCCCGCATGGGTGCGTTCCGTGAGCGTCATGCTGAGCGGCGCGAAGCGGAGTCGAAGGCTTTCGATCCATCGTGGCAAGGTCTTCGCCGCTCGCCGATGCGCGTATTGCCGTGCCGGCCGGCTTCGGCTGCGCCCGCACCAAAACGCGAAGAGTTGCTATATCGATGCGGCCGGGCCTGTGGCTTATGCGACGTTCGGCGCGCGTCCGGTGGTGTCGCGCAGGACCAGCGTGGTGGGCTGCACCTCGTGGGAGCGTTCGAGCGTCTCGCCCCGCATCAGCGACAACGCTTTGCGGGCGGCGCTATGGCCGAGTTCTATCGGATTTTGATGGATGGTGGTCAGGTCGACCACACGGGAGATCGGCGCGTCGTCGAATCCCACGATGGACATGTCTTCCGGGAATCGCATGTGCTGGTGTCGCAGTTCCTTCATAAGGGGCACGGCCAGTTCGTCGGTCTCCACAACCAGTCCCGTCGGCCGTAGGGGCGATGACAGCACGAGTGAGGCCAGTTCCGGTGCCAATTCCTCCGGTTCGACGGTATTGACGTGCGTGTGGGCCGTCAGAATGGTGTATTCGAGGCCGGCGTCCAGCGCGTCGATGGCGCTGGCGAAGCAGTCCGCGCGCGTGGTGGTGCTGTAGACCATATCCTGCGGCACGTAGTCGCGGATGAACGCGAGTCTGCGATGCCCCAGCGAGTGCAGGAGGTGCACGCTTTGCTTCAGACCGTCGGCGTTGCTGATGGCGATGGATGCGTCGAATCCGTCGGTCGAGGGGGAGTCGAGTCCGATCACCGGCATGCCCATGGCCGCCATCCGGTCGTGCAGTTCCGTGGTGAAGGTGAACGATGAGACGATGATCGCGTCCGCATTGCGGTTTTTGGGCAATTCCGCGAAATAGTGGTCGAGTTGGGCGCGGTTGGTGACGAACGAGGGGATGATGTCGTAGCCTTCGGGGGAAAGCACGTCGTAGGCGCCTTGAAGTACCGACGAGTTGAACCAGCGGTCAAGAGTGCCGGAGACCAGCAGCAGCACCCGCATGGTTTTGCCGGAGGCGAGGGCGGAGGCGCTTTTCGACAGGGTGAAGTTGAGATTGTTGGCCGCCTGTTCCACGCGTAGGCGGGTCTCGGGGGAGACTTTGGCGACGCCGCGCAGGGCCCGGGAGACCGTCGCTTGGGAGACGCCTGCCAGCTGTGCCACATCGCTGATGGTTGCCCTCTCCACAATGAACCTCCTGAACCGTGCAATATGTTTACCGCTTCCATAGTAGTAGAAGCCCGGAAAAATGCGGTGACACGCCGAGCGGTGATTTGTTTTGCACACCTCGAGTGCAAGCGCTATCATTTCTATCACCAAACATCAGCGGTGTGGCTGAGATTTACAGAGTCAATGCTGATGAGAAAGAACAGAAAATCGCTTATTTCATAAGAAAGAAGCGTGAAACTGCCGATTGAAATAGCAATGAAAGCGCTAGTATCATTCGGTGAGACCAACACAGTAGCGAGAGGAGATTCCGTGTCCGAGAACATCCAGAACGCCGTGGTCGACGACCCGGCCCTGTGGTGGAAGCAGGCCGTGGTGTACCAGGTGTATCCGCGGTCCTTCAAGGATTCGACGGGATCCGGTCTTGGCGACATCGCCGGAGTGACCAGCAAAGTCCCATACCTGAAGAGGCTCGGCGTCGATGCCATCTGGCTGAGCCCCTTCTACCCCAGCCAGCTCGCCGACGGCGGGTACGACGTGGACGACTACCGCAACGTGGATCCCAAGCTCGGCACCATGGACGACTTCGACGAACTCGCCCGAACCGCCCACCAAGCCGGCATCAAAATCGTCGTGGACATCGTCCCCAACCACAGCTCCAACCTGCACGAGTGGTTCCAGGCCGCCCTTGCCGCGGGCCCCGGCTCCCCCGAACGCGACCGCTACATCTTCCGCGACGGTCGCGGTCCCAACGGCGATCTGCCGCCCACCGACTGGGTGGCCAGCTTCGGCGGCCCCGCGTGGACGCGCGTGGACGACGGCCAATGGTATCTGCACATGTTCACCGTCGAGCAGCCGGACTGGAACTGGAACAACCCCGAAGTGCGCGCCGACTTCCGCAAAACCCTGCGCTTCTGGCTCGACCACGGCGCCGACGGATTCCGCGTGGACGTGGCGCACGGCCTGGCCAAAGACCTCGACCGAGACGACCTCGACGACTGGGCCATCATCCTGCCCTCCTTGCCGTCCGACGGCAGCCATCCGCTGTACGACCGCGACGATGTGCACGAGATCTACCGCGAATGGCGCGAGGTGTTCAACGAATACGATCCGCCGGCATTCGCCGTCGCCGAAGCATGGGTGAACCCCGAACGCCAGCATCTGTACGCCTCCACCGACGAGCTCGGCCAGGTGTTCAACTTCGAATTCGCCAAAACCGACTGGATCCGCGATGACATGCATCTCGCCATCGAAGAGGGACTCGACTCCGCCCGCGTCTCCGGCTCCACCGCCACATGGGTGATGAGCAACCACGACGTGCCTCGCCACGCCTCCCGCTACGGTCTGCCGCAGGTGCCGGCCGCCTCGCACCATCAGATCGCCAAGGATTGGCTGCTGCGCAACGGCGGCTCGTACAAGGAGGACCGCGAGCTCGGCACCCGGCGCGCCCGCGCCGCCATCCTCATGGAACTGGCCCTGCCCGGCTCCGCCTACATCTACCAAGGCGAGGAGCTCGGCCTGTTCGAGGTGGCGGACATCCCTTGGGACCAGCTCGAAGACCCGACCGCGTTCCACAGCGCGCGCCACCAGATCGAAAAGGGACGCGACGGCTGCCGCGTGCCGCTGCCGTGGAAATCCGACGACTCGGACGGAACCGTCGGATACGGTTTCTCCCCGGCGCTCAAAGTCGCCGGAGCCGGCGTCGCCGCCGAACAGGCGGGAGAGCCCGCCGAACGGCCCCATCTGCCCCAGCCCGCATGGTATGCGGACCTCGCCGCCGACGCGCAGGAGAGCGACCCCGATTCCATGCTGAGCCTGTACCGCCGCGCGCTCGATCTGCGCCATCGCCACATGCCGCAGGACACGGACCTCGTCTGGCTGGACGAGGACCGCGCCTCGGACAAGCGCGACGGCGCGGACGGACGGCATGGCGGCGTCATCGCCTACCGCCGTTCCAACGGCTGGGCGAGCATCACGAATTTTGGTGAGACGCCGGTCGAGCTGCCGGCGGGAGAGCCGCTGCTGGCCTCCGGCGCGCTCACCGAAGACGGTCGTCTGCCGCAGGACACGACCGTGTGGTTGTTGTTGGATTGAGAGAAAGGTCGGATCGAAGATGATTACCATGACCGGCAAGACGATACGTAGGTGGTGGGCGCTGTTCGCGCTGCCCACGTTCGCCGCGTTCGTGATCGGGTTCGTGGTGCCGTTCGTGATGGGCGTGTACCTGAGCTTCTGCAATTTCACCACGGTGACGGACGCCGAGTTCGTCGGACTGGAGAACTACACGCGGGCCCTGCAGGACGGCGAGTTCCTGCGCTCGCTGGTGTTCACCACGCTGATGACGATCGTGACGACGGTGGTGATCAACGTGGCCGCGTTCGCGATCGCGTACATGCTCACCAAGAAGATCAAAGGCTCCACGATCTTCCGTTCGGTGTTCTTCATGCCGAACCTGATCGGCGGCATCATCCTGGGCTACATCTGGCTGCTGCTGCTCAACGGCGTGCTGGCGCATTGGTCGCGCTCGATCACCTATTCGGGCGTGTACGGCTTCTGGGGCATCGTGATTCTGGTGTGCTGGCAGCAGATCGGCTACATGATGATCATCTACATCGCCGGCCTGCAATCCCTGCCCACCGACGTGCTCGAGGCGGCCGCGGTGGACGGCGCGACCGGGTCGCAGACCATGTTCAAGATCATCGTGCCGCTGATGATGCCGAGCATCACCGTGTGCTCGTTCCTGACCGTGACCAACGGCTTCAAGCTCTTCGACCAGAACCTCGCGCTGACCAACGGCGCGCCGAGCAACACGTCCGAGGGCATCGCGCTGAACATCTACCGCACCTTCTACGGCCGCGTCGGCTGGGAGGGCGTGGGCCAGGCCAAGGCCGTGCTGTTCTTCGTGCTCGTGGCCGTGATCGCCGTCATCCAGAACAAGCTCACCACCAGCAAGGAGGTGTCCGCGTGAACACCGAAACCGTCAAGCATCCCCGCCTGTGGACCGTGTTCTTCTCACTGGTCTCGATCGTGTGGGTGTTCCCCATCGTCCTGGTCCTCATCAACTCCTTCAAGCAGAAGGCGTACATCTCCAAGGACGCGTTCTCCCTGCCCACCGGCAAGGCGTTCGTCGGACTGGAGAACTACGTGCGCGGCGTCGAGACGACCGACCTGTTCGCCAGCTTCGGCTGGACCGTGGTCACCACCGTCGGTTCGGTCTTGCTGATCCTGCTGTGCACCTCGATGTGCGCGTGGTGGATCGTGCGCGTGAACAACTGGGCGGCCAAGACCCTGTACGTGCTGTTCCTGTTCAACATGATCGTGCCCTTCCAGATGGTCATGTTCACCCTCTCCAAGCTGGCCGACATGCTGGGGCTCAACACCCCCTGGGGCCTGTGGGTCGTCTACCTGGGCTTCGGCGCGGGACTCGCGGTGTTCATCTTCACCGGCGTGGTCAAGGGCATCCCGGTCGAGCTGGAGGAATCCGCGATGATCGACGGCGCCTCCGTGCCGCGCATCTTCTTCCAGATCGTCGTGCCGATCATGCGCCCCTCGATCATCTCGGTCGCGATCCTGCAGGCCATGTGGATCTGGAACGACTACCTGCTGCCCTACCTCACGCTGGACCTGCGCCGCTTCAAGACCATGAGCATCGCGATCCAGTACCTGAAGGGCGGCTACGGTTCGGTGGACATGGGCGCCATGATGGCCTGCCTGGTCCTGGCGATCATCCCCATCATCGTCTTCTACATGCTCTGCCAAAAACACATCATCAAAGGCGTGATGGCGGGAGCGGTGAAGGGCTGATGCCCTTCACATGGACAGGCCGGTGGCCTGTCCATAGCTCCCGCCTGAGCGAGGCGGCAGTCGAGCGAAGGTGGCACTGGGTCCGCGCGTAGCGCGGTCAAAAATCGCAGGGCCGGAGGCGGAGCGGTGAAGGGCTGACGCCCTTCACGTGGACAGGCCGGTGGCCTGTCCATAGCTCCCGCCCGAGCCGGCCAGGCAGGGCCGGTGAGGGTAGCGTTGAGCCCGCCGGAGGCGGTCCGCAATTGCGGGACGGCGCGGTGAAGGGCTGACTCCCCCCCCCCCGGCGCAGCCAGACATACTCGACATAACTGAATATCCATCATCCCAACAAGGAAGTAAGGAAGATCAATGAACAATCTGAAGAAGGCCGTCGCGGTCGTCGCCGCGCTTGCCATGGGTGTCGGATTCGCCGGCTGCGGCAGCAGCAACGCCGATTCCAGCAAAGGCCACGTCTACTTCATGAACAGCAAGTCCGAAATCGTCGACCAGCTGGAGGAGCTCGCCGCGATGTACACCGATGAGACCGGCGTGCAGGTGGACATCCAGACGGCCACCGCGGGCACCTACGACTCCACGATGACCTCCGAGCTGGCCAAGTCGAACGCGCCGACGATGTTCAACATCTCCGGCTACGACCAGTTCGCCAAGTATCAGGACTATGTGGAGCCGCTGCAGGACACCGAGGTGTACAACCTGCTCACCGACGAAGGCAAGGCCTACTCCTACAAGGTGGGCGAGAACGCCTACACCCTGCCGTACGCGGCCGAATGGTACGGCATCATCTACAACAAGGCGATTCTCGAGGAATACTGCGCCAAGGACTATGCGGTGATCGACTCCGCCGACGACATCACCGACTACGACACCTTCAAGGAGGTCGTGGAGAGCATCCAGGAGCATAAGGACGATCTCGGCCTCGACGGCGCCATCGCCACTCCCGGCCTCGACTCCTCCGACACGTACCGCTTCACCGCGCATATGGCCCGCCTGCCGATCTACTACGAGTACAAGGATCTGAACACCACGTTCTCCAGCGAGATCGAAGGCACCTACCTCGACAATTACAAGGATCTTTTCGACCTTGAGCTCAACAACAGCCCGACCGAGGCCGGCCTGATCAGCTCGATGACCTACGACGACTGCACCTCCGAATTCGCGTTGGGCTCGGTGGCGTTCTATCCGAACGGCGTGTGGGCCTATACCCAGATCAAGGACAACGAGGTGGCCGACGAGGACCTCGGCATGCTTCCGTACTTCATGGGCATCGAAGGCGAGGAGGAGAACGGTGTGGCCGGCGTGTACGACGCCAGTTGGGCCGTGAACAAGAACGCCAGCGATCTGGACAAGCAGGCCACGCTCGACTTCATCGAGTGGCTGGTCACCGATGAGGAGGCGCAGCGGGTGCTTGCCAAGGATATGGGCTTCTCCGTTCCGTTCACCACCTTCGGCGACGATATGCAGCCGGACAACCCGCTCACCGAGGCCGCCCGCGCCTACGCCGAGGCCGGTAAGACGGAGATCCGCAGCTTCACCGTGCCGGACCAGCAGTGGCAGGACGACATCGCCAACGCGCTGGTCGAATACGCGCAGGGCACCGGCGACTGGCCCGCGGTCGAAACCGCCTTCGTCGACGGCTGGTCCACCGAGTGGGCCAACAACGAGCAGACCCTCGGCACCGTGCCGGAGGCCACCGCGTTCGACGCCCAGTGACCGATAGCGGCAGCACATCGCGCCGCGCACCCAAACATAGGGGCTTCGCCATCGCGGAGCCCCTATTCGCCGTCCTGAGGCCGGCCGAGACATCTTGGGCCGGGTGCGTCAGGGATCCCTCGACTACGCTGCGCTTCGCTCGGGATGACGATATTACCCGTCATGCTGAGCGGAGCGCAGCGCAGTCGAAGCATCTCCACGCCGATGATGAGCGGTGGGACGCATGACTTGGCCCCCCCGCGCAGAGGCAGCGGGGCCGAGCTGGATGATGTCAGGCGAGCGGCATCGAAGGTCCCGCGGTCACCGCCGACGGGCCCTGAGCGGGGCCGACGGTTGTGGGACGTCGGGAAAGCCTACCGTTCGGCGATGGCGGGCCGGAACATCACCGAGAAGGCGAAGCGTGGCTCGTCCAGACGGTACTGTTCGGCGAGTTTGGGGCCGCAGCTGTTCGAGCCGATGCCCGACTGCCGGTAGTCCACGCAGACGACGGTGGAGCCGGCGCGCTCCAATTCGGCGTTATGCGCCTTGCGCGTCATCTCCTCGGCCGTGTACGGCAGGGCTTGGAAATCGAAGGTGCTCAAACCGTCCGCCGCGGTGCCGGGGCCGGCCAGCACAGTGAACGAGCATTCGTCGTCCGCCAGCCGCGCCCAATCGCAATCGTGGTGGTTGCCGTTCTCCTGCGGCTTGATATACGGCTCGAACATCGAATCCACGGTCCCCTCGAACACGCCGTGCCAGCTGGAGCGGCGCTTGTCGACGTAGCTTTCGTTCGGCCCCAAGCCGCAGTAGCCCACCTGATCCATCCGCTTCGGCACGAACAGGCGCACGCCGAAGCGCGGCAGGAACGGGAAAGCCGTATCGCGCTCCACATCCATCGCCAGCTCGACCGCGCCGGAGGGGTGGATGGTCCATACGGCGTCGATGTCGGCGATGCGCTGCACCACCGGCGCGACCAGCGCCATACGCGCTCTGATCACCACCGGGCGGGAGGAGCGCCCGTCCGCCGTATCCCCATCCGTCGCGAAGGCCTGCGTGGAAGCTTGCGCGACGGGTTGGCCGGCGGCGGAAGACATGGCAATCGAGCCGCCGTTGGCCACGGCTTCAGCCCCGCCCTCATCCGCGGCCACCGCCACCTCGTAGGCGCGGGCGTAGGCGTGGTCGTATCGCGCCCGCATCCACTCGGCCTTGACGTACTGGTCGTTGTCGGTCGGCGCGCGCCAGACGTCCAGCTCCATCGGACGGTCCAACAGCGCACGGTTGCGGTAGACCATCGAAGCGAGCAGACCGGTACGGCGGTCGAACGCGTACCGGAAATCCTCGCCTTCGACCACCAGTTCGGCGCCGCGCTCAAGCACCGTCGGAGTGGCGTGCGCGGCGGCGGCTCGACCCGCGTCGATCGCCTCGTCGCCGGCGTAATCCTCCATCCATTCGCCCGCGCGCCCGGCGGCGAGCTCACGGGCGGTCAGCGCGATCTGATTGCGGTTGTCCCTGGTGGGCACGGCGATCTCGTCGAATCCCAGCTCGAACAGCTCGGGCATCAGCTCCACATCATGCGCGTCCACGGCGTGCGGCGTGAGGTAGCGCAGCACCACGGTGACGCGGCCCGCAACGTCCTCCGGAATATCCAAACCGCCCAGCGAGACCTTGCCTTCGCCGTGCGGTCCAATCGCGTCCAGCTGCGCCCGATCGGCCTCGTCGAACAGATAATACGAGTCGAGCTCGCCGTCGAAATACAGCTCGACCAGTATGGTCGCCGCCTCGCCAAGGGTGAGGAAATCCATGTAGTTGTGCAGCGTCACGGTCGCGTCGGCGCTGTCGAAATCCACCACGCGCGCCGGGCGGTACACGTTGCGGAACTCCGCCAGACCGGTGTGCGGCGTGCGGTCGGGGTAGACCAGGCCGTCCATGCAGAAATTGTTGTCGTGCGGATATTCGCCCGAATCGCCGCCGTACGCGTATTCGCGCCGTCCGGACGCGTTGGTGCCGCGGTCGACCGCATGGTCGCACCATTCCCAGATGAAGTCGCCCACCAGACCGGGGTAGCGCTGGATGCGGGTGAAATAATCCTCCAGATCGCCCGGGCCGTTGCCCATCGCATGGCAGAATTCGCATAGGATATACGGTTTGACGCCGTTGTCGCCGTCGTCGCCGTTCGACCCGTCGCCGCGCGGGCCGTTCTCGGAGAAGTATTCGTCGATGGATTCCACCGTGGGATACATGCGCGAGTGCATGTCGAGATTGCCGAAATCGTAGGTCGCGCGGGCGAGTCCCGCATCGGGGATGCCGGTCGGGGCGGAGGCGCTGCCCGTGTTCTCTTCCGGGACGGACGGCGTGGGCAGGGGCGCGTCACCGGCCGCGTTGGCGCCGGCACCGTCCAGTCGCGCGTCGGAGATGTACCGGGCGGATTCGTAGTGGGTCAGGCGGGTCGGATCGAAGGCCTTCGTCCATGCCAGCGCCGCCTCGAATGTGCAGCCGTACGCGCATTCGTTGCCCATCGACCAGATGATGATGGACGCGTGGTTCTTGTCGCGCTCCACGCAGCGCCGCGTGCGGTCCACGGTGGGTTCCGTCCAGACGGGATTGTCCGCGATGAGCCGGTTCCAGCGTTTCAGGCTCGCCGCCTCGCTCATGTCGGGGTCGATGGCCGAGCTGGTGCCGTGGCTTTCGTTGTCCGCCTCCGCGCACACGAAGAAGCCGAGACGGTCGAACAGATCGTAGAAATGCGGGGCGTTCGGATAATGGCTGGTGCGGATCGCGTTGACGTTATGCTGCTTCATCAACGTCAGGTCGGCCAGCATCTGCTTCTCGCCGATCACCGGCCCGGTCACGGGGTCGGAGTCGTGCCGGTTCACGCCGTGCAGTTTGATCGGACGGCGGTTCACGGTGATCACCTCATGGCCGTCCGTCAGGGTTTTGTCCACCTCGCGCACGCCGACCAGCGAGGTGATCGTCTCATGCTCGGTTTCCAGCACCAGCGTGTACAGGTACGGGTCCTCCGCATTCCACAGATGCGGGGAGTCAATCGCGATGGACAGCGTGCGGGCGGATGCGTCCGTCGGTTCCGTCGTGGCGCCGGAGGGGGCGGCGGCCGCCGTGGCTTGGGTCTCCGCGGAATCGATCGCGTCCGAGGCGGACCGGTCGGCGGCGGGCGCGATGTCCGCGTCGGACGCGCGGGCGTCGGTGGCCTGGCCGTCCGCCACGCGCGCCGCAGCCGACGTGTCCGCCGCGTCCGACTCACCTGCGTCGACCTCGGCGGCATCCGTCGTGTAGCGCGCGGAACCTGCCTCGCGCCTGTCGGCATCATCCGCCTCAAAGCGGGCGGAACCCACTTCGCGTCCATCGGCATCGAACAGACTCGCCGTAACCGCTGTCTCGCCTCCCAGAAACGCGAGCTCAACCGATACGTCGGCGCGAACCGCGGCGGGCGTACCCGGCGTATCCGCCCATGTGATCGGAGTGCGGACGAAATAATCCCAAATCGCGAGCTCAGGGCGGGCCAGCAGATACACATCGCGGAAGATGCCCGACATGCGGAACTTGTCCTGATCCTCCAAATAGCTGCCATCGCACCATTTGAGCACCAGCACGGCGAGCGTGTTGCCGCCCGGTTCCAACACATCGGTCACGTCGAATTCACTGGTGGAGTGCGAAACCTGCGTGTAGCCCACGAACACGCCGTTCACCCACACATAGCAGCAGGAATCCACGCCCTCGAAATTGAGGAACGCGCGCGGGGCGGCCGGATCGGGCGTCCACTCGAAGTCGGTCAGATACACGCCGCACGGATCGTCCTGCGGCACGAAAGGCGGATCGAGCGGGAACGGATAGTTGATATTCGTGTACTGGTGGGCGTCGAAGCCTTGGGTCTGCCACACGCTCGGCACCGGAATCGTGCCGAAGCCGGCAGAAGGATCCGCGTTGAAGCCCTGGTCGAAGAACGCCGGCTCATGACGTCGGTGGGCGCGCTGGACCTCCGCGTCGAGATCCCAGACGCTCGGATAATAGCGGAAATCCCAATCGCCGTTGAGCAGTGTGAGGCGGTCGGAGTCGACGCGGCGCTCGCCGGCCGTGTCCATGCGCCGCGAGGCCGGCACGTAATACGCGCGGTTCGGCATGGTTCCGACGTGCAGATGATTGAGGTCCTCGTAATACCGTTCGATGAACATCGCTGTTCCGCTCCTTAAAGTCCCGTGACGCACGCATGCCGTCGCCGCGTTCCATTATGGCAAGTTCTCCGTCAATGCGCGCACAAGACGCACCAGTCAAACAAGAATTCGCGTATGAATGTGGCAGTTGAGGGGACGCTGCGCTCAATGCGTCGCTGTTCCGTTTCCGTCATGCCGAGCGGAGTCGAGGCATCTCAGACGCGCCATGTCTGAAATCCTTGCGCCCTGGCCCTGCTGCGCTCCGCTCAGGATGCTGCATGTCTGATCGCATGTCCTGCCCAGCTGCATTGCGATGTGACCGCTGAGTGGCCTCGTCCGGGGCCATGTTGGCGACTATCTGCGTTACGGGTAGTGGATTCGGCTGCCCGCGGACATCGATCTGCGTTACGGGTAGTGCCCTTTTGCTGCTATGCCGAGTATGAGGCGCGGAATATCAATAGTGATAGTCCATGAATCGCCAGACCGGCACTACCCGCAACGCAGATCGATGTCCGCAGGGCTGAAAATCCACTACCCGTAACGCAGATAGCCTCTTGCCAAGTGTGCACAACCGCATTCGCGGAGAAGGTCGATCCTTACTTGCGCTTGGCTTGCGTGAGCTGGTAGGCGGCCAGCAGGATGGCCAGCCAGATCACGCCGGCGATGACGGCGACGCGATAGCTCGCCGAGAAGCACATCAGCACCACGACCAGCGCGAGGAACGCGAGCACCGCCCACGGGGTCACGCGCGCGAACGGCAGCTTGAAATGGATGGCATCCAACGCCTCCCGCCCGGACTTGCCCGCCAATGCGGAGTCGGCGGGCGAGAGGCCTGCGGCGACCATGGTGCGGAAACGCATTTCGGTGACCATGATCATCGCCCAGTTGATGATGCCTGCGATGGTGGCGATGGACATGAGATAGTTGAACGCGAATGTGGGCCACAGGAACACGACCACCACGGCCGCCGCGGTGATCGCCGCGGAGACGAGCACGCCCGCCACCGGCACGCCGCGCTTGTTGAGCCTGCCGAGGAAGGCGGGCGCGTTGCCCTGGCGGGCCAGCGAATACAGCATGCGCGAGTTGGCGTACAGGCCGGAATTGTAGACGCTCATCACGGCGGTCAGGCACACGAAGTTGAGGATGCCGGCGGCCGCGTGGATGCCCACCGAATCGAAGATCTGCACGAACGGGCTGGTCTGCCCGTCGATGGTGTTCCACGGCACCACGGCCATGATCACGCCGAGCGCGACGATGTAGAACACGAGGATGCGCCAGACGATGCCGTTGGTGGCCTTCGGAATCGTGACGCGCGGATTCTCCGTCTCACCCGCGGTGATGCCGATCAGCTCGGTCCCGCCGAAACTGAACATCACCACCACCAGCGCCATCAGCAGGCCGGTCCATGAGCCGTCGTCCGCGCGCGACATCAGGCCGTTCGGCAGGAATCCGCCTCCTACGGTGAACCAGTTGGCGAACGAGGCGCGCACGCCCGAGGCGGTGGGCAGCGCGAACACCAGCACGGCGAGGCCTCCGACGATCATGGCCACCACGGCCACGATTTTGATGATCGCGAACCAGAATTCGAATTCGCCGAACTTGCTGACGCCCAGCAGATTCGCGGCCATGATGACGACGAGGAACACCGCCGCCGACACCCATTGCGGAATCGCGGGGAACCAATAGTTCACGAACGATCCGACCACGCTCAGCTCCACCATGGAGACGAGGATGTAGTTGAACCAATAGTTCCAGCCCGACACGAAGCCCGCGCGCTTCGACCAGTATTGCGTCGCGTAGTAGCTGAACGCGCCGGCTTTCGGATCCTCGACCGACATCTCGCTCAGCGCGCGCACGATCATGAAGATCGCGATGCCTCCGATCAGATACGCCAGCAGAATCGACGGGCCCGCCAACGCGATCGATTCGCTGGAGCCATAGAACAGGCCGGTGCCGATGGCGCCTCCCAAAGCGATGAGCTGGATATGGCGGTTCTTCAGGCTTTTGCGCAACGTGCCGGGCACCGGCGGCTCGGCGTTCGCCGCGCTCATGTGTGCCGTTTGCATGCCGGCGGAATTATTGTCGTTCATGGTCACCTTCTTCTCGAACAACGCTCCCGCCATTCTACGGTCGTCTGCCTCCCGTCGCCTCTCTCCGTTCGCTATACGCCCGGGAGCGCCGTGAAACATCGCCGATCACCGTGTTTCACGGTACATTCTGACGGGGGTGTCGCAGGAGGCCTCGTGAAACATTGCAGATCGGCATGTTTCACGGTACATTCCGACGGGGGCATCGCAGGAGGTCTCGTGAAACAGTGTGGATCACCGTGTTTCACGGTACATTCCGACGGGGGCGGAGACGGGCGGCGGCATCGCTTCGGAAGCTCGCGGAATGGATGCCGCTGCTCATCCAATCGACGAACGGAACGGCGGCGCGGGCAGTCCATCCGCGTTACGCAGTGGTGCGGGGCCCCAGCTTGCCCAAGCGTAGCGCACGGCGCAAGGGCGTACGACCTGCGCGGATTCCACGATGACGGCGCCGTCGAGGATGACGGCTGACGCCGGATGGAATACGCCGTCGTTTCCGGCCAACTCGAATCCGGAGCTTGCCGCGTCACAGGAGACGTCATCGCCACCGGCGAAGCGCAGTCCTTCCGCGTGCAGGAAATGGATCCGTATCCTATCCCGTGGTGCGGTATCGGCATGGACACCGCTTATCCGGAGGGTGGGATTCGTACCAAGCTCCGTGCCGGGATCCGCGACGGGCTTCGTGCCGGGGGCCGTGCCAGGCTCTGTGCCGGGATCTGCGACAGGATTTGCGCCCGGATTCGTCGCGCGGTCGTCCGACGGTTCGATGGGCTCCATCCGTGCCGAGAGAAAGGTGGGATTGCGATGGGGCACGTCGGTGCGGCCATACACGGTGGCCAATGCCATATCGGCGAGACGTTCGCCCGGCGTGCGTTTGTCGACCGGGTGGATATTGTCGAATTCGCCGCAGTCGATCAGCGGCACGGTATGCACATGCGGCATCGTCTGCGCGGCATCCCACTGTGCTTCGCGGATCACCGGCCAGTGCAGCGGATCCGCGTCGGCCTCAAAGGTCGCCCTGTCGATCCATTGCGGCAACTGCGCGATGAGGAACGGAAGCGATGCCGGCTCGTCACCGCGATGGTCGCCGTGGGCGGTGCTGCCGTGGACGGTGCTGCTGTGGACGGTGCCGTTTTGAACAGTATTGCTGTGGGCGGTACTGCTGTGGATGGTGCCCGTTTGAACGGTACCGCTTTGGATGGTGCCGTTTTGAACAGTGTTGCTGTGGATGGTACTGCTGTGAACAGTAGCGTTTTGAACAGTACCGCTGTGGGCGGTGCTGGTTTGAACAGTACCGCTTTGGATGGTGTCGCTTTGGACGGTATCGCTTTGGATGGTGCCGCTTTGGACGGTGCCGCCGTGGGCGGTGCTGCTATGAACGGTACATCCACAGTCGCCGGATCTCCGCCATAACGCGCGCCATTCATCGATCAGCGTGCCCAGCAATTCGCGGTAGTCGTCGCAGTAGGCTTCGTCCTCTTCGCCCTGGTACCACAGGAAGCCGCGCAGGGTGAACGGAGCGACCCGGCGCAGCATGGTCTCATACGGGCCGGTCGGCCGATACTGGGAGGTGGGGGTGATCGGCGGCGGCCAAGGGCAGGGGCCAAGCCGGGCGTTCAACACCTCCCACGTCACGTCGGGGTCGATCTGCCGCGCTTCGGACACAGCGGCGTTCCACGCGTCGAATCGCGTCTGCCACGCGCCGGTCTCCTCGGCGAACTGCTCGGCGGTTTTTCCGGCGATGCTCCGCTCGAAGCGCTGCCAATAGCCGCGTCCCGCCTCGCTGGAGCATAGCGCGTCATGGCTCATCCAGCAGGAGATCGATGTGCCGCCGATATAGCAGTCCACGATGCCGATCGGGACTCCGTCGCCCAGTTCGCGTCTGAGCTTGCGAGCGAAGTAGTACGCGACGGCGGACATATATCCACTTGTCTGCGGCGAACAGGCGCACCAGCCGGATTCCGCCTCCGCGGACGGATTGACCTCGCCGGTTTTGGGAGTGTTGTAGAAGCGCAGCAAAGGGTCGTTGCTCGCCGCCACGGCCTGTTCGCCGTGTTCGCTGTTGCGCAGCTCGAGTTCCATATTGCTTTGACCGCCGGCCAGCCATACCTCGCCGATCCAGACGTCATGTACGGTGATGCGTTCGGTTCCGTCGGACAGCGTCAGCCGGTACGGGCCTCCGGCGGGCATCGCGGGCAGATGCGTCAGCCATGCGCCGGAGTCGGCGACGATGGTCGACGATTCTCCCGATAGGGGCCCGTCGGCCGCCGCGTCTGCGTGGGGAGCGTTTTCGACGCGTGGGGACGGCGTGGGCATGGCAGACCCGCATCCGGCTCGCGCGTTTGCGTCTTCGGAGGCGTCGGGTTGGTCGGGTCGGTCGGGTCGGTCGGGTTGATTGGCCTCGGCTTGTATGACGGCCGTCAGCAAGGTGCCGGCCTTACCCGTGCCGAACAGCGCGATGGGTTCGCCGAGTTGCAGCACCATATGGTCGCTGAACACGGCGGCGAGGCGGAACGACGTTCGTCGCGTGCGGTCGAAGGATGGGCCGCCATGACCCGCGGCGGTCGAGGGCGCGCTGCCCGGCGCGGGGCCTGTGGTGATCGCCGACCCCGGTGCCGGCCCTGTTGCGATGCCGCTCATGCGAGTTCCTCCTTATGTGCGCCGGATTTCCCGTCGATGTTGAATGTTTCGTGACGCGTGGTCGTGGAGTCCATATGCCGCTTATTCCTTCCAGGCCTCTTCGCCGAAGCTTTCGATGAACGCGGTGAGTTCCCGCGCCATCTCCTCATGCTCGGCGATGCGGGGATGGCCGGGTGTCGCCGAACCGTTGCGCGAGTAGCGGAACCGCACGATCCTCGGATCGTCAAGTGCGGCGTGGGCGTCGTCGATGGCCGTATCCCATGAGGCGTCATGCATCAGCACCGTGGTGGTCAGGATGATGAGCGCATGCGGATACACGGCCCGCAGCCGCCGCGCGAAATCGGCGTAGCGTTCCCGCCAGTCGCGCGCCTGCTCGCCCTCGTAGTCGTTGGCCATGAAGTCGTGCGGGTTCGCGTCGTTCTGCCCGATCGCCACCACAACCACATGCGGCGTGTACCGCGAGAAATCCCATGGTTTCGACTCGCCGAGGAAGGGGTTGTACTCGATGCGGTCCCACATGCTTTCCTGTCCGACGTAATTCGGTCCGCAGAACCATCCGATGCCGTCGAGCAGGGCGATGCCGCCCTGGGACACGTCGTGAAGCTGCGCATCGAGATTGCGTGCGGTGATGGCCGCGTACGACCACCAGGAGTTGCTGTACGCGCTCAGATCCACATCGGGGTCCGCTTCGCCGACGTATCGCGTCGCCTCGTTGCGCTCGCCGCAGGAGACGGAGTCCCCATACACTTCGATGCGGCGTGAGGGGGCCGGATCGGCGGGGGCGAGCACCCGCGCGCCCGCGTCGGCCTCGAATCCCAGCAGTTCGATGTAGTGCTCGCCGTCCTGCCGTTTGAACACGGTGACCTCATGCTCGATGTCGGGCAGTCCCTGCGCGAGGGTCAGCGTCACTTCGACGTCGTCCGCCGGAATGCGCGCTTTGGTCTGGAATCCGTCGAGCGCCACTCCGATATGGTTGTCGCCGTAGTTGCGGTGGTTGATCAGGCGCATGCTTAGCGAGGTGCCGGTGAATCGGAATGATGTCTGGGTGTAGGGATGAACCCAGACGGGGCGCGTTGGGTCGGCGTCGTCGATGCGTCCCATAACGCGCAGGGCTGCGTCGTTGGGCGCGATCGTCCGGCGGTGCGGCAGGGATGAAGCCGAAGCTGTGTCGTACATGGTTCTCCTCATGATCGTCTGCGATGCCGGGATGGTCTCGGCGTGCAACCGTCGTTTGAAACGGCAGTTGACATTAACCGGTTAAGTTGTATGATACTGCTTACTCGCACACAAGCCACATGCATGGAGTGTTGCGTCGGCGCGGACGCGAGAAGAGACGGATTCACCCGTACCGGATACACGTTCAAAAAGTCGCGTCGGTGCGGTCGCGAGGAGAGACGTCGGATTCGACGGCGCGTATCCGTCGCGCCACGTGACGACCCACAGAAAGGAAACAGCCAATGGACTATCCGAAGGAGTTCGTGTTCGGCACGGCGACGGCGGCATACCAGATCGAGGGAGCGGTGGACGAGGACGGCCGCTGCCCCTCGATCTGGGACACCTTCAGCCATACGCCCGGGGCGACGCTCGCCGGCGATACCGGCGATGTGGCCACCGACTCCTACCATCGTTGGCGAGAGGACCTTGCGCTGCTGTCCGATCTCGGCGTGGACGCCTATCGGTTCTCCGTCGCGATGCCCCGTGTGATGCCATCCGCGGATGGCGCCATCAACCACAAAGGGCTCGATTTCTACGAGGGCGTCGTCGATGGGCTGCTGGAACGCGGCATCAGACCCGTCGTCACGCTGTACCACTGGGACCTGCCGCAGTATCTCGAGGACGCCGGCGGCTGGCTGAACCGCGACACCGCCTACCGTCTGGCGGAATACGCCGGTGCCGTAGCCTCGCGACTGGGTGATCGCGTGGACACCTACACCACGTTGAACGAGCCCTGGTGCTCGTCCTATCTCAGCTACGGCGCCACCGAGCACGCGCCGGGGCTGGGATTGGGGCCGGGGGCGTTCCCCGCGGTGCATCACCTCAATCTCGCGCATGGGCTGATGGTCGAGGCGGTGCGTGGCGAGATCGGAGAGCAGGCCCGCTGTTCGGTGACGCTGAACCTGCAGTTCAACCGCGGCGACGCCGACGCCGTGCATCGTCTGGATCTGATCGGCAACCGCGTGTGGCTCGACCCGATGCTGCGCGGCTATTACCCCGATGAGCTGTTCGCCGTCACCAAGGGCATCTGCGATTGGGGATTCGTCCAAGATGGCGATTTGGAGCGGATCCACCAGCCGCTTGACGTGCTGGGCATCAACTACTATTCCACCAATCTGGTGGCGATGAGCGACCGTCCGCAGTTCCCGCAGTCCACGGCCGCGTCCACCTGCCCCGGCGCCAGCGATGTGGATTGGCTGCCCACGCCGGGCGCGCATACGGATATGGGCTGGAACATCGACCCCGATGGCCTGTACGACCTGTTGGTGAGGGTGCACAACGACTATCCCGAAATTGCGCTGATGGTCACCGAAAACGGCATGGCCTGCAAGGACGAGGTCTCCGTGGATGAGAACGGGCGCAAGGCCGTGCACGACGCGGATCGCATCGACTACCTCTCGCGGCATTTCGAGGCGGCTCGCCGCGCGCTTGACGCGGGCGTTCCGTTGCGGGGGTACTTCGTGTGGTCGCTGCTGGATAATTTCGAATGGTATTACGGCTATGCCAAGCGTTTCGGCATCACCTATGTGGATTACGCCACCCAGGAGCGCATTCCCAAGGACAGCTTCCTGTGGTACCGCGATATGCTCGCGGCCCGACGCCGGTAGACGGCCGGGCGTCGCGTGAGCCCCGCCGTTCGGCGCGATGGGCGGCTCGTGGTCGCCGCCTGCCGACGCACTGGCGGCCGCCGTCTGCCTGCGTCCGTCGGATAAGCGTATGCGATATGATGATGGCCCGCTCCCGAAGCGAACTGCCTCCATTTCTTGGACACGAGAAATGGAGGCAGTTCACGCTGGGGGAGCGGGCCATCGCATTTGCGCGACACGCGCATCATTGCCAACTTAAGCGCTTGAGTCTATACTGAAGTTACTTAACCGCTTGAGTGAAGTGCGTGGATGCGCTCACGTCGCGGCTCAGGGCGAATGGTGACGACGCCGTTCGGCAACGAGAAAGGAACAATCACGATGAAACAGAGAGTGTCGCGGACATTGCGCAAGGCCGCCGCCGCGGTCGCAGTGCTCGCTTCCGTGGTATCGATGTCCGCGTGCGGCGCGAACTCCGCCACCTCGAACGGGAACATCGTCAGCGTGTTCCCCGGCACCACCGGCACCATCAACGAGAACTTCAACCCGTTCTCGCCCACGGCGCTGGCGCCGACGCTGGGCGTCATCTACGAGACGCTGTACTGGTACAACCTGGCCTCGGAATCCGACCCCACGCCGATGCTGGCCACCGACTACGAGTGGAACGAGGACGGCTCCGAGCTGGTCATCACCACCCGCGAGGGCGTCACCTGGCAGGACGGCGAACCCTTCAGCGCCCGTGACGTGGCCTTCACCTTCAACCTCATCCACGACACTCCGGCCCTGAACGCCAGCGGCTCCGCATGCACGGCCGAGGTCATCGACGACAACCACGTCAGGCTGGTCTTCCCGACCGACACCGACGACGGAGAGCCCTTCACCGGCGCCTACATGCAGGAGGGCGGCATCCTCGCCGGCCAGGCCATCGTGCCCGAGCATCTGTGGAAGGACATCGCCGATCCGGTGAGCTACACCAACTCCGACCCCGTCGGCACGGGCGCGTTCAAGCTGAGCAAGTTCACCTCCCAGTCCTACATGCTCGAGGCCTACGACGGCTACTGGAACGGCGCCCCGAAGATCGACGGCGTGCGGTACATCACGCTCAACGACGCCTCCGCCGCCACCAGCGCGCTGCTGGCCGGCGAGGTCGACTGGATGAGCGCCTACATCGCCAATCTGGACGTGTTCCTGGAAAGCAACAAGGACATCGACTACGCGAATACCCCGCGTCTGACCACGGTGATCATGACCTGCTCGAACGCGGATATGGGCTGCGCCGGACCGCAGACCGACCCGGCCGTGCGCCAGGCGATTTACTACGCGATGGACCGTGACCAGCTCAACCGTCTGGCGGGCGGCGGATACGGCGAGGTGGCGTCTCCCACGCTGCTGATGTCCGACCGCGACGGCCAGTGGATCACCGACAAGGATCTGGTCTCCGCGCCGCAGGACGCGAACGTCGAGAAGGCCGCCGAGATTCTCGACGAGGCCGGCTGGGTCATGGGCGACGACGGCGTGCGTGAGAAGGACGGCGAGAAACTCACCATGACCATCCAGACCGTCGCCGGATGGTCGGACTACATCCTCATCAACGACACGCTCAAGCAGCAGCTGGCCAAGGTGGGCATCGAGCTGGAGACCACGCAGACCTCATGGAACGAGTGGAACAACAACGAGACCACCGGCAACTACCAGCTCTCGCTCGATTCCATCGGCCTGGGCGTCACCGACGACCCCTACTACACCTACAGCCCGCGTCTGTACAGCGAGAACACCACCGAGGTGGGCGTGACCTCGTCCGGTCAGAACTACGCGCGCTATGTGAACGCCGAGGTCGACGAGGCCATCGAGAACGCCGCCGGCACCGACGACAAGGAGGAGCGCAAGGCCTACTACGCCATCGTGCAGGAGCGGCTGATCGAGGACCTCCCTACATCCCCATCTACGTCAATTCGATGATGACCGAATACAACGGCTCGCGCTTCACCGGCTGGCCCGAGGAAGGCGACATGTACGCGCTCCCCGCGGCATGGAAGGCCTGGGACATGGGCATCATCCTGCAGCGGATCGAACCGGTCGAGTGACGGACCTACGAGAGAAAGCCAAGAGGACAATATGAAATATTTCGCTCGCAAACTGGGCTTCTACGTGGTGGCCCTCTGGGCGGCGCTGACGCTCAACTTCTTCCTGCCGCGCATCATGCCCGGCGATCCCGTCGACATCATGGTCTCCAGGCTCGCGCAGAAGGGCCAGGTCACCGAGGCGACCCGCCAGGCCATCGAACTGCTGCTGGGCGCGGACGACTCCGTGCCGCTGTGGCAGCAGTACCTCAACTACTTCGCGCAGATCTTCCGCGGCGACCTCGGCGTCTCCGTGGCCTATTTCCCTACGCCGGTGGCCACGGTCATCTCCGAGACCCTGCCCTGGACCGTCGGTCTGGTCGGCGTCTCCACCATCATCGCCTTCCTGCTGGGCGTCACCCTGGGCACCATCGCCGGATGGAAGCGCGGCAGCTGGGTGGACAACCTCATCCCCGTGACCACCCTGTTCCAGTCAATCCCCTACTTCTGGCTCGCGTTGATCCTGCTGTACGTGTTCGCGCTGCAGATCCACGCATTCCCCCTGTACGGCGGCTACGACGTATGGAACGTGACGCCGGGCCTGAGCTGGGACTTCGTCGGCTCCGTGATCCGCTACGGCACCCTGCCCGCCCTGACCATCGTGATCTCGTCGGTCGGTGGATGGATGCTCGGCATGCGCAACATGATGGTGACCACGCTCAGCGAGGACTACATCCTCACCGCCGAGGCGAAGGGCCTGTCCCGCGGGCGCATCATGCGCTCCTACGCCGCCCGCAACGCCATCATGCCGTCGATCTCCGGTTTCGCGATCTCGCTGGGATTCGTGGTGGCCGGCTCCGTGGTCGCCGAATCGGTGTTCTCCTATCCCGGCATCGGCTTCGCGCTGCTCACCGCCGTGCAGAACAACGACTACACGCTGATGCAGGGCATCTTCCTGATCATCACGATCTCCGTGCTCGGCGCCAACCTGCTGATGGATCTGCTGTACGGCGTCATCGATCCGCGCACCAGGACCCAGGGCTGAAAGGAAACGCATCATGTCATCCACAACCGCAACCCGCAAACGCGCAACCCGCAAAGCCGATTCGATGCTTCCCCCGATGACCCCCAAGCTGGGCATAGGCCTCGGCATCGTCGCGACGATCGTCCTGTTCGGCGTGTTCGGCCCCATGGTGCTGGGCGACCCCAATGCCATTGACGACATCGGTCTGACCGGCCCCAGCGCCCAGCACTGGCTGGGCACCACCCAGACCGGCCAGGACGTGTTCACCCAGCTGGCCTACGCCTGCCGCGGATCGCTGTTCATCGGCCTGACCGTGGGCGTGCTCACCGTGCTGCTGTCGAGCTTCGTCGGCATCGTGGGCGCCTACATGGGCGGCGCGGTCGACGAGATCTTCTCGCTGCTGTCGAATGTGATGCTCGTCATCCCCGGCCTGCCGCTGATGATCGTCATCGCCAGCTATGTGCCGAACAAGTCCGCGTTCCTCATCGCCTGCGTGCTCGCGCTCACCTCCTGGGCCGGACCGTCCCGCGTGCTGCGAGGCTTCACGATGTCGGTGCGCAGCAGGGACTACGTGCTCGCCGCCCGCGTGGCGGGTGAGAAGCCCTGGCGCGTGCTGTTCGTGGAGATTTTCCCGAACCTGATCCCGCTGCTCGCCTCCCAGGCGATGTCCGCGGTCATCGCGGCGATTCTGGGCGAGGCCGGTCTGTCCTACCTCGGTCTGGGCGCCACCGACTCCATGACCTGGGGCACCATGCTCTACTACGCGCAGAACGGCATGAGCCTGCTGATGGGCGCATGGTGGTGGTTCGCCCCTCCGGGCCTGTGCATCGCCCTGTTCGGCGCTGCTCTCGCGCTGATCAACTTCTCGGTGGACGAAATCATCAACCCCAAGCTCAAAGCCGCCACCCGCGCCCAGATCAAGCAGTGGAAGCGTGAGGAGAAGGCCGGCAAAGCCCGCTCCGACCAGCGCCACGCCGCCGCTCTCGGCGCCGCAACCGCAAAGGAGGCGATCGCATGACCGCGCAGACCTCAACAATCCAACCGCAGACTCCGTCCCACGAGGCGAATCCGGTGCTGGAGATCGACGACTTCTGCGTCGAATACCGTGGAGAGAAAACCGTGCAGGCCGTCAAGCATGTGAGTCTTTCGCTCGGCCGCGGCGAGGTGCTCGGCCTGGCCGGCGAGTCCGGTTGCGGCAAATCCACGCTGGCCTACGGCGTCAACCGCCTGCTCAAGCCTCCGGCGGTGGTGACCGCGGGCCGTGTGATCTTCAATTCGCGCGAGGGCTATCCGATCGACATCCGGGCCCTGGAGGGCGACGACCTGCGCATGTTCCGTTGGGAGAAGATCTCGATGGTGTTCCAAGGCGCGATGAACTCGCTCAACCCGGTCAAGAAGATCAAGGACCAGCTGGGCGACGTGTTCATCACCCACCGCCCGGAGATGGGACGCAGGGAACGCCTGAACAAGTGCGGCGAGCTGCTGGAGCGCGTCGGCGTGAGCCGCGACCGCCTCAACTCCTACCCGCACGAGCTGTCCGGCGGCATGCGCCAGCGCGTGATGATCGCCATGGCCATGGCGCTCGATCCGCAGGTGATGATCATGGACGAGCCGACCACCGCGTTGGACGTGGTGGTGCAGCGCGAGATCCTGCGCGAGATCACCCGCCTGAAGGACGAGCTCGGCTTCGCGGTGATCTTCATCACCCACGACCTGCCCCTGCTGCTCGAGATCTCCGACCGCATCGCCGTGATGCGCCAAGGCGAGATCGTCGAACTCAACGATGCGGTGGAGATCTACCAGCATCCGCAGAACGAGTACACCGCCAAGCTGCTGTCCAGCTTCCCGTCGCTGACCGGCGACCGCGGCTCGTTCATCCGCACCGGATCCGAAGACCTGGAAAGCGGCACCTCGCCGTTCGCCGTGAAGGAGGCGTGACATGAGCACCTTGGAAGTCAGGGACGTCGTCAAGGAATACACCATCCGCAACGGACTCAAGTCCTCGAAGCTGCTGGCCTCGAACCATGTGAGCTTCACGCTCGAATCCGGCAAGACCATCGCCCTGGTGGGGCAGTCGGGCTCCGGCAAGTCCACCATCGCCAAGATGGTGCTGGGATTGGAATCGCCCACCAGCGGCGAGATCCTCATCGACGGCGAGCATCCGGGCAAGGGGCGCGCGGCTCAGCGGAAATTCCGCAAAACCGTGCAGATGGTGTTCCAGGATCCGTACGCCTCGCTCAACCCATTCCACACGGTCGAGCACCATATCGCCCGTCCGATGAAGATCCACCACCCCGGCATGAGCAACGCGGAGATCCACAAGCGCGTGCTGGAACTGCTCGAACGCGTCCGCCTGACCCCGGCGGAGGACTTCGCCGGACGCCTGCCCGGCGAGCTGTCCGGCGGCCAACGCCAGCGCGTGGCCATCGCCCGCGCGCTGGCCCCCGAGCCGAGCATCCTCATCGCCGACGAGCCGGTCTCCGCTCTGGACGTGTCGATCCGACTCGGCGTGCTGAACCTGCTGGCCCGCCTGCAGCGCGAGGAGCATCTCGGCGTGCTGTACATCACCCACGACATGGCCACCGCGCGCCACTTCTCCGACGAGATCATGGTGATGCGCAAGGGGCAGATCGTGGAGCATGGGCCGGCGGACGAGGTGATCCTCCACCCGACCGACGAGTACACCAAGACGCTGATCGGCGCCGCGCCAGATCCGGACCGCCGCATCGCCGAACTGACACGCCAGGCCGCCTGACGCGACGGGCATGCGGATGGGCCGCGCGGATCGCACGCGCGGCCCATGCCGAACGATTCATATAGAAAGAGGGACCCCAATATGACCACCACCACCTTGTACCGCGTGCCGTCCACCTTCGCCGCGTTGCGCGACGGATGGACGCTGACCGCGCTCAACCCGCAGGCCGCGCCGGCCGAACTGCGCGACCGTCTCGCCGCGGGCATCCCCGCAACCGTGCCGGGGGAGGCGACCTTGGACCTGCTCAACGCCGGTCTTATCGACGATCCGTTCGACGGCGACAACGAAACCCGCCAGCAGTGGATCGGCGACATCGACTGGCGGTTCACCTGCCGGTTCACCTGGCATGACGACGGCAGCGACCGCCACGATCTGGTCGCCTACGGTCTCGACACCATCGCCTCGGTCTCGCTGAACGGACGGCCGGTGGGCGCGACGGCGAACTTCCACCGTTCCTACCGCTGGGACGCGCGCGGCCTTCTGCGCGACGGCGAGAACGAGCTGACGGTGTCGTTCGCCTCGCCGGTGCGCGAATCCGATCGTCGCGAACAGGAGCGCGGCTATTATCCGCACACCGAACATCACGCGTTCAACCAGATCCGCAAGCCCAGCTACTCCTTCGGGTGGGACTGGGGTATCGATGTCGCCAACGCCGGCATCTGGCGTGAGATCGGCATCGACTCGTGGAGCGGCGTGCGTCTGGACGAGGTGCGTCCGTTGGTCGACGTCAGGCCGGACGGCGCCGGCGTGCTCACCGTGCATGTGACGGTCGAACGCGCCGGCGAAGGACGGGTGATGACGCCGTACGATCCGAGGCGCACGCCCGCCGAGGTGCCGGTGGAGATCGCTCTCACCGGACATGGCGAGAGCCGGACGGCCTGTTGCGTGGTGGAACGTGGCCGCTCCATGGGCATGGCGGTGGTCGAGGTCCCCGACGCGCGCCTGTGGTGGCCTCTCGGATACGGCGACCAGCCGTTGTACGACGTGGCCGTGTCCGCCGGCGAAGGCGCGGCGTCCTGGCGGGGACGGGTCGGCTTCCGCTCCGTGCGTGTCGACACCCGCGCCGACGAGGTCGGACGGCCCTTCCAGATCTACGTCAACGACGTGCCGGTGCACGCCCGCGGATACAACTGGATTCCCGACGACGCGTTCATCACGAGGGTGTCGCGCGCGGACTACGAACGCGGCATGAGGGATCTGGTCGAATCGAACTCCAATATGGTGCGCGTGTGGGGCGGCGGCATCTACGAGGCCGACGCGTTCTACGACATGTGCGATGAGCTGGGCGTGATGGTCTGGCAGGACTTCATGCTCGCCTGCGCGGCCTACCCGGAGGACGCCGAAACCCGCGAGGAGGTCGAGGCCGAGGCGCGGCAGGCCATCGCGCGGTTGAGTCCGCATCCGAGCCTGACGGTGTGGAACGGCTCGAACGAGAACTATGTGGCCTATAGCGAATGGGGCGGCTACAAGCAGTCCCTGCGTGACGACGACCGTGCCGCGAACGCCTACGGCTACGGCGAGAAACCGTGGGGCGACCACTACTATGCCGAACTGTTCCCCGCGCTGCTGGCCGAACTGGATCCGACGCACGCGTATCTGCCCAGCTCCCCGATGAGCTTCACCCAGTTCACGGCGGCCAACCTCGACACCGACGGCACCATGCATATCTGGGACGCGTGGAACCGCGCCGACTATCGCGTGTACGCCGAGTACAAGCCGCGTTTCGCCGATGAGTTCGGCTATCAGGCGCCGCCGGCGTTCAGCACGCTGACCAAGGTGGTGCATGATAAGCGTCTGGATCCGTTCGGCGAGCAGATGCTGGTGCATCAGAAGGCGTCGGGCGGCAACTACAAGCTGGCCCGGGGCATGCGTTCCCATCTGACGCCGGGCAATCTGAACGACGTGAGCTTCGGCGGCGTGGTGAACGGCGATCCGTCCGACGGCGAGCACAGCTGGCTGATCCCCACCGACGACTGGAACGACATCGAGGACTGGCATTGGGCGTGCCAGCTGCAGCAGGCCCAGGCCATGCGCTTCGGCGTGGAGCATATGCGCTCCTTGGAACCGGTGAACGCCGGCGCGCTGATCTGGCAGCTGAACGACGATTGGCCTGTGGTGAGCTGGGCCGCGGTGGACTTCGACGGTCACCGCAAGCCGGTGTGGTACGCGTCCCGCGACTTCTTCGCGCCCCGACTGGCGACGATCCAGCCCCGCGTCAGCGAGGAGTACCGCGCGACCCACAGTTGGGAGGGGGTCGCGGTCGTGGCCGACCATCTTGCGCTGGTGGTGCTGAACGACACCCGTGAGGCGTGGTCCGGCACTTGGACGGTGGAACGCCGTTCATTGGACGGCGCGGTGCTCGCCAGCGAAACCCATGAGGTGTCGCTGGGCGCAGTGTCGCATGCGACCGTCGCGCTGGGACGCGATGTCTCGACCTTCGGCGATCCGCGGAACGAGCTTGTGGTGGCCACGGCCTCGGACGGGGCGTTCGCGCGTGTCATCCACAATCCGGCCGAGGTCGTCGACCAGCGGCTGACGCGCGCGGCCGAGGCGTTGCGCGTCGAGGCCACGGCGGCCGATGGCGGCTACAGGCTGGCCGTGACGGCGAACGCGTATGTGCGCGACCTGTTCTGCATGGTGGATAAGGTCGACGCCCATGCGTCGGTCGATGGGGGCATGGTCTCCCTGTTGCCGGGGGAGACGGTGGAATGGTTCGTCCGTTCCGACGCCGACGTCGAACCTGACCGTTTCGCCGCGGCGAACGTGCTGCGCTGCGCCAATGATCTGAAGCGATAGGACGCGGCTTGACAGGATGCCTGACGGGGCGTCATGGGGACGAACGTTCCCATGGCGCCCCGAGTCTTGTCGGCAAGGACTACACTGGAGAATCAGTGTATTAAGCGTTACAGCGAGAGAGTGGTATTGGTATGCCGGCGCAGAAAAGCAAGGTGACGATTTTCGACGTGGCCAAGGCCTCCGGCGTGTCCAGCAGCGCGGTGTCGTATGCGTTGAATGGCAAGCCGGGCGTGTCCGAGGAGACGCGCGCCAAAGTGCTGGACATCGCGCGCGAGCTGGGATGGAAGCCCAACGGCGCGGCCCAGGCGCTGGCCAAGGCGCGTACGCGGCGAATCGGCCTGGTGCTGGGATACGATCCGAAACTGCTGGCCGTGGAATCGTACATGATGGAGCTGCTGTCCGGTCTCAGCGCGGAGTTGGAGCGGCACGACTATGCCCTGTTGCTGCGTATGGCGGTTGGCCGCGACGCGAAGATCGCCATTATCAAGGATTGGATCGCCACGGGCAGCGTGGATGGTCTGCTGCTGCTCAATCTGGAGATCGGCGATCCGAACGTCGAGCTGCTGAAGGGGCACCCGGAGATGCCGGTGCTGGCATTGGCCGACCCCTCACTGACCGGTGGATTGCCGACGTTGAGCAGCGATGATGCCGGTGCCGTGGACATGGCGATGCGTTATCTCGCGGAGCTGGGGCACACCCGCGTCGCCCGTGTGGCGGGGCCGGAGGCGTTGGGTCATTCGTATATCCGAGATGCCGCGTTTTCGCAGATCACCGCCGAACTGGGCATCACCTACCGGTGCCTGCACACGGACTATACGCCGGAAAGCGGCGCTGAGGCCACCAAACTGCTGCTGAGCCTGACTCCTCGTCCGACCGCGATCATTTATGACAACGATGTGATGGCGTTGTCGGGATTGGGCGTGGCGACGGGAGCGGGTGTGTCCGTGCCGGGCGAACTGTCGCTGATGTCATGGGATGATTCGTTCATGTGCACGGCCGCCTATCCCAACATCACGGCGATGGGCCGCGACGTGGTCGGGTCGGGACGGCAGGCCGCCCAGCTGCTGCTCAAACTCGTCGATGGCGGGGAAGTCGGTTGCGTGGAGGAATCTCCGTATCAATTGCGGGCGCGCGCCTCCACCGCGGCGCCGCAGGCGTAGCCGATGTGGCGCGCTTGAATGACTTAAGCGTTTAATGTATAGTGTGCAGTGTGATGCAAAACGAAGCGCATAGCGCTTAGCGCTTAGCGCGTCACGTATGGCGTATGGCGCGCCATATTCGTTGCTGTCGTTCAAAGGAGAAGGTATGGGTGTCGTCGATGCGAATATGCGTTCTCCTGCGTTGTCCATTGCTTCGACGTCGAAGCGCGCCGGCTGAACCGGCCGGCAAAGCAATTCGCCGCGCGCCTGCCTTTCCCTTTTTCTATCAGGCGCGCGGTTTCACTTTATTAGAGGCGAATCAGTGGCGGTAGTGGTGGCGCTGAATTCGCGCTGGCGCGTCTTCATTGTTGCGTCTGAGGCATCGTCATCGCGCAGATGGTACGGGCGATGGTATCGGCCGGAGCGGCCAGATCGGTGGCCAGCCAGTATTGCAGCAGTCCGATGGATCCGGAGACGGCGAAGCGCATGCGCATCTCCGCCTCGGCCGGATCGTCGCTGTACGGCTGAAGCTGGGAAGCCACATCGCGCCGCGAGTAGATCAGCCCAAGCAGCTGCTGTTGGAAACCGAGGTCGGCTTTGGGGCTCATCAACACCTGCAGGTGGTTGCGGTTGTCGGCGATGTATTGGCAGATGCGCGCGATGATGTGTTCGATGCCCGCCTGGTCGCTCTGGTTGAGGAGTTGGTCGAGCGCGCCGCGCACCCATGCGATGGTGTCGTCCTCGATGTCGCGCAGCAGTTCCTCGAGGCTGTCGTAATGCGCGTAGAAAGTGGAGCGGTTCACGTCGGCGCGCTCGCAGAGCTGCTTGACGGAGATCTGCGCGAGCGTGCGGTCGGCGAGCAGCTCCATCAGCGCGTCCCGCATGGCTTGGCGAGTGTATCGCGTGCGGCGGCTTTCGGTGATCGTCTTCGCTGACATCGTGGCTCCATTCGTTCGATGGCACCCCCGTCGGAATGTGTCGTGAAACATCGCAAACCACTGTGTTTCACGGTACATTCCGACGGGGGTAGATCAGAAGGTCTCGTGAAACAGTGTGAATCGCTGTGTTTCACGGCACATTCCGACGGGGGTGTCGGGCGGGACGGACGTGCGGCTTCGCCGGCCGACAAACTGCGGAGCGACTGTTGGTTGCGAAACCGACACGGTGTTGTTTTACTGAATCGTAGCAGACACAATGGCGCGATGGGAAGGCGGTGCGCGATGGCCTACATCGAATTCGACCGGGTGGTCAAGGAATATCCCTCCGGCGGCACGGCCATCCGTGCGCTCGACGAGGCGAGCTTCACCGCGGACGAAGGCAAACTCACTGTGATCCTCGGGCAGTCAGGTGCGGGCAAAACCACCGCGTTGAATATTCTGGGCGGTATGGACACCGCCACCTCGGGCCGGGTGATCGTCGGCGGCCGCGACATCACCGAACTGAAGAAGCGCGACCTGATCGGCTACCGTCGCACCGACATCGGCTTCGTGTTCCAGTTCTACAATCTGGTGCCGAACCTCACCGCGCTCGAGAACGTGGAGCTCGCCTCGCAGATCTGCGACGACCATTTCGATCCCGCCCAGACGTTGGCCAAAGTGGGATTGGGCGACCGCTTGAACAACTTTCCCGCGCAGCTTTCGGGCGGAGAGCAGCAGCGTGTGTCCATCGCGCGTGCGATCGCGAAGAAGCCGAAGCTGCTGCTGTGCGACGAACCGACCGGCGCGTTGGACTACGAGACGGGCAAAGGCGTGCTGCAACTGCTGCAGGACATCTGCCGCGACGAGAACATGACCGTGATGATCATCACCCACAATTCGGCGCTGGCGCCGATGGCGCATAAGGTGATCCGTTTCCGCTCCGGCAAGGTGACGGGCCAGGAGGAGCATCCCACACCGACCCCCATCGCCGACATCGAATGGTAGGTGGTCGCGATGGCATTCCGGCGCTCGACGAGTGTGAAACATAGTGTGAAACACATAGGACGGGATGTGAAACATTCCGTGAAACATCGCGCTGGGCGTGATGGCGTTCCCGCTGACGGCGCTGGCATGCGCATGAATAAGGATGGTCGTGCCAGTAGCCGTGCCGGTGGTCGTGCGACCGGTGGCGAAGCATCTCGCGCGGGCGGTATACCCGGCAGAACGGTCCACACGGGCGGCATGCCGGGCGGGGCGTTCGTCAAAGGCACGGCGCGCGCGTGGCTGCGCGGATGGAAGCGGTTCCTCTCCATTGCGGTGATCTCGATGCTGGGCGTGGCCGTGCTCACCGGCATCTACGCCGGCTGCCGCGACATGTTCCACGCCGCCGACCGACTGTACGACGCGCAAGGTCTGCACGACATCCAAGTGCTGTCCACCTACGGACTGACCGACGACGATGTGGCCGCCCTCAAACGGGTCGAGGGCGTCGAGACGGTGCAGGCCGAACGTACGCAGAGCGTGACCACCAAAGTGGCCGGCACGGACAAGAACGTGACGATGACGGAAATCGGCGTCGAAGGCCTCGACCAACCGTATCTGCAGGAAGGTCGCATGCCCGAGAAAGCCGGCGAGGTGGCCGTCACGGAGAAGTTCCTCGTCGACTCCGGATACGAGATCGGCGACACCCTCACCGTCACCCCCGCCGATGATGAGGAGTCCACCGCCGGCACGTCTGGCTCCGACCTGACCGGTTCCGATGATTTCGGCGCTTCCGACGACGCCACCGATGCCGCGGATGGGGGCGATTCGACGGGAGCCTCCGACTCCGCCGGCGAACCCGTTTCCTCTGATGCCGACACTGAAGCTGGTACCGATGCCGACGCCGACAACGACGGCGACGAAGAAGAAGAGACGGCCCCGTCGTTCCCGACGAAACTCACCATCACCGGCATGGTGCTCGACCCCAAGGACCTGACCAATCCGACCGGCTACAGCACCGCCGCCTTCCGCAGTCCCAGCACCGCCGACTACTATTTCTTCACCTCAAGCGACGGCGTGAGCGGCAACGTCTACACCGCCATCAGCCTGACCGTCGAAGGCGCGGCGGACGAGGACTCCTTCTCCGACGCCTACGAGGAGATCGTGCGGCAGGTCGTCGACCGCATCGAAAACACCGTGCAGGACCAGCGGCAGAAGGACCGCCGCCAACGTATCGTCGACGAGGCGCAATCCCAAATCGACGAGGCGGAACAGGACGCGTTCGCCCAACTGGACGATGCGCAATCCCAGATTGACGAGCAGCGCGCCCAACTCGAAGAGAGCAAATCCACCCTCGCCGAAAGCCGAGAGCAACTCGAATCCCAGCAATCGCAGATCACGTCCAGCGAAAGCCAGATCGCGCAGGCGCGCTCGCAGATCGCATCCGGCCGCCAGCAAATCTCGCAGGGCCGCCAGCAGATCGCGCAGGCGCGTACGGAACTCGAATCGGGCCAACAGCAGCTCGCCTCCGCCCGCGCGCAGCTGGACGCGGCCCAGCAGACCCTGACCAGCAATCTCACCCAAGTCAACCAAGGCATCGCGCAAATCGACCAGATGCTGCCGCTGGCGGAACAGGCGCTCGCCGTATTGGACCAGCTGCCCGAAGTCGGCATCGACCAAGCCGCGTGGGAGCGGATCGCAAGCATCCTCAACGCGCTCGGCATCCCCGTCGATCCCACCACTCCGCCGACCGCCGGAATAGCCGATCTCAAACAACAGCTCGCGCAAAGCGTCGAGCAGATGCAGACGCAGCGCGCCCAGCTTGTGGAAAGCCTCGACCAGCTCAACGCGGGCCAGGCTCAACTCGACGAGCAGAACGCCCAACTGACCGCCAAGGAAAACGAGGCTGCGGCGGGCTCCGCCGAACTCAACCAACAGTCGGCCAATCTGGAGGCGCAGGCCGCGCAACTCGAGGCGCAGGCCACCCAGCTCGAATCGCAGGCCGCGCAGCTCGCCTCCGGCAAACAGCAGTTGGAGGAGGGACTCAAACAGCTGGAGGACGGCGAGGAGCAACTCGCGGACGGCGAAACCCAACTCGCCGACGCGCAAAGCGAACTCGACGACCAGCGCCAACAGGTCGAGGACGAGTTCGCCAAACAGCAGCAGACCATCGACGACATCGCCTCCGCCCGCTGGTACGTGCAGACCCGCTCGTCGATCGGTGGATTCAGCGCGCTCGAATCCGACATCAGCTCCATCCAATCCATCGGATACGCCTTCCCCATCGTGTTCCTGCTCGTCGCCGTGCTCATGAGTCTGACCACCATGACCCGCATGGTGGAGGAGGAACGCTCGCTGGCCGGCACCTTCACCGCGCTCGGCTACGGCAGCCGCGTCATCGCCCTGCGCTACCTGCTGTTCGCCACGCTCGCCTGCCTGGTCGGCGGCGCGTTGGGACTGCTGCTCGGCTTCCTCGGCATCCCCTCCTTCCTGCTGCTCGTGCTGGAGGATATGTACGTCATCCCCGGCATCGCGCTCGAATACGACTGGCTGTACGGCTCGGCCGGCATCGCGCTGTTCCTCGTGGGCGTGCTGGTGGCCACCGCCGTGGCTTGCGCGGGCGAACTCAAGCACACCCCGGCCGAACTCATGCGGCCCAAAGCACCCAAGGCCGGCGCGCGCGTGCTGCTCGAGCGCATCACTCCGCTGTGGAGACGTCTCAGCTTCCTCAACAAAGTCACCGTGCGCAACCTGTTCCGCTTCAAAAGCCGCCTGATCATGACCGTCGGCGGCGTGGCCGGCTGCACCGCGCTTATCGTGTGCGGACTGGCGATCAACGACACCGTGGACACCCTCGGCCCCAAGCAGTACGAGGACATCTATCAGTACGACCTGATGGTGGTGGCCAGCGACGACTCCGCCGACGAGCTGCTGGCGCGTGTGGCCGCCGATTCGCAGGTGGGCGAGACGCTGGACCTGCGCGTGGAAAGCGGCGAGCTGCAATCCGACTCAGGCAGCGAAAGCATCCAGCTGATGGTCGTGCCTGACGGCGACGAGGACGTGCTCGGCGAGATGATCACCCTTCGCGACGCGGCGGACACCCGCGAGACGCTCGCCTTGGACGACAGCGGTGTGATCGTCTCGCAGTCGGCCGCCAACGCCTTCGACATCCAGGCCGGCGACCGGGTGTCCCTGGTGGATGGCGACATGCGCCACGGCACGGCCACGGTCGCCGCCGTCTCGCGCAACCTCATCGGCTCCGACGTGTACATCAGCGAGGACGCGTACCGACAGGTCTTCGACGTTCAGGCGCCGCTCACCCTCAACGCCATGCTCGCCACGCTCGACGGCACGGCCGACGAGAAGATCGCCTACGCCGACGAGCTGAAAACCGACGCGGCCGTGCTCTCCGCTGTCAGCTGCGACGACATGGAGCGCAGCTTCACCTTCGATCTCATGGGCGCGGTGGTGGCGCTGATCGTCGCGCTCGCCGGCAGCCTCGCGCTGGTGGTGCTGTTCACGCTGGCGAACACGAACGTCTCCGAACGCGTGCGCGAGATGGCCACGCTGAAAGTGCTCGGCTTCTACGACCGCGAGGTGCACACCTATGTGAACAAGGAGATGATGATTCTGACCCTTGGCGGCATCGCCGTGGGATTGCCGCTCGGCCGGGTGATCGGCGGCATGCTCACCGCCGTGCTCAACATGCCGAGCATCTACTTCGAAGTGTCGGTGCACTGGTGGAGCTACGCGATCGCGGCCGTCGCGACGTTGGTGTTCGCCTTGGCCGTGCAGCTGCTCACCAATCCGGTGCTCGACCGCATCGATCCGGTCAGCTCGCTGAAATCCGTGGAGTAGCGGACTTTCCCGTCATGCTGAGCGGAGCGTGGCGGAGTCGGAGCGCCTCCACGTCGGCGAGCCGGGAACCACTTTGCCGGCCAGGCCGCCGAGCAGCGGCATCAGGAACACGGTGACCGCGCCCGCCATCACCAGTGTGGAGGCGGTGGTCTGCTGCATGGTGCCGGCTTTGACGGCCACCGACGTGACCGCGACGGTCACCGGCAGCGCGGTGGTGCAGTACAGGGCCACGGTCAGGCGGTCCTGCGGTTCCAGCGGATTGGCGCGGCGGTCCAACGTCAGCGCCGTGAACACCGGAACCGCCCGCACCAGCACCAGCATCACGATGAACATGATGAGCAGCGCCGGGTTGGCGGCCACCGCACGCACGTCGATCGACGCGCCCGAAGCCACGAAGAACACGGGAATCAGGAACCCGTACGCCACGCCCTCGAGTTTCGTCTCCAGAATCCTGTTGCCGTCGGGGATGACGAACCGCAGGATGAAGCCGGCCGCGAACGCGCCCATCACCACATCCAAATCGAACAGACGCGAGATGGTGATCAATCCGACCAGCAGCAGCACGGTCAGACGCATCAGCGTCTGCGACGAGGTGTTGGCGTTCTCGGTCAGGAATCGGTACAGCCAATGGCCCGCGCGGCGCGCCGCCTTGGGAACCAGCGCCGCCAGCGCGCAGATCAGGGTGAACAATCCCAGGATCAGCATCGTCTGCCATTGGGAGCGGGCCGACAGCAGCACGGCCATCGCCAGCACCGGCCCCAGTTCGCCCCATGTTCCGTAGGCGATCACGGCCTCGCCGACGGGCGTGCCGGTGAGGGAGCGTTCCTTGAGAATCGGCATCAGCGTGCCGAGCGCGGTGGTGGTGAGCGTGATGACCGCGGCGACGCCGTTCATGTCGTGCGCGGCGAAGAACGGCACCAGGAACACGGCCAGCCATGCGATGGCCAGCGTCGCCACCCAGGTGAGCAGTCCCACCTTGCCCTGATGGCCGCCGAGTTTCTTCGGGTCGATCTCGTAGCCGGCCAGCAGAAAGAGGAACGCCAGTCCGAGTTCGCTGAGCAGATCCACCGCGTCGGTGAGCCAGATTTTGTTCAGCAGATGGGGTCCGAGCGCCATGCCGAAAACCAGCAGCAGCACGGTTTGGGGGATCGGCTTGCCGGGGATGCGTTCGGCGAGGATCGGGCATACCACCGCCACCGCCATGATGATGGTCAACGAAATCAGGTCATGGGTCATGCGCACCACATTAGCGAACGGGTTCGTCTCGGACGTGCGGTGGTGCCTATCGTACGGTGGCCACATGGTGCGGTAGTGCCCATGGTGCGGTGGTCACATGGTGCGGTGGGTTGGTTTTCCAACGTTTCCAGGGTACCGCACCATGGAAAGTACGGCACCATGGGCACCACCGCACGATGGACCGCACTATGGGCGGCGTGTTGATTTGTAACATAAGCGCGGTAGGTTGGCTCTTTATGACCGCATCGAAGAACACCACCGGCCAGCTCGCGTCCGTCGAGAGCCTGGATGAGAACAATGAGATGAACCGTGGGCTGACGAACCGCCATGTGCAGTTCATCGCCATCGGCGGAACCATCGGCACCGGCCTGTTCTTGGGTTCCGGCAAATCCATCAGCCTCACCGGCCCGAGCATCGTCTTCGTGTATATCGCGGTGGGCGTCATCATGTTCTTCCTGATGCGCGCCATCGGCGAGATGATGTACCGCGATCCGAGCCAGCACACGTTCATCAACTTCATCACACGCTACTTGGGCAACGGATGGGGGCATTTCGCCGGATGGTCGTATTGGGTGGCGCTGGTGCTGCTCGGCATGACCGAGATCACCGCCGTCTCCACCTATTTCGTCACCTTCTTCGATACCTTCGGCATCGATCTGAGCTCATGGAAGTGGCTGATCGAGCTGGGATTCCTTGTGGTGCTCGTCTCGATCAACCTCATCGCCGTCAAGGTGTTCGGCGAGGTGGAGTTCTGGTTCTCGATGATCAAGATCACGCTGATCGTGGCGATGATCGCCACCGCCGTGGTGATGGTGGTGATCGGCTTCCAATACCCGGCCGTGCAGATCGAGGGCATGGACCACGCGAGCCCCGCCGGCCAGGCGAGCGTCGCCAATCTGATCGACGGCTTCTCCATCGCGCCGAACGGCTGGCTGGCGTTCCTGATGAGCTTCCAGATGGTGTTCTTCGCCTACGAGATGATCGAGTTCGTGGGCGTCACCGTCTCCGAAACGCAGAATCCGCGTAAGGTGCTGCCCAAGGCGATCAACGAGATCATCGTGCGTGTGCTCATTTTCTATGTGGGCGCGCTGGTGGCCATTATGTGCATCGTGCCGTGGACCTCGTTCCAGCCGAACGACGACGGCTCCTTCGCCTCGCCGTTCATCATGGTGTTCCAATACGCGGGACTCAACTGGGCGTCCGCGCTGGTGTTCTTCGTGGTGATCACCGCGGCCTCGTCCGCGTTGAACTCGCTGCTGTACTCCGCGGGCCGCCACCTTTACCAGCTGGCCGCCGAGTCCAATTCGCCGGCGCTGAACAAGTTGGGCGTCGTCTCGAAGCGCAAGGTGCCGGCCCGCGCGATCGTCGCGTCGGCCGTGCTGATCCTGCTCTCTCCGGTGGTCAACGCGTTCCCGCAGATCTCCAGCGCGTTCGTGCTGTTCTCGTCCGCCAGTTCGGCCGTGTTCCTGTTCATCTACATCCTGACGATGGTCGCGCACCGCCGCTACCGCCGCAGCGCCGACTTCATCGCCGACGGTTTCGTGATGCCGGCGTGGAAGTGGCTGAACACCATCGCCATCGTGTTCTTCGTGTTCGTGTACGCCACGCTGTTCCTCGCCGACGACACGCGCGGCTCCGCCATCGCCGGATTGGTGTGGCTGGTGGCGTTCGGAGGCTACTGCTGGCTGCGCGAGCGGTATCGCAGCCGTGACCTCAAGGCCGCTTTGCGGCATCGCGGCTAAGGCGTTGTGGCGCGCGGCGATCCGGTTCGAGAGCTTGTCGGCTTGAGCGCTGGAGAGGCGAGCGTCAACGGGTTGGCACTTGGAGGCTCGAGTTGGCACACGCCTGTCGGCGCCCCTCTGGAACCTCACCGTCATTCCGCCATTTTGCCGTTCCGTGACGTCGGTGTCCGTTCAAGCCGGTGCCAACTCGAGCGCCCAAGTGCCAACCCGTTGAAAGACCGCTGGCCGGTGGCATCGGATACGTCGTCTTTTACCCTGTGAACATATCGCATAGGCGAATAGTAAACACCGTAAGATATTATGGTGGATGTTTGCGAAAGGAGCGGTATGTCGTGGGAATTGGATGCGGTCACCGAGCTGATGGGCAAGATCAAGAGGCTTCGGTCCTCCGCGACCGACCGCCTCGGTCGTGCGGTCAAAGGTGAGCCGGCCGTCCTGCATGAGTTGCTGGTCAACGGCACCATGACGCCGTCCCAGCTGGCCGTCGCCTCGCACAACAGCTCCGGCCGCATTTCGACCCTGCTGTCGACTCTGGAGAAGAAGGGGTATATCACACGCGAGATCGACCCCAAGGATCGGCGCAATATCCTGGTCAATCTCACCGACGCAGGGCGGGGGAAAGGTGAGGAGTATGTCGAGGAGATGCGTGCGATGATGTGCTGGGTGTTCCAGCAGATGGGGGAACGCCGCACTCGGGAGTTCGTCGACCTGATCGTGGAATTCATGACCTATTCCTCGTTGTGCGTGCCGGGGGAACCGCGTCCGACACGCGCGCAGATCGATGCGGCGTTCGCGGCGGATGCGGGACGGAAGGACTGAGCCGCGGTCGTTTCGGCGGCCGGTGTTTCCTTGGGGTGAAACTTGCGTTCAGGTCGTTCCAAGGTTTACGGTATCAAATATCTTACACTGTAAGAAATAAATATTGAGAGGAAATCATGCTTCGTATCTGCAAATATCTGTCGAAGACGGAGATCGGCGAGATGCTCGTCGCCCTCGTCTTCATCGTCGCGCAGATCTGGCTTGACCTGGAACTGCCCGACTATATGTCGGAAATCACCACGCTGGTCGAAACCCAGGGCAGTGAGATGAGCGACATCTGGATCGCAGGCGGCAAGATGCTTGCGATCTCCCTCGGTTCCGTGGCCTGCGCGATCATCACCGGATTCTTCGCCGCGCGTGTGTCGGCCTCCTTCAGCCAGCGGCTGCGCAGCCTGGAGTTCGCCAAGGTCGAATCGTTCTCGACTGCCGAGCTCAACCGTTTCTCCACCGCCAGTCTGATCACGCGATCCACCAACGACGTCACGCAGATCCAGATGTTCATCACCATGGGCCTGACCATGATCGTCAAAGCGCCGATCATGGCCGTGTGGGCCGTGTGCAAAATCGCCGGCAAAGGCTTCGAATGGACGCTGGCGACGGGCATCGCCGTGGGCGTCCTGCTGGTGGGCGTCGCCGCGCTGATGGCGCTGGTCATGCCGAAGTTCCGCGCCATGCAGGAGCTTACCGACAACATCAACCTCGTGGCTCGCGAGAACCTCACCGGCCTGCGCGTGGTGCGCGCCTACAACGCCGAGGACTATCAGGAGACGAAGTTCGCCAAGGCCAACAAGGACCTCACCGACACCCAGCTGTTCACCAACCGCGCGATGGCCATCATGATGCCGCTGATGAACACCGTGATGAACGGTCTGATGCTGGCCGTCTACTGGATCGGCGCCTACCTGATCGAGGCGGCCGAAGCCACCGACAAACTCACCCTGTTCTCTAATATGGTGGTGTTCTCCAGCTATTCCGTGCAGGTCATCATGAGCTTCCTGATGCTGAGCATGGTGTTCGTGCTGTGGCCCCGCGCCGACGTGTCCGCCAGGCGTGTGCTCGAAGTGCTCGACACCCAGCCCTCCATCGCCGATGGCCCCCGCACGGCGGGCGAGCCGGGCGTGGCCGGTGAGATCGAATTCCGCGACGTGACTTTCGCCTACCCCGACTCCCAGTCGCCGATGCTCGAACATGTGAGCTTCACCGTCAAGCCCGGGCAGACCATCGCCTTCATCGGCTCCACCGGCTCCGGTAAATCCACGCTGATCAACCTCGTGCCGCGCTTCTACGATGCCACGGAGGGTGAGGTGCTTGTCGACGGCGTGAACGTGCGCGACTACGAACTCAAGGCCCTCCGCGACAAAATCGGCTACGTGCCGCAGACCTCCGTTCTGTTCAAAGGCACGGTCGAATCCAATGTGAGCTACGGCGACGGACGGAGGGGAGATGCCTCGACTGCGCTCGGCATGACGAAGGAAGGGGCGCCCGGCCTGGCGAAAGAGGGGGCAGCCGGTGCGGCGGCGGAAGGCGCGCCGACGGGCGAGGCCCTCACCGCCTCCGTACGCGAGGCGTGCGGCGTGGCCCAGGCCACGGAATTCGTCGAGAAGATGGACGGCACCTACCAGGCCCCCATCGCCCAAAGCGGATCCAATGTGTCCGGCGGGCAGAAACAGCGCCTATCCATCGCCCGCGCGGTATGGCGCAACCCGGAGATCCTCATCTTCGACGATTCCTTCTCCGCGCTGGACTTCCGCACCGACCGCGCCGTACGCGACGCGCTCAAAACCCACGCGCAGGGCTCGACCAAGATGATCGTCGCCCAACGCATCGGCACCATCATGGACGCCGACCAGATCGTCGTGCTCGAACAGGGGCGCATGGTCGGCCACGGCACCCACAAGCAGCTGCTCGACGAATGCGACGTGTACCGGCAGATCGCCGAATCCCAGCTCACCCCGGAAGAACTCGCCTCGTAAGGACGGCAACGAATATGACTGAATCAACCACACGCAGGCGTCCGATGGGTGGGCGCGGCCACGGTCCCGGCATGGGCGGCGTCGTTGAGAAGCCGGCCGACTTCGGCGGATCGATGAGCAAGCTCATCGATTTCGCGCGCAAATACATTCCGGCCGTCATCGTCGCGCTGGTCCTCGGCATGGCCGGCACCATCTGCCAGATCATCGGGCCGGACAAACTCAAGGACGTCACCAACGAAATCGCCAAAGGCCTGCCCGCCATGGTCGACGGCAAGCCCGTGCTCGGCGCGATCGACCTCGACGCGGTCACGCATATCGCGCTGATCCTCGTGGCGCTGTACGTCGGCTACGCGCTGCTGGGCTACCTGCAGAGCCTGCTCATGGCCACCGTCACCCAACGGGTGGCGCAGAACCTGCGCACGGCCATCAGCGCGAAGATCAACAAACTGCCGCTCAAATACTTCGACAAGGTCAGCTACGGCGACGTGCTCTCCCGCATCACCAACGACGTGGACGCCATCGGCCAGACCCTCGGCCAAAGCCTGGGCAGCCTGATCACCTCGGTCACGCTGTTCGTCGGATCGCTCGTCATGATGTTCTACAACAGCTGGCAGCTCACCCTGTGCGCGATCGGCGCCGCCCTGGCCGGCGTCATCATCATGATGGTGATCATGAAGGCCTCGCAGAAGTACTTCACCCGCCAGCAGATCGCGTTGGGCGACGTCAACGGCCACGTCGAGGAGATGTACGCCGGCCATGTGGTCGTCAAGGCCTATTCCGGCGAGGCAAAGTCGATCGAGCAGTTCGAAAAGTACAACGCCGACCTGTACGACTCCGGCTGGAAGTCGCAGTTCCTTTCCGGCCTGATGATGCCGCTGATGAACTTCGTCTCCAACTTCGGCTATGTGGTGGTGTGCGTGGTGGGCGCGGCGCTCGCCATGAACGGCACCATCAGCTTCGGCGTGATCGTGGCGTTCATGATGTACATCCGTCTGTTCACCCAGCCGCTCAGCCAGTTCGCGCAGGCCTTCCAGAACCTGCAGCGCACGGCCGCCGCCTCCGAGCGCGTGTTCGGATTCCTCGACGAGCCCGAGATGGCCGACGAGTCCGACCTCAAGCCGCTGCTCGGCTACGGCCGCGACGAAAACGGCAAGCCGACGCGTGTGCGCGGCGACGTGGAGTTCAGTCACGTGAGCTTCGGCTACTCGCCTGATCACACCATCATCCACGATTTCTCCGCCGAGGTGAAGGCCGGGCAGAAGGTCGCCATCGTCGGACCCACCGGCGCGGGCAAAACCACCATGGTGAACCTGCTGATGCGCTTCTACGAGATCAACGGCGGTACCATCTCCATCGACGGTGTGGATACCAAATCCGTGCCGCGCTGGAACGTGCACGACCAGTTCTCGATGGTGCTTCAGGACACATGGGTGTTCCATGGAACCGTGCGCGAGAACATCGTCTACGCCAAGCCGGACGTCACCGACCAGCAAGTCGAGGACGCCTGCCGCGCCGTGGGCCTGCACCGCTTCATCTGCTCGCTGCCGCAGGGCTATGACACCGTGCTCGATGACAAAACCGCGCTTTCCGCGGGTCAGAAGCAGCTGCTCACCATCGCCCGGGCCATGGTGCAGGACGCGCCGATCCTCATCCTCGACGAGGCGACCAGCTCGGTCGATACGCGCACCGAGGAGCTGATCCAAAAGGCGATGGACCAGCTGACGGTGGGCCGCACGAGCTTCGTGATCGCGCACCGCCTGTCCACCATCCGCGACGCCGACATGATTCTTGTGATGCGCGACGGCGACATCGTCGAGCGCGGCACGCACGAGGAACTGCTTGAGGCGGACGGCTTCTACGCGGGGCTGTACAACTCGCAGTTCGCGCTGACGGACTGACGATGCCCGCGTGTTCCGTTCCTGTCATCCTGAGCGGAGCGCGGCGGAGTCGAAGGATCTCAGCTCGCCTGGCGGCAAAGGCCTGAGATCCTTCGACTCCGGCCTTCGGCCTTCGCTCAGGATGACGGAGGGAAAGGTCGTTGCGTCTCCTCAGGAGATCGGAAAGACACCGCAGTTCGCTTGGGATGGCGGAGGAGCGGCCTCGGCTCCCTCAGGACGATGATGGGGAAGATACGCGTGACCCCGGCGTGTGAAACACTCCGTGGGTGAGCGCTGCGGTGAAATGCTCGCAGCACATTCCCTGAGATTCGGCTTGTCTATCGCATCCGGCGATGGAGCAGACATGTCCCCCCATGATCATCTGCCTTTCCTCACTGTGGAACGCCAATGTCCTGCAAACGGCTTTTTGTTTGCTACTAGACATCCTATCTAGTTTGCGGCAGGAAATGCGGGAATCCGGCGAAATCGCGCGGTTTTCCTCCTGAATCGCGCATTGCGCCGCGTGTTACTGGACAGAATCGTCCGAAGTATCCGTATCGTGCGCGAACGGACCCCGCGCGCGTGGGTCGCATGCGAACAGTCGGCCCGGGAATCGTGGGCTGACCGCCGCGGTTCGGTCGGAGCGTACGATGGCGCAATCGAAGGCGAAGCGTGCTCGCAGTCGGTCGGCGCGTGAGACGAACAACGCCGTGGCCAGACCGTCGGCCAGCGCGACCAGCGGTTCGACGCGCGGCTTGGCAGGCGGTTTGCCGTGCGATTCGGCGGCCCATGCGGTGGACGGTTCGTCAAGCGTTTTGCCGGTTCGTGCGGCGGTCGGGCTGCCGGCTTGCATGGTGCGCGGTTTGGCGGCTTGCGTGGCGGTCGGTTCGGCGGACAGGCCCGCCGCCACCGCGACCCAGGCCGCGGCCACGTCGTCCGCCGGGCGGCCGTCGATGGCGTTGATCAGGTGGTGAAGCCGATGTCCGGCGGCCTGGCCCCATTGGCGGCGGCTCGGCGCGCTCGCGCAGAACGCTCCGCCCGACATCGCCGCCACGCCGACGGCGTTGTCGGAATCCCAAGGATCCTCAAGCGCGATGGTGACCGGCTCTTCTGGCGAGCGAACCAGCAGATCTCCTCCGGCATCGATCAGCAGCGCGCCGTGAGGGTCGTCGATCGCCGCCGATTCGCCGATCAACGCGGCGATAAGGTCCACGAGATACCCTTTGCCGCACGCCCCGAAATCCAGCGATACCGGACGTTTGGTGACGAGCGTGGCGCCATGCCGCTCCACATCGCCGCGCCAGGTCGGACGCCCACGAAGGCTGCCCAGATGCCCTGCGGCATCCGGCTCCATGACGAACCGCAGGTCGGCGCCATAGCCGAGCCGGGTCAGGTCCTCGCCCACGCAGGGGTCGATCGCCCCATCGGTCGCGTCGGCCAGCCGGTCGTACAGATCGAACAGCGGCACCGCCCACTCGGGAAAATCGAAGGTGCCGCCGTGCTCTGCCCCTCGCATCGCCGCGACCAGCGAATCGGGGCGGAACCGCGACAATAGGCGCTCGTATTCGGCGGCGAACGCGCGGATCTCGCCCCGCGTCGCGTCGTCGAGCGGAGCCGCCGAACGGATGATCATTCCCGTGCCCAGCGCGCGCGGAAGCGTCATGATGTGGGGCATGCGTTCGGCGAGTCGACTCATGGTGTCCATTGTAGGGAGAATGTTGAGTTAACATAGTGTCAACTTCGCAATGGGGGAGGTTGACCATGAACGATGCGACGATGCCATCGACCCACGCCACACGCGCGGTCAAAGATTTGCCCACCGCCAAGGTGTGGGCGTTCGCCGTCGGACAGTTCGGCTGGGCGCTGCTGTCCGGCATCATCTCGAACTGGCTTGTGTACTTCTACCAGCCTGACCAGGAGACCATCGACCAAGGGCAGACGGTGTTCGTGCCGCAAGGGCTGGTCGTGTTGGGGGTGGTGACCGTGGTGGGCGGCATCACCGCGTTCGCGCGCTTCTTCGACGCGTTCGTGGATCCGGCGGTGGCGAGCCTGTCCGACCGCTGCAAGTCCAAGGCGGGCCGTCGCATTCCCTTCCTGAAATTCGCCGCGCTGCCGCTGGCCGTGGTCACCGTGCTCGTGTTCTGGAGCCCGGTGAACGGCACAAGCTGGGTGAACGCCGCGTTCCTGTTCGTCACCGTGATCGGCTACTACATCGCGCTCACCTTCTACTGCACGCCCTACAACGCGCTGATCGCCGAACTTGGGCATGACTCCAAACAGCAGCTCAACATCTCCACCGCCATCTCCTTCACGTGGGTGTTCGGCACCGCCATCGCCTACGTGGCGCCCGTGATCTGGGGCGCGATGACGCCGGGACTCGACCGCGTCACCGCCATCCGCGTGACCTTCACCATCATGGCGGCGGTCGCGTTCGTGTGCATGCTGGTGCCCGTATTCGCCATCGACGAGAAGGAATACGTCAAATCCCAGCCGACCAGCGAATCCACGCTCGCCTCGCTCAAGGAGACCTTCCGCGACGGCGAGTTCCGCAAATTCGTCGGCTCCGACGTGGTCTACTGGGTGGCGATCACCACCTTCCAGACCGGTCTGCCGTTCTTCGTGACCAGCCTGCTGAAACTGCCCGAAACCACGTCGACCGTGTATTTCGTGCTGATGACCGCCGTGTCCGTGCTGTTCTATCTGCCGGTCAACATGTTCGCCAACCGTGTGGGCAAGAAGCGGCTGCTGCTGGGCGCGTTCGTGCTGTTCACCATCGCGTTCGCCTTCGCCGGCATGCTCGGCTCGGGACTCTTGGGCGCGATTCCGCCGATGGTCCAGGGGCTGATTCTGTCGGTGGTGGGTGCGATTCCGATGGCCGCGTTCGGCATCCTGCCGCAGGCGATCGTCGCGAACATCGCCGACGCCAGTTCGAAAACCACCGGTCAGGACCGTCAGGGCATGTTCTATGCGGCGCGCACCTTCGCGATGAAGATGGGGCAGAGCGTGGCCATGCTGCTGTTCACCGGCGTTTCGACCATCGGCATGGCCTCCGGAACCGGCTACCGCATCGCCGCGATCTGCGCCGCGGTGCTGTGCGGCATCGGCGGCGTGGTGTTCGCCTTCTACAACGAGAAGAAGGTGCTCGGCGTGCTGGAAGGCTAACGCATGCCGCACACCACCAGATACACCGCCACCACATGGCACACATATCCGGCGACGGTGCCTAAGTGGAACACCTCGTGGAACTCGAACCAGCCGAGAATCGGGTTGGGCTTGCGGATCGCGAAGCATACCGCGCCCGCGATATAGCAGGCCCCGCCCACGGCGATCAGCACGGTCGCGGCAGGTCCCACGGCTGGGCTCGACCACAGCGTCGGCATGATGGCGAGCGGCGCGAGGCCGAGCGCCACATAAATCACGGAATTGATCCAATCCGGCATGCGGATCCACAGCAGGTGCAGCACGGTGCCGATCAGCGCCGCCGACCAGATGAACGCCAGATACGGCCGGCGGATGTACGGTTGCAGCGCGCACACGATCGGGGTGTTGGTCCCCGCGATGATGAGGAAGATGTTGGAGAAGTCGATGCCGCACAGCAGCCGAGTGGCGCGCGGGCTCCACGATTTCAGATGCAGCAGCGCGGAATTGCCGAACAGCAGCACCGCAGACAGACCGTAGACGGCGCAGGCGGCTTTCATCATGCCTGCGGGCGCCAGACAAATCAGCACGATGGAGGCGGCCAGCGCGAGCGGTGTCATCAGGGCGTGCAGCCATCCGCGCATGCGGGGTTTGCGTTGCCCGTAGCCGTCGAGCCGTACGATGCCGGCGCGGGTGTCCGCGTCGAGCGACGCGCGTTTGGCTCGGCGGCAGTCGGCTTTCGAATCGACGTAGCGTTGGCGCACGATGGTGAGCTCGCGCTTGAGCTGGGCTCGGCGTCGGCGCTCGGTGAGCAGCGCGTCGTAGGCGGACCGGGCCTGGGCGATGACGGTGGGGTCGGTGCAGGAGGCGGCCGCGACTTGCGCTTCGCGAGCGGCCTGTCGGGCTGATTCTTTGCTGGTTTCGCGCTCGTAGCGGCGCTGGGCCTTGCGTGCGGCCCGTGAAGTCGGGTCGAAGGTGATGCGGATGGCGGAATCGACCGCATGCCGTACGCTCGCGCCGGTCGTGGAGGATGATGTGGCGGTTGCGACAAGCGGTTCTGATGAAGGCGCAGTGCTGTGCTGATGTGGTGATGATACGACCGGTCCGCTGTGGTTCATGGCACTTCCCGTCTCTTCGCGTACGGTAACCTACGCAACCGTAACTTACGGTATCGGGTGATTATGGGAGTTTCCTGTATGCGTCCAGTCGCACGGGACGGTGTAGGGTGCCGGGTGAGAAAGAGGAAGGTGCGGCCGCGTTCAAACCACAACGACGACCGCTCAGGGCAGCAGTCCCTTCACAGGTGAGCCTTCCTCCCCAACAAACACGCTACCCTCCGCGATGGCTCTAATCAAGGACTCTGCCTCAAACGCGCGGTTACATGCGTAAAACGTGTGTCGACACCCCCTATTTCGGCGTGTCGAACCGCCCGTCGGTCTGTCGTCCAATCTCAAATCATTACTTGTTTGCGCATGCGGCAAGACGGATGCGTGTTGGAACATCGATCCAAGAACTTGGGAAGTCAACCTGGGAACCTAGGAACTTTACCTAGGAACCTAGGAAGATTACTTAGGAACCTAGGAAGTCTACTTAGGAACCTAGGAACTTTACCTAGGAACCTAGGAAGTCGTGTTATGCTAAGTTCCTAGGTTGGCTTTTGTGATTTAAGGCAGGCTCTCATGTTCTCAAAAATTTCCAACGACATGGATTTGGCGAATGCGATTAATTTGATGCGTGAAGCCGGCACGGATTTGGCTGCTTACGAAATCAAAGAAGCCGGCGGCGGGTTTCCTTCCTCGGTTGTGGAATCGATGGTGGCGTTCGCCAACACTTCCGGTGGCGTCATAGTGCTGGGCATTTCCGAAAAGACGTTCCAAGCAGTTGATATCGATGTGAAACTGTTGCAGTCGAGGTTGGCCCAGACGGCTCGTGAACATATCGTCCCGGCTGTGCATGTTGATATTCTTGTGCTGCGGTATGCCGGCAAGCCGGTTGTTGTGGCCAATGTTCCTGAATTGCCTGCGGCGCAGAAGCCTTGCTATGTCAAAAAACACGGCAGGGTGCAAGGCTCGTACTTGAGAACGGGGGATGGCGACTACCATCTGACGATGTACGAGATCGATCGTTTTGTGGAAAACCAACATCGTGTGGCCCGCAATGACGTTGATGTGGTGTTTGACGCGACTGTCGATGATCTCGATAGGGGATTGCTGGATGGCTGGCTGAAGATTCAGCGAGGGGGGTCGTTTGGTGGCACCGCTTCGATGAGCGATGAGCAGCTGATGGTGAATCGCCGAATCGTGGCCTATGATTCCCAAGGTGCATTGCGGCCAACGATCGCGGGATTGCTGGCGATCGGCTCATTCCCCCAAAAGTTTTTTCCTCGCTTGAATATTGTGTTTTCGGCTTTTCCAACGCCGGCCAAGGGGGATGCCACTGCGGGCGGGCGTCGTTTTGTGGATTCGGAGAATATCGATGGCTCGATTCCCGTCATGCTGCTGACGGCGTTGCGGGCGGTGTCGCGAAATATTAGGCATGGGGCTGTGGTTCAAGGCGCTTTACGCGAGGATGTGCCGGAATACCCGCTTGCCGCCGTTCGTGAGGCGGTCGCGAATGCGCTTATGCACAGGGACTATTCGTTGGACGCGCAGGGATCGCCGGTGCGTGTGGAGCTGTATCCGGATCGACTTGAAATCATCAATCCGGGTGGTCTGTTCGGGCCCCTGACGGTCGAAGAGCTTGGTGAAAAAGGCGAGACGCAGTCTAGAAATCAGTTTCTTTCGAGAATTCTTGAGGACGTTCCCTATACCGATGTCGACGGCAAGGTTGGCCATGTGGTCGAGAATCGTGGCACCGGATACGCGATCATCAAAGGATCTCTCGCCGAGGCTCTGATGGACCCTCCTATTTCGGTAAGCACGTTGAGTGAATTTCGTATTCTGTTCCGACACCGCAAGATGACCGAGCAAGAGGGTGTTTCGTACTCGCGCAGCAATGTAGAACAAGCCATCTTGATGTATTTGGCGGAACGGCAAAGCGCCAGCTCGTCCGAGTTGGCGAATGCCGCGGGATTGTCCACGAAAACCATCCGCGATTACATCTCTCGCATGATGGCTGAAGGCGTGGTCGAAGGTATCGGCTCCAAGTACAGCCCCAAGCGCCGATATCGTCTTGTGCGCTAGCAAACACAAATCTGCCGCGGAGTCAAACTCCTATGGCGAGTGGCCTCCGTTCTCTCAGGAAATTGGGACGAAGGTGGGGCTAGCACGTCGACCGCCCTGTCAGATGCCGATAGAGTTCCGTGTCGAGCGGCTTGGCGAGACGCAGGTTGGTGACGGTGGCATTGACCGTTTTGGAGCCATCGGCGTCGGGTTTGTGCGTGAGGGTGAGGTCGCTGAACGAAGTGACATGTCCGACGTAGTAGTATCGAGCCTCTTTGGCCTCTTCTTTGCGCATAACGAACAACGGGATGAAGTGGGATCTTTGCCAGTCGGGCGTATTGCGGCCATCGCTCATCCATCGGAACTCCGGTGAACTGGGTGTGCGCCCGTTCTTGCTGTAATAGCGCATGTCCTGCGGTCCGAGGAACTCATCCTCGTATTGGCTTGCGGCGTACTTGACGAAGATGGGCATGGTGCCGGTATCGCGGTGGCAGAAATATCCGCCGACGTTTTGTCCGTTCATCTCCTTGCTCCAGCCGAGCAGACGGACCACGTCGGCGAGTGTGTACTTCTGCTCGTATAGGAAGCCGTGGTCGAGTTCCCGTTGCTGAGCTTTGGCGCGGGAGAATAGGTCGCGACAGTTGGATAGGCCGCATCGTAGCGCATCGGCAAAGAAGATGCGGAACGTTCGGTTGCTGGATAGCAGGTCGGCGAATGTCTCGCTCAGTTGCACGTGCTGGCCGTCGATCGTGGTTTCGATCAACGGTGTTGCGCCGAACCGTTTGTGGTTCGCGGCGATGAAATAAGAGAAGTCAAGCGTGTGAAGCGCCGAGTCGATCTGGCTTTGGTTCAGATACGCGTCGGGGAATTGCCTGGCGATGACGTCGGCCAATTCCGTTAAGGAAAGTGGCTCTGCCGGTTGCCAGCTGACGTTCCGGGAATCTGCGGCATCGCATATGCGTTCTTCCTGGAAACGACATAGGCGGTCCAATATGACCAACTCATGTGGGCGTAGTCCGGGGACCAGTAGCTCGGTCGCCATTTTTAAGATGCCGTTTGCTGTGCTGCCGATGGGCTCCAGCTGGTCCAAATATGAGGGTTCGTCGTTTTCGTTGCGCTTGCCGCGGCTCAGACTCTGCTCCCGGGAACGCACGAAATCGAGATAATTGCCGCTTTTCGAGGCAAGCGTGAACGGCAACGACGGGTCGTGCTCGTATACGTCGATGAGCATAGGGATGCGGCCTAATTGGAAGCGCAGCTGTCGGTATTGTTCGGTGAGCTTTTTCATATCCGACCAATCGGCCGTGTCCAGAGATTTGAGCACGCGTTCTTTGGCGATGGAATCAAAGCTGATTGAAGACAATCCGATGGTGCGGCGCTGCAGGTTTTTGCGAGCGGTGTCACGGTCGCCGGTATTGCCGTACAGGGCGACGGGGATGAGGTAGTTGTTGGCGTAGTTGCCGATGAAATCAATGACGATGACGCTGTCTTTGTGCGGAAACTTTCTTAGTCCGCGCCCCAGCTGTTGCGTGAATACAATGCTGGACTGCGTGTTGCGCAACATCACGATCTGGTTGACGGCGGGGATGTCGATGCCTTCGTTGAACAGGTCAACGGTGAATAGATAGTCGTATTCGCCTTCTTCCAGCCGTTTGACCATCGTTTCACGGTCCGTTTGCTTCGGATGCGTTGCGCTGGTGATCGCGGCGGTGCGATAGGCGCGCTCGGCCTGCTGGTTGTATTCCTGATTAAACAGGCGGGACAGCTCTACCGCCTCCTCCTGTCTGCTGCAGAACACCAATCCTGTGACCGGTTGGTGGTAAGGGCTGTATTGCTGGAGCTTGTCGATGATATAGCGGACGCGTTCGCTGGTCGCGAGCTGGCTGATCTCATAATTGAGCTGTTTGCTGTCGTCGGCCGACAGGCCGTTGGACACGTCGATTCTCCGACCGGGATGGTCGTCGCTGGAGCCAAGATATTCCGCGACGCCGTAGTAATGGAATGGGCACAGCATGTCCTCGTCGAGCGCTCGCTGCAGACGAATCTCATAAGCGATGTTATGGCCGAAAAGCTTGAAGATATTGATACCGTCGGTGCGTTCCGGGGTGGCGGTCATGCCGAGTATGAAGTCGGCGTCCTTAAAGTGGTCGATGACGCGTCGGTAGCTGTCGGCTCCAACATGGTGGGCCTCATCGACCAGAATGTAGTCGAATTCATCGGAATCGAATTGGCGCAGTACCTCTGGCTTGCAGAGCGTCTGGATGGTTGCGAACACGTATTTGCGGTCGGATTGTTTGCTGCCTCCTGTGAATAATCCCATTTCCTCGGGGTCACAGTGCAGCACTCTCTGATAGGACCTCATTGCGCTGGTGAGAATCTGTTGCTGATGCACGATGTAGAGCATGCGTTTGGGATTGACTGCTCGCACGTCGAACGCCGACAGGTATGTTTTTCCGGTGCCGGTGGCTGAAATGAGTATTGCTCGGTGTTCGCCCTGTTTGCGCAGCTTTGCGAGGCTGGCCAGCGCTTCCTGTTGCATGGCGTTGGGCGTGATTTCAATGTTTTCGAGAGACTCGAGGATTTCGCGTCTTGGTGGCGCGTATTTCTTGAAGTCCTCCTCGTATTGTTTGATCCACTCTTCGGTCAAGGGCACGGAATTCGCGACTTGGGAATCCAGCTCATTTTGGAATTGCTCGACCAATTCGCCTTCTTTGAGCGATGAGATCTTGAGATTCCACTCGCGTTGGATGCCGAGCGCCTGTTGTGTGAGGTTCGAACTGCCCACATATAGGTTGTAGTATGGCTTGCCGTCTTCCATTCGACGGGCAAATACGTAACCCTTGGGATGGAACGGTTGCCCCTGTCCCGCGTAGGTGTTGGGCTTATCCGAGGGCTCCGCCCACACGCGAACATCCACATTCGCGGTGTTTTTCAAACGTAGCAGATCCCAGAATGCCGAAGGCGCGTTGAAAAAGTTTTTGGTGGAAGTGATGAGGCGGCTTGGCGTGCTGTCTGAAGTTCGGGATTCCGCCCTGCTTTTAAAAGACTCAAAAAGCGTGCGAACCGCCTCGGCTGAAACGAACGCCACGGAGATGTCGAAGGATTCGCTGTTGGCCAGCTCTTCGCTGATCGCGTCGCACATGGTGTTGCCCGGTCGATTGGCGATGAGTTTTGGCGAGTACACGCCGGGAGCGTCCATTGTGGATTGGATAAGTCCCGAGACCACATCTTCCAGCACTGATGAGGAGCCGGCATCCAGGTTCGTGTCGAAGCGAGCGGTAGCGGAGAATTGGCCGTTCATATGTGAGGTCCCTGCTTGATTACTGACGTGTCCGAGTCGCTGTGGCGATAAGGCGTACGGCTTCCCGATCCGCCGGCGCCCAGTCCAGATCGGGCAGTTTTGCCGGCATGAGCCAACATATCCTTTGGTGTTCAGTTAGATGTGGAGTGCCCTCAATAAGGTGGCATAGAAACGTCGTTAATTGCACTGTGCCGAAGTCATAAACATATGTGGATGTGCACAGTTCCTCGGCTATTTCGATTTCGCAAAGCAGCTCCTCTTCGATTTCACGGTGCAATGCCTCGCGAGCGGTTTCATGCGGCTCTATCTTGCCTCCCGGGAATTCCCAGTAGTCCGCCAAAGACTTCCCCTTGCCGCGTTGTGCGCATAACACCATGTCGTCTTTCATAATGGCGGCTCCGACGACTCGAATCACCTTGCGGCCGCTGACTTCGCTTTCTGTCATATGCTCACACGTCCCGTTCCGCTTAATGAGTTTTGGATGGATCCAGGATACATCTGACGCCATGCGACGCCGCGGATCGACAAGGACGAAGCGTTCCTTTTCTGAAGCGTCTGGTGTGCGGATTCATCCGTCGAATGCGTGTTTGAATGAGGCCGTGGAGAGTTTGGTGTGTTGGGGCATCGAGCCTTGCTCGCATAAAACGATTGATTCTCGAGTTTGGTGTACGAAATCGGCCTTGTTCGGCAAAACCGACACACCAAACTCGTTGTTGCCGCATAAATCCCTAAAGGGTAAAGACTCCGGACATGCAGTTTGGCCTATAACCCCTGTTTTGAGCATGAAAAAAGGGATTTTCGAAAAACCGAAAATCCCTGATGGCGGAGGATACGAGATTCGAACTCGTGAGGCTGTTACACCAACACGCTTTCCAAGCGTGCGCCATAGACCACTAGGCGAATCCTCCAGTGCGTTCATCCCCGTCCAGCGGGTTTTGCGCGCAACTCGAAATAAGATACCACGTCTTGCGGATAAGCGAAACCTCCGCGTGGCGTGGGCGTGGCGTGAGGCTGTGCGTGACCGCCGCGCGACCATCACGTGACCATCACGCGAACGTACGCTCCAGCCACGCGGCGGCCAGTTCAGGCCAGTGCTGCACGCAGGGGACGATATCTTCCGCCTGTCCGGCGCGCGCGGTTTGGGCGGTTCCCAGCGCCAATCCGTGCGGCCCCTCGGGGAACAGATGCGCTTCAACGCTTACACCGGCGTCGCGGCAGGCCTGCACCAGCATCAGCGTGTTCTCCACGGGCACACTTCCGTCGGTCATCGTGTGCCAGACGAATACGGGAGGCGTCTTCGCGTCGATATGGCGTTCAATCGACAGTTCGGCCCGCAACGCGGCGTCGTCTTTGCGGTTCCCGAGCAGGTTTTCGAAGCTGCCGCGATGCGCCATCGGACCGGAGGTGATGACTGGATAGGCGAGCATCAGCGCGTTCGGGCGCACCGCATCCGGGTCGATGCCGTGCTCGCGCAAGTCGCCGTCACCCGCTGTGGTGGCGAGGTTCGCGGCCAGATGTCCGCCTGCAGAGAATCCAAGCACCGCGACTCGACCCGCGTCCACATGCCATTCGTCGGCATGGGCGCGTATCAGCCGCATCGCCTCGGCCGCCTGCAGCAGTGCCGTCGGGTACACGTCCGGCGCGACCGAGTATCGCAGGACGAACGCCGCATATCCTTCCGCGAGGAATCGCAGAGCGATGGGTTCCGCCTCCCGATCGGAGGTCATCGCGTATCCGCCGCCGGGGATGATGAGAACCGCCGTGCGGCGGAGGTCGGGGTCGACTTCCGGGGTGTTGCTGGGTGCATAGGCGACGAAACGCGCCTTGCCGCCGTCGATGGTCCGCTCGAGGTAGTGCATGGTTTGATGATAGTGGAAGGCGGGGTCGCACGATTGATGTGGTCCGTACCGTCCGTGTGACCCTTTTGCGGGGCGAAACGAACATGAAAATCAGCAATATGGCGAGATTCCGCCAAAATGCGCAATGTTCGATTGTCGCTTACCTGTTCGGAAAAGTCGCACGCTGCCTGCTTTGGGGAAGACCCGTGCGCGACCGGTTGTGCCCGGTACCACCGGCTCGTCAACCCCGGACGACCAGGAGGACCCGTGTGCGACCGGTTGTGCCGGGCTTGGGGGATACTGGGCGTATGACGATGGAACACGACGACCAAACGGCGACCCACCATGTCGCCATCCCCAAAGGAACCGTGGTGCTGGCGGCCACGCCGATCGGCAACTCATCCGACGCCTCCGACCGTCTCAAGGCCTTGCTGGAACGCGCGGACATCGTCGCGGCGGAGGACACCCGCCGTCTGTTCGATCTTGCGAACCGTCTGGGTGTGCGGGTGGGCGGCCGCGTCATCGCCTACCATGACCACAACGAGCGCGACAAATCCGACGGCCTGCTCGACCAGGTCGAAACCGGCGCGACCGTCCTCGTCGTCTCCGACGCGGGCATGCCCACCATCAACGATCCGGGGCTTGCGATCGTGCGCCGCGCCATCGAACGCGGCCTGCCCGTCACCTGCGCGCCCGGCCCCTCCGCGGTGCTCGACGCGCTGGCCCTCTCCGGACTGCCGACCGACCGCTTCTGCTATGAGGGCTTCCTGCCGCGCAAGCATGCCGAACGCATGCAGTATCTGCGCGCTCTGCAGGGCGAGCGCCGCACCATCGTCTTCTACGAGACGCCCCACCGCATCGCCGACGCGATGGACGACCTGCTGGAGGGCTTCGGCCCGAACCGCCCGATGGCGCTGTGTCGCGAGTTGACCAAGGAATATGAGGAGATTCGCCGCGGCAGCATCGCGCATATCCGTGAGACGGTGATCTCCGATCCGCCGCGCGGTGAGATGGTGCTGGTGATTGGCGGCGCGTCCGACGAGGAGGCGCAGGCCGCCGCGCCCGCCGCGCTTTCCGTCGAGGATATGGCCGTGTTGGCCATCGACCGCGCGTTGGAGGACGGGTTGCGCATCAAAGAGGCGATCACGCAGGTCGTCGAGGAGCATCCCAATCCGGATGGCAGTCTCGCCAACCGCAAGCAGGTGTATGCCGCGGTGCTGAAACTCAAAGGCTGAGGCCGCCGCGTCTCGCTCTGCTCGAGTCGCTGCGTGGCACCGGCTTGCTGTCGTGCGGGATAGCCGTTTGAGCGGACCTCGTGCGGGGATCCGCCGCGTGGCGGCGGCCCTTGGCTGATGCTGGTCTGGCGGTCGTCATGGCATCGCGCCCATCCCGCCACCGCGCGCCTACCCGTCCTCAAGCGAGCGCAGCAGCACCTCCAACGCCCGACGCACGCCGGGGCCGCCTTGTTGGGAGACGAACTCCAATAATTCGGCATCGGCCCGTGGGTTGGCAACCAGCCAGCGGCGCAATTCCGGCGCTTCGCGGGCGATGTGCCACAGCACTTGCGTATCGGTCGACGGGTCGCACGCCACCAGAGGGGTCAATGCGATCGGCGGCTCGGGCGGCCGCATCACATGCGGCCCGCCGCCGCGCCCGGCGTCAGGCGGAGATTCGCCCACTTCCGCATCATCCCGGAGCAGGACGCGGCGTAACCGGTGCGTGTGGCGCAGTCGACTGAGCCGTCGCGCCCTGCGTGTCCGTCGCCGCGGCGTCATGCCGTGACCGCCATCGCCTGCGGGCGCAGCGGCAGCGGGGCCGCCGAACGGATGGACGCCGCCGTGCGGGAGGGAACAAGCCGCATGTCGAAGGGCGCGTCCCGCGGGTAGGCGAACGCCGCGTCGGGCGGCTCGCTGAGCAGGTCGCGCTGCATGGACTCGAAGAACATGCGGGCGCGGGCCGCGAACTTGTGGTAGCGGCATTGCTTCACGATATCCAGGCAGTCCGAGGGATTGAAGCGGTATGTGGACATCAGCGCGCCGATGGTCTCCCGGATTTCGAGCGGGTCGGGGATGGCCTCCGGCATCATCACCAGGTCGCAGGCCGTGCGTTGCGGTGTGGTGAGCGACAGTTCGGCGATGCGCATCACCTGGTCGTCCGATGTGTGGCGCTTGAACACGCGGATTCGGCGGCCCACGCTGACGGAGCGGAAATGCGACTTGGAGATCACGTCAAGCGTGCGTGGGAACGCGCCGCCCAGCCACACCCATGCGGCGGTCGCGGAGCAGGCGACGGTCGAATAGGGCGTCACGGTGGCGACGATCGTCGCGCGTCCGTACAGGGTGCCGCCGTGTTCGCTCCAATAGCCGGCGGTTTCGTCGAGTTTGCGCAGCGTGCCGAACTCGGACAATCGGTTGAGGCTCAGCGGCCCCGGCAGGTCCTTGGTGTAGAGGATGGACGGCACCATGGGTTGGGTTTGGTCTGCGGGTGGGGGCGGTGCCGGCGCTGGCGTCGCGTCGTCGCGCGCGGCTTGGACGGGTGGGTTCGCCGCCATGGCGATGGTGGGTGAATCGTTCATGAGGGAGACCATAGGCATACGCGTGCGGGTCGCGCCACCGCCTCGCCCGAAATGGTGGATAAGTGGACAACTTCTCTCTCGCGTGCCGGTCATGTGGATATGTCTGTGGATTACTCGTCCGCGCACGTGTGGGGCGCGCCGGATGCCGGGAATGCCGCCTGTCCCCGCCGCGCCTGATAATCGTGGACTATGAGTCATGTTTTGGTGAATGTTGCTTGGCCGTACGCGAACGGTCCCCGTCATATCGGACACGTGGCCGGTTTCGGCGTGCCCTCCGATGTCTACGCGCGCTACGAGCGCATGAAGGGCAACGACGTGCTGATGGTGTCCGGTACCGACGAGCACGGCACTCCGATCCTCGTCGAGGCGGAGAAGGAGGGATTGAGCGCGCAGGAACTGGCGAACCGCTACAACCGCGTGATCGCCAAGGACCTCGCCGATCTGGGCCTGAGCTACGACCTGTTCACCCGCACCACCACCGGCAACCACGAGCATGTGGTGCAGGAGCTGTTCAAGCAGTGCCTCGACAACGGATACATCTATAAAGGCACCCAGCAGGTGGCGATCTCCCCGTCCACCGGACGCACCTTGCCCGACCGCTACATCGAAGGCGAGTGCCCGATCTGCCATACCGAAGGCGCGCGCGGCGACCAGTGCGACGCCTGCGGCAACGAGCTCGACCCGGACGAGCTGATCAACCCCGTCTCCAAAATCAACGGCGAAACCCCGCGTTTCGAAGAGACCGAACACTACTTCCTCGACCTGCCGGCGCTCGCCGAAGCCAACAAGGCGTGGCTTGAGACCCGCAAGGGCTGGCGCACCAACGTCATCAACTTCTCGCTCGGCCTGTTCGCCGAGGTCAAGCCGCGCGCCATCACCCGCGACATCGACTGGGGCATCCCCGTGCCGGTGGAGGGATGGATCGACAATCCGAACAAGAAACTGTACGTGTGGTTCGACGCGGTGATCGGCTACCTGTCGGCCTCCATCGAATGGGCCCGTCGCAAGGGGGATCCGGAGGCGTGGCGCGCCTGGTGGAACGATCCGGCGACCCCGGGCTACTACTTCATGGGCAAGGACAACATCACCTTCCATTCGCAGATCTGGCCCTCCGAGATGCTCTCCTACAACGGCGACGGTTCCAAGGGCGGCGAAACCGGCGAATACGGCCCGCTCAACATGCCCGAGCAGGTCGTGGCGAGCGAGTTCATGACCATGGAGGGCAAGAAGTTCTCGTCCTCGCGCGGCATCGTCATCTACGTGAAGGACATCCTCGCGCGCTACCCCGTGGACGCCGTGCGCTACTACATCTCCGTGGCCGGGCCGGAATCCTCCGACTCCGACTTCACGTGGGCCGAGTTCGTGCGCCACAACAACGAGGAGCTGGCCGCCTCCTGGGGCAATCTGGTCAACCGCGTGGCCAACCTGATCCACAAGAACTTCGGCGAGATCCCCGCGCTCGACGAGGATTCCATGACCGAAATGGACCGTGGTCTCCTGGAGGAGACCGCAGCGGCGTTCGATGTGGTCGGCTCGTCCATTGAATCGCATCGTCAGAAGAACGCGTTGGGCGAGGCCATGCGCGTGGTCGGCGACATCAACAAGTACATCTCCGCCACCGAGCCGTGGAAGATCAAGGATGACGAGGCGCGACTGGCCACGGTGTTGCATGTCGCCGCGCAGGCCGTCTCCGACGCGAACCACCTGCTCGCGCCGTTCCTGCCGCACGCCGCGCAGAAGGTGTGGGAGGCGCTCGGCGGCACCGGCGTGTTCTCGCCGCTGCCCGAGCTGCGCGAGGTCGAGGATCTCGACAAGCCGGGCTTCACCTATCCGATCATCACCGGCGACTACGAGCTGGGCGTGAACGTGCATCCATGGAAGAGCGAGCCGATCGAGGTCGGCGCGCCCGTCGCCAAGCCGGAGCCGATCTTCGCGAAGATTCCGAAGGAGGCCGTCGAGGAGGAGCTGGCGCGATTCGATGCCGAGCTCGCTGCTCGCCGTGAGGCCGAAGCGCAGCGTCTGGCCGCCGAACAGGCCAAGCTCGCCTGATCGCAGCCGTGACGCCCGGGCGTGTGGCCGCCGCATTGGTCATACGTCCGGTTGCATATGTCGGTCCCAAGTTCTGAAGGTCCCGTGAAACAGTGATATGTGTTTCACGGGACCTTTTGGTATCCCCCGTCGGATTGTGTCGTGAAACATTGTGATTCGCGTTGTTTCACGGGATCTTCTGGTACACCCCGTCGGATTGTGCCATGAAGGTGGTGGCGGCTGTGCGGCATTGGTGGTCTGGCCGGTGTCGGTGGTAATCGGTCTTTGTTGATGGTGGTGATTGGCCCGGTTGGCGGTGGTGATTGGTCTGGTTGGTGGTGGTGATTGATTGGTCCGGTTGATGTGTGGTGGATCGGCCGGTGGTGGTGATTGGTCTAGTTAATGTGTGGTGGATCGGCCGGTGCCGGTGCCGGTGCCGGTGCCGGTGCCGGTGTCGGTGTTGGTGCCGGTGTCGGTGTTGGTGGCAGTAGTAATCGGACGGCGTTGGTGCCGTAACTCGGCCGACGATGGCGGCTTGGTGGCGGCTTGGCGATGGTGTCTTGGTGGCGGTTCGGCGGCGGATTGCACGCATGCGGCGGCACGGCATCACAAACCCGTCACAAACCGCCAAGTCAATTCACAGGAACACGCATCGTACCGCCAAGGAAAGGGCGGTTATATAGAACATGTCAGCAGATGAACCTGCTGGCGAGGTTCCTCGGAACCCCATAACTGAACCCTTCTTCTCTCTTCTCTCTCACCCGGCGGCTCCCTCCGCCGGGTTTCTCTTTTTTCGGGTGGCCGCCGGCGCGACGCCCGCTACACTGGGCTCTCATGAGCAAGAACAAACACCGCGACCGCAGCTGGGCGCCGGCACCCGAGGCATTGCCGGAAGACGCCTGCGTCATCGACAACCACACCCATCTGGCCTCCGTCGTGCCCTTCTCCAAGGCCGTCAGCCACGAGGCCGAAGCCAAAGGACTGCCCGCGGTTCCCGTCTACGATGTGGACGAACTGCTCGCACAGGCGCAATCCGTTGGCGTTGAGGGTATTATCGAGTGCGGTTGCGAGCTGCCGCACCTGATGACCGCCGTGCAGATGGCGCTTGATCATCCAGGTATCGTGCACGCGGCGCTCGCAATACACCCCAACGAATCCGTGCGCCACGGCCACCGCGCCGTGCCCGGGCCTGACGGGCTGCCGCTCACCTACAAGGACTACCACGACGTGAGCTTCGAGGACGCGCTCGGCGAAGTGCACCGCCTCGCCGTCGCCTATCCCGACCAGGTCCTGGCCATCGGCGAGACCGGCATGGACCTGTTCCGCACCGGCGAAGGTGCGATGGAACTGCAACGCGAGGCTTTCCGCGCGCATATCTCCCTCGCCAAGGAGCTCGGCCTGCCCCTGCAGATCCACGACCGCGACGCGCACCGCGAGGTCATCGAAACGCTGCTCAGGGACGGCGCTCCCGCGTACACCGTATTCCATTCCTACTCCGGCGACCGTGAGATGGCGCAGATCGCAAGCGAACATGGCTGGTACCTGAGTTTCTCCGGCACGGTGGGATACAAGGGCAACGACGGCATCCGCGAGTCGGCCCGCGAAGTGGGATTGGATCACATCATGGTGGAGACCGACGCGCCCTACCTCACCCCCATGCCCTACCGTGGACGCACCAACGCGCCGTATATGATCCCCTACACGCTGAGTGCGCTCGCCGAGGCGATGGATGTGTCCGTGGTCGAGGTGGCGCGGGCCACCCGAGAGGTCGTCACCACCGTCTATGGCCTGTGAGGGTCGGTGGGATCCCTCGACTCCGCTTCGCTCCGCTCGGGATGACGGCGGGAACGGCCGTGCCCTGTTCGGGATGACGTCATTCTCGTCATTCCGAGCGAAGTCGAGGAATCTCACGCGCACGCCTGGAACCTTAGTCATCGAAACCGCCACATGCGATGATGAAGGAATCCCACGCGCATGCGGCTGGAACGGGGACGCTTTCCGCCCGGTTTGCCTGCGGGGCGCGACAGGCTTATACTGGCGGCTTGTTTGTGAGAAGTTCGTCGGGATACTAACGTATTCCATAAGGGTTCACATCGAACCGTTCATGAGCGGAGTGGATCTCCGCCAATGGAGGATGCGGCATGGCGGAGTCAACGCATAATAACAAGTCGCGCGCAACAACCCGTGAGGATGAGGCCCTGCTCAGGGCCGACACCTTCACCAACGCGCCCAAAGTCTCCCGGCGCACGCTGACCCGGGAGGAGCGGGAGGAGCTCGCCAAGCAGCAGGAGGCCGAAGACAAGGAGGCCGCGCGTCTCGCCAAAAGCCATACCCGCGGGCCTCTGGGCCGATGGTGGGCCCGCCTGCAGTCCGGCCCCGACCGGTTCAGCTGGGGCATGGCCATCGTCGCGCTCGGCGTGGTCTACGGCGACATCGGAACCTCGCCGCTCTACACCGCGCAGACCTTCCTCTCCGGCCAGGGCGGCATCGCGAACGCCGACCGCGAGGCTGTGCTCGGCATGCTGTCGCTGGTGTTCTGGTCGATCACGTTGATCACCACCGTCAAATACGTGCTGATCGCCATGCGCATCGACAACAACGGCGAAGGCGGCATCTTCGCGCTGTATTCGCTGATTCGCCGCCGCGGCGCGTGGCTGGTGATCCCCGCCATGCTGGGCGGCGCGGCCTTCCTCGCCGATTCGGTGCTTACCCCGGCCGTGTCGATCAGCTCCGCCGTCGAAGGTTTGGAGACGATTCCGCTCTTCGAGCCGCTGTTCGAGGAGAACACGTCGCTGACGCTGATGATCACCGTGGTCATCATCCTGCTGCTGTTCTCCATGCAGTCGCGCGGCACCGAACGCATCGGCAAGGTGTTCGGCTCCGTGGTGCTCGTGTGGTTCTCCTTCCTCGCCATCGTCGGCTTGGTGAACCTGTCCAACGACTGGAGCGTGTTCGAGGCGCTCAACCCGGTGTACGGCGTCAAATTCCTGTTCAGCCCGCACAACGCCGCCGGCATCGCCCTGATGGGCACCGTGTTCCTCTCCACCACCGGCGCCGAGGCGCTCTACTCCGATATGGGACATGTGGGGCGCGGCAACATCTACTTCACCTGGCCGTTCATCAAGGTGGCGCTGGTGCTGTGCTACTTCGGCCAGGGCGCGTGGATCCTCAAGAACCAGAACAATCCGGCCTTCGCCGACGCGCAGACTCTTAACCCGTTCTTCCAGATGATGAGCCCGAACGTGCGCTATCTGGCCGTCGTGCTGTCGGTCGCGGCCGGCGTCATCGCCAGCCAGGCGCTGATCACCGGCGCGTTCACCATGGTCTCCGAAGCCACGCGCCTCAACTGGATGCCGCATCTGCAGGTGCGCTATCCGGCCCGCACCCGCGGCCAGCTGTATATCCCCGTCGTCAACATCGTGCTGTGCGTGGCCACGCTGGCGGTGCTCGCCATCTTCAAGGATTCCGAGCATATCTCCGCCGCCTACGGTCTGGCGTTGACGATCACGATGATCACCACCACCGTGCTGCTGGGCGTCTACCTGTGGTATCAGGGCAAGCGCGTGTGGGCCGTGGTGTTCACCGTGGTGTTCCTGGCCATCCAGATGCTGTTCTTCGTGGCGTCCATGGCGAAGTTCCTGCACGGCGGCTGGTTCACCATCCTGCTCACGCTGGCGATCCTGTTCATCATGTACACGTGGAACGAGGGCACCAAACTCGAGCGCGCCCAGCGCCGCCACATGCAGCCGAAGGACTTCCTGCCCGCGCTCGACAAGCTGCACGGCGACTTCCGCGTGCCCTACTTCGCGGACAACATCGTCTACCTGACATCCGATTGCGAGATGAAGCGGCTCGACACCGACATCTTCTTCTCGATCTTCGCCGACCATCCCAAGCGCGCCCGCGCCTGGTGGGCGGTGAGCGTGGAGACCTCGGACGAGCCGTTCACCCGCGAATACTCGGTGGAGGACTTCGGCACCAACTATGTGTTCCGCGTGCGCATCCGTCTGGGGTTCAAGGTGTCGCAGTCGATTCCCGCCTACCTGCACCAGATCATGCACGACCTGTCGAAAACCGGCGAGCTTCCCAAGCAGAAGTCCGTGTATCCGAAGGTGGACGCCGATCCGGGCATCGGCACGATTCGCTATGTGCTGATCCACAAGGCGCTGATGCCGGAGTCGAAGGTTTCGCAGCGCGGCGCCCTGTCGCTGTCCGCGAAGTACGCGATCCGCCATGTGGCCGGCTCCCCGGTCAAATGGTTCGGTCTGGCGCCCTACAACCCGCTGGTGGAGGTGCAGCCGCTGTTCGTGAGCACGCGCAGGCCTCCGCGCCTCAAGCGCACCGATGTGGCGCATCCGGCGCCCGTCCCGTCGGTCGACAAGGTCAGCGAGGCCGCGGCGGCCGCCGCCAAGGGCGGCGCGGACAAGCCGGCCGCCTAGCGTTCGGCACCCCCGGTATCGGGCTTGCGCAGCCCGATACCGAGTTTGGTGTGTGGCTTTGCGGAGAGGCGCTCATGTAAAACGTTTGATTCGAAAGTTTGGTGTGTGAAATTCGCCCTGTTCGACGAACCTGGCACACCAAACTCGAATTACGCCCTGTATGAGGCGGTTATAGGCAACGGTTATAACCGTTGCCGCACGTCGTAACCTATGTGCGTTATGGTGAGCTGTTATGTGCAGATTACTGGGATACGCGACGGCCGGCGAGAACGCCAGTCTTTGCGATATCCTGGGCGACCGGCTCGTCTCGGACTTCCGCGAGCTTTCCGAAATCCATAACGACGGATGGGGCGTGGCGCAGGTCGTCAGTCCTTCCGAGCGTGCCGACGCGGCCGACGGCGGCGCGCCCACGCCCGAAACGAACACCAAACTGTACAAGTCGACCGTTCCCGCGCGCCACGACAGCACGTTCGCGACCCTGTCCAACGAGCCCGCGCGCGGCGCCCTGTGGCATCTGCGTCTCGCCAGCTCGAATCTGCCGCTGATCATGGAGAACCAGCAGCCGTTCTTCGCCAACGGACTGAGCTTCATCCACAACGGCGACATCTCCGATTCGCACGGCCGCAACATCACCACCAATCGCACATATCCGGTGAGCCAGCCCGTGTTCCTCTCCACCGGCGGACGCAGCGACTCCGCGATCTTCTTCGCCGTGATCCTCGAATACATCGGCTTCGGCTTCGCGCTCGACGAAGCCGTCTCCCAGGCGGTGCGCGAACTGCGGCAGGCGTATCCGCGCTCCAGCTACAACTGCATGATCCAAAGCAACGACCAGTTCATCGCCCTATGCGCGGCCGGGCGCGAACGCACCAGCGCGCGCATCGTGGAGGTCTACGAGGAGTATGGCCGCGGCGAGCAGGCGCACGACTACCGTGTGATGCGCTACCGTGAGCTGCGCGGCAAGGCCGGCGTGGTGGTGACGTCGTCCGGATACGAGCAGCCTGCCGAGGCGGGCTGGGCCGACTTGGAGAACGACCAGATGATCGTGGCCTCCAACCGCGACGGCACCTTCCACCTGCGTTCCATCTGAACAGCAGATATAGGCCCGTCTTTCCTTTTTCGATGCTCCTATAGCATGTCAAGCATGGGAGCGTCCTGTGGAGATGCTTCGACTTCGTTGCACTCCGCTCAGCATGACGAATACCACTACCAATGTCATCCTGAGCGGAGCGTAGCGGTGTCGAAGGATCTCCAACGATGCTGGACGGAATCCCTGTGCCCCGCACTGCCCGCACAACGTACGGCTTACAATGTGGGCATGGATGGATTCGTGCCTACATTGGAGCAAATCGACGAGCTGCATAGGAAGATCGCGCCCTCCGAGGCGGCCTATGAGCTGGTGCATACCCATTGCGTGATCGTGTCCCGAATCGCCTGCCAGCTGGCGCGCCGGCGGAACGCGCTGTTCGTGTGCCAATGCACGCTGCCTCAAGGCGGGGAGGTGCCGCCGACCGATGGCGTGACGGGCGGCACGACGCCGCCGCGTCTGTTGGATGAGCGTCTGACGATGATCGGCGGCCTGCTGCATGACATCGGCACCTATCGCGTGCTCAAGCACGATGGCACGGACGGCGAGGAGCTCAAGTTCAGCAAAAAACGCTATATTCTGCACGGCCTGCTGGGCTACGAATACCTGATCGGCGAGGGCGTGAGCGAGGAGATCGCCCAATTCGCGCGCAACCACACGGGCGTGGGGCTCACGCGCGAGGATGTGGAACGCCAGGGGCTGCCGTTGCCGCCCGACGACTACGTGCCGATGAACCTCGAGCAGGAGGCGGTGATGGTGGCCGACAAATACCACAGCAAGTCGGTGCCGCCCAAATTCCTTTCCGTGGATGCCTACACGGCCCGCGCCGAACGCTTCGGCGAGGAGAACAAACGCCGCTGGCTTGACGCCGTCGAACAATACGGCGTGCCGGACATCCCCGCGCTGGCCGCCGAATACGGCATGCGCATGATCTGAGGCCCGTCCCGTGGGGCCTTACGTGACGGGCCGGCCAGTCCGTGGAGCCTGCGATTGGTTCGCCGCGTTATGGTTCGCAGGGTGCGAGGTATAGGCGATTGCGCAGGTGGGATCCGCGAGATGCCCCGGCGAGGCGATGGGCCGGTCCGGCCGCATGTGGGAGGGCCGTGCCTTGTGTGGCTTTGACGATGACGAAATCGGGCCGGTCCGGCCGCATGTGGGAAGGCCCGTTGGGGATACGCGGAAGGGCCGGTCCGTTATGTGGGACCGGCCCTTTGGGTCACGGATGGCGTGGATGACGGAATCGCGCGCCGTCAGACACGGATGGTCTGGTCGGCGGTGTCGGCGACCTCCTGATCGGTGGTGACGATGATCACGCAATGCTTCGGATCGCCGCTGTGCGCCAGCTTGGACAGCGCCTTCAGCACCGTCACGGCTTCGTCGTCGTTCAGTCCGCGGGTCGGCTCGTCGAGGATCAGCACCTGCGCTTCGGTGCTGATGGCGCGGGCGATGGCGACCAGACGCTGCTGCACCAGCGGCAGCGTGCCGATCGGCACGCCGGCGGTGGCCTCGTCGAAGCCGACCTGGGCCAGCAGTTCGCGGGCGATCACCGGCTTGGGCTTGAGGAAGTTGCGGTTCGAGGCCTCCATCGCGTACAGCACGTTGCTTTCGGCGTCGAGATCCGGGCGCACGGCGTAGCGCTGCGGCACCAGGCCGAGGCGGTGGCCGCGCAGCTCGATGGGCTCCAACTCCTGCAGGTTCGCGCTTTTGTTCATCACCGTGCCGGAAGTCGGCAACGTCATGCCGCTCATCAGACCCATCAGCGCGACGCGCTTGGCGTCCGTGGGGATGTCCATATCCTCATCGCCGATCGGCATGATGGCGTAGGTATGGCCCGCATGGCAGGCGAAATCCACCTCGCTGAAGATGTCGACTTTGCCCTTGGCTCCGGCCAGCGTCACCTTGTTGAAGGAGAAGGTGGGGTACGACTTGAGCAGGATCGCGTCCTCGCTGCCGCTGATGATCTCGCGGTCGATGCGCGAGGCGAGCGAGGTGGCCGGTTCGGCGGCCGCGGCATGGTCGACGGGATGTCCGTCGACGGTTTCCTCGGCGGCGTTCGCGTCCTGTTGCGCCAGTTTCAGCGTTTCGTCGACATGGCGGGCGTTGTCGGCGGTGATTTGCGCCGATGAGCTGTGCGGCACGGCGAAATCCTCGTCGAGGGAGGACTCGCCATCGGCATCCGTTTCGGTCTCTGCGGCCGCGTCCGCCTCTTCGGCGATGTCGGCCGGGATGGAGAAGTCGTCGGTGAGGCCCAGCGCGTCAAGTCCGTCGGTCGATTCGGGCTCGTCGAAGGCGACGAGATCCTCGTCCGCGTCCTCGTCGAACACGATGCTGAACTCGACCGAAGCGGGGGCTTCTTCGGGCTCCTCGGAGGCTTCCGTTTCGATCGAAGCCTCGGCGTCGGCTTCGTCGTCCGTGGCGGCTTCGTCCGTCGCGGATTCCTCGTGGGACTTGCCGGCAGTGGTCTCGTTGGCGGACTCGTCCGTGGTTTCCGTGGTTTCCTCAGCCTCCGTGGTCTCGTCGGCGGTGGTTTTGTGGTCGCTCAAGGTCTCGTCCATCGTGTTCTCCTCGTTCATCGGATCGTTCTCGCTCATGCCTGGGCCTCCGTATCGGCGTCGACGTCATGGGTGGGGGAATCGGTGGCTGCGGAGGCTTCCGCGGCGAACAACTGCGGCGTCGTGAACGCCACGGTGCGCAGCGCGGTCACGATGGCGATCGCCAAAACGACGCCCAAGCCGATCCATATGGAATGCCAGATCAGGCTGGAGCCGACCGACGTCTCATACGACACCAGGGCGGATCCGAGCGGCTTGGCGAGGAATCCACCGGCCAGTATGCCGACGGCCAGCGCCGGCAGCGTGACGATGAACACCTCAAGCATGAACTGCCATCCCAGCCGTCCGCGGGTCACGCCGGAGGCCAGGGCCATGCCGATCTCATCACGGCGGGATCGGGCGCACACGCCCACCAAGCACACCGCCAGCACGGCCGCTCCTCCGGCCACCGCCAATGCGATACCCACCACGCGGGCGGTGGAGGCGGCGCTGTTCAGCGGGGCGATCGATGCGTCGTAGGCCTCCAGCGAAGGCGAGGACACCTCGTAGCCGTCCAACTCGCCGGAGTCCTGCAGCGCGGTGACGAAGGAATCGTACGAATCGGCGGTGCCGGGGTTGAACAGCACGTCGAGGTCGGGAATCTCCCAGCCGCTTACATCGTCGGTGGAGGTCGGGTCCAGACCGGCGTTGGAGAAGGCGGGATAGTTCGTGTAGATCGCGTTGTCGCGGTTGCGCGCGGCGGTCACAGGATTGTCGACGTCCGCGTCGGCCACGTATTCGTAGATGCCGCGCACGGTGAGCTCGTAGGTGGTGTCGGCGTCGGTCGCGGTGGCCACCTCGAAGGTGTCGCCGACCTCCAGGCCGTTCTCGTCGGCGAAGGCCTGCGAGATCAGCGCGCCGGTGATGTCCGTGGTGCTGGTGCTGTAGTTCAGATGCTTGCCTTCGATCACCTTGTATCGGCCCATGTCGTTGGCGTGCGCCGCGTCCAGCGTGTAGAACGCGCGCCAGATCAGCGCGCCGCCGGTGGTGTCGTCGTCCTCGCCGTCGATGCTGCCTCCGGACAGGGCTGTGATGCCGTCCGTGGCGCGCACCGGGACCGTCTCGGTGACGGTGAAGTCGAAGCTGAGGCCCGCTTCTTGGGCCGCGGTGGCGAAGGTGGTGTAGTCGCTCCAGGTCAGATACTGCTCCGTGGAGTCCGAATCGGTCGCGGAGACCTTCTCCCATGTGGCGGCGGTCGGGCGGATGGACGCGTTGGCGGTCTGCTCCGCGCGGGTGGAACCGGTGGCCTCGGTGTTCGCCTGCACGATTGCGGCTGCTGTCATGGTGCCGAAAACGACCACCAATACGATGGCCGCGGTCGCTGCGGAGCGCCCTTTATGGCGCATCAACGCCGACCAAGCGTTGCTGAGGACGAACATGCGATACTTCTCCAGTTCTCGTGCGGCGGCGACTCAGCCGCCAGCGGTCAGGACTACGCCACCACTATGGTCGCGCTATGTGTGCGTTTTCTTGTTCGTTACTGTTATACCTCTCAGCAAAACCTGAATGCTTCCTGAAAGCCATGGTGTGGCATGGGCGTGGGCCGCCGTGCTGATGGGGCCTCGCGTAAGTCCGATCGCTGAGACCAAGTCAGTGGCATATATTACGGAACTCCGCCGTTTGCCGCGTATATTACGCCGATGACCTCCGATCAGCGACGCATATTACGGAGATCCGCCGTTCCCCGCGTAAATTCAGCCTCCGACCCCGTCCACAATGCGAAACGCAGGCTGCCTGTGACCACGATAAGAGACGCTTCGACCGCCGCCGTCGGCGGTCCGGGCACGGCCAAGGCGCGATGCGACGCTTTTTCACGGGCGAACCCGCTGCCTTATACACCAAGAAAATCAGAAAAACAAGACTGTTGTTCGAGAATTTTTTTCTCTATCGTGATGCTTTGGATTTCCCAAAGACGCACCCTGATGAGAGAGGAACAGGCATGTCTGCACGCATGGCGACGGCATCCCACGGCACCGGCCGTGTGACGGCGAAGCTGGGCGCATGGTTGGTGCTGGTCGTGGCGGCGCTGATGATGGCCGCGATGATGGTCCCCGCCACCGCCCATGCGGATGAGGACGACGCCGACTACGATTCGTGGAGCGCCATCGCCGACGCGATCGACGAGCGTCTGGCCGAAGGCGCGCAGACCTACCAGGACGGCGACCGCGCCGGAGCCGCGGCCGATTTCAGCGCCGCGCTCAACGCCATCTACGTGGCCTCCAATTTCGCGACCGTGACCAACGACACCATCGGCGCGGAGACCTACCAGTCGCAGACCCAACAGTTCAGATCCATCCAGCAGCTCGCCTACAAGCAGGGCTCCGAAGCGGAGATCGAGACGCAGACCGCCGCGCTGAGCGCCGAACTCGACGCCACCGCCGCCACGCTCGACGCCAACGCCGACCTCGCCGCCCCGCGCGACTACGCCAAGGCCCGCGAGGAGAAGACCAAGGCCGAACGCGAGGTGCTCGACGCCAACAAGGTGAACAAGAACACCGGCCGCGGCGACCGCTCATGGAGCGACGTGGCCGCCGAAATGGTCGAAATCCTCGACCAGGCGCTCGAGGACTCCAAAACCGACGGCACCAAGGGCTCGGACGGCGTGAACAACGCCTACTACCAGTACTACGAGAAACTCGGCTTCGAGAAGAACGTGATGAACGCCATCGGCGGCGACCGCGTCTCCAAGGTGGAAAGCACCTTCAAGAACGCGCGCAAGGCCATGGTCAAGGGCGAGGACGCCACCCAATACATCGAAGAGCTCAGCGCCATGCTCGTCGAGGATGGTGCCGAACTCGACGGAGGCGCGGGCGAGAACGTGAGCGGCTTCACCAAGTGGGTCACCAGCTCCATCGGACAGGCCTTCCTGATCCTCGTGCGCGAGGGACTCGAGGCGCTGCTCGTCGTGGCCGCCATCATCGCCTATCTGGTGAAATCCGGCAACAAACGCTTCACCAAGTGGATCTACCTCGGCGTGGTCGTGGGCCTGATCGGCTCGGGCATCGTCGCCGTGGTCTTCATGCTGCTGTTCGGCGGCTCCGGCCCGGTGCAGGAGACCATGGAGGGCGTGTGCGCGCTTATCGCCATGTGCATGCTGCTGTGGACCAGCAACTGGATGCTCAACAAATCCAGCGTCGAGGCGTGGAACCGCTACATCCGCACCAAAACCGAATCCGCGGTCGCCGCGGCGAACACCACCGTGGGCGCCGCCGAGAAGACCACGCTGGGCACGGTGGTCTCGCTCGCCATGCTGAGCTTCCTCGCCGTGTTCCGCGAAGGCGCCGAAACCGTGATCTTCTACCAGTCGATCTATTCGATGACCCAGGATTCGCAGGGCATGTGGATCGGCGGCATCGCCGCGGCCGTGGTGCTGGTGATCGTGTTCGTGATCATCCGCTTCACCTCCGTGAGGATTCCGATCGGCCCGTTCTTCCTCGTCACCAGCATCCTGATGTCCATTCTGGTCGTCATCTTCGCCGGCGGCGGCGTGCACTCGCTGATCGAAGGCGATGTGCTGAGCGGCATCTACCTCGAAGGCGTGCCCACCAACGATTGGCTCGGCTTCTACCCGTACGTCGAAACCCTGGTGGCCCAGGCGTTGGCGGCCGTGGCCGTGATCGCCCTGTTCGTGGTCGGATTCATTAAACAGCGCAGGGCCAAGGCCTCGTTGGACAAGACCGCCGCGTAGTCCAAAAAAGTTTTTCCCTAGTCAAACCACAGGAAAAGAAAAGAGAAACATCATGTTGAAGAACAAGAAGCTCGCCGCTCTGCTCGGCGTTCTGCTCGCCGGTTCGATGGCCTTCTCGCTGTCCGCCTGCGGCAACACCGACACCGCGTCGGACGCCACCGCCGACACCGACACCTCCGCCACCACGGAGGACACCACGGATACGGCCGACGACGCCGGCTTCGAGGAGATCCCGATCGGCACCGACCAGGAGGTCGGCGTGCTGAACGTGGCCGCCGTGTACTTCCAGCCGGTGGATATGGAACCGGCCGGCATGGGTCTGTCCGCCGCCGAGTCCAACCTGCATCTCGAGGCCGACATCCACGCCCTGGCCGACAACAACCTGGGCTACGGCGAAGGCGACTTCATTCCGAAGCTCACCGTGGACTACACCATCGCCAACAAGTCCGACGGCTCCGTGGTGCAGGAAGGCACCTTCATGGAGATGAACGCCTCCGACGGTCCGCACTACGGCGCGAACATCGCGCTCGACCAGGACGGCGAGTACACGCTGACCTTCACCATCCACTCCCCGGAGGAGAACGGCTGGCTGCTGCACGTCGACAAGGAGACCGGCGTGACCGGAAGCTTCTGGACCGAGCCGCTCGAAGCCACCTTCGACTGGGACTACACGGTTCATCAGTGGTGAGACAGTCCAGTGGACTGTCTCAAGCAGCGAGCAGCGGTAGCGTTGCGAGCGTCGCAGGGTCGTTTGAAATCCGAATAATAGAGAGCCCAGTGGGCTCTCTATCGGATTTCAAGCGCGCCACAATTTCGGCGCGTAACAATTCTCAGATAGTGAGAAAGCTACGGATAGTGGAAAGTGAGTAACCTTCCACATAGGGCACTTCACGTCCGAATACGTGAAGTGCCCATCACCGTACTTAAGGGTTATCCACGATAACCGATTGAAGGAGATACATGCTGGGGCAATATGTGCAGGCGCTGCCGGGAATGCTCGGCCCGTGTCTACTGGTGATGTGCATGAGCGTGCTCCTCACCGTGGGCGAGGGGCGTGACAAGCCCGTCAGCGCGCATTGGCGTCTGGCCGGCCTGCTGGTCGGTCTGACGGGCGCGATCATATTCGCCGCGCTGCGTGCGACCGCCGTGGTCGACCGCCGTTCCACGGTGAACCTGCCGACACTGATCGGCTGCGTCATCCTCGACGTGCTGATGATCGCCGTCGTGCTTTCCGCCCGCAAGCTCACCCGTGATTGGCACCGCCACGCGTTCGCCCTGCACGCGGCCAACGCCGTGGCGGGCTTGGGCATCGCGTTCACCACGTTCTACATCACGCCGGACGTGATCCTGCAGCTGACCAACTTCGTGGAACCGGACGAATCACCCTTCACCTCCGAGATGCTGCTGCGCGCGCTCGGCTTCGCGCTCGGCATCGGCACCGCCGTCGTCACGGCGGCGATCTTCCGCACCATGCGGTCCACCGCCGTGCGCTGGTCCTTCACCCTCGCGGCCCTGCTGGTGGTGGTGCTGAACCTCATCCACCATCTGACCGAGCTGTTCGCCCTGATGATGAACATGCTCATCCTCGTGCTGCACGGCCCCGCCTTCCGCACGCTGATCCTGTTCCACAACCACACCACGCAGCTGACCATCGCGCAGGCGCTGGTATTCCTCATCCCCGCCGTGGCCTCCGTGGTGGCGGGCTTCCGCATGTCGAAAACGGGCGCGAACGAGGCCATCGTCCGCTCGCATATCGCGTTCAAACGCCGTGCCAAGGCGGCGGCCGCATGGAGTCTGGTCGCGATGGTCGCCGTCACCGTCTCGCTCACCTGGGGCATATACGAGAACAACAAAGAACCCGAGCTTTCCGAACCGGAACCCTATTCGCTCGAGGGCGGCGTGGCCACCATCACCTTCGACCAGGTGAGCGACGGCCATCTGCACCGCTTCGAATACACCGCCGAAGACGGCACCGTGATGCGCTTCATCATCATCAAGAAGAACGGCGGCGCGTACGGCATCGGTCTCGACGCATGCGAAACCTGCGGCGACGCGGGCTACTACGAGCAGGACGGCAAAATCATCTGCAAGCGCTGCGACGTGGCCATCAACCTCGCGACCATCGGATTCAAGGGCGGCTGCAACCCGGTGCCCTTCGACTATACGGTGGGCGACGGCGAAATCACCATCCAAACCGCCGATCTTGACGCCTTGTCGGCGCATTTCCAGTAAGGAGGCGTGATGTTCTTCCTGAGCATGGTATTCCGCTCCTTCAGTAGGCAGCTGCGCCGTCGCCTGCTCATCGCCGTGACCGTATGCCTGTCGGCCACCGTCTCCGTGGCGATGCTCGGCGTGGTGTTCGACGTGGGCGACAAACTCAACGCCGAACTGTCCACCTACGGCTCGAACATCACCGTGCAACCCAAATCCGACGCGGTGATCTCCGACCTGTACTCCACCGAATCCGGCCAAAGCGAGGCCGACCCGACCTCCTTCCTCAACGAGTCGGACGCGGTGAAGATCAAAACCATCTTCTGGGCGTTCAACATCACCAACTTCGCGCCGCAGCTCAACATCCACGCCACAATCGGCGAGACCAGCGTGCCCGTCGTCGGCACATGGTTCAACAAAAGCCTGCAATTGGAAACCGGCGAAACCACCGTGGCGGGCGTCGAAGGCATGCGCTCGTGGTGGACCGTCGAAGGCGAATGGCCCGAAGACGACACCGCGCAGGCCATGATGGGCAAGGAGCTCGCCGAACAGCTGGGCGTGGGCGTGGGCGACGCGATCACCCTGACCAAGCAGACCGCCTCCGGGGACACCCGCACGCAGGAGCTTGAGATCGTCGGCGTCTACGATTCCGGCGACGAGGAGAACGGTTCGCTGTACATGGCCTCCTCGGTGGCGCAGGTTCTCGCCGATTTGCCCGACAAGGTCGATAAGATCGAGGTCAAGGCCCTGACCACGCCCGAGAACGACTTGGCCCGCCGCGCCGCGAAGAATCCGGCCGCGCTCAGCCAGGAGGATTGGGAGACGTGGTATTGCACCGCCTACGCCTCGTCCATCGCCTACCAGATCGAAGAGGTGATTCCGGGCGCCGTGGCCAAGCAGGTGCGCCAGGTCGCATCCCTGCAGGGCGACGTGCTCACCAAAACGCGTGCGGTGATGATCGTGATGACCGCGCTGAGCCTGCTCGCCGCCGCCATCGCCGTGGCGAACCTTATGGCCGCCTCGATCGGCGAACGTTCGGCCGAGCTGGCGCTGCTTAAGGCCATCGGCGCGACCGACGGCGCGGTGATCCGCCTGATGCTGATGGAGACCGCCGTGATCTCGCTGGCCGGCGCATTGGTCGGCGCGGGATTGGGCTCGGCCGTCGCGCAGCTGATCGGACAGGTGGTGTTCGGCTCGGGCATCACCATGCGGCCGATGGTGTTCGTGCTCGTGTTCGTGCTGCTCACGTTGACGATTCTGCTCGCGTCGGTTTCGTCGATGCGGGCGATATTGAGGGTACGACCGGCGGAGGTTCTTCATGGACGCTGAGTTTCGCTCGTTAATCTCGACCGCAGCTGCGGTCTCGGTCACGGACAGTCCACTGGACTGTTCGTCGGCGGAAACCCTTCATGGACGGTGAGTTTGGTATGCGAGTCTCGACTGATTTTTCCAATCGCAGGATGTTTTTCACGATGCTGTTCGGCGCGGTGTTCCGCCGTCGTTCGCGCGCGTTGATGGCGGTGGTCGCCTCGCTGGTGGGTGCCGCCACCCTGTTCTGTCTGGCCGCGATCTGCCTGACCGTGCCGCAGCAGATGAATGAGGAGATGCGCTCGTATGGCGCGAATCTCATCGTCACCTCGCAATCCGGGTTGGACGATGAGACCGTGCGGTCCATCGAAGACGAAGTGAACGATGTGGCCGAAGCGCGCGCCGCCACCTACCGTTATGAGACGGTGCGCATCAACTCCGCCCCCTACGTGCTCGCCGGCATCGATGTGAGCGAGGTGCAGGCGTTGAACCGTCACTGGAGCGTGGACGGCTCGTGGCCCAGCGAAGGCAATGTGCTGGTCGGCACCGACGTGGCCGAGGCGATGGGATTGGAGGTCGGCTCCACCATCACCATCGGCTACCGCGACACCGACAATTCCGACAATTCCGACGGTGCAACGGACGGCGACGCGGATTCCGACGCCGACGCCGACTCCGACTCGGTCTCCGGCCAGATGCGCGACGGCCGCGTCTCCACCGACATCCTTGAAACCGACGGTGTGGACTACCGCGTCGCCGGCATCCTCGACACCGGCGGCAGCGAGGACGAGATCGTCTACGCCGTCGCCTCGGATGTCGCCGCGCTCGCCGGCGAACGCGGTCCGGATGTGATCGAATTCTCATCCAGCGCCGGCGACGAACAACTGAGCGCGCTGGTCTCCACGCTCAACAGCGACACCGCGCTCGGCGTCTCCGCGCAGCAGGTCACCAAAATGACCGCCTCCAACCAGCGCATCATCGCCATGCTGCAAACCCTGTTCTGGATCGTCTCGCTGGTGGTGCTGGTGCTCACCCTCGTCGGCGTCTCCACCACCATGTCGTCCATCGTGTCGCAGCGGCGCAACGAGATCGGTCTGCGCAAGGCGCTCGGCGCCTCGTCGGCGTCGGTGGCGGTGGAGTTCTTCGTGGAATCCGCGCTGTACGGTTTGATCGGCGGTCTGGTCGGTATGGGATTGGGGTACGCGCTCGCCCGCGTGCTGTGCGAGAACGTCTTCGAACGCACGCTGGCGTTCAACGGCCTGCTTGGTCTGGCTTCGGTGCTGTTGAGCATGGTGCTCGCCGTCGTCGCCTCCGTCTCCCCGGTGCGTCGCGCCACCCGCATCGACCCCGCCGTCGTCCTAAGAGAGGAATAACCATGCGTCCTGATTGTTGTCGTATCGATGTCGTCATCCTGAGCGGAGGCGGAGCCGGAGTCGAAGGATCTCGATTGCGGGATTCCTCGACTCCGCTCGGAATGGCGGGTGGAACGCTCGCAATGGCGAGAGATTTCATGAATGGAGCTCATCATGCTGCTTGAACTGGATCATATTTCGAAGATCTACGGCGACCTGCACGCGGTCGACGACCTGACGCTCACCGTGCCCGCCGGCCAGTGGCTCGCCATCGTCGGCTCGTCGGGCTCCGGCAAAACCACGCTGATGAACATGATCGGATGCATGGACACCCCGTCCAAAGGCTCCGTAAGCCTCGAAGGCCGCAGGCTGGAGGATCTCAACGCCTCGCAGCTGGCCGACGTGCGCAAGAACATGATCGGTCTGGTGTTCCAGAAGTTCTATCTCGTGCCGCATCTGACGGCCGTGGAGAACGTGATGGTCGCGCAGTACTACCATTCCGTCGTCGACCAGCGGCAGGCGCTGGAGGCGTTGGACCGCGTGGGCTTGAAGGATCGCGCGCACCATCTGCCCGGCCAGCTTTCCGGCGGCGAACAGCAGCGCGTGTGCATCGCCCGCGCGCTGATCAACTGCCCCAAGCTCATCCTCGCCGACGAGCCCACCGGCAACCTCGACGAGAAGAACGAGCGGATCGTGCTCGATCTGTTCCGCCAGCTGCACGAGCAGGGCACCACGATCATCGTGGTGACGCATGACGCGCTGGTCGCCAGCTGCGCCGACCGTGAGATCATGCTCAACCACGGCGTGCTTGTGGGCGAGCAGTGGAACAACGAGACCGCGCGTGAGGCCTATGAGGCGGCCGGCGGCAAACCCGCCTTCACCGGTTCGACCGCCGAAGGCGCGCAGCGCGACGGCGACGCCCCGGTCGCCTTCGCGAATCCCACCAAGGCGGCGAAGACGGGCGATCTGGAATAAGGTGGAAGCTATGAACGACGAGAAGGAACTGAATCCGAAATCCACTGTGCGCGCGGCGACCCTCGCCGCCGCCTCGCTGGTGGTGGCCGGCGCGCTGCTGGCCGGCTGCGGCGAGCCGACGGCCACGCCGATGGACGACGAGTACGCGGGCAATTCCGGAGAGACCGCCGAATCCCAGGCGCAGGAGTCGAACGGTTCGTCGGACTCGGACGCAGATTCGAGCGACGCGGACGGCGCCGACTCCTCGTCCGACGCGGAGAAGCAGGACACCGGCGTCTACGCCGACGGCACGTATTCGGTCAACGGCCAGTACGGCCCGATCGGCGAGGACACCATCGACGTGCACGTCACCATCACGGACGGCACCATCGACAATGTGGAGATCGTCGGACACCCGTTCACCACGATCTCCCAGAACCATCAGGACGCCTTCGCCGAGGCCATCAACGGCGTGGTGGACGGCAAGCCGCTCAAAGACCTCGAGGTCGACACGGTGGCCGGCGCCAGCTGGACCACCGACGCCTTCAACGAGGCGCTGAAGGTCGTGCGTCAGGAGGCGTCGGTCAGCCAGTAGCGGCGGATTCCGGCGGAATCCCGGACCGCGGGTGCGTCCGCGAGGGCCCCGGTGCGCTCGTGAAAGTTACGGTGTACTCGCGAAGGCCCGGGTGCATTCGCGAAGGTCCCGGCACGCCCGTGAAGGCCGGCGGCCCGTCGGTCTACGCTGCGATGCTGGGCCAGACGAGCGCGCTGATATTGGCGCCCCAGGCGTCGTCGACCTTGCCGTGCAGGGTTTCGCAGGCGATCATCGACCCCACGATCGTGCCGAACAGGAAATCCACATCGATGCCGTGCCGCAGCGCGCCCTCCTGCTCGCCCTGGCGCACATACTCGCGCAACCGCGCCTTGGCCGGCATCACCACCTGGTCGAGTATGCCTTGGAAGAACTCGCCGTCGCTGGAAAGCACGATGCCGACGGCCTTGATGCCGATGCCGGAATCGAAGCGGCGCACCACCTGGCTCATCATCCGCGCGAAATCCGCCTGCGTCGCCTTGAACTCGCCCGGATCCTGCAAGCCGTCGAGCTGCCAGGATCGCACCTGGCCGAGCAGATCGTCGGCGTTGCGGTAACGGCGGTAGATGGTGGTTTTCGCCACGCCGCTCACGCGCGCCACCTCCTCGATGGTCACGCCGCCGACGCCTTTCGACGTGGCGATCTGCAGCGTGGCCTGCGCGATCTTACGGTCGGTGGCCTCGCGCGTGCGTTCGCAACGCGGCGAAGGCGTGCGCGAGGGGGCGGGGTCGGGCGTGGGCGTTGCGGGTGCCGTGGACGCTGCGGGTGCCGTGGGCGTGGCCGCAGCACCCGTCTCGGAATGTCTTGTTGTCATCTTCTCTCTCACATATGATTCATGGAGCCGGGCGGCCGCGTCCCGCCGTCGAGACGCGCGCAGCCGGCGCTATCCGATGAGCTTGGTGCGTTCCAGCTGCTCGGAGATCCAACGGTTCAGTCCGGTGAGCGGCTTGCGCAGCACCAGTCCAAGCAGCAGGAACGGCAACGAGAACGCCAGCAGAATGCCGATCTCAATCCAGAAGTCGTTCTGGTAGATGCCCGCGATCGCCGCGCGCATGGCGCGAATGGCGTGCGTGATGGGCAGGAACGGGCTGATCGCCTGCATGAAGTCGGGCAGCACCTGGATGGGGTAGGAGCCGGCCGAGCCGGACACCTGGAACACCAACAGCAGCATGCCGATCGCCTTGCCGATATTGCCGAAGCTCACCACCAGCGTGTACATGATGAACGCGAACAGCAGTCCGCCCACCCAGCCGGAGAGCATGAACAGCAGCGGATGCACGGCCTGCACGCGCAGGAACAGCAGGCTGCCCGCGCAGCTGACCGTGCTTTGCAGCAGCGAGATGGCGGCGAACACGCCGAAACGTCCCAAAAACATCTGGTTCGAGCTCGGGTCGCCCAATTCCTCGCGGCGGCGGCGTGAGACGGTGGTTTTGACGGAGAGCAGAATGAGGATTGAGGCCGTCCACAGCGGAATGAAGGTGTAGTACGGCGTCATGGAGGAGCCGAAATTCTCCACCGGATACACGGCCTTGCGCGTGAGCGTGACCGGCGCGGCCAGCGAGGCGGCCAGGGTCTCCGTGTCGTCGCCGAGCACTTCGCGTATCTGGCTTGTGTCGCCGCTGGCCAACGCCTGAGACAGGTCGGTGTTGAAATCCGCCAGCTTGCCGCCGGCCTCGCGCAGCTGGGAGGTGGTGGAGTCGAGGATCTCGCGAACGCTGGCCAGTTGGTCCGAGGCGGATGCGGCGGTGCCGTCGAGCTGGTCCAGGGTTTGCGTGAGCTGGGCGGCGTCCTCGCCGAGCAGGGACGATGCGCTGGAGACCGTGTCTGCCAGTTGGCTGATCTGCGGGGCGATGCTGTTGGTGAAGTCCTGTTTCGCCGTGCCGATGGAGTCGGTGGCTTGGGTGATGAGCTGTTGGATCTGCTCGCGTTGGGCGGCCGTGTCCGAGGCGCTGGATTCGACTTGGGTGGCCGCGCTGGCCAAGGTCGCACTCAATGAGTTGAGCTGCTCGATGGCGCGTTCGATCGACTGTGCGACGGTGGAATCCCCGTATCCCGCGTTCTGCAGCGCGGTGAGGATGGACCGGTAGGCCTGGGCCTGCGCGGCGATTGCGTCGGATTGCGTCCGCAACGCCTGGGCGGCGCTGGCGGCGTTGGCGGCCGCGTCGTCGAACAGCGTGTCGACGCTGTCGGAGACGGAGTCCAGACTGTCGGCGCTGGTCTCAAGCGAGGATTGCACGGTGCTGACGCTGCCGCTCAGCGCGTCTCCCACGCTGGTGATGCCCTGCTTGGCGTCAGCCAGCTGTCCGCGCGTGTCGGTGGCGGCCTGGGCGGTCTGCTCGAGCAGTGTGGACGAGCTGGACAGCAGGTCGTCCGCGGAATCGACCAGCGTGCCGATGGTGTCGAGGGTGTCGGCCGCGCCGGTCAGCTGGGTGGAGAAGTCGGCGATATTGGTGGTGAAGCGCGTGAGCATGGTCTGCGCTTCGGGGTCGTCGAGCTGGTCGGCGAGCGCCGAGATGATGTCCAGCGCGGTGCTGGTCATGGTCTGCGCGAAGATCGTGTTGATTTCGTTGGCCACTTCGTCGGCGCCCTGGCCGGTGATGTTCGCCGACAGCGCGCTTTTCTTCTCGTTGCGCAGATAGGTGAGCTGCGCGTGGTCGGCGTCGTCGGAGAAGAAGGTCATCATGTCGGCGCTGAAGGTCTCCGGAATGATGATGGCCGCGTAGTATTCGCCGGATTTGGTGCCTTCGATGGCCTCGCTTTCGGTGGTGAAGGTCCAGTCGAGCTGGCTGTTGGCGCGCAGGGCGTTGACCACTTGGTCGCCCACGGAGATCTTGACGGGGATGAGGTCGGATTGGTATCCCTCGTCGGTGTTGGCCACGGCGAATTTCATGTTCTTCACATTGTCGAACGGATCCCAGCTGGCCGCGATGTTGAACCAGGCGAACAGGCTGGGAATGGCCACCAGGCCGATCACGATGATGATGGAGACGACGTTGCTGGTGATGCGCCTGACGTCGCCGACGAAAAGCTTCCACATGGCCTTCATGCGTCGCTCCTTTCAGTACCTTCGTTGGTTCGTGTCTGTCTATCCTCGTCATCCTGAGCGGAGGCGGAGCCGGAGTCGAAGGATCCCTCCTGCGGGGATTCCTCGACTCCGCCCTCCGGGCTCCGCTCGGAATGACGGGTGGTGGGGTCGTGTTGCGCGCCTCGCATGGAGCGCGCGGCGGCCGCGCGTCGGCTGGTCCGTGTGTTGCGCCGCCGTTGCGCGAGGGTGGCGCGGATCTCGTCGTCGCTTAGGTTTCCGAGGGCCATCTGCCGTCGCAGGCTGTCGTGCATGAATTCCACGATCATGAGGAACAGGATGACGATCAGCACCCAGATCGCCCACGTGCCCAGTACCACCAGTTTCGCGCCCGTGGTCAGGGAGAAGGTGATGGCCAGTATGCCGGGGACCACGAATCCCACGATCAGCGCGCCGTGCTTGAGCCGGGGGTACAGGGTGGTGAACCGGGCCGCCCGCGCCTCGATGGCCGCGCGGTACTCGTCATGGTCGGCCAAGGCCTGCACGATCTGCGAGATGCGGTACTCGTGGCCTTTGAGCAGCGTCGGTTCGCCGTTGAGTATGTCGCTTTCGGCGATCTCGCGCGCGAACAGCCGGTTGAGATTCGCCAGCATCGGACGGACGTACAATCCCACGGCGAACGAGAGCGCCGCGAACAGCAGCAGCTTCGCCATGCTGACCGCCCATGTGGTGCCGTAGAAGCCGGCGATGGTCTCGCGGAACGCGTCGATCGCATAGGTGAAGGGGAAGAAGGGGTGCAGGTTGCGGAAGAAGTCGGGCATCATCTCGATGGGATACATGCCGCCCGCGCCGGGGATCTGCACGATGATCATCACCATGATCAGCGCTTTGCCCACATGCTGGAATGTTGCGGCGAGCATGTAGGCGACGGAGATGTACACCAGCGAGGCGATGACGCCGGTGAGGACGAAGGCCGCGGCGTTCACCGTCTGCACGCCGATGATCAGGTCGCCCACGGTGGCGATCACCCCCTGCGCGGCGGCGACGATCGCCAGCAGCGCCCACCGGCCCATATACGCCTGCGTGACGGTCAGCCCTTCGATGCCTTCGTCGTCGCTTTCCAGCCGGATCAGCGCCACCAGCATGAACGCGCCGGCCCACAGCGCCAGATTGGTGAACAGCGGCGCCATGCCGGAGCCGTAGGAGTTCACCGGATAGACGGTTTGGGTGTCGAGCACGGTGGGGGAGAGCATGAAGTCCGCGACGGCGTTGACGTCCAGGTCGCCGTCGCCTCCGAACAGTTCGGAAAGCAGGCTGGTGGTGGTCAGCGCGCTGATGTCGGTGATGGTGGTGTTCAGCCGCGTTTCGAGTCCCGCCAACGAGGTGTCGGTGCGGTCCAGCGCCGTGCGCGCGTTGGTCACGGCCTGGTTCACCTGGTCGAGGATGAGGTCGGCCTGGTCGAGCAGGGTGGATTGGCTGGCGATCTGGCCGCCGAGTGTGCCGGCCGCGCCGCCGAGCGTGGTCAGACCGGTGGTGAGCTGGGGCAGCGCGCCGTCCATGAGATTGCGCCGCGCGGTTTGCGCGTTGGACAGGGTGCTTTGCGCGGACGAGTTGAGATTGTCGGCCAGTTTGCCGGTGTCGCTTGCGGTGGTTCCGAGCGACGTGTTCAACGCGGAGAGGGAGTCGATGGCCTCGCTGGTGCGTGCGTTCGCCTCGCGCAGCTGGTCGGCGATGTCGGAATACTCGGGGAACGTCGTCTCCAGATCGTCGATGGTCTGTTCGAGCCGGTCGTTGACGTCCTGCAGGGTGGCCAGCGCGCCGCCCACATGCCCGTTGGCGGTGGTGATGTTGCCGGCGAGCGTGGAGACGGTGCCGGTGGCTTGGGTGGTGGCTTGCGAGAGCAGGCTGTTGCTTTGGTCGAGCGCCGACGAGGATGTGGAGACGAATCCGTTCAGTGAGGTTTGCGTGGAGGCGATGAGGCCGGAGACGGTGGTCAGGCTTTGGCTGGCGTCGCTGCCGAGTTGGCGCGCGGATTGCAGCGCCTGCTTGGCGCTTTGGATGTCGTCCGGGGTGGTGTTGGTCTGTTCGTTGAACGCGGCGATGGATTCGCGGGCCTTGCTGAGATTGTCCACCACCGTGCGCAGCGCGGATACCGTGTTCGAGCTGGCTTCGCTGGTTGAGGCGGAGACCTGGTCGTCGGCGTCGTTCAGCGCCTGGGTGACGACCTCGCTGACGGTGGAGACGAACGCGGAATTCACCTGCTGGTCCACGGTGTTGGCCGCGGAATCGGTGACTTTGGGGGCGATGGGGCTGGTTTTCTCGTTGACGTAGTATTCGAGCTCCGGGCGCTCGCCGTCGCCGCTGAACAGCGAGGCCAGACGCTCGCTGAAATCCTTGGGGATGATGATGGCGGCGTAGCTGTCGCCGGAGCGCACGTCGTCCATGGCCTGTTCGGCGTCGGTGAAACGCCAGCCGATGTCGTGGTTCTCTTTCAGCTGGTCGACGATCTGGTCGCCGAGATTGATGTCGCCGAGCAGATCGCCGTCGCTTCCGCGGTCGTTGTTGGCCACCGAGATCTGCAGGCTGGCGGTGTTGCCGTACGGATCCCAGAAGCCGATGATGTTGACCCACGCGTAGAACGAGGGCAGTACGGATAGGCCGAGGATGATCACCCACGCGGTGGGCACCTTGAGCAGACGCAGGATATCGCGTTTGAGTATGGCGAGGATATTGCCCACGGATTCCCCTTGATCGACGTGTTCGCTACGATGTGCGTAGCGATACGTTTGCCGTAGCGCTACGCCCCATGTAGCGTACACCACCCCGCCGCCATTGGCCGCGCTGAGGCCGTAAGTTATGATGGGCTCGGGGCGTCGAGGCTCCGCCAGGAGGTGATGGAAGCGGTGATACAGGTCGCCATCGTCGAAGACGAAACGGAATACGCGCGCACGCTTGAGGACTACCTCACACGCTACGGCGAGGAGATCGGCGAACGCTTCGCCGTCACCCGCTTCCCCGACGGCGAGGACATCGTCGCGAACTACCGCACCGCCTACGACATCATCCTTATGGACATCGAAATGGCCTCGATGGACGGCATGACCGCCGCCGAACGCATCCGCGAGATCGACCGCGAGGTCGTCATCATGTTCATCACCAACATGGCCCAATACGCGATCCAAGGCTATAAAGTGGACGCGCTCGACTACGTGCTCAAACCCATCTCCTACTTCGCGTTCACCCAACGGCTCGGCCGCGCGATCTCCCGCATGCGCCGCCGCGAGGAGACCTACGTGACCATCACAGCCAAAAACAGCACCAGCCGCGTGCCCGTCTCCTCGATTCTGTGGATCGAAAGCAGCGGCCACCGCCTCGCCTACCACACCAAGGAGGGCGTGTTCGAATCCACCACCTCATCCATGAAGGAGGTGGAGGAACGACTGCGCGACGAAGGCTTCTTCCGCTGCAACAAAGGCTATCTCGTCAACCTCGCCCACGTGCGCGGCGTCGAAGACGGCTGTGCGAAGGTCGGCGGCGACCTGGTGATGGTCAGCCGCGCCAAACAGCGCGAACTGCTCGACGCGCTCGCCAACTATCTGGGCGCGGTCGCCAAATGAACAGCGTCGGCGTCATCCCCGATATTCCGAAGATCTACACGGCGCTCGCCGAATGGCTGTCGTGCATGGTGATCATCGGCCTATGCGTGCGCAAGCCGCCCCGCCCGCGGGACGTGGCGGTGGCCGTGGCCTCGCTTGCGGCGCTGGTTCTGGTGCAGATCGGCATCGGTGTCGTGCCGTTGGCCCTGTGGCTGCCGGGCATGGCGCTCGCGTTGGGCGTCATGCTGCTGACGATATGGGTGTGCTGCCGCTTCACGGCCGTCACCGCCGTCTACTGGCTGATGCGCGCGTTCCTGCTCGCCGAATTCGCCGCGTCCATCGAATGGCAGCTGTACTTCCATATGGTGTCGCGGTACGGCTGGAGCCAGGCCGTTTGGGTGCAGGCGCTGATGCTGCTGGTGGTGTATGGCGCCGTGTTCGGTGCGGTGGTGCTGCTGGAGCGGCGGCCCGACCTCGCCGCGCCCGACGTCACCGGCCATGAGCTGCTCACGGCGGTGATCATCGCGGGCACCACATTCGCGTTGAGCAATCTGAGCTACGTCTCCACCGCCACCCCGTTCACCAGCACCATCGGCACCGAAGTGTTCAACATCCGCACGCTGGTCGGCTTCGGCGGCGTGGCCTTCATGTACGCCTTCCATATCCAATTGTGCGAGAACCACGCGCGCAAAGAGCTGGACTCGATCCGCAACCTGCTCGACATGCAATACGCGCAATACCAGCAGTCGAAGGAAAGCGTGGCCGTCATCAACCACAAATACCACGATCTCAAACACCAGATCGCGGTGTTGCGGCGCGAAAGCGACCCGGACCGGCGCGAGCGTTACCTCGACGACATCGAACAGGGCATCAAAACATACGAGGCGCAATACAAAACCGGCAATGCGGTGCTTGACACCATGCTCACCGCCAAAGGACTGGTGTGCGCGAAGGACGGCATCGAGCTGACCTGCGTGGCCGACGGCGCATTGCTCGCGCGCGTGAGCGAGATGGATGTCTGCACGATATTCGGCAACGCGCTCGACAACGCCATCGAATACGAGCGGCGCATCGCCGACCCCGCCAAGCGCCTGATCCACGTCTCGGTCTCCGAGGCGAACGGTTTCGCGCTCGTGCGCGTGGAGAACTACCTGATGGACGCGGACGCCGGCGTGGGGCGTGGTGCAGGCGGAGTCGCCGGTGCCACGCGTGCCCTGCCGTCGTCGGCGAACGACGATCTGCCCGCCACCACCAAACGAGACAAGCGCTACCACGGTTTCGGCCTCAAAAGCGTGCGCCACACCGTCGCCCAGTACGGCGGCACCCTCACCGTCGGCCCCAAAGACCACTGGTTCGAACTCACCGTCCTCCTACCCCTGCGATAGCCGTCGGTCGTTTTCTGACGCGGGGATCCCTCGACTCCGCTCGGGATGACGAGTGAGGTCCGCCATGTCGGGTGGGTTTTCGGCTGTCCCGGGCGGAGTCCCTCTCGTCATTCCGGGTGGTCCTCTCGTCATTCCGAGCGGAGTCGAGGAATCTCCCCACTTCGTTCGTGCAATAAACTTTCCGTTCGTGCAACGGGCGTCCATGCCGCGCCCGGCTTTGCGAATATGGTTCCAACATCAATGTGGAGTTTTCGACGACGAAGGAACCTAACGTGAGCAGCCAAGCGTTCAACCCCTATCTGCCGGCCGGCGAGTACATCCCCGACGCCGAACCGTACGTGTTCGGCGACCGGGTCTACATCTACGGCTCGCACGACCGCTTCGGCGCTCCGATGTTCTGCGTGAACGACTACGTCACCTGGTCCGCCCCGGTAGGCGACCTGAGCGACTGGCGCTACGAGGGCGTGATCTACCGCAAAAACCAGGATCCGAAGAACCGTCTCGGCCTGCGACTGCTGTTCGCGCCCGACGTGACCGTCGGTCCGGACGGCCGCTACTACCTGTACTACGCCTTCGATTTCATGGGATTGATGGGCGTGGCCGTGGCCGACCATCCGGCAGGTCCGTTCGAATTCCACGGCCACGTGCATTACCCCGACGGCACCCTGTGGGGCCGGCGCAAGGGTGACTCCTTCCCCTTCGACCCCGGCGTGCTGGTGGACGACGACAACCGCGTCTACCTGTACTCCGGCTTCTACACGCCCGTGCCGGCCATCGCGACCGGCGGCCGCGAACTCGGCTTTGACGGCGGGTACGTGCTCGAACTCGAAGCCGACATGGTCACCATCAAAACGCCGGAGAAGCTGCTGTTCCCCAAGTCGGGGCCGGGATCCTTCGCCGGGCATGAGTTCTTCGAAGCCAGCTCGATGCGCAAATACGACGACCGCTACTACTTCGTGTACTCGTCCCGACTCAACCACGAACTGTGCTATGCGGTCTCCGATCGGCCGACCGAAGGCTTCGAGTTCGGCGGCACGCTGGTCAGCATCGGCGACGTGGGGCTTGAAGGCCATACGGACGAGAAGACCGCCTCGAACTATACGGGCAACACCCACGGCGGCATGCTGCGCATCGGCGACGACTTCTACACCTTCTACCATCGTCAGACCAACCGCAGCTCCTACGCGCGCCAGGCCTGCGCGGAGAAGCTGGAGGCCACGCGCGACGAGCGGGGCGTCTGGCGGTTCGCCCAGGCCGAAGTCACCAGCTGCGGTCTCAACGGCGGACCATTGCGCGGCAAGGGGATCTACGAGGCGTGCATCGCCTGCAACCTGTGGAGCGCGGACGGGGCGGGCCGATACGACGGGTCGAATCCGAAGAAGCGGCTGGCCGCACATCCCTACTTCACGCAGGACAGGCGCGACGTGAACCCGGCCGCGGCGGGAGCGACACCGGTCGCGAAGCAATACATCGCCAATATGCGCGACGGCGCGGTCGCCGGATTCAAATACTTCGACGGACTCGACCAAGTCTCGTCGATCTCGGTCACCGTGCGTACCCATAAGGGAGACGGTGCTCGCGGGCCGGCGCAAGGCGTGATGCGCGTCAGCCTCGACCCGGACGGCGGGCGCGTCATCGCCGAAATCCCCGTGCGGGCGGGCGAATCCGCGGCGGGAGAGGCGTGGGGCGCGCATGGCGCTCCGGCCGATCCATCCGCCGTCGGCGACCGGCCGTCCGCCCTGTACTTCACATACCGGGGCGAGGGGTCCATGGATTTCCAGTCGTTCGAACTCAACTAAAGGAGGTGAAACAATGACACAGAACACAGTCGGAATCAACGTTGAGGCCAACGTCGGAGCCAACGTCAACGGCGAAGTCGGCGGCGACTCCGGCGCGGGCGGCGGCATCGCCATGCAGGGCAACGCCGTCGTGCGCGCGGTCAAAGGCTGGTGGGCGGCGTTCGACGCCAAGCATCACGGACTGGCCGAGTTCATCATGTTCTTCATCGTGTGCAACGCGGTGACCGTGCTGCAACTGGTGCTGATGCCGGTGCTCAAATGGGCGTTCGGCTTCACCGCGCTGGTCGACACCACGTTCCAAGTGCTCCCCGTCGGGCAGAACATCGACGGCAGCGCCTACTACGTGTTCGACTACGCGGCCGGTTCGATCGCGTCCGGCGGTGGCGGCGGACTCGCGTACTTCCTCGCCGTGGAGATCGCGATGGCCGTGGCGCAGGTGATCAACTTCATCACCCAGCGCAACGTGACCTTCAAATCCACCGGCAACGTGTGGAAGGCCGCGGCCTGGTACGTGCTCGCCTACGTGATCATCACGATCGGCGCGGCCGCGCTGCAGGGCCTGTACAAGGCGCCGCTCTACGGCTGGTGCATCGGCGTGATGGGCTCCGGCACCGGCGCCACGGTCGCCGACCTGGTGACCATGCTCATCAACTGCGCGATCTCGTTCTGGGTCTTCTACCCCATCATGAAGATCATCTTCAAACAAAAGTGACGTTCAACTGATAGGGTGGCGCAGCCGCGACGCCCTCACACCTAGAGAGAAGTCCAAAGGAGGACGACATGAAGGAAGGCAGTGGCGGACAACTCGCCATGTATTGCATGATCGGCATTGCCGTTTTGGCGGTGATCATCGTCATTGCGGCGGTGGCGTTGGCACTGGGTACGCGCAAACGCTACCGGGAAGGTCGTGCTGTTAAACACCTTAAGGTGGGCAACGGTATCCTGGGGTCGCTGGGCGTGCTGTTGCTGGCCGCAGTGGTGGCTCTTGGCGTCGCGACGAACATGTTCGCGAACCAGCTCAACAATGTGTTCTATGTGGGCGCGGTCGGTTCGGAGGAAGTGGACACCACCGAAGACGACTGGAAGGATCTGGCTCGACAGATCGGGCAAGAAGGCATGACGCTGATGCGCAACAACAATGATGCGTTGCCCTTGTCGTCAGGCGCGAAGGTGAATCTGTTGGGCTACTATGCCTACAACCCGTATTTCAGCGGTGGCGGTTCTGGCCGTGTGTCCGCCACGGAGGATTCGGCGGATGTGCTGTCCTCGCTGGAAGATGCGGGCATCGAAATCAACCCGGCGTTGCAGTCCGCCGGTGTGTATGAGGTGCTGCCTCCGGAGCCGGTGCAGATCGGTTTCCATGTTTCCCCGTTGACGGTCGATGAGGTGACCATCGACAAGTTCACCGGAGACGCCTCTTTCGAATCGATGAAGGAGTACTCCGACACCGCGGTGATCGTGCTGGGGCGTACGGGCAGCGAGGGAGCGGACCTGACCTCTTACGAGCAGATCGACGACGCGAACTATTTGCAACTCAATGACAACGAGAAAGCCTTGATGCAGCGTGCCAGCGAAACCTTCGACAAGGTCATCGTCGTGATCAATAGCGCCAACGCGCTTGAAATGGGTTTCCTGGATGAATATGACGTTGACGCATGCGTGTGGGCCGGATTGCCCGGACCGTACGGCTTCGACGCATTGGGTAAGATCCTGACAGGTGAGATCAACCCATCCGGCAAGCTGCCGGACACCTGGGTCACCGATAACGACAGCGCTCCTGCGAACGAAAACTACGGTACGCAGGTCGCGTCAAATGCTGAAGCCAGCCACTATGTGGATTATGTCGAAGGCATTTATGTGGGATACAAATGGTATGAGACCGCCTATGCCGAGGGTGCGGTGGTGACCAACACCACAACCGGCGAAACCTTCGATTACGGCAGCGACTACGACTCCATCGTGTCATTCCCGTTCGGCTCCGGCCTGAGCTACACCACGTTCGCGCAGACGATCACCGGGTTCAACGCTTCGACGCTGGATCCGAAGGGAACGGTCAGCGTTGACGTGGAAGTCACCAACACCGGTGGCGTGGCTGGCAAGGAAGTCGTGCAGCTCTACATGACCGCGCCGTATACCGATTACGACCGCGAGAACGGCGTTGAAAAGGCCGCTGTGCAACTGGTCGGTTATGGCAAGACCGCGGAACTTGCGCCAGGCGCCAGCGAAACCGTCACGATCGAGGTGCCGGTTGAGGATCTTGCCGCCTACGACACTTCGCATGACAACGGTGACGGCACGCAAGGTTCGTACATGCTGGATGCGGGCGAATACGTATTCTCCGTTCGCGCCAATGCGCATGAATCACTGGATGAAGTGACGTCGGAACTTGCCGAGAGCTACTTCTACTCCGGTGATAATCAGCGCTCCTCCGATGGGCAGTCCGCCTCGAATCAGTTCGATGAAGCTTCTCGTGGCGTGTATCTCAGCCGTGCCGATGGATTCGCCAATTACACTGAGGCGATGGAATCCGTGTCCGACGAAGTGAATTCCACTGCTAATGAAGATGACAAGGATGCCTACGATCCGTCTTATGACGAGAACATCCCGTCGATGACCAAGGGCGTCGACTACGCCGCTGACGGCGATTTGACGCTGGATGACGTTCGTGGGCTCGACTATGACGATCCGCAGTGGGACGAGCTGATCAAGCAGTTGACGGTTGATGAGCTGAAGTCGTTGGTTGAGGATTCCACCTACGCCTCGCCGTCGTTGCTGTCCATTGGTAAGGATTTCCGTACGGTTGATTCGGACGGTCCAATGGGTATCTCGTCGATGTGGACCACGTCGATGAATGGTATCGCCTATCCCTGCATTCCGTTGCTGGCCGCCACATTCAATGTGGATATCGCCACTGAGTTCGGTGAGCAAATGGCTGATCAGACGCAGTACTACGGAACTTCAGGCTGGTATGCGCCTGCGATGAACAATCACCGTTCGGCGTTCTCCGGTCGTAATTTCGAATACTACTCCGAAGATGCGGTTCTGGCCGGAACCACCGCCAGCGCTCAGGTGAAGGCGGCCCGTGAAGGCGGTCTGATCGTCTACATCAAGCATTTCGCGCTCAACGACATGGAATCCGTGCGCCATGAGAATCTCCACACCTACTCGAATGAGCAGGCCATTCGTGAGATTTATCTCAAGCCTTTCGAGGATTGCGTGAAGAAGGGCGGCGCGACCGCGGTGATGGCCAGCATGAACTTCATCGGCGATACCTATGCCGGCGCAAACGCAAGCCTGTTGACTGAGGTGCTGCGCAACGAGTGGGGCTTCAACGGCAAGGTGCTGACCGATATGGATCAAGGCGGCATGGCCGAAGGCGCGAATGCTGCGATGCGTGCGGGCCTTGACGGCTGGCTGACTCGTTGGGGCATTTCGGTGCGAGCCGAAAGCGATGCGGATATCTACTATCTGCAGCGTTCCGCGCATAACACCTTGTATGCGATGGCTAACGGCAACCTCATGCCGGTGAACATCGCTAACTGGCAGGCGTACTCCGTCGCTTTGGGTGTGGAGCTTGCCCTGCTTATGGTGCTGTGCATCGCGGCTCTGATACTGCGCAACCGCAAACCCAAGACCGTGGTGAAGGAGGTGCCTGCCGCCGAGTGACGGCATTCCGATAACTGATTCGCTTCTCCCTTTCTCCTTGCGATCGGGCGGTCGGCGCGCATACGCCGGCCGCCCTTTCATGTATGCGGGTCTATGGTGGAATGCATGGATAGTCGGCGAAAGGCGGCGGATATGGAACTCGATAGGCTTGGTCGCAAACTGCTGCTGGGCGCGCTGCGGCTGAAGGACGCGGGGGAGGTGTGGGCCCGGATACGGGCCTACGGGCACGTCTACGACCGGCTCGAAACGCATCTCGATCTGCCGTATCTCGACGACGGCACCCGCGCCCATCGGCTGGACGTGTACGGCGACACGCAAAGGGCGGCGGGGCCGGTGCTGGTGGTGATTCATGGCGGCGGATGGGTGGCCGGCTCCAAGGCGACCAACGAATCACAGGCGAAATACTTTGCGTCGTGCGGCCTCCGTGTGGTCAATATCAACTACACGCTGCAGCCCGAAACCGACTTCGCCGGGCAATTGGCGGATATCTTCGCGGCGCTCGACTGGGTGGCGGCGCACGCGCGGGACTACGGCTTCGACATGGATCGGCTGTTCGTCACCGGCGACAGCGCCGGCGGGCATCTGGCCCTGCTGACGGCGTTGACGGCAAGCTCGCCGGCCTTACAGGAATATTACGGCGTGCGCGCGGGCGAATGGCGGATCCGCGCGGTGGCCGTGTCCTGTCCCGCCTCGGATCTGCGCGGCGACTGGAGTCAAGCCGAGACGTCGTTCAGACTGCTTGGAACTTTGCTGTTCGACGAGCCGCGCAAAGGCGCGGAATACGCGCGCATGGCCTCCATCGAATATGTGCTCACCATGGGCGAGCTGCCGCCGACGTTTATCCTGACCACATCCGACGACACCTTGCTGTACACGCGCACGCGACGGCTCCACGAAGTGTTGGATGAGCGTGGCGTCGCCCACCGCTATCGGGAATACCATGCGCAAAGCCGTGCCAGACTTCAGCACGTCTTCAACGTCACCAACCCCGAATGGTCGGAAAGCCGCCAAGCCAACACCGACATCCTCACCTTCTTCAATGAGCTCCAGCCATAGCGGCCGTCATTTCGGGCAGAGCCATGTATTTTCATCTCCATTCGGAACGACGGCGTGATGGTTACACTGTCATGCCGAGCGGAGTCGAGGCATCTCTGGCGGGTGGTCGGGCGGAGATCCTTCGACTCCGGCCTTACGGCCTCCGCTCAGGATGACGTTGATGATGGTTATTGCCGGTTTGTCCGGTGATAATTGAAGGTGGCGGTCCGGGCGGTGACCCCCAGGATGACTGACGCCGTTCCTTTCGGGAAGCGGCTGTCCCGCCCTCGATCTGTCCCGCCCGGGACCGCCGGACCGAGGGCCATGGACGCATGACCTCATAGGAGCGTGGACGCTCCCATCGGACCCCGCATCGTCCATGGTAGCGTGTCCCGTCAACGTCCCGTCTGCGCCGGAAGCCCCCGGAACGACCATCGACGGCCAGCGAAGGAGGACAACGATGACGCCGCCCATGGAGACGATCTACGCCGGGGTGGACACCCACACCGACACCCACACGCTCGCCCTGCTCGACTGGCGCGGACGGCCGCTGGCCACGCGGACGTTCCCGACCGACGCCGCCGGCTACGAGGCGCTGGCGGGCATGCTGCCCGACCCGTCCCGGGTCGTGGTGGGCGTGGAGGGGACCAACTCGTACGGCGCGGCCCTGGCCCGCAGGCTCGCCGCCGCGGGCTACGAGACGCGCGAGGTGCTGCGCCCCAAACGCGCGGTGCGCCGCAGGGACGGCAAGTCCGACCCCGTCGACGCCGCCGAGGCGGCCAGGAGCGTCATGGCCGGAGACGGGACCGGGCCGAAGAGCTCGGACGGCTGGGTCGAGGCCCTGCGCCACCTCAACACGCAGCGCGACCGGCTGGTGTCGGCCATGACCACGCTGTCCAACAGCGTCAACGGCATGCTCGTCACCGCGCCCGAGACCGTCCGGGACCGCTACCGGAGCCTGAGGACCGGGAGGCGCATGACCCGCCTTGCCGCCTGCCGGCCCGCCGGCGGGCCGGTCGAGCGCGCCGCGCTCACCGCGATGAAGGCGTCCGCGACGGCGTGGAAGGCCCTCCGCGAACAGGCGGACGGGCTCGAGAGGGCGATGCGCGAGATCCTCGAGGAACACGCCCGCGCGCTGCTCGACCTGAACGGGGTCGGCGTCGTCACCGCGGCCACCCTGGCCGTCGTCGCCGGCGACAACCCCGAACGAGTCAGAAGCGAGGCCGCGTTCGCCAAACTGTGCGGCGCGTGCCCCCTGCCCGCCTCCAGCGGCAGGACCAGCCGCCACCGGCTCAACCGGGGAGGCAACCGGCAGGGCAACAAGGCCCTGCACCAGATCGCCGTCGTGCGCCTGCGCCACCACCAGCCCACCCGCGACTACATGGCCAAAAGGACCCGCGAGGGCAAAAGCAAGATGGAGACCATCCGCTGCCTCAAACGCTACATCGCCCGCGAGATCCACCGCGTCCTCATCGCCGTCCGCGACGGCGACCCCGGACGCGAGCCACCCGCCCGGCGCGGCGCCATGCTGCGCGAACTGAGGCTCTCCCACGCGCTGACCCAGCGACAGGTCGGACAGGCCCTCGGCGTGCCCTCCAGCAGGATCAGCGAGATCGAACGAGGCGCCCGCGACCTGCCCGAACTCGAACGACGAGCCACCCAATGGATCCACAGCACCACCGACACACCACCCCAACAACAGCTTGACAAACTATAGGAGCATCAAGGGGAAGGCGGCTTTCGTTCGGGATGACGTTGATGATGGCCGCATCGTCATGCCGGGCGGAGTCGAGGCATCTCACTTCAGTGATGACATAGATGTAATGATTCGGATTTTGGTAGTTGGAGAATTCGGATTATTGTAGTTGGAAGATTCGGATTTTGGTAGTTGAAAAGTTCGGATTTTGGTAGTTGACAGATGTCTAGTGGGCAAGAAAGGGCGGAATATGGCCGAGCAGAGAGCGTCCCAAGTCAAACCCAAAGGCTATCGCCCACGCATCGTCGACGAACAGATCGAACGCTACATGCGCATCTTTGGCGCGGTGGAGATCGCCGGAACCAAATGGTGCGGCAAGACGTGGTCCGCGCGTCAGCATGCGGAAAGCATCACCTATGTGGACCGCGATAACAATCTCGCGCTCGCGGCCGCGGATCCGTCATTGATGCTGCTCGGTGAGCGACCGCACGTCATCGACGAATGGCAGCTGGCGCCCGCCGTGTGGGACGAGGTCCGTCATCAGGTCGACGACGAACCCGGCAGCAAGGGGCAGTGGCTCCTGACGGGATCCTCCACGCCACGCGACGACCGGCGGCCGCGGCATACCGGTTCCGGACGTATCGGGCGCATCCGCATGAGTCCGATGACACTGTCCGAAACCGGTGACTCCACGGGGGAAGTCAGCCTTTCCGGGCTGTTCGCAGGCGAGTTCGTTTCCGTGAAAGTCGAAAGCAGCACGACCAAACTGTTGGACATGGCCTGCCGCGGCGGCTGGCCGGAGGCGCAATCCATGCCGGTGTCCGACGCCCAGGTGTTGATTCGTGAATACGTGCGTCTCACGCTGTCCGAAGGCGTGCCCCGGCAAGGGAAGGACCCCGAATCCGCACGAAGGCTGCTCAACTCTCTGGCGCGCAATGTCGGTCAATCCGTGACCTTCGAAACCTTGCGCAAAGATATGTACGGTGCGGAAGAGAATCTTGACGATTTCATCTCCGCCCGAACGGTTTCCGAATACGTAGTGATGTTCGAGCGGATGTTCGTGATTGATCCCGTGCCCGGATGGGTGCCGCCCGCTCGTTCGCCCAAACGTTTGCAGACCAAAGCTCGTCGGTATTTCGCCGACCCCTCCATCGCGGCCGCGGTGCTCGGCATGGGGCCGGCGGCGCTGTTGGGGGATTGGCAGACGTTCGGGTTGATGTTCGAAAACCTGTGCGTGCGCGATCTGCTGGTGTACGCGCGCGCCTTGCCGGATATCGGAGTGGAGCCGGTGCGGTACTACCACGACGATTCCGGCTTGGAGTGCGACGCGATTATCGAGCTCGCGGACGGACGTTGGGCGGGCATCGAAATCAAAGCCAGCCAAGACAAGGTGGATGAGGCGGCGGCCAACCTCAACCGGCTGAAAGCCAAACTGACGGAAAGCACGGGCGCGCGCACGCGGCCCCCGGAATTCCTGGCCGTGCTCATCGGCGTGGGCGATTTCGCCTACCGACGCAATGACGGCATCTACGTCATCCCCATCACCGCACTCGGCAGATAAAAGGTTTCGCGTTGCCAAGCCGTCTATCTTGGCGGGTGTCTACTGGTATCACGCCCGGCAGGATAGACGGGCGCTCGCTACACTGCAGGCGACTTGCCCGTGGCATGCGGACGCGCTCCTAGCAGGCAGGCGGGGCATTCATTATCCAATATTCGTGTGCACGATTATGTGCGCACCGTTCGGCATCTGAAATGCACGCCGAAAACATCGTTTTTGAGTTTGGTGTGTGGGCTTGTCGAGCCTCGCATAGGTAAAACGATTGATTCGAAAGTTTGGTGTGCGAAATTGGCCTTGCTCGGAGAATCCGACACACCAAACTTGTACCCACCTCTTTTCGGGAGCGGTTTCGACTCCGGTTGGGGCGTCGTCGGGGCGTGTTTGACGGCGCCTCAACCGATTGGCCTAGATGGTCATAGAGGAATCGCCGAAGGTGTTGGTGCCAGCGTCGCTGTCGCTGCTGGAGTTATTGCTGTCAGCGCTGTCTCCGCTGGACTGGCCGCTATCGGATGAGCCGCCCTGCGACATGCCGTCGGGCGCGCTTTGGCTGTCGCCGGACTGGCCGCCGAATCCGCCCATACCGCCCATATCGCTGTCCATATCGCCCGGCATCTGCATCTCCATCTGCGTGCTCGAGGTCTGCCCGACCAGCGCGTTGACCGCGAGCGCGCCGCCCGCGCCGCCGACCAGTCCGCAGGCCAGCGCGATGCCGACGATCATGGCGATGGTTTTTCCACCCAGCGTGGACTTGGTGTTTTTCGCCTGCGCGGCCGCGTTCACCCCCGCTCCTGCGGGTGCCGACGGATACGGCGCATAGCCGCCGTGTGGGGCGCCGCCATATGGCGCGTCCGCATAGCCGCCGCCATACTGGGGTGTTCCGTACTGGGGTGTTCTGTACTGGGTTGTTCCATACTGAGCCGTGGTGTACGGATAGGCGCCCTGTTGTGCGCCTTCCGCAGACGTGTTGGTGGCGATGTTCGGCTGTTCGTTGGAGAGAGAAGTGGTGTTGTCGGTCATGGGATGTCCTTTCGTATGGCCGCGAACGCAACGCGGTCGAATGATGGGATGGTTATGTGTTGCTGGGTCGTAAAGGGGCAAGCGGTTTGTGTGCCGTTGTGGTCGACGAGGTCGGTATGAGTCGGCGGATGGTTCGTGCCACGCCGTGCTGGTGGGATAGGTGGGCTAAGTGGTCTGCATACGAGTGAACCGCACTGGTCCGGTTGTCCGCTGTGGTTGGTCGGGATGTGCTCTGCGAGCTTCGCCGATGATTTCCGGATGTTTGCTGAACGCTTGCTGGATATGGTGAGGTTCGCGCCGTTGCCCTCCGTTTGGGGGGATGCGGCTGGGCGAAGGTCGCTGCCGGTGAATTGCCGGGGTCGGGGCTAGACTGTGAGGGACGTACTCACAAAGGACATATCATGGCGAATGCGATGAAGCATGACAACAACTATCTGCGCCAGCAGCGGGCGGCCTCCGTCGCCTTCCAGAAACGCACACCGGAACGCGCGCTGATTTGGGCCGGCTCCCTCTATCTTGCGGGCATGGCCGTGATGCTGGTGTTGGGCAGCATGGGGGTGATTCCCTCCGCGGATGGCACGCTGGTCGGCGGCGGGCAGGTCGGCTATGTGGCGATGTACGCCGTCGCCTCTATCGCCGTCGCCGCGGTGAGCGCGTTCGTGGCCTTCAAATACATCGTCCCGGGCCATCCGAACCGCAAAGTGGTGTATTGGCTGGTGTTCGTACTGGTGTTCTCGCTGGTCACCTTCGATACGCTGGCGTTGATCGTGTTCGCTGTCGCGCTCGGCTTCTACGCCACCCGCGACCGCAGGCCGAAAGACGCCGCCGCCAAGCGGTAGCGGACTGGGCCGGGCCGAAATCCAGCGGCTGTCGGGTGTGCCGCCGGGTGTGCCGTCAGGCGCAATGTTGGTTGTGCCGCCGGGTGGTTTATCAGGCGCGCTGCCGTGCGTGCCGCTCGGCTTTGTCGTATCCGCTTGGGGTAAGCCCGTCGATGATCTCCGCTTCCTCCGTTTTCCTCCGCCGTCTGCGGTATCGAGGGCGGCCTGATAGCCTAGTGGACTATGAGTGAAGTGACGAACCGGGGGATTGCCGAATCCGACGTGAACGGCGACGGCGTGATCGACATCGACGACAAACGACTGCCGCTGGTGGCCCGCATCTACGGCGCGCTGGTGCTGCTCAACGGCATCATGACGGCGCCCGCCATCGTGTTGTCCAGCGCGCACGCGGCGCGTGAGGTGATCGCCGGCCGTATGCACGTGGACTTCATGGACCTGACGTTCATGCTGACCGCGGCGGACACCGTGCTGCTGGTGGTGAACGCGACCTGCCTGGTCGTCTTCGGCGCGTTGCTGCTGCGCAACAAGCGCAAGCACGCCGCCCGCTGGGCCTATACGCTGATCCCGCTCACCATCGCCGAGGCGATGTTCTCGCTCGCTTTGCAGGGCATCGGCGGCAATCTGATCATGCCCGCGATCCAGCTGGTGATCCTCGTGACCATCTCGATCGTGGCGGATCCGGCGCTGCATGAGGAACGCCGCCTGCACCGCACCCTCAGGCGCATGGACGAGCGCGACAACTATTGGGACGCCGTGCGCAAAGGCATGCTCGGCCGCGACCAGACCGGCAAAGGCTACATCTCGCTGGACTTCTTCAACGTGTTCTGGCTGTTCCTGATCGGCTGCGTGTTCGGCTTGGTGGTCGAGACGATCTACCACTACATTCTGTTCGGCGAATACGAGGACCGCGCCGGCCTGCTGTGGGGGCCGTTCTCGCCGATCTACGGCTTCGGCGCGGTGATTCTGACCGCCTGCCTCAACCGCCTGTGGCGTGCGAATCCGGTGGCGATATTCCTCGCCTCCGCGGTGATCGGCGGCGCGTTCGAATGGTTCGTCAGCTGGTTCATGGAGGTCGCGTTCGGCATCACCGCATGGGATTACACCGGCCAATGGCTGTCGATCGGCGGGCGCACCTCCGGCAAATACATGCTGTTCTGGGGTGTGCTGGGCCTGTTGTGGATCAAGCTGATTCTGCCGTGGCTGCTGTGGCTGATCAACAAGATCCCATGGAAGGTGCGATACTCGCTCACCACGGTCTGCTTCGCGCTGATGGTGGTCGACTGCGTGATGACGCTGATGGCGCTCGACTGCTGGTTCACGCGTGTTTCCGGCGAACTGCCCGACTCGCCCATCACCCAGTTCTTCGCCGACAATTTCGGCAACGACTTCATGGCCGACCGTTTCCAGACGATGAGCATCGACCCCACCAAGTCCGGCCGCGCATAAGTGTTTTTTACATATCCGGGCGTCTTTTTGACAACCATCTGGTGTCCCCTTGAAAGGGGGGTAGCGTCGAAACTGGTGGCCTGTACGCATCAATGAGGTACGCGTGCGGACTATCCGGGAAGAGCGTAATCCAGAGAGAGTTGGGGAACGATGTCCAGATCCAAACATCATGAGGAAAGCGAACGTAATCCGGGGCGCGTCGGTGTGGCGGCGCTGGTCGCGGCGGCGACGCTGTGCATGGGATTGATCATTCCGCAGTCGGCGGTCGCGCAGGACGCCGAAGCCGACGTCACGCAGTCGCAGACGCAATCGCAGGACGCGACCGTTGCCGACGGCCAGCAGACGACGGCCGACGGGGCGAATGACGAGGCGGACCCGTCACAGGCGGACGAGGCGACCGCCACGTCCATCGATGCGGTCCAGACGGTCGTCGGCCGGCAGGGAGACGCCGCCATGGCGCTGCCGCAGACGGTCACCGTGCGCTATTCGGACGGATCCGCGCAGGAGCAGACGGTGGCGTGGTCGGGCAACGGTTATTCCACTGATGCCGATCTGGCGGGACTGCCCGCCGGGGAATACGATTTCACCGGCACCGTCGAGGGCATCGATCTGCCCGCCGCCGTGCATCTGACTGTCGAGGCCGTCGAAGCCGCGCCGCAGCAGAGCGAAAACGACGCCGCGGAGCCGGCGGATGACGCCGCCGACAATAAGACCGGCGAACCGCAGGCCGGCGAGCCTCAAAGCGACGAACCCACCGTCGCGTCCGTGGATAATCCGGTGGTGTCAGCGGACGATGTGGCGTTCGGCACCTATCCGGCCGGCGTGATTCCGTTCATCGCGTACGAGTCCGTGCTGGTCGCCTACCAGGACGGATCCACGGGGTGGGAAACCCCGGTGTGGGATGAGATCACCGAAGAGCAGTCCAACACGCCCGGCAGCTATATCATCGAAGGCTCGTTCGAGGGAAGCGACGTCAAGGTCCGAGGAAGCATAACGTTCGCTTCGGTGGTTTCCATGCAGGTCGACGAAGTGACCACCGTGGTGGGCGCCGCTCCCGAAATGCCTTCCGTGCGTTTCTATCTGGTGGGATACGGCGAATACCAGTACGGTGTGGACTGGGATGAGATCGATCCGACGCTGTACGCCTCCGCCAATGATTTCACGGTAAACGGCACTGTGTCGAACTCGTCCATCGCCGTGACCGCCACCGTGCATGTGCGCGAATATCAGTCGGTGAAAGAGGCTTCCTACGTCGGCTACGTGAATGTCATGCCTTATGCGTGGGACCTGCCAACCACTGTGGAAGTGACGTATTCCGATGGCACGACGGGCCAGATGTCCGTCGAGTGGACGTACGATCCGGACAGCGAGGAGATGCGGGAGGCGTTCAAGCAGGAGGGCTTCTTCACCATCGACGGTGTGGTCAGCGGCACCGACATCGCCGCCACGTTGAAGGTCACCGTGCTGTCCTACACATTCGCGCCGGTGACGGCGCAGACCTTCGTCGGCGCGTATCCGTCGCTGCCGAGCGATGTGACGGCGCGCCTGTCCGACGGCAGCGTGCAGACGGCGTATGTGTATTGGGATGACATCGACGCCAGCCAGTACGCGAGCAAGGGGACGTTCGAAGTGACGGGCACCGTGCCCAATTTCGGTGACGCGACCGTCACCGCGACCGTCACCGTCAAAGGATTCTCCAGCGTCGAGAGCGTGTCCGTCGACATCATCGCGGGGCAGAATCCGCAGTGGGAGCTTCCCAACAGCGTGAACGCCACCCTTGACGACGGCTCGGTGACGACGGTCGCCGTGGATTGGGGCACGCTGAATCCCGATGATTACGCCCAGCAGGGCACGTACACGGTCGTCGGCCATGTCTCTCAGTCCTCCGTGGAGGTCACCGCCACAGTGCATGCGTGGGCGATTCGCTCGGTGAAAAGCGAGAGCGTCTACACGCTTCCGGGCGTCGCGCCCAATCTGCCGTACAGCCTGGGCGTCGTGCTCGCCAACGGCGACAGCGAATGGGTGAGCGTGCAGTGGGAAAGCGTCGATCCTTCGCAATATGCCGAACAGAGCGTGTTCACCGTCCGAGGCGCGGTCGACTATACCGACATTCCCGCAATCGTGACCGTACATGTTATGCCCGTCGTCGAGGTGCTGTCGACTTCCTCCTACACCACGGTGGTGGGGTTGCCGGTGTACTACTGGTCGAGCATGGTGAGCGTGCAGTACGCCGATGGCGGCGTCGACTCACTGCCCGTGCAATGGGATGAGGTCGATCCCTTACGATATGAGACCGCCGGAAGCTTCACGGTGGAGGGCACGGTGCAAGGCATCGACCTCAAGGCCACGGCCACGGTGAATGTGCAGGAGCTCGTCAGCAATGAGATCAACATCACCACGGTGAAGGGTCGCGCACCCAATCTCGATGTCTCATTCCCGCTTACCGGCAATATGTACTACAACATGGACTCGTGGGACTGGGAGACCGTCGATCCTGCCCTCTATCAGAAGGAAGGGCAGTTCGACGTCAAAGGCAAGCTGGGAGGCAAAATCGACGTGGTCGCGCATGTGTTGGTGGTGAGCGTGACTTCCGTCGATCCGTTGCAGGCGGTGCAGACCATGACCGGAGTGTTGCCCGAGTTGCCGTACAACGTGAAAGTGCGCTATAGCGACGGGGCGGCCGAGACCTTGCGGGTAACGTGGAATAGCCCGACCTTCGAGCAGGTGGCGCAGCCTGGCGAATTCGACGTGACGGGTACGGTGTCGCAGACGGGGACCAGCGTCAGCGTCCATGTGGTGGTTCGAGACAGTCAGAAGACGCGCGCCGTGACGGTGTCCACGTTGAAGGGCGTCCGTCCGAATCTGCCGTATCAGGTAACCGCAACGCTGTGGAACGGCACGCAGATCGAGGTGGTGGCCGATTGGGAGACGCCTGAGCCTGAAATGTACAACACGTTGAACGCGAACGGCTTCCAAGTCAATGGCTACATCCACGGCTCCGACGTGCCGATCGTCGCGACCGTCAAGGTATTCGATGCCGCGCCATCCGGGGCGGAAAGCTCCGTCACCACACTGATGAACGTCGCGCCGACGCTTCCCAGCTCGATGGGCATCACCCTGACCAACGGCGACGTCGCGTCGGTGAACAGCGGTCTGCTGTGGCCCACGGTCGATCCGGAACAGTACGCGCAGGCGGGCACTTTCGACGTTTCCGGCGAACTGCTGGGAACGGACGTCGTGCCGGTTATGCATGTCACCGTCACTGAAGTCGTTGATATCGACACGTACTATTCGTGGACGCGGCGCTATGTGCGCGGCTCCTCGTACAAGGATCTCTACCTGCCCGAGACAATCGGAGGCTATGCCGCGGACGGCACGTACGTCAGCAACATTCCGCTGCAATGGGAGGGGATCGACGACAGCGTCTTCGACACGCTCGGCACGCATACGATCAAGGGAACCTATCCCGGCGGCAGCATCGAGTTGACCCTCGACGTGGTGGACATCACCTCCGTCACGAATGTCAGCGAGCTGCGAACGTTGGCCGGAGTTACGTCCCCTAGCTGGTATTCGACGGCGGACGTCACCTATAGCGACGGCGTGACGCAGGACGGCGGCGTGGACTGGGACGAGCTGGCGGATTCGGCCTACGCGCAATCCGGCGAATATGAGCTTACCGGCGTTGTGTCAGGTACGAACCATCGAGTGGGCGGCAAGCTGACGGTATACGACGATGCCACCGCGGAGCCGACGGAGGTGTGGACACGCCCGGGCGTGGTCCCCTCGCTGCCGTCCCAGGTGCAGGTGACCTATTCCGAGAGTCTGCTGTCGGCGCTCGCCGACGGGGTGGCGGGCCTGTTCTCCAGCAGGGCCACCACGGGTGATATAAGCGATGGCGGCACATGGCTGCCGGTGACGTGGGATGCCATCGACCCCGCGGACTATGGCGAGGACCGTGAGAACACGACGTTCACGGTCAACGGTGTGATCACCGGAAGCGACGTGCCTGTCACCGCCACGGTCAGTGTGGAGTCCATTAAGTCCGTGCAGCTCGCCGATGTGGCCACGGCGCCGGGTGTGTATCCGGGCCTGCCGTATTCCGTGACGGTGGTGACCTCGGCCGGCAAGAGCCGCACGATGTACGCGCAATGGGAAGCCATTCCCGTAAGCGCGTATCAGGATGCCGGCGCCGTGTTCACCGTCAATGGTTCGATTGTGGATTATTCGTCGTCGACCCCCGTGAAGGTGATGGGCATCTCCCTTACCGTGCGCGTGAAGGCACCCGCCGAAGTGAAGACGCAGGCGATCGACGGCGCGGTCACCAAGACGGGCGTGCGGCCCACACTGGCCAGCTACGCCCCGGTGATGCTGGACGACGGCTCCGTCGTGTCCGTGCCGGTCGTGTGGGATCCGATTCCGGTCGAGCAGTACCAGCAGGCCGGCACGTTCACCGTGTACGGAACGCTGAATCTGAACGCACCGTCCGCCGAGGCGTCGGAAGCGTCTTTGGCCGCGGTCGCCCGCATCGCGCGCGCATCGGGCTTCGTCAACCGCGTGTCCACGCAGGTGGAGGTGCGCGACGATGCTTCCAGCGGCGACGTGTCGGTGATCGACGTCTCGGTCGCCAGCGTGGCTGCTGGTGTGGCGAGCCTGCCTGAAATGGTGGCTGTGCACTACGTTGGCGGGACGGCCACGCCGGTTCCTGTGACGTGGGACACCAGCACGGTCGACTTCGGCAAGCCCGGCACCTACGAGGTGGTCGGCAAGGTTGAGGGCACGGACAAGCCGGCCTACTGCTATGTGAACGTCAAGGAATCCACCGCTGATCTGCTGGAGGGATATGACGAGGTCTCGCTTGCCGTCAAGGTCGGTTCCACCGCCCGGCAGGTGGCCGATCTGCTGCCTCAGCAGGTGAAGGCCAATTATTCCGACGGCACCTCCAAACTGGTGGGGGTGACCTGGAATCTGACGCCGCTTACCGACGATGCGTTGGGGCAGAAAGACAACGTTCTGACGATTACCGGCACGGTGGATGGCATGCCGAAGACCGCCAAGGCCACCATCACCGTCACGGACGACGCCACCCCGGTCAGCGCCGCGGTGACGGCTCAGGTGACGACTCCCGAAGGCACCAAGCCTGATCTGAGCCAGGTCAAGGCGACCATCACATGGTCGGATGGCGGAACCACCGAATCCTCCGTGGTGTGGGAGGAGTTCGGCGACGACCTGTGGGCCGAGGGCAAGCGCGGCACGTCCTTTGAAGTGAAGGGCATCACCACGCCGGATTATTCCCTGCCCGTCACCGTGCGCGTCAACGTGACGAAGGTCGCGAAGAAGTACGTCGTGACCTTCGACGCGAACGGCGGAGTTTTCTCCGACGGCGAGTCCACGGCGGCAACGACCGTGGTTGAGGAGACCGCGGTTGCCGCGCCCTCTGCCGCTCCGACGCGCGAGGGATACAAGTTCGCGGGTTGGGCCACCGAACAGGGCGGGGAGTACGACTTCTCCACCGTGGTGACGGGCGATCTCACGCTTGTCGCCAAGTGGACGGACGTCTCGGCTCCGGAGTTCGCCATCGAAGGCAACAAGGACATCACGCTCGTCGTGGGAGACAAGTTCGACCCGCTGGCCGGCGTCACCGCCTCCGACAATGAGGACGGCGACGTGACCGACCGCATCGCGGTCGATCCCGAAACCGTCGACACCAGTAAGGACGGCGTGATCACGCTGACCTACACGGTCTCGGACAAGGCCGGCAACACAGCCGAACTCACACGCAAGGTGACGGTGAAGGCCAACACCGCCGCGCTTAAGGCGGCCGTGGAAGCCGCGGCGAAGCTGAACGCCGACCCGTACACCAACGAATCGTGGCAGCGGTTCGCCGATGAGTTGGCCAAGGCAAAGGCCGTGCTTGACGATACCGACGCCAGCCAGGCGCAGGTGGAAGCCGCCGTCAAGGCGCTGGCCGTCGCGCAGAAAGCGCTGGTCAAGGACGAGGCTGTCCCGAAGATCACCTTCGCCGAAACCTATCCGCCGATTGTGGAATTCGGCGACGAGTTCGATCCGATGGCCGGAGTCACGGCCACGGACGACAACTCCGGCGACCTGACCGACGCCATCGAGGTGACGGGCGAGGTGAACACTGGCAAACTCGGCGAATACACGCTGACCTACACGGTGACCGACAGGGCCGGCAACACGACCCAAGTCAAGCGCACGGTCACCGTGGTCGACACGGTCTCTCCGGTCTTCGTCAGCCTGTCCGACGCCACCATCGATTGCTGGTCCGACTTCGACCCGTTGGAAGGCGTCACCGCCACCGATAACGTGGACGGCGACGTGACCGACTCCATCACGGTCGAAGGCAAGGTCGATTCCGCCAAGCCGGGCGTCTACACGCTGACGTACAGGGTTTCGGATAAGACCGGCAACACGGTTGAGGTCGTGCGCACGGTGACGGTGAGGAGTCAGCGCACCACGCTGGCCATCCTCATCTCGCAAGGCGACGCTCTGGCGGAATCCCAATCGCGGTACACCGCCGAAAGCTGGGCCGCGTTCGCCGAGGCGCTGGCCGCGGCCAAGGCCGTGTCGGCGGATCCCGACGCCACGGACGAGGAACTGAAGGAAGCCTATGAGGCGTTGAACGTGGCAGTCGACGCTCTGAAACCGGTCAAGCCGGTCGATCCCGAGCCCGGTGAGCCTGGCGGATCAGATGGGCCCGATGGCGGGCAGTCGCCGAGCGGTGGACGGAATCCCGGTCAGAACGTCGGAGACAAGACCGACGACGGCGGTGCGAAGCGCCTGTCCGCCACCGGCGCCGCCGCCGCGCTGCCGGTGCTCATCATGGGTCTGCTGGTCGCGGCCGGCGCGTTCCTTATGACGGTCAGGCGCTCGCGTCGCTGACCGCCCTGCGCCTGCGGTCCGGTTCATGGGCCGTCGCATAACGTATGATGCCCGCATGCCACATGGTGTGTGGGCATCACGCGTTGGCGGGATGTTCGGCCCATCTCGGCGGAATCCGCCGAAGTATGACGGGCGGGAATGACGTGCGTCGGGGAGCTGATCGTGGCCGGTTGGGCTGGGGTTGTTCCGTGAGCGGCCCTATAATGGCGGGTGATGATATTGCCGTTCCTGCGGGATGCGGGCCGTTCCGAAGTTCCGGTGTGTATGGCAGATGTTGGCGGTTTGGACAAAGGAGTTGTTATGACGAACGCAATCGTGCTGATCGACGTGGCCAGCGGCAAAGTGAGCGAGGTCGCGCAGGCGATCGCGGACATCCCCGGCGTGCGCGAGGTGTATTCGGTGGCCGGCGATATCGACCTGGTCGCGGTCGTCTCCGCCGCGGACCATGACGCGCTCACCGACGTGATTCCCGGCGGCATCGCCAAGGTCGACGGCGTGACCCGCACCCGCACGCTGATGGCGTTCAAAACCTACTCCGGCAAGGAACTGGCCGCCGCCTACGAACTCGGTCTCGACTGAGTCCGGCGAGGCCGCGCCTTAGCCCTGTCCTCATGAGTCCGGCGAATGGTATGGGATGCGTACCGTGCTGTCGGGGTCTTGGTCTGGTCCGCATGGGTCCGGCATGATTGCGACGCGGCTTCGGTTGAGTTTGGCGTGTCTCACGATTCGTTGTAAAATATCCCACTGGTGCTACGCACCGTGCCCCTCTAGCTCAACGGTTAGAGCAGCGTCCTTTTAAGTCGTGGGTTGTGGGTTCGAATCCCACGGGGGGTACCATCGCCTCCGGAGCTTCGGTTCCGGAGGCTTTTTGTTTCTCGCCTTTCCATTCGGCGATTTTTGAGCTGGTCATTCTTTGGATGTCGTCGGACAATCCTTCGATTTGTGCGTACATCGCTTGCGTTTGGCGATACAGGGTGTCATCTGAAAGCGCGGCAACGGTGGTATGTAGCTCGTGCGCAATGATTAATACTTCTTGATAGGTCAGGCGGCCGGGCTTGCTGAGTTTCTGGCTCATGCCGGCAGTTGTGATGCCGAACAGTTTCGCAAAGTAGGACTGATTCTTTCCTTCGCCTGATGCTCCCATGAGTATGCGTAGATTGAAGCGCAGGATTTTGTCGGCATAATCAGCGTCGAAAGCATCATCGCGGATGATTTGTGCGGCATCTGTTGCTGTCATCTTAACCTCTTGTTGCACTATTAAGCGTGAATTACTTACGATTCTAGTCCTTCGATTTGCGGTTAGTCAAACTATCCGCTATAGTGCTAACTGACAGTTAATATTAACAAAGGAGTGGTGATGAATCCGCTGAAGCAATGGGCGAAAGATCATGGCTGGTCCTATCAGGCAATCGCTAATGAGACTAGGCAGTCCAAAGCTTCCGTAACGCAGAAGATGAACGGGAAAGTGTGGTGGCAGGAGCCGGATTTGGCATGGTTTCGCGCGCACGGCTTGACGTCTGATTTCGTCATCGAGTCCACTCGCAAGGAATCGGAGGTGTTGTCTTAATCGTCTAAGTAAATGCCGGTTTCTGATGTTGGCGCACCAGAAACCGGCGGTGTAATCATCATCCGAGTTTCAAGGTCCGTTTCTTGCAGGATTCGACCTTGTTGCTCATGCATTGATTGGAGTGATCACAATGCACGACTTTACCAAGTCTTTTTGTAAGCCTAATGCCGCTGCTGAAAATCGAGGCGGGGAAAACAATGTTTTTCAAGTGGGAAATTCCGAGGAATCTCATTATTGGCTATCGCAGGTGGGCCATTACAGCGCGCGCGGTCGCAGGCTGGAGCGTCTTGCCGCCATCGCGGCATCCGGCTCAATAGCGGCGGGTTTCCTTGGCCTCGTAGTCGTAGCCGGATTGCTACTTGCTGCAGCGGTCGGTTGTGCTTTGTCCGCGTTACACGCCGCCAATGAGGTTGATGCGGCCATGACGCTGCTGGAATGGACGCTTGCCGCGCCGACTCGATCGGAGGTGCGCGCATGAGCGACGCGATGACGATGTACGCGGGATCGATCGACGTGCTGGCGGCGCGTGTGACCGGTGATATGACGGTCCGCGAGATTGTGGCGCTGGCGTACCTGGCCGGCCGTCGTGATCTCGCGTCGGAGGTGCGCGATGTGTCGGAGGGCCTGTCCTCGGCGGTCTGCGACTCGATGGAGCCGAACGAATTCTCACTTGGCGTGAAGATCGGTGCCGGGATCGTCGGAGCCGTCACGGATTGCGAACGCGCCAACGTGTCGATGTGTCTGCATCCCGCCGGATCGGAGGTGGCGCGATGATGGTCGTCGCGATTCTGCTCGGCGTGCTCTTGTGGGCCGGTCTGATGCTGTGGGTGCTGGCCATGTGCCGCGCCGCCCACGCAGCCGATGCCGCCGACCATGAGTCGGGAGGCGGATGGCATGAGGGCTAAGTTCACCCGCGCGCAGATTCGCTATCTCAATGCTTTGCCGGCCGTCGGTCGTGTGACCGAGGACCGCATCACCTACACCGAGGACTTCAAAATCCAGGTCCTTCTGCTCGATGCCATGGGCGAGGGGCCGGTGTCCATCTTCCGTCACGCGGGCCTGCCTCCCGAGCTGATCGGCTATAAGCGCATCGACCACTGCATGGCTCGCTGGCGTCGCAGTCCCGAGCTCGCGGACACTGCGCGGTCGATCCTCGCCAGCATCGGTCTCGACTCGCTCGCGGCCGATGTCGAACATATGGAGGTGAGATCGTCATGAGCTGGCAGTGCACGAGCTGGGCCCTGCGTGAGGCCCCGTGTCCGACCGCGACCTCGCGTCTGGTGCTGATCGCCCTGGCCGACCGTTGCCAGCCCGACGGGCGCAGCGCGTGGCCCTCGATCAAGACCCTGATGCTGGAGGCTCACACCTCCGAGGCATCCGTGCGCCGCGCGTTGAGGGACCTTGAAAAGGCGGGCGTGATCCGCCGGGGTAACCAGGAGTTGTCGCGATGGGACGAGCGTGGCAATCCGGTCCAGGCGCAGTACCGTCCCATCGTGTGGGAGTGCTGCATGGGCGTCGCCCTGGAGCAGGTGTCCGAGAAGCCCGGACGCCAGGCCCGCGAGGAGCGTGCGCGCCGCCGCGCCGAAGCCGGGAAAACCCCATCGCAGGAGCCCACATCAGTATCCGAAAAATCCAGCCCTATCAAAATGATAGAGCTGGAAAACGGTGGAAACAAGCCAAAACCCAGCCCGATCAAAATGACTGGGCCGGAAAACGATCCCCAACCGGTCGACACCCCCAGCTCTGTCACCAGTGACAGCGCCAGACTAGTCACCAGTGACAGGGCTGACCTATATATAACAAATCCAACAACAAATACCCCCTCTGTCCCTTCGGGACATCTCCCCGGCGGGGAGGCCTCCGAGGACGAAGGGGCGGACGGCGAGTGGGTGGAATACCTCGCCGAGGTCGAGGCCGCGCCGGACCCGACCGACGGTCTCTCCGAATCCGATGCTGTCGCCGACGAGCTGCTGCGCCGACTGCACGACATCCGCTCCGGCGCTGGACTGACCACGCCCGAGCCGACCGGCCGCGACCGCAAGGCCATCCGCGCCCTGCATCGCCGCTTGCAGGCCCTGCACGCCCCATTGAGCGCCTTCGACCTGATCGTCGTGACGCTGCGATGGGCCATCAACCGCGACTGGTGGGCCAAACGAATCCGCACCGGCCGCCAGCTCGCCCGCCTGTGGGACGAGATCGAGGACGACCGGGCCATCGAGCAGCGCGCCGTCGCACGCCACACATCGGTCAGACCTGTCGAGCATCCGGACGCACGGCACGTCCACACGGCCGGCTGCACGCATGTGCGCCGTCTGCTCGACTGCGGTCGCGCCGTCGACGCCAACCCCGACCCGACCCGCCGCCGCGCCCACGCCGACCAGGTCCTCGCATGGCTGGAAGCAGGCGACGACAACGCGTCGATCGCGGCCCGTCTCGCCGACCTGCTGCGCGAAGAGCGCGGACGGCGTGAGCGGGACATGGCCGAGCTCGCCCGCCAACGCGCGGCGAACGGCGGACGCATGTTCGCCGGCGCACGAGAATCCTTGGAGGTGGCGTCATGAGCGGCATCGGAGTGTGCGCTCAGATCGCGGCCAAGGATCCCGAACGCGCCGACCGTATGTGGGGCATGGTCTTAGGTGAGGATGGCGAATACTCGCTCGACCGTCCCGCGAGAGCCATGGGGCGGCAATTGTGCGATCAGTGTCCCCTCCGTGTTGATTGCCTGTCGCGCGCCTTGGTCTCACCGGTCCGTGACAACACGATCATCGGTGGTCTCAGCTATGAGGAGCGCACAATCCTCGCGCGACGTGTAGCTAAAGCGTTTGATACTGCGTCGCGACGGATCCACAAACTCTCGCAGCCCGCTGTGCGTGATTGGCTCGCCGGTCATCCAGAAATCATTATCTGTGCCAAAGATGCGCGCCATCAGATGTGGCGTCAGAAAAAGCAGCGGAGAGAGCCGGTCTCTGCGCAAGGCACCCTCTTCTAAGGACGGGCAATGAGGACCATCAATAAACACGCCGCCTCCGCCATCGAATCGGAGGCCAGACGGCTGGACCCGGCCGCGAGGTTCGGTCGTGTCCGCCGGTCCGTGCGCACGCGGCAGGGATGGGCCAAGGCCCTGACCGAGATCAGCGTCCACCTCACCACCGGCGAGATCACCGTCACCCCGGTCACGGTCGAGATCACCGGTGACACGGACCATCGCAGCGAACCGGGGTTGGAGGTCCGCGCCCAGGGCGCGGCCGGCGAGCTGCGGGTCGTCGCGTCCCCGGACACCATCGGCCAGGCGGTCGCCCTCGCCGCACGGCACCTCGCCGCGACGGCACGTCGGTAAACACCGAACCACCGAAATACCGAAGTCGGTAAAACCATCGTAAGGAGCAACCATCATGAGGATCATCACCATAGCCAACGCCAAGGGAGGCGTCGCCAAGACCACGTCCGCCCTGTATCTCGCCCACGCCCACGCATTGCGCCGTCCCGACATGCCTGTCGTGGTCCTGGACGCCGATCCCCAGTCGTCGGCGAGCGAATGGGCACTGATGGCGTCGGAGGCTGGCGAAATCTGGGAGGCGGTGACAGTCGAGCCGGCCAACCTCTCGACGCTGCGCAGGCTGCGCGACCGCCTCTCCGACCGGCCGGGTCTGGCCATCGTGGATGCCCCGCCCCAAGGCAAGCTGCTGGAGGAAGCGCTGCGCGTGGCAGACTTTGTCATCGTACCGACATCTGACTCTCCGCTCGATTTGCAGCAGGCATGGGCGACCATGGCCTCCATTCCCGCTTCGATCCCGGCTGCCGTGCTGGTCGTCAGGGCCGAGGCCAGCACCACGGCCTGCGCGGACACCCTCGCCGCGTTAGACGCAGCCGGCACTCCCCGCTTCGACACCATCGTGCGCAAACGCCAGGAGATCAAAAAGAGCATGGGACACCGCCCCACCAGACTCCACGAATACACGGACGTGCTCGCCGAGCTCCTGGACGCCATGGAAGGAGACGAACGATGAAAAACCTGACGCCGCACGCCTACCAGCCGCGTGCTCAGCGCAAGATCACCGCGGATGTGATGCGCGCCGACGCGGGCGACGACGAATGGGTCAAGACCTCGGTCAGCATGCGGCGCGGCATGAAGCGCCGGCTCAAGGTCTGGGCCGCCGACCGCAACGAACGACTCCAGGACGTGATCGATGCCGCCCTCGAAGCCTACTTGCAATGAAACCGAAATACCGAATCGCCGAAATACCGAAATCGGTAAAAGAAAGGAATGCCGGATGTCGTTCAATGTGATGTTTTCCCTTTTCGTCGTCGCGGCGGCGTGCTTCATCGAAGCGGTATTCAGCAAACTGGTGAACGAGTTCGGACGGCGTCGGATTGGACGCCACGGTTATCCCCGTCTGCGCGTCAGGGGCGAGTTCGAGGACGACGGCCTGAAGGACGACCTAGACGATCTCATGTTTGTCCTGGGCTGTGTGAACCTACTGGCGGGCTTGGCGATCGGCTTGGTCTCGGGCGATCTGTGGATCCTCGCGGGAGCGCTATGACGTTTGTCCGGAGGGAGTTTCTGATGGCTGTTCATGTGCCGGATATCGTGCAGCTCGCGTGGAGTGAAGGGCTGGAATAAAATCAACACAATAAGAAAGGAAGAACAATGACCAACGAGAAGAACATGGAGCCCGAGGAGACTCCGAGCGTGGTCGAGGATGTGGCCGCCGGTTTCGTGGCCCATGGCCTAGCCGACGGCGCGAAAGCCGGAACGGCGGAGACGGGAAGCGCGCCCGATCCCAAGCGTCCGAAGTGGCTGATTCTCGCGATCGCCGCCGCTTGCGTCGTCGTCGTTGCGGCGGCGGGAATCGGTGGATGGGCCGCGTGGCATCACGCCCAGCTCTCCGAGGCGAAAAGCGTCTGCGCCGAAGCGTCCGACACCGTGCGAGTCGCGATGAACAAGTACAACGCCCTGCTCAATGGTGACGCGGCGGATGCCGTCGAGACATCCGAGGATGCCGTGGCGGATGCGGCGGTGTTGTCGGACCTGGCCGACGCGATCGACGCCGAGGCCCCCGAGTACGCGGGCTGCACCGCCACGGACAAGATCGGATTGGACGAGGCCACGGCGAGCCTGGCCGACGCGTCCGGATGGTACGAGTCGCACACGAAGAGCCTCCAGACGGCGGTGGACGCGGTCAATGCGAGCGTGTTGGACAAGACCGTCTCCGACGCCCGGACGCTGTTGGACTCCACGGACGGCAAAGTGACGGACAACGCCACCCGCGAGGCCTTGAAGACCGCTATCGGGGAGCGGGACGCGGACGCGATCGCCAAGGCCGTGAAAGGCGTGAACGACTCCATCAAGGCGAAGGAGGAGGCCGACCGCAAGGCCCAGGAGGAGGCCGAGGCGGCAGCCGCCCAGGCACAGGCCGAGGCCGAGGCCGCCGCGCAGGCCCAGCAGCAGGCGCAGCAGTACTACCAGCAGTCCTACACGCCCTCCTACAGCTACACGCCCACCTACTCGGGTGGTGGATCGTCCGGTTCCAGCTCAGGAGGGTCGAGCGGCGGTCCGGTCAGCGGCGGACACGGATGCACCACCGACTGCGGCACTCTTCCTGATTACGGCGTGATTATTCACTAAGCAGCTGCGCTCATAGCCCCGCCTTGTGCGGGGCTTTTTCTATGCGCGTTTCGGTATTTCGGTATTCCGGTAAATACCGATTTAGGAAAATGTGTTTTTCCCCGCTTGGGTTTTGCGAAATGGGGTGATAGTGGGGTGGCATCCAGAGGAATGGATGTCGACCTAGGTAATTAGAGGAAGGAAAATCGAATGAGTTTCGATCTTTTCGATCGTCGTTCGGGGGGTCATGGCCTCGACGGCGGATGTGTGAGGAAGGGCGGGCGTAAGGCGCTGGCGGTGCTGGCCGCGTTGGCGACGCTCGCTGCGGGAGGCCTGACCGCCCAGACCGCGTTGGCAGATGGCGGTGGCGGCAACCGTCCGGGCACTGGAGGTGGCGGAGGCGCTGCCGCGCAGTTCTGGCAGTACAAGGACGACGAGACCGGATCATGGGGTCCGGCGACGGACGTGCAGTCGGTCGCGAAGGCCATGGCCGCCGCGGGCGTGAGCATCATCGATAGCGGCGGACAGTACAACGGCTGGGAGAAGGCGCAGGGCGCGTTGGACGACGCGCGCGCCGAATGCGAGGCGAACTTCGCGAAGAACCATCCGGGCGAGGCCGACGCCCAGTGCCGCGTCGTGGCCGTGGGTGCCGTGGCTGGCGCTGGTGGCACTGCGACGGATGTGTGGAATGGCTCCGGCATCTACGACGTGCAGACCTGGCGTGACAATTGGAACAAGTACGTCGCGCCGAACACATATCACTACGCTGGAACTTTCGAATATAAGACTTCCTACCCGTTCGAGGAGGATGCGAGCAAATCGGTGGATTCGATCATGGAGGACAACATCTCCTCCACGGCCTCCATCGTGGTGATCGTCTTGGATAAGTACCAGCCGGCCCAGCCGAACTATGACCTGAGCATTTCGACCCAGGCGTCTGGCACGACGACGAAGGCCGGTGACACCGGCGAAGTGTCGGACACAATCACCTTGTCGAATAACGGTAGCTCGATTGTGGAGAACGTGAGCGGCACGAGCACGCTGCATTGGCGTGGTGTGGACGGTACGACCAAGAGCGTGACGAAGACCTGGACCTCGGCGAACAACTCGAGCACGCAGACGAAGTTCTCGTATCGCGATCTTGATGCGTCGTGGACGTCGTGGCCGTCGGGCGATTATTATTTTGACACTCACGCGGACAAGCAGGGCAAGATGGCCGCCGCCGTGGATCATTGGGGTCAGAACGATCCGGCCGAGAAGTGGAACGCTCCGACGATTCCCACGCCGGTGAAGACCCTGACGAACGCGGCCGGCGACCAGGTGACGGACGCGAACAACCAGATCGCCTCCGGAAGCCTGTACACCGCTCATATCAAGGCGCACTCCAGCGGCTCCCAGCATTTCTGGCTCTATGACATCATCGACGTGTCCAGCCAGCAGGTCGTGATCGGCGGCACGGACGCGGACGATGTGTCGCAGGTGAGCGTGACCGACGAGACCGGCGCGACCGTCGCCGCCGACATCAGCGTCGACGACTCCCAGTCGGGCAAGCGCATCGTCAAGGCCTATGTGAAGAACGCGGCGAGCCGCTGGTACACGCTGAACGTGCCTCAGAGTGCGAAGCCCACCGGTTCGGACTATACGATTCCGGATGATTCCAAGGCGTGCTATACGGGCGACGACCAGACCTGCCAGACCGGTGACAGCCGCGAGGTCGGCAAGGTCACGCCCAGCCCGGACAAGGTCTGGGTCCTGGACGCGGACGGCGCGCTGCATGCGGAGGATCCGAACCACACCAACGATCAGGGTTCTGATAACCGCACGTTCGTGACGGGCGACGCGATCGGCTCGGTGGTCAACGGCGAGATCCCCGCCCACCTCCTCAACCCGCTGACGTCCTACAGCATCACGGATGATTGGAGCGCCAGCGCCGATTGGATCGACTGGGACCATCAGGACCAGGTGCGCGTCTACGTCGACGGCAAGGATCGCACCGACCAGTTCGACATCACGGTGGATACCAAGGCCCACACCACGACTGCCAAGGCCAAGGCCACGTTCCTGCTGGGCACGGCGTTGAAGACCTCGGCCAGCAAGGTCAAGCTCTACCTCGGCGGCTACGTCAAGTCCGCGCCGAACGCGGACTATGCGGCCGACGAGAAGCAGCTGACCAACGCGGGCTCCGAGACGTGGAACAACGAGACCACGCCGACGAACGAGCCGCCGGTGTTCGTGCGCAACCCCAAGCCCGACAAGGCGTGGTCCGTGGACCAAGGCGTCGCCGGCCAGGTGTCCGACCCCGACTGGAGCAACAGCGTGAGCGCGGACGGCAAGACGTTCGTCCAGCAGGACACCTTCGCGGTCACGGTCAACGGCACTCTGCCGAAGAACCTCGCGAAGAACATGTCCTCCTACGAGCTGGGCGACGACTTCTCGAGCTCTGTGAAGTACATCGACTTGGACCAGGCGAGCGTGAAGGTCACGATCGACGGCCAGGACTCCACCAGCCTGTTCGACGTGCATCGCGACAACAGCCGCGTGTGGGTCACCGCCAAGGCCGACCTGCTGGCCGACACCTATAACAAGGCCGCCGACCGCGAGGTTCGTCTGACCATCTCGGGCGCGTTCCGCGCCGACGTGGTCGAGCCGGGCCAGACCGTCACCGTGCCCAACTCTGGTTGGGAGAAGTGGAACGACCAGACCGTGCCCTCGAACACACCCGAGGTCAAGGAATGGAGCCCGAACCCGGACAAGTCGTGGATCCGCTACAGCGGCGGCCAGTGGCACGCCGTGATCGACCCGGACGAGACCAACAAGACCGGCGCGGACACCCTCAAATTCCTTGATGGTGACCAGGTCGGGTCCGTGGTCAACGGCGTCCTGGCGGCGAACCTCGCCAAGGTCGAGAAGATCGAGCTGGCCGACGACTACGCGGACGCCGACTACATCTTCGACGCCACGGGCGACGTCTCCCGGATCCGCGTCTACGAGGCCACGGCCTCCACCGACACGGGGTCCAGCGTGGCCGACATCATCAACACCGGCACCGACGTGACCGATAGGTTCACGATCCGTGTGGACGGCACCAGGATCACCGCCACCGCGAACGCGGACTACATGGCCGAACAGGTCGAACTCGCCCAGCCGAAGCAGATCACCCTCTTCGTACCCGGCGTGGTCAACTTCGCGGACGGCGCTGGCGCGAGCCAGGTCCTCGAGGACCACGGCAAGCAGGCCGGCGACGAGCTGACCTTCTGCGACGACGCCGACGGCGTCAAGCTGACGAACTCCGGCTCCCAGACCGTGAACAACGAGACCGTCGGGACGAACGAGCCGCACATTTGCGGTTACATCCCGCCGGTGAAGAAGAAGGTCGTCGCGGAGAAGAGCCAGGGCGGCAAGCAGGAGGACATCGACGGCAAGGTCGTCTATCCGGGCGAACGCGTGGAGTACCAGCTCGACTTGCAGCCCAAGCTGCCGTCCGATCTGAGCACCGAGGTCGAAAGCGTGAGCTTCCATGACCAGATGAGCGAATACGGCACCCCGAGCAAGCAGACCCTGGAGATGTGGGACCTGAACACGGGCGACGTGATCGACGCCGACCGCTACCAGATCGAATGGGACGACGAGGCTCACAGCTTCACGCTCACGGTCACGGACCAGGAGCTGATCGGACAATGGCGCAAGGCCGGCAACCCGCGTCTTCGCCTCAAGTTCGAGTTCGTCGTCTCCGAGGACGCCCCTGCCGACAAGACCATCGACAACCGGTGGGAGCTGACGGTCAACAACAGCGTCACCCCGTCCAACAAGGTCACCAACCTGCCCCCGGACTTCGATCCCAGCAAGGACGACACCCAGTCCGACGAGCAGGGCGACCCGAGCGTGTCGATCGACGGCAAGACCATGCTGCTGACCAACGCGGGCAACTACGTCGTCACCCTGGATCTCACCCAAAAGGACACCGCCTACAAGGTGTGGAAGGCCGGCATCGTCGACGACTACGACCAAGAGTACGTCACTGTCAACGAGCAGGACATCGAGGTGCTCTCCGCTTCGGGCGAGGACGTCACCGACAAGTTCAACGTCGCGATCATCGACGGCGTGGCCTACGTCTTCGCGCGCACGGTGGACACCCCGATTCCGGCCACGGGCGAGACCGTTCCGGGCGATCCCCAGCCGACCGATCTGAAGGCCTACGCCGAATCGGACTCCTACGACCCGCTTGCGGACCCGTCCATCGACCAGACGCTCTTGGGCCAGACCTACCAGGTCGTGCTGCCTTTCGTGGTCAGCAAGGTCGATGACGGCTACACCGTGGTCAACGAGGCCACCCAGGTCCTCAACGACCAGCGCAAGACCACCAACCAGGTGAGCAACCCCTTGAGGCCGATCAACCCGTCCAAGGACGTGGTCGTGTCGGTGGACGGCGACTCAGTTGATGGACACTCGATCTGGCTCGACCGCCTCTTCCTCTACCGTCTCGATTCGAGCGTCCTGCCCGTGGACCGCGCCTATCCCGAGGTCACGGACTGGAGCATCACCGATCCGTTCGACGTCGAGCATGACGAGTACCAGGGCGCATGGGCGGCCTATCTCGCCCGTGACCTGTACAAGGACGGCGAGGTGATCGCCAAGGCGGGCGAGAAGGTTGCCGGCACCGGCTTCGACTCCACGAAGTTCGGCGGCGACCTGTTCGAGGCCGTCTGGGACGAGGAGACCGGCACGTTCACCGTCAGCGCGACCGACCTCTACAAGTCGCTCGTGAGCGCCGACACCGAGCACGAGGCCGCATGGTACGCCTTCCCGCTCATGCGCCGTATCGCGCTCGGCACCGACATCGAGAACGATTTCGTCGAGACAATCAACGGGGTCGAGCGTCCGTCGAACGTCGTGCGCACCAACACGCCCGACACCGCGCCGAGCATCCACATCGAGAAGTTCGACGAGGAATCCGGCTGGCCCGACGGCGACCGCGACGACACCAAGGACGCACTCGAACTCGGATCGAAGGACGAGGAGAAGACGATCGTGTTCCGCATCACGAACACGTCGGCCGTCGATCCGGACACGGGCGACGGAGCATGGTACCTCGCCAAGGACCTCGACCTGACCGACGAGACCGTCGCGGGCGACGGCGAGGTCGTCGACCTCGAATACCCCGACGACTGGTCCACCCGTGTGCTCAAGCCGGGCGACTCGGTCGACGTCAAGGGCACCCTCAAGGGCGTGACCGACAAGCACACCGACCGCGCCCAAGTCACCGGCGTCCCGCTGTTCGAGTGCCCCGCCACCACCGACCCGCTCGACCCCGACTCGGACGACGCCACGTCCGACGCCGACGCCGCTGAGACAGTCGAGATCGAGGGCCGGCTCATGTGCGCCGACACGAGCGTGACCAGCAACACGGACGATTGGAGCGCCAAGGTCAAGCCGCCTCTGGCGGACACCGGCCTCGCGATTGGCGGCGTGGTCGTCGCCGCGATCCTGATCGCCGGCGCAGGCCTCGGCCTGCTGGCCGTCCGCCGCAGGGACACCGGCAGCCAGGCGCGCCATTCGGCCTGACGACACCACGACCGGCCACGGGATGATTCCCGTCCGTGGCCGGCCATGACCAATGAATGCGCGGATATGCCATGCATATCCGCGCATTCGCATATTCGGCCTGCCGCTCAGCGGTCTTTCGGTATTTACCGAAATCGGTAAAGCGGTGGAGCTACAGTTTGCGCTTTTTCCCCGCCTCGATTTTGCAAAACGGGGCGATAGTGGTGGTGGTAAAAATCAGAAAGGATTGTCATGAACGAGAATATCGTCACATCCGCGTTGGATCTCTTTGCCCAGTTTGCGATTATCGGCGGCGCTCTTTGGGCGGTGTGGGGCGTAATCAGTCTCGCCGGTGGTCTCAAGGACCAGAACGGTCCGCAGATCCAGTCGGGTGTCTGGCAGGTCGTCGGTGGAGGCCTTATTATTGCTGCCGCCGCGTTGTTCCAAACCATCGCACTGTAGCATGGGGTTGGCATGGTCGATTTTTTGGTGGGTTTGCTGAACTCGATCGGCAGTGGTGTATCTCAGTCGGTCGTTGACCAGCTTTTGCAGACGCCGGCCGAGTACAGCATTGAGATGTACAGGCTGAGCCTGTCCATCGCGTCCACCGCCGTCAAACCGATCGCGTCGATCGTCCTAGCGATTGTGTTCACGTTGGAGCTTGCGCGGGTGTCCACGAAAGTGGATGGTGACCGCGAGCTCGGCGTGAAGATGATTGCGGCCGCGATGTTGAAGATCGCGTTGGTGTTCACCGCCGCGCAGCACAGCGATTTGCTGCTTGCCGCGATCGATCAGATCGGGCAGAGCATCATGGACGGGTTCACCGCGGCCGCTCCGACCGGCGGGGATGAATCTTCGCTTGGACTGGGCGACCAGATGCGCGACGCCATCGACGCGGCGGGCACCATCGGCCAGATAGCATGCCTGGTGTTGTTGATCATTCCCTATCTTGCGTCGAAGGCGGCGGTGATCGTGTTCACGGTCGTAGTCCTGCTGCGTTTCGTGCAGATTTACATGCTCACTGCGTTCAACCCGCTGCCACTTGCGTTCGTGGCATGCGATGAGACCCGACAGTGGGGTGTCAACTATTTCAAGCAGTACGCGTCGTTGGTGTTCCAATGTGCGACCTTGTATCTCGCGGTGATCCTGTATCGGGCGTTCGTGGGCAAGGTGATGTCGGTCGAATCATTCCAGGATGGCGACAGTCTGGCCGGTTGGATTATGGATAACTTCGTCAATCTATTGCTGTCGTCGGTGCTTTTGATCGGCATAGTGATGGTCAGCAATGGCGTTGCCAAGAAGCTGTTCGGCGGCGAATAGAAAGAGGTGTTGATATGGCTTTGCAGATGCCTGTCTACCGTGAGATCAGCGCGATTGAATCGAAAGTGTTCATGGGTCATAGCTGGCGGCAATTGTGCGCCATCGTCCTGCTGACGGTGGTGTGTGGTGGCCTGTATTTCATGCTGTGGGTGGTCGTCGGTCTGCCGGACAACCTGTGCATGTACATCGTGTTCGTGCCGGGGGTTCCGATAGCGGCGTGGGGTTGGTGGCGTCCCAAGGGATTGCTGCCGGAAAAGTATCTGGGGTATGTCGTCAGGCATTACCTGGGAAACAACCTGTATCTGTTGGGCGGCCGGGCCCAGGACTATCGCACATCAGCCCGTCCCTCGATTAAGGAGCGCACACGATGATCAATCATGGAGGCAAGGGCCGCGCCAAAACGTCCGCGCGCGTGCCGAATAGCGTCAAGGAGCTGATCGGATTCGACTCGATGCTACGCAACGGCATCGCCTATCTTGGCAATGACCGGTGGAGCGTATCGATCGTGTTCGCAGACATCAACTACCAGCTCAGCCCCGAAGCGCATCAGATGGAGATCATCGACCGGTGGGCGAAACTCCTGAACATGTTCGACGCCGGACAATGCGTGCAGATCAGCGCGATCACGCGCACGCGCGGCATCGACGCGATCCTGCGCGACATCCGCATGGATGCCCACGGCGACGGACTGGACCAATACCGCGACGACTACAATCGCATCGTCACGCGCCGCTTGGAGATGGCCAGCCGCGACACGGACACGGTCAAACTGCTCACCCTCACGATCGAGGAGCACGACAGAGAGACCGCCGTCGGCACGCTCAACGCGTTATGCAACAGTGTGATCGCGCAGATGCGCGGCATCGACGAATGCCGCGCCACACGGCTCGACCGTGAGCAGCGGCTGCGCCTCATGGCGGAGATCCTTCGGCCGGGCGACCATTTCAGGTTTAGTGAATCCCGGCATGACGCCAAAAAACATGAGGACATAAAGGACGTGGTCTGCCCTTGGGCGATCGATGCCAGGCGTTCCGCTGATCTTGAGATCTCGTATTCGGACACCGGCTATTTCCATCGCACATTGTGGATCTCGGACTATCCGCCGGAGCTCTCCGACCAGCTCGTCAACGAGCTGGCATCCATCCGCGCCCGCATCAATGTGGCTATCCACTTGCGCCCCTATGACCGTGGCGAGAGCCTGACCCAGGTGCGCCGCAAAAACGCCGAGATCAAAATGCAGATCATCGAGCAGCGGCGCAAGAACCGCAAGCAAGGGCTCGACCCCGACGATCTGCCCGATGACTTGGCCGACCAGCGCGACCAGATAGCGGAGATGCGCGAGGAGCTGTCGAAAACCAACCAGCGTTTGGTCAACGCGCTCATCGTGATCGGTGTGAGCGCCGACAGCCTCGAAGCGCTCGACCTGGCCTGCAAGAGCGTCAAGGCGAGGGTCAACAGCCAGTCGTGCAAGGCTGAATCGCTGCGATACATGCAGATGGAGGGCTTGGTGGCGGAGTTGCCGTTAGGCAATAATCCACTGCCTATGCGCCGCACGCTGACCACCAATTCGGCCGCGATCTTGATCCCCTTCACCACACAGGAAGTCTATGAGGCGGGAGGTGTGTTCTACGGGTCCAATGCCAGAAGTGGTAATCCGATCGTCGCGGACCGGCGCGCCCATCTGAACTCCAACGGCTTCATCCTGGGCACATCGGGCGGCGGAAAAAGCTTCACCGTCAAGCAGGAGATTGGCTCGATCTATCTCAACCGTGATGATGAGGTCATTATCATCGACCCCGAAAAGGAGTATGTGCCTCTGGCCGACGCGTTCGGTGGTGAGGTCATCCCCATCAGCGCCGGCGCGGACCGGTGCATCAATCCGCTGGACATCGTGCTGGACGACGCCGGTGACGTCGATCCGGTCAAGGACAAGACCAATTCGGTCGTCGCTCTGATCGGCAGCCTCATCGGTGGACAGTCCGGCCTGTCGGCGGTGGAGAAGAGCCTGGTGGACCGCTGCGTGATGGGATTGTACGTCGCCTACCGCGAGCGTGGCGGCGGCGACCAGCCCACATTGTCCGACCTGCGTGACGCGCTGGAAGCCACGGGTGAGGAGGCGGGACATCTGCTGGCCTTGGCGCTTGACGCGTACACCAGCGGCTCCCTGTCCGGCTTCAATGGCCAGACCGATATCGACCTGCGTTCCAGGTTCACGGTGTTCGACGTGTCCGGTCTATCGGGGGAGCTGCGCACCTTCGGTATGATGACGGTCATCGACCAGACCTGGAACCGCGTCGTCCGCAACCGTGCCCAGGGACGGCGCACCTGGTTGTTTGTTGACGAATTCCACCGCTTCTTCGGCAACGACTACTCGGCCGGCCGATTCAAGGACCTCTATAAAAGAGCGCGCAAGTATGGGCTCGGCATCACCGGCATTACCCAGAACATCGAGGAGCTGCTGATCGATGACGGGGCCAGACTCATGCTGTCCAACTCCGACTTCCTTATGCTGCTGAGTCAGAACGACACCGACGCGGACGCCCTGTGCGACTTGCTGAAGCTGTCGGATGAGCAGCGTCAGTATTTCACGACGGTGCTGCCGGGGCAGGGGCTGATGAAGATCGGCAACGCGTACGTGCCGTTCGACGGGCGCATCAACGAGGACAGCTTGCTCTACGCGCTCTACGACACCAAGTTTGAAGACGGGGAGTGACGGTGAGGGGCAACGCGGGTGCGCCGGCATCGAAAGCCGTCCACGCCGTCCGTGCGGGCGCGCGTGCCGGCGCGCGGGTGAGCGCCAAGCTATCGCATGGCGCGACGGGCGTCACATCCTCCGTATGGGCCGGCGCGGCCGACCGGACCGACACGGCGGACATTATCGGCCACGATACCGCCTCCGTGACGGCCGGTGCGGGGTCGAAAACCGCCAATACGCTACGCCACGGCGTCGGAGCAGCGGCCGCGCACGCACGGCGACGATTGAACTCCGGCCGGCCGACGAAGATCATCGAGGCCAATGCCAGCGACCGTATCGCCGCACGTGCCGCCAAGGGCGGAGCAAGCGGCAAAATCGCCGCCCTGCGTTCGACGGGCAAAACCCTGGCAGGCGGCGTCGGCCGGGTCGGGCGTGCCGGATCCGCACGGCTCAAAGACCTGGACACCCGCCTCATGCAGGCGGATACCGACGACGCGTCACGCATCGCCACCGCGACGCGATCCGCCGCATATCGCGCGTCGGGCAAAGCCACGTCAAGCGTCAAAAGCATGTGGCGGCACCGCAAAGCGCCCGTGCGAGCGGCGCGGGCGGGAGCTGACGTTGCGCGAGCAGGTGCCAGGGCCGCCGTCGCAGCGGCCAACTTCGTTAGAGGTGTCGCTGTTCGCACCGTGTCCGCGATCGCCTCAGCCGCCGCGTCGATCAGCATGCCGCTCATCCCCATAGCGGCGAGCGTGCTCGCCGTCGTGATGCTTGTCGTCAGCGTCGCCGGACTGTTCGCAGGCACCGGCCAAGCGGGCGTCAAAAACGTGCCTTCGGAATATGTCTCGGATGTCCAGCGCGCCGGCAGCATCTGCGCCGCGATTACCCCAGCGGCCATCGCCGCGCAGATCGAGGCCGAATCCGGTTGGGATCCCCAGGCGCAAAGCCCCGCTGGAGCTCAGGGCATCGCCCAGTTCATGCCATCCACATGGGCGGCGCACGGTCTGGACGGCGATGGGGACGGCACGGCCGACGTATGGAATCCACACGACGCGATATGGAGCCAAGGCAACTACATGTGCTCCATCGTCACCCAGGTTGAGGGGCTGAAACGGACCGGCGCGGTGTCGGGCGACACGTTGTCCCTCGCTCTTGCCGCCTATAATGCGGGTCTGGGCGCGGTTGTCCAGCATGGCGGCATCCCTCCCTACACGGAGACCCGGAACTATGTGTCCAAAATCACCGGACTGATTAGCAAATACCAAGGCGACGCCACCTTCGATGATTCATCTGGGCAGACTGGCCAGCTCTCCCCGTCGCTGACGGTCAGCGCGGCCGGCTATGTCAGCACCGCCGGCATCGATCTGAGTCCTGGATCCACCTACGCTTGGGGACAATGCACCTGGTGGGCTGCGATTCGCCGTGCCCAGATAGGCAAGGCGGTCGACCCGTACATGGGCAACGGCGGCGACTGGGGCAGCAAAGCGATCGCTTTGGGATATTCGGTCGGCAGCTCCCCACGTCCAGGAGACGCGATCTGCTTCCACCGCGGCGTGCTCGGAGCCGACGCCACCTACGGGCACATCGGCATCGTCGAGGCCGTCTACGATGACGGGTCGATCCTGATCAGCGAGGCCAACGCGCGCGGCGTCGGCGTGGTCTCCACCCGCACCATCACCGCCTCCCAGCTCGCCGCCGCCGGCACGGGCATACAATTCATCCACTGATTGGACGGCCAATGCACAAGCAATCCAAAATCCGCATCATTCTACTTGTCTGCGCATCCATCCTCGCAATCCTGCTGCTGCTCGCATCGGCTGTCCTATCCGGCAAGTCATACAATGACGTGACCAGTTCTGCAGAAATCGAATCGTCCATAGTCCACCCCGATGCGGGCGGCGACATTGATGGTGACGACGGGAGGGCCATGACCGCTGCCGAGGCGTGCATGCAGGTCGCTCCCGCAGCCCTCCAAGCATGGACCGACCAATCGGAGGATGGAGACGCGCTGCTCGCCGAGACATTCGTCCACTCGGCAATCCTCGACCTTGGCGAACCTGAGACGATGCCGGATCTTCCCCGGTCCGATTGGAGGGCCGGTCTCTTGTCCGGCGGCGAAGACACTGCGGTATGCAGCGTGTACGCCGGCGGTGACCTGCCCTGGACCGTCGGACTGACGCGCACGGATGACGGATGGCTGGCCAACGTCATCATGCAGCCGGGGGAGACGTCCGGCAACCCCTCTACGGGAGATTCACACGATGAGCAATAAGCCTTTTCTCAGTCCCCGTTTGACCTCATGGCAGCTATGGACCATGTCTAATGACCCCGACTGGCGTCCATGGATCGACGACATTATCAACCATCCGCACTCCTACGAAGCCCTCCGCATGTGGGGGCTGACGGCGGCGGCCGAAGGATTCGACACCGCCGGCGGCGCACCACGCCCGGAAGACGCACGTCCGCAAGGCGTCCGGGCGCTTATCGACAGAATCATCGGCACTCCCACGCCGGTGCCACCGCTCCCGCAAGACCCGACCGGCGAAAACACTGCCGTGCCGGCACGCACGGAGACGGTAGGAGACGTCTTCGATGAATTCGATGAACCGGGCGACCTGACCGATTTCACGGCCACGGTCAAGACCGGCCTCTCATGGAGACCGATCATTGCCATTGGCCTCATCGCGCTCTTCGTCGCGGCGGCGGCGTTCAGTGGGTGCGTCGCGTGGCGACACTGGGATAGGAGTCGCACCGAAGCCGGTCTAACCCGTGCCCGCGCTACATGCGCGGAAGCCAACGAAGGGACGCAAACCGCCGCCGAGGCCTATTACGATGCCCTCGCCGCCGCTAAGACCGTCGCCAACACCGACGAAACCACGCTTAAAGACGTGTCGACGATGACCGAGCTCAATGACGCCATATCGCAGGATATGCCGGAAATCTCCGCGTGCGACGCGGAGACCGAACAGGGTCTTGACGAGACCACTGCGAGCTTGGGCGAGGCGGCCAAGTGGTACGAGGATCATATGAAGAGTCTCCAAGCGGCGGCGGACGCGGTCGAAGAAAGCGTGCTGGACAAGACCATCGCCGACGCCGAGGCACTGCTGGCGGCCTCGGATGGCAAGGTCTCCGACAATGCCACGCGCGAGGCGTTGGCCAAAGCGATTGAGGAACGGGATGCGGACGCGATCGCTAGCGCGGTCAAGAGCGTGAATAGCAGCGTGAAGGCGAAGGAGGAGGCCGACCGTAAGGCCCGTGAAGAGGCCGAGGCTGCCGCTGCTCAGGCTCAAGCCGAGGCCGAAGCGCAAGTCCAGTCGCAGGTGCAGCAGTACTACCAGCAGCAGTCTTACACGCCCTCATACTCCGGCGGCTCTGGGACTGGCGGCAGCAGCGGCTCCAACGGAGGCACCTCCGGCACCGGCGGAGGAAACGATGGTTGGGAGGTGCCGGCCCCATCGGAGCCAGACCCCTTCCCCGATTACATCAACTGATGCGCGTTCCGCGCATCTCACGACGCGACGGCCGCGAAAGTGACATAATGAGGAGAATCACATGCGGAACTGGCGGAAAGGAGCTGCGATGGACGTTTCCATCATTCGAAAGCCGACCGACTGGCCGTTTGAAATCCCTGAAATCACGGCCGAGGCTATCGATGACCTGATCGCAGCCATGGAGCGCGGCGAGCGTTGGATTGGCCGTTATCTGGATGATTTGGATGGGGCCACGCGCGAGATGGACAACCTTGACCAGGAGACCTTGGTGCGCAACTATTACCTGCGTGAGGAGTGGGCGCGTGATTGATACGACGCTGCATGATTTCTCCGATGCCGACCTGAAGGTCAGCGTCTACGACGGTGCCGCCGAGAAGCGCACCATGCACTGGAATGGCCACCGGTATATGTTGAAGTTCGGCTACGTGCTTGATTCGGACAAGCGAGAGTCCGAGCGGACCAGCTACGTCAACGTGCCCGTCAACGAGTTCATCGGTTCCAACGTCTTCGCCGTGGCCGACATCCCCACCCAGGAGGTGTCGCTTGGCATGTATAAGGGACAGTCCGTCATCGCGTGCCGCGACTTCATGGAGGATATGGACCCGTCCTGGCGTCTGGTGCATTTCAAGCAGTTGGAAATCAGTATGCCGGGGGAGAGCGGCAGGTCGAAGGCACGCCCCGACTGGGATTTCGTCAGGCATGTGCTCGATGACAGTCCCGACCTCGCCGCAATCCGCGAGCGGGCGTGGGAGCGATTCAAGCGGATCGTCTGCGTGGACGCGCTGATCGGCAACTACGACCGGCACTCCAACAACTGGGGTTTCATTGCCGACGGCCAAGCGAACATCATCGACACGGCACCCGTGTATGATTGCGGCTCGTCCCTGGCCCCACACCTGTCCCATGATGAGATGATGGCACGTCTGGCCGATCCCCGGCTCATGCGCGACGCCAACCTCGAATCCCCGGCCATCGCGATGAACGTGCATGGCAAACGACGCAAATACTCATACTTCATGCTCTCCGACTATGCGCGGGAGTTTCGTAGTGCTTTGCCGGAACTGTGGCCGCGCTTGGGCAAGGAGTCGACCGATCGGGTGGTGGATGCCGTGCCTGGCATCGATGATCTCCACCGCGACTTCTACCGGGCGACCCTCGACGTCAGACGTGAGTGCATCATCAAGCCCGCGTTGGATCTCGCGTTGAAGGAGAACCCCAGTCTGACGGTGTCCGACGAAATCCAACAGCCTCCCGCGAAGGGAGACCGGTCGGCCGTGCTCGACCTGCTGGCCAAGAAAACCGCTCAACAGCGTCAGCCTGATGCGGGAGAAGACGCCAGGAGACAGCGTCATACACGATAGAGCAGAGGCCCGGCATTGCCGGGCCTCTATCGTCAGTCGGAGGGCAGCCTTGTCTCGATCGGCCGCCAGTCTTTCGAATGCCTGAGTCGAGACCTGGGCTTGGTGGGGTGCTGGTCGAATCCCAGTTTGCGGCTCTGGAATGGATGCAGGCCGCGCAACATGAAGATGCATAGGTCGTCATCCATCTTGCTGAGCTCGTCCGCCAGCATCAGCTCACGGCCGGTGCGTCGGTGGCTGATGGACCAACTGCCGTTCACGCCCCGGCTTTCGCTGGTCTCCCTGGTGTCGATGGTCTGCTTGCCGAGCCGTTTCGATACCCATTCCGTCGTCGATTCCTCCCCGCCGCCGTAGAAGAGAGTCGAGTCGCAGTTGCCGGTGATGGTCTCCCAATCCTTCGGATACATGCTTTTGAGCTGTCCGAGCGTCTGGAGGATGATGCTCGCTCCGACATTGCGTGACCGCATGGTGCTGATAAGACGCTCGAAATGCGGGATTCGGCCGACGTTCGCGAATTCGTCCAAAAAGCAATGCAGCGGGACGGGCAAACGTTTGTCCGGCATATTCCTGGTCCGGCGGAACACACTATCGAACAAACACTGATAAAAAATCGCGGCCAAAAAATTGAAGGTCGTGTCCTCGTCGGGGATTTTCAGATAGATGGCCATGCGCTTGGACTTATCCGCCCCGATGAGGTCGATGCCGATGTTGTCGTCCTTGACGATTTCGCGCACCTCGTGCACCTGGAGAGGGGCGAGACGCACGCCGAGCGAGATGATGATGCTCTTCTTCGTCTCTCCGGCCCCCTGGGTGAAAGGCCTGTATTGGTCGGCGGCGAACCTCAATCCTCTGACGGTCCTGGCCGCCTGCTCGTCCCAAGCGTCCTCGTCGGCCGCGAAGATCTTCCACACCTCCTCCGCGCCCAGCATCTTGGCGTCGACCTCGCTGATCATGTTCTCGTCCTCCTCGCTGGCGCGCAGTTTGGCGGCGAGATCCACGACCGAGTTCAGGTTGCATTCACCGGCCTTTTCATCGACCTTGGTGTAGTAGACCATCGCGATAAGAGACGTGAGCAGCGCACGTTCGGACTTCACCCAAAAATCGTCGCCGGAATGTTTCTCGGCCTCGCTGCTGTCGGTGTTGGCGAGCAGATTGGACACCAGCCGCATAATCGACACATCAGGCTTCATCGGGTCGATATATTTGAGCGGATTGAACATCGTATCGCACGTTAGGTCGATCAGGTCCAGACATCGGGTGTCATAGCCGGCGTCGCGCAGCGTCGCGGCGGTGGAGTCCCACAGCTCTCCTTTGGGGTCGGTGCACGCATAGTGCATGGTTCGCTTGAGGATGTTTGGGATGACGTAGGCGCTGGTCTTGCGTGCGCCCGAACTGCCGAGCATCAGCACGTTCAGATTGCGTTTCGTGCCGACCGTGTCAAGGCTCAAGCCCTCGGTCGCGGTCATCTGCAGATTCTGCGATGGATTGCGGTCAGTGTACGGGGCCATCTCGTCGCTTGTCGCCCATCGGGCCGAACCGTACTCCTCGCCATCGCGGTAGGTGCGTCGCATGCTCCACCGGTACAGGTGGTATAGGCCGACCGCGCATGCGCCGCCCAAACCCCAGAGCAGATCCACGCGATCCAGACTCAAGCGCAACGGCGCGCGGAACGCCATAGCGAGATGATCCATCATGGCGGATGCGTCGGAGCCTGCGGCGATGTCCGAGCGGATCTGCATGGCCATCAGGTCGGCCGCCCAGAATCCGAGCAGCATGGTCAGGATGATGGGCAAGGATTTCCTCAACATGGTTGTTGCTCCTTTCTGGTGCCGGTCTGCTGTCTTATCTGCTGTCTGCCGGACTGTTTGCCGAACGACATGATCTGCCGTTCCAGACGGGCGAGTTCGGCCAAAACGTCGCGCCTGGTTCCGACATTGAGGCCAGTGGGTGCGGTTCGAGAATCCTTCTCTTGGCGGTCCGTTGTCTGTTCCTTCGGACCACTGTGGCCGGGCTCTTGCCGGTCTGTGGCTGGTCCGGTCGAGCCGGTGGCCGAACCGTCGGTTGGGGATGACGGCAGAGGCATGCAGATTGCGAGATTCTGGTCCCGCGCGATCACCGCATCGGCTGCCGAAGCCATGTGGGCCAGCAGCGCCGTCTCAAGGTCGTCAGCCGCGTGATGTGTGATGGTCCATCCCATCCGGGTCGCCATGACCGTCAGATCAGTCAGATCGTTTCCGATGCCGACCGCGATGTTGAGTCGTGGGATCATGATTCGTTCTCTCCCTCGTGGCTGGGCGTGAGACCGAGCGTTTCCACGATGAGGTCGCATCCGTCTTCGGCTTCCGGCAATCGTCCTTTGAGTATGATCGCGCTGCCGGTGTCGGCACGGCTCTCCTGGAGATTCCGGCGATGCGCGTCGCCGACGGCGAGGGCGGTGACCTGATGGACTCCGTCGCTGGAGCGGACGTTGATTTTAAGGATCGTCTCGTCTCCGATGCGTCTTGGTTTTTGGGCCAATGTGCCCTCAAGCCAGACAATCTGCTCGTTCACGGCAGCTCCTATCTACTGTGCTTTTGCTTGTGCTCCTGGCTGCGGTGCCTCTGGCCGGACAATGCCTCTGCGGCTTTGTCCCTCAGCATCGACAGCAGGGACCTGCGGTCGCCTTTGTCCGTCTTTCCGTCGGGTTCGGCCTGCGTGGCTGCGGCTTCTTCCTTGATCGCGGTCTCCTTGCGTTCCGTCTCATCCTTCGCGCGTTCCCTTATGGGGTTCCGGCGGTCGGTGATGTCTTGGTCGTTATGGTCGCCGACAAGGGTGTCGAGCAGCAGCAGCGCGGCCGCGCGCCGGTCCTCGGCCGAGAAACGGGTATCGGCGACGCTGCGCGCCTGCGGGACGTCATGCTGTTGTGCGTGCTGGACCGCCACACGATCGATGGCCCTCTTGGTCGCTTTCAATGCGAGTCCGGCATCGTATTTGCCCGCGTCCATATACGCGATCAATTGGTTCTGGAGCCGGTCGACGCTTTCCCAGGCATTGCCGACCGCGTATCTGGCGAGTCCGAACGCCGCTGTGTGATCGTCTTTCTGCTCGCGTAGCCGTATGACCTCACTCCGCATCTCCTCGCTCAACGGAGTTGCCGTGTCGACTGCGGGCGGCTGTTTGGCCTGCATGTCTGGCGTCTTGCGTTTGGCGGCTTTCCTCGCTTCGGCTATCGCGGCGCACAGCTTCGCGGGATCGTCGATGGTGACGCTGCGGCGCTTCTCGCCGCGTCCTTGGAACAGTTCGACGCCGCGTCCCGGACGCAAACGGACATTGACGTCCCTGCCTTCGGACTTCTGCCGTTTAATGGCGTCGGAGGCGAACAGGTCGAACGCCCACCCGTCCAAACGGCGTCCGTCGATGACTGTGCCGGCGGGCAGGCGGATGATCATCTTGTCCCACTCGCGCCCGTCTCGGGCATGTAAAGTGTACGGGCGTGCGGCGTCATTATCGACCCATGCGTTCGGCCATCCCTTCCGTCCGTTGGGTGTCGGAGACGTTGCGGCGCGGGCTCCCGGCTCGCGCGTCCGCGCGTGGCCATCGGTGAGCAGTTGACAGGCCGTGCGGTCGATGAGTGTGTCCCAATCCTCCAACTTGCCGTCGTTCGGACGGTCGAGCAATGGCCGCTCTCCCCTCCTGATAATGCCTCCGCGCGCCACATGATGCGTGATGTCCCACGCGTCCGGCCCTCCGTTATGGTTGCGGCTGGTCTGGTAACGGTTGTAGATTTGCCGGCCGCGCGCCATCAACTCGCTGTCGTCGAGTCTTTGCGGCGGGCTGATGGGAGCTGGGGCCACGCTGTGGGCGATGGTCTCCAATCGCGGTCCCATGTCGTCACTGTATTGCAGATGGCGCAACCCGTAGGAGTCGACCAGGCCTTGGCCGTTGACATGCCAGTCAATGGAAATCAGGTCATCCCCACTGTCCTCAAGATACCAGGAGGACGGCTCACCTATGCCTCGCTCCAGTCCGGCTTGCAGCAGCGCGAGCCGAACCGCGTCGGGGCCGGCATCGGGCTTTGACTCCGCGCGCGCAAGTGCTTCGGCCCATCCCATCGGCAATGCCTTACCGTCGATGCGGAACGTGATGGCTCCCGGCTGCTCGACTGTTCTCACGTCTGGTTTGGCCCCGTTTGCCCATTGGGCGATGCCATTGGCAATCTGACGGGATGGGTCCGTATCCCCTGGCTGCATGATGCCGAATCCCATCGTCAATCGTGTCGAGTCGCCTTGGATGGTGTGTTGGTGCACGACGATGTCTCCGGGCTCGTAGGCCACGCCGATGGCGTCGACCCCGCTCGCGTTGGCGATGCCGGCGGTCCATAACAGGTCGCCGGACATCGCCCACCAACGTGTGGGCCATGGCGTGGGATTGGTGATGCCGTTGATTGTGTCCTGTATGATCGCGGTCCGGCGCAGCAGTGTTTCGCGCTCGATCGATGTGTTGTCCATGTCCATGATGACGGCTCCTATCGGTTATGCTTTTTGGCCGGTTTGAGGGTGCGTGCGGGTTGTTGCTTCGCGGCTTCGAGATGGGCCGCCGCACGTTCGTCCAGCAGCTTGAGCGCATCGGCCCGCGTCTTCTTGCCCAGCTTGGACTTATCTGGACGTGACTCGGACTGCCGTCCGGTCGGTTGGCTTTCGGCCCGATGCTCTGGTTCGGATGATTGCTTGTCCACCTGTTTTTCGGGGAGCCCACGTTCCGGTGCGGTGGTTTCGGACGGTGCCGTGGCCGTGATGCTTCGGTCGGGTGTCGTCATCTCCGTGGTGAGGGTCAACCCCACTTGTTCGAAAGCGCGGTTGACCGCGTGCAGCAGATGATCTTGGTCTTTGCCTTGAAAGTGCAGATAGTAGGATCCCTGTCCGGTAGTTTCGACCGAATAGGTGATGCCGGCCTTGCGTAGTGATTTCGTCACCTCTTTGAGGCTTTCATCAGGCAGCAGGATGTCGTGCACGTCCTTGCCCATGGATTGCAGACGCGCCTCGCTGACCTTGCCCGTCTCCATCTGGTGTCTGATGGCGTCCGTGATCATTCCGGCACCTCCGGTGACGATCCTCCAGCCCGCTGCGGCAAAGCCTTTGGCGCTGTCCGCGCCGACCCGGACGATGAGACTCGCTCCGGATTCGATGATTCTGATGCCGATGTCCTTGACCTGGCTTTCAACCATTTCCTCGATTGCCATGATGATGTTCCTTTCTGTTTATCGGCCGTCACAGGCGATGGCCGCGTTTGACGGTCCGGTCGCGTTCCCGCTTCCGTTCCTCTGATTCCATGTCGCGCGTGCGCGCGGCGTGGCGTTCGATGGAGCCAAGGTCGTCCTCCAATTGGGCGACTCTCGTCTCCCTCAACGTCATCTCCTCGCGGGCTTCGACCTGCGCTTCGGTCGTGCCGTTGTCGATCGCGTCGGCCAGGGCTATCACGCTTGCCTGGAGCATCGCGTGCTCGTCGCGCAGTCTTTCGCGCAGGATTTCGATGCCCTTGTCGGCGTCTCCGCCTGCTTCGCGGGTCCATCGTGTGGCCGCGTCCAACGCCTTGGCCGCCTCACGCAACCGGTCGATGCGATATCCCTGTGCCACGTAGTAGCGGCGTTGGGCGTCGCTGACACCGGCTCTGACGTCCAACTTCGTTTCGGCTGACTTGCCAAGACTCTCCGTAGGGCGTCCGAACCACTGGTATAAGCCTCTGGCAGGCAAGGATTGCTCGTATATGCCACGACGGTCGGTCACGATCTGCGTGGCCTCATCGCTCAGATACGCGCGCCAGGTACTGCCGGCGCGCACGATTCGATCCATCGGGATGGTGATCTTCTTTTGCCGTTTAGCTCCTGGCAGCCACACCGTAACCCGGTCCCCATCTTTGTGCTCAATCAGTGAGCTGTTGAAGCTGATTGGCACCACGGCGGTCCTCGCCATACGGGCCATGACATTGCCCATGGAATATGCTTCGCCGAGCCGGTTGTCGCGCACCTTGAAACCCGACTCCAGCAGCGTGTAGGTCAGATGTGCGCCACGGGCCTCGACCTTGACCCCGGCCGCTTCGAGCAGTCCACGGAACTCGTCGAAGCTATGCGAGTTGGCTGCGGCGAGATCTATGGTGGTGCGCATCGCGGCCTTGACACCCTTGCCTTTGGCCTGCTCGTAGATCTCCGCGAAGCTCATGCCACGCCTATCCTGGACCGTTTCGGGATGGTCGATGACGCTGAGATTCGCGTCAAGACAGAGCCTGTCACTGATCTGCCGCCACTGGTCGATGATGTCTTTCGGCAGGCGCATATGCAGATGCGGCTCCATCTGCTGCGCGGCGCAGATGATGAGGTGGTTATGTAGATGCGGCCGGTTCGTGTGCGTGGCGACCACGAATTTGAAATCACCTCCGGTGATCTCCTCGGCCAGCCTGACACCCAACTCGTGCACTTGCTCCGCCGTCACCGGATCATCCGGCGCGAACGAATGCTTAAGGTGGATAGCCCACACGGTGTCCCGGCGGATGCCCTGCGGAGCGGCTCTCAAATCGGCTTCCATAGGACGCGCGAGACGCTCTCCGTCATGTCGTTCGGTGCTGTAGCTGGAGCTGACCAGCGCGCCGTCCTCGGTCTTCGTCCGGTCGATGACATAGCTGATCGCGTCGGCCAACGGCGTCGCCGACGTGTATCGCGTCTTGACCTTCCTCCCCATCGTCACCACGGCCATCACTGCCCCTCCAACACCGCGTCGGCATACTGCTCGACCAGCCGATAGAACATGTCGTTGAGCGTGCGCATCTCGTCCTCGACCGCGCGCAACTGCTCCCGCGTGACGCTCTTCGAGACGTTCGCCTGATGCGCGATCTGATTGATGTTCTGCCCGATACGACGGATCTCCCGATTGATTTTCGCCGGATCCGTCGCGACCTTGATCGTGGTGACATGCCCATCCAACAGCAACGAACGAGCGAACCTGCCGAAGTCCATATACGGCGCATCAGCCTTGACCAAGGCATACGTCTCCTGTAGCTGAGCCCACTCCTCATCGCTGAACGTGATGGTCTTCCGCACGCCCCGATGACGGCCGCTGACCCATCCCATCAGAGGTTCGTTCCGCTCTGCGTTCGCTGTGTTCGAGTCGCCGTTGGCGCTCTTCGGAGGCTCCGCCGACTATGGGGTTCGGGTCTCCCGGCAAGCGAGGACCGGCACGGTCCGGCAGCATTTGTACGTACAAATGCGTCGCTTGCTACCTCCGAACCCGATGCCTCGGGTCGGAGGCAACCATGTCCCGAGACCATGCGGGTTTTTCCGGTTTTCTGCATTTTCCCCTCCTCGACTTTTCGGATCGCGATTACGTTGAAATCTGATGAGGCAATCATCAGCCCGTTTCGCAAAATCGAGGCGGGGAAAACGGAAAATCGCATTGCGTAGGAGGAGAACAATGGCGATGAGGAAAAGCATGGTGAAGCAGCTCGCGGAGCAGGTCCTGCAACATGACCGCGAATTGCTCAAGCGCAAGGAGACCGCGATCAAGGAAGAGGCCGCCGCTCTCGTAGAACTTCGCACCGCCGCTGAACGGCTGCGCGCGGCGACGAAGCAACTTTCCGACCTCGGATTCTCGACCAGGACGATGGCGGACACGCTTGGAATGAGCAACCAGGAACTGCGCATCGCGCGCGATACCGCATGCGCGCTTATCCTGCCGAGCGGTCAACCCCAGACGGAATCAGATGCCGACAAAACCAACAACCCCGAAATAGGTGAAAACGGCGGAGAAAATGCCGCCGCGTCCTCGACCACTCCTGAGAGCGACAGCGGACACGAGTGGTGACCATGGCTGACGAAAACGAAAGCGAAATCGACCTCGGCGAGTGGAGCGACTTCATCACCTTCTACCGTCGGCCCGGGCGCACCGGACGTGAATTTGCGAGCGAGAGCGAACTTGCCGAACAGCTAAGGGACGAACGCCGCCAACGAGAGGAACAACGGCTCAAGCGGAGAGAAGCCTATCGTCGCTATGAAGCCGAACACCGCGACGAGATCCGCCGCCGCCAACGCGAGCGATACCACGAGCGCATGGCGAACGATCCCGAATATCGGGAACGCCAAAGAGCCAACCATGCCCGCTACAACGAGCGGCACCGCAAAACATCCTCCACTCCTGCCTTAACCGAGAAGAAGACTACAGCCGAGAAGAGTGCAGCTAGGAAGAAAGCGCCACCAGAAAAGAAAAAGGCAGCAGTCAAGAAAAAGACAGCCGAGGAGAAAGCGGCAGCCAAACAGCGTCCCCAGCCTGAAATACTGGATGCGGCTCAAATCGAGGAACGGGAAAACCGCAGAAAAGAACGCGCGCGCGAACGTTACCGTGAACGCATGGCGAACGATCCCGAATACCGGGAACGACGGCTTGGATACTGGAGGGAGCGCCACCAGAAAAGAAAGAGCGATCCCGAATACAGAGCGAGCAAAATCAAAGCGGCGCAACGTTACCGTGAGCGGCATAAAGATGATCCCGAATACCAGGCGCGGCGAAAGGAGTCCAATAAGAAGAGATATGTCCTCCAAAAAAAGAAAACCCAGGATCCCGAAACCATCATCAGGCTCTATGAATTCTGGAAACAGCAGTACGAAAAAATGCTGAGCGACATCGAGCAGGAATCTCGGGGCGCGGACGCGGTCAATCAGAAAAAGACGACGGCTGATGTGCTCGCCTTGCTTGAGGAGCGGACGCCGGACCATGACAGCGCCAAGACATCTCCGTCGCCTCCGAATCGGTCCCCGCGCAAATCGACGCGTCAGTAGTATCCACCGCATGCGATGAGTCCACACATCACTCTTGGACTTTCGGCGCGGCGATCGTCTCGCTAACTTAAAAATCAACAACCACACGACAAAGGAGCAGAAATGAGCACGACAACTACTGCAAACGATAAAACACTGCAAGCCTACCGAGAATCCGTAGGACTCACCACCGACGATCTCGCCCAACTCGTCGGCATGACGCCAGCGGAGGTCACTCGACTGGAGCAGCAGTCAACGGAATCGGAATCAACGCGGACGCTGATGGGCGCGCTGGCGGAAATCCGTGCCGACATGTTGGATGACCTGCACTTGGCCATGTCATTCGAACGCGAGCAGCGCGGCGAAGGCAACCGTCCCGACCCCAACATCGTATGGACGTTGCCCCGGTATCAAAGCGAGCAAGAATTTGCCGTCGCCGATGAACCGACCGCAATCGAACACTGGAAGACCTTCAACATGGCGCAACTGTTCATCGGCTTGTACCTTGAAGGTCTGGGGTACACTGTCCGCTACCAAAGCTGAGTCGCGGGAGGAGGACACATGCCCGTCGCGCTGATTTTCATGGTGATTTCCATCGGGCTGACGCTGCTGTTCGCCGCCGTGGGACTCATTCTCAACTTCCTCATCGCTCCTCTACGCACATTGGCTCTGATCCTGCAGAAGATCGCCGGTTGCATCGGCGTGATCCTCACGCTTCTGGCGGTGTACTTCTGGTTTGCCGAACAGACACCGCCGGGCTGGGACGTCATTGCCATCATCGTCTGCTGCATCATCGTCGGCATCGTCACCCAATGGTTCATCGAACGCCCCACACGCGCCGAGCGCAAAGCCATGGAGGCGGAGGCCGAACAACGACGCCAATGGGAGCAGCAGCAAGTAGAATTCAGAAAATGGCAGCAGCATCGTCAACTGTCGAACGCTGACGATGCTGACAGCTGGATGAATCGCTGACCACGGTCAGTTCGAACTAGAACTGCGCAAACGAGTACTGTATGGCTTGTCTTTGCCGAAACTCATGCAGCTGCGTTACCGCGTCTCTCAAGTCGTCAGCGGTGCTGAAGATGTATTGCTGCGTGGTGGTTAAAGACTCGTGACCTAGTAGCTCTTTGATTTGCACAACGTCCCGTGTTGCTTTCCACATATCGGTTGCGAATTTACGACGGAACGCATGAGGCGTGCATCCGGTCGCGGAGACCGTCAGGCGATACACAGTGTCGGGGCAAATGTGCCCACCTGCTTCACCTGGGAAAAACCAGCCTGGAGGAATGTTTTCGATCTGTCGCGTGAGATCGCTGCTGAGCGGCACAATGCGATCTTTGTTACCTTTGCCATGCACAATAAGACTCTTGCCGAGCAGGTCATCGACGACATCCCGTGTGTGGGTCAGGCAGACTTCAGATCGGCGGAGTCCCGCGTCCACGAAAAGGGAGACAATCAATCGCACGCGAGGGTTGGAGGATTGGAGGCCTTTTCTCACGGCTTCGTCCGGTGCCGGGCGTTGGATGCGTTTTTCGCGCTTGGCCATAGGCACTGATGCCATCGGGTCGTCGGTTCGGAGCTGTGTCTTTTGTGCCCAGCGAAAGAACGACGCTGCCGCACTCCAGTCCGAACGCATGGCTGCTGCGGTCACGCCGCGAGAAAGCCATACAATGAGATCCTTGCTGGATGCATCACCTGGTGCGACACCGCTGCTGATTCCGAAATGACTGACGAGATACCACCAATTCTCGATCGTTCTCTCCGTTGCCCCCTGCGCGCGGAGATCCTTGACCCATCCATCGAGCCAGTCCACCCATTCTTCCGGTGGCTGGCGGTGCGTGGGAAATTCCATTTGCTGCGCCCTCCAAATAAGGAAACGTCGGTCCGATAGTCGGGCCGACGCTATGAGTCCATCTCACAGAGCACAATCATCGTCGATGGATAGCTGTTGAGTGCGGCACTGGAGCAACAGAATTAAAAAGAAAACTTGAGGCGCGAAAAGCCATTGGCTCATTCCATCCACAAAGTCGTGGGTTGTGGGTTCGAATCCCACGGGGGGTACAGATGGCACGTTGAGGGCCTTGGAATTGCAACGATTCCAAGGCCCTCAGCGTTTCTGTTCCAGAACTGGTGGAACGCCTCAGACGCACTCAGGCGCAATGACCGCAGTAAACCGGCCCCACGCGTTAAAATCCCCGCGACACGCGTTGCGCGGCAACACCTCACACCGGATTTAAGACCCACATTTTGTCACTTAACCCGCCGATGGGGCATCCCCTTATGCGTCCCTTGGTGAAACGTAAGAGGCCACCGGCGCCGTTTGGCTCCCGCTAGATTCCCGGGTGTCGTTCACCCATTCGAAGACCCCGAGAGGAAAGGAATGGCAACACCGGTGCGTGTGTGAGCGTATCGGGCGGCCCGATGGACAGTGCGTGCTCGCCGCGCGATGCGCATGCCCCTTTTGCCTGCACTCGATCCTTCGTTGCGTCCGCCATAGCATGCGCGCCGGTCCTCTCCGGCAGTCGGCTGCGGCAGTCGGCGCGCATGCTTCGGGGCGCGACCATACTGGGCACCGCGTTTCGCACACTGGCCGCCATGCGGTAATCGCCCCATGGTGACCTTCGCAACACACCAAATGTCGATATGTTTCGACATTTCGTCTATTATGGGCGCCATGAACGCACGACATGACATACAGCACATCGCACCGGCCTCCCTCGCATCCCCGCTCGTCCTGCGCTGCGGCGCCACCGCACGCAACCGCTTCCTCAAGGCTCCGATGAACGAGGCGCTCGCCGGCCCCGAAGCACGACCCACGGCCGAGCACGTGACCCTCTACCGTCGCTGGGCAGACAGCGGCTGCGGCATCCTCGTCACCGGCAACGTAATGGTCGACCGCAACCAGCTCGGGGAACCCGGAAACGTTGCCGTCGAAGACGAACGCGACCTGCCGACGCTACGCGCATGGGCCAAGGCCGGGGCCGCCAATGGCGCACAACTGTGGATGCAAATCAACCATCCGGGCAAGCAGTCACCGGCGACCATCAACCCCCATCCCGTGGCGCCGAGCGCCACGGGCACCTCCGGAGAATACAGTCGCTTCTTCGCGTCCCCACGGGAGCTGAGCGTCGACGAGATCCATGCCATCGTCCGCCGCTTCGCCACCACGGCGGCCATCGCCCGCAAAGCGGGGTTCACCGGCGTGGAGATCCACGCGGCGCATGGCTACCTCATCAACCAGTTCCTCTCCCCGCTCGACAACCGGCGCGCCGACGAATACGGCGGCAGCCTGGACAACCGCATGCGCTTCCTCACGGAGGTGGTCGAGGCGGCGCGCGAAGCCGTGGGCGAAGACTTCCCCGTCGCCGTCAAGATCAACTCCTCCGATGGCATCGACGGAGGATTCAGCGAAGAGGAGTCGCTGAAGGTCATCGCTCGCTTGGACGCCATGGGCGTGGACCTCATCGACATCTCCGGCGGCACCATGGCCGGCAAACCGGTTATCCAGACCAATGGCGGCGCCGCGGAGGACCAGACGCGCGGCGTGTACTTCGCCGGTTTCGCCACGAAACTGCGCGCCTTGTTCGACGATGGCAAGGAACACATGGCCGTGGCGTTGACCGGCGGGTTCCGGTCCGCTCCGGACATGCGACGCGCGCTGGAATCCGGCATGGCGGACGTCGTCGGACTAGGTCGACCGCTGGTGGTCGCCCCCAATTTCCCGAAGCAGGTGATGGCCGGCGGCTTCGAACGGCCGCTGCGTCTGCCCCGCGTCTCCACCGGCGTGCGGGCGTTGGATCGGGCGTTCAACGGTGTTCTGGTGATATCGTGGTATGAATCGCAGATGCACCGCCTTGCCGTGGGCAAGGCGCCGAAGACGGACGGCCGGCACCTGGGGATCATGGCCCTGGCGTTCGCCCTCCGCAAGCACGGGCCGGGGGCGTTGGCCCCGCGGCGCAGGAAGGGGCACCGTTGACGACAGACAATCCCGATGGGCGTGACACGGACAGCGACGGGACCGTCCACCGCCCCTCCGAAAGTCTTCCGATCCTCAACCGGTGCATTCCGCTGTTCGAGACGCTGAAGGACGAGCAACGCCAGTCGCTGCTGGTGCGGCTGGTGATGGACGGACCGCTGACAGTGGGCCAGCTTGCCGAAGCCTCCCCACTGTCACGCACCACGGTGTCCCACCACATCAAACTGTTGGCGCAAAGCGGGCTAGTGACCATAGAAAAGGACGAGACCCGACGCATCTGCACCGTACGGGCCGAGGAGAACATCACTTTGCTGCAATCGCTGGTGGATGCCCTCAGACACGATCTCGAAGCGGCCAGACAGTGCCGGGAGGAAAACACGCCAGCTGCCGGCACCGCATGACGGAGCCGGCGTTCACCGCGCAGGAACGAATCATCGGCGGGCGCCCCGCATCCGGATATGTATCGTTGTGATGTTCTAGAACCACTGTCCGATTTGCTCAGCCTGATCAACGGCCCAACTGGCTTGGCACAGATGTTGCCCAGCATGTTGTCGTCCCATGCCAAGCCCAAGCATGCGCCCGGCCGGCACATCAACCGATCGGGGCATCAGCGCCACCGATTGTCGGCAGCGCGCCATCCGCACCGCAGACGCAGCGGCCCCGCTATGGCGCTTCTGTCTCTCAGCGCCCTCAATCTCCTCAACCATGAGGAGCCGCGGAATTCCAACGTTTTCAACACCCATCAGAGTGCGGCAAGGACGTGCTCACAGCGCTCGGGAGAATCGTGGGTTGTGGGTTCGAATCCCACGGGGGTACTGTCGCCTCTGGGGCTTCGGCTCCAGAGGTTTTTGTTTCTCGCACCATGTCCAGTCCTTTGTCGATAAGTTCGCGGACCGCCGCGCTTCTGGTGATTCGTCGCTTCTTTCTGTAGTCTTCGATTCGCTCGTTGCGCTCGTCATCCAGTCGCACGCGTATGACGTTCGATGCGCGGGATGCTCCGACGGATAGCGGTCTGCCGACCGGTCTGGCGGCGGCCTCTGCCAGTTGCCGGTCCGAATAGCCCCGTTGTGCTTCCTCGGAGGCTTCTTGGAGCATTCTCGCTTCGTCCGCGTCAAAGTCATCGGCTGAAAGCAGCCGGTATCTCCTGTCGCTCACCGTCCTCCTCCTTCCAGAAGCTTGACGTATTTGGTGCGCATGCGCATGGCGTGGATAACCGCGTCCCCTCGCGAGGTGCGTATGGTGACGACCTCCAGAGGGATGCCTTCGGGCGAGATACCGAGATGCAGAATCTTGAGCGGTTCCTCCTCCATGACGAGAGTCACGATCGGGCGTTCGGTGACGTATAAGGCATCGTTTGGATTCACCCCATGTTTGAGGGCGGATCGCAATACGATTTCCGGAATATTGTACCACATAATTACCCTCTTGGGACTGCATCCTTGGAGACGGCCGTCTGTCCGTCTGTCCGCTGCTGTTCGAGGAAGGCAAGACGAAGTTGGGTGACGAATGTGCTCCATTTGGTTTCGTCGTTCATGGTCTCCGCGTTGGCGGTGAAGTTCCGCCAGTTGATCGCCGTCAGAGCGGTCCGTCGTTCCTCGTCGCTTTCCCATTGCTCGGCGTGATGCCGTCCCGAATATTCGATGCCGATGCGCAACTTGGGTATCGCCATATCCAAGTAGACGGTTTTGCTTTCGCTGATCGCCACTGGATGATTGACGACAAGTCCCTGCAGCTCGGGCATCTTGGTGTTGATCAGTTTGATGCGCATTCGCGATTCCATGGAGGAATCGGTGTTCTCCCGCATATACAGAAGCGCTTTTTCGCAAGTCTCACGCCGACGGAACTTTTGCGGCAGCGCATCCAATAGATCGGCGAAATCCTGGATGCCGTAACGGTATTGCACCGCGTTGCGCCGCATCAGCGAGTCCGCCAAGACGATGAGCTCGCCTCCGTTGAGGTATGCCGCCATTTGCGCCCATGTGAGCAGCGGATGGGTCATGGTGATATCCGGACAGATTTTGATTGGTGCGTAGGCGTCTCTGCGTTCGTCGCTCATCGATGCGGTGCTGATTCGTTGGAACGAATGATACTGGGCGTCCTTGCATCGTGAACGATTGCCCTTGGCCGGTACGGCGAGATGGAGGCGTTGGTCGTCGAGGCGAGGAAGGTGGTCCGGTTCGACGGTGTTGAGCAGGATGGGGACTTCAATCATCGCGATGCGCAGCGCGGTGGTCAGGCAGCATTCGGTCGCGCTTCTCCGCCGCTCATGGAAGCGTCTTAGCCGGTCTTCTTCGCGCATGCTCAGTTCGATGAGCCGTCGATTGGCGAAGGATGTCGTTGGAGTGCTCATTGCGTCAATGTAAACCAACCCGTTTTGCTGCCGCTACCGGCGTTGAAAACCGGTGGACGGTGGTGCATAAATCCGCATAATCCACCGAAAACGAGTGAATGTGGATAACGGAACCGCACTGCTCGCATAAGGTCGGTCGACAGCCGTAATGGCACTCGGTTTGGTGGTGACAGGTGTGGTGGTGACAGGTGTGGTGGTGACAGGTGTGGTGGCGTCGGGTGTGCAGGTGACGGGTGTGGTGGCGACGGGTTTGGTGGTGGTGGGTTTGCCGGTAGCGGGTGTGGTGATGACAGGTTGATGGTGACGGGTTGATGGTGACGGGTTTGCCTGTGTCGGGTTTGAAGGTGTCAGGTTTGAAAGTGTCCGGTTCAGCGGTGCGATGACGGCTCGAGGGTGGTCGTCCGACAATGTCGAGGTGCGAAGAAGGTGCCGTTGCGATCGGTTGATGTTGCGCGTCGTGGCATAATGATGCGACTTTGTTGCGAAGACGGTGTCGGGTTGATTGCCGTTGTGTGCCGCGACGTGACCGTGGCTTTGTTGCGAAGACGGTGTTGTCGTGGTCGCCGTTGTTTGAGGTGAATCAGGCTCTTCGCTATTGGCCCATTACTTTCGGGCGGTTCCCATCCTTCTTGGGCGGTTCCCATCCCTCTCGGGCGGTTTTATCTCCCTTCGGGCGGTTCCGATTCCCCTCGGGCGGTTTCAATCTCCTTCGGGCGGCTGGCCTTTCACTCAATCATGGGGCGCAACAAATATCGGGTTGGATAAAACGTTGGAAAATCAACGTTTTTAAAACCTTTCTCCCTCGGGCAGGCCACTCATCACCCGAAGGGTAACCGCCCGAGACGGATTGAAACCGCCCGAAGGGAGATGAAACCGCCCGAGGGGAATCGGAACCGCCCGAAGGGAGATAAAACCGCCCGAGACGGATCAGAGCCGCCCGAGGAGAAAAGGGAATCGTCCGAGGGGAGGGGAAGTCGTCCTAAAGAAACGGAAACCGTCCTAAAGAAACGGAAGCCGTCCGAAAGAGAGGGGAGCCGTCCGAAAGAGAGGGGAGCCGCCCGAGGAGAAAGGGAATCCATCCGAACAGAATCAGAACCGTCCCAAAGGCATCCAGTACACCCGTCGTCCCATCATTGGCGCCGCCGGTCCCTGAGGTTTTAACGAGCGACAATGACGCCGCGATGACGGCGACGAATGGGGCCACTCCGGGTGAGGTGGAAATCAGTCATCACCTATCGCCCTGAGTCGTCCAATCGGACCCCACTCCGGGCGGGATGGGAATCAGCGCCTGCCACAGGCCGCCATCGAATGGAGCCAGACCCACCCCGAGCGGGACGGAAATCAGTTGAAGCCGACGACGCGCTCGGCGATGCGGTATCCCCAGCGGATGATGAAACGCCCCACCGAGCCGGGCAGATTCAGCGCGCGCGAGGTGATCTTGCGGCGCACGTCACGGCCGATGGTCGGCGAATACTCGCGCATGTCGGCCCACAGCTGGTCCTTCTTCGCGTAGTTCTCCTTGTCGCGCGAGAGGATCAGGAACACGCTGGTCACCGAACTCTGAATCGCCAGGAAGTGGATCATATAGCGGTACAGGCCGTCCGGCACGGTGCCGCGCTCCGGCGTCGCCTCCGTCATGATGCGGTTGATCAGGCGCAGCTGGTCGACTCGGCGGATCATCACGTCGGTCTGCACGCTCTGCCCGTCGCGTCCGATGAAATAGTGGTAGAACGGCGTGTCCACGTACATCAGCGTCTTGACCCACGGGAACGGCTGGTAGGCGTAGATGAAGTCCACATAGAAGGTATGCTCCGGCAGCTGCATGCCCGAGGCGCGCACCACGTCGGTGCGGTAGATCAGCGCGTGCATCAGAATGTACTCGGCCAGGCCGAAATGCCCCAGATCGTCCCAGCTGAGCACCGCGCCGGACTTCATCGCATGGCGGAAGTTCACCACATGCTTGCGCCGCTTGCCCACCTTGTCGTAGACGTAGTTCACCACGACCATGTCGACGGGGGATTCGGACGTGGTCTGCGCGCGCAGCACCTCCATCACCCGCTCCAGCGATTCGGGTCCCACCCAGTCGTCCGCGTCCACGACCTTCACGTACGCGCCGCGCGCCTCGGCGATGCCGTGGTTCACCGCCCCGCCGTGGCCGCGGTTGTTCTGATGGATGGCGCGCACGATGCCAGGCATGCGCTGTTCGAAGGTGTCGGCCAGCGCCGCCGTCCCGTCCGACGAGCCGTCGTCGACGATCAGCACCTCGATGTCGTCGGTGCGGCTGGCGGCGGTCAGCGAATGAACGCAACGTTCCAGATACGCTTCCATGTTGTATGCGGGCACCACGAAGGTAAGCGTCTTTGCTGGGGTCTGCATGCGGCCTTTCCTCACAAACAGTCGATGGTGGTCAACTTGACTATTTTCTCTTTCCGACACCATAGGGTACACCTCAGGTGGTACCCCGAACAGGAAATCGCACAATCTGCTTCCCTGAATTCACATTCGGTATCCCTGATTGTTCCCTGAGTGTCGTTTGGAACACAGCGGGACCGCTATGGGATGCGGATCACTCATTGGAATGGGCGCCGCTTGATGCCTCGGCTCCTGCGCCGTCCGTATTCGTTGCGCCGTCCGCGTTCGTGTCCGCGTCCGTCCCATCCATACCGTCGCGCTCGGATTCGCGAACGGGGATTCCACTTGCGTCGGAATCATTCGCGCCCGCTTTGTCCGCCGCACGCTTCGCCTTGGCGCCCTCGAAACGCAGCTGCGGCTTGGAATCCAGTCGGGACAGGCCATGCCAGGCGAGATCGACGATATAGGCGGCGAGCTGCTCCTTATTCACCTTCGGCCGGTCGGCCCAATACTGCCCGGTGAACACGGTCATGCCCACCAGCATCTGCGCGTAATACGGCACGCCTTTGGGCGAGAGCTTCTGCCGCTTGAACGACGCGGTGAGCAGATCCTCGACCCGCACGCTGATGTCGCCCAGCAGCGAGCTGAACGAGCCGGCCGGATCGGTGCTCGGCGAATCGCGCGACAGTACCTTGAATCCCTCCGCGTTCTCCTCGATATAGGTGAGCAAAGCCAGCGCCGTGCGCTCCACGATCTGCCGCGGATGCGCCGTCGTGTCGCTTAACGCGGCGGTGAGCGTGCCGGTCAGCGCCTGCATCTCACGGTCCACCACCACCGCGTACAGGCCCTCTTTGCCGCCGAAATGCTCATAGACGATGGGCTTGGAGACCTTGGCGTGCGAGGCGATCTCCTCGACGCTCACCGCTTCGAAGCCTTTGTCCGCGAAGAGCGCGCGGCCGATGCTGATCAGTTGTTCACGCCGCTGCAGCGAAGTCATACGGGAAGCATTTGCCATGCGCCCCAAGTGTAGTCGGCACCGTGCCGCGTAGACTGTAGGGCATGGATACTATGAATATTCTCGCCATCGTCGGCGTGGTTGTTGTCGCGGTCGTATTGATCGGATTGTGCGTGTGGTTCAGCGGTTCGCGCAAGCGCGCGCTCGCCAAAGCCCGGCAGGAGGCCGAGGCCCGCACCGAACAGGCCAAGGCGAAGGCCGACGAGCTGATCGCGCGGGAGCGCGAGGCTGAGACTCGTGCTCAGACGAAGATGCCCGGCGGCACCGGTGGCCGTCCGGTCGCCGGGGATGCCGGTCAGGCGGATGACGCCGCTGCCTCCGCCGCGGAACCGTCCGGGCCCGCAACCCCCGCCAAACCGCAAACGGAAACCCCCGAATCCGTAGGTTCGCGCCTGACCCGCCTGAAGTCGAAACTCGCGCAATCCTCCAATCCCTTCGGCAAGGCGCTGTTCTCCATCCTCACCAAAGACAATCTTTCCGAAGCGGATTGGGAACAGGTCGAAGACACGCTGCTGCTCGCCGATGTGGGCGCCGAGGCCAGCGGACAGATGGTCGACGAGCTGCGTGCCGACGCGCGTATCACCGGCAAAGCCGACCCGAGCGAGGTGCGCGCGACCCTGCGTGAGAAACTCCTCGACATCGTGGGTCGCGACACGGACCGTCGCCTCAACGCGAACAAGCCCGACGCGAACAAACCGTCCGTCATCATCATGGTGGGCGTGAACGGCACCGGTAAAACCACCACCGCCGGCAAACTCGCCCGCCTGTTCGTGGCCGACGGCAAGCGGGTGATGATGGGCGCGGCCGACACCTTCCGCGCGGCCGCGGCCGACCAGCTCGAGACGTGGGGCGCGCGCGTCGACGTGCCCGTGGTGCGTTCCGACAAGGACGGCGCGGATCCGGCGTCCGTGGCATTCGAAGCCAGCGCGCGGGCCAAGGAGGAAGGTGCCGACGTGCTCATCATCGACACGGCCGGCCGCCTGCAGAACAAGGCCAACCTGATGGACGAGCTGGGCAAGATCCGCCGCGTCACCGAAAAGAACCTGCCCGTGGACGAGGTGCTGCTGGTGCTTGACGCCACCACCGGCCAGAACGGCATGGCTCAGGCCAAGGTGTTCGCCGAGGCGATCGGCATCACCGGCGTGGTGCTGTCCAAGCTCGACGGTTCCGCCAAGGGAGGCATCGTCGTCTCCGTGCAGAAGGAGCTCGGTGTGCCGGTCAAGCTCGTCGGTCTCGGCGAAGGCCCGGACGATCTGGCACCCTTCGACCCCGAAGGCTTCGTCGACGGCATCCTCGCCTGACCGGCCTTCCGTCCCCGTCTGTGTTTCATCAGATGGAATGCGACAAATCTCGACAAAATGCCCCGAATCATATTCGAAACATGATTCGGGGCGTTTTTGCGTTCCTTGGAATTCCGCCGTTTTTCATATTACGATCCCTCGCGAAAGGCCCGTAACGAGCCGCAAACGCTTAACACTCGCGTAACTTGTCGTAACGAAATCAAAACGCGTCGGGCGTTCACTGCCAACTGTTAGCCCGTAAGAGCTGCAGAATGAATAACCCAAGACGTCCGACCGGTTGCCCAGCCGGGCGCGAACTTTAAGAGAGGGAGGTAGACATGTTGGATTCCGGAAATACCGCTTGGATATTGACTTCCGCATCCCTGGTTTTCCTCATGACGCCTGGTGTGGCGTTCTTCTACGGCGGCATGGTGCGAGCCAAGGCCGTGCTGAACATGCTGATGCTTGAGGCGGCCGCGCTGTCGGTCACCATGATCATCTGGACCCTGTGGGGCTGGTCCATCGCCTACGCCGGCTCCGACATCGCCGGCATCTTCGGTGATCCGGCCGCCGGCTTCCTGCTGCGCGACTCCATGGTCGCCGAGGACGGCGTCTTCACCGCCACCGGCCTGAACGGCAACAACTATCCGGTGAGCGTGGACGTGGCCTTCCAGGTCGCCTTCGCGATGATCACCGTCGGCCTGATCTGCGGTGCCATCGCCGAACGCGTCAAGTACAGCACCTGGATGATCTTCGTGGCGCTGTGGGTCACCTTCGACTACGCCCCCATGGCCCACATGGTCTGGAACGGCGGTCTGCTTTCCGCCGACGGCGCGATCTCCCAGGCCATCGGCGCCGCGGCCCATGACTTCGCCGGCGGCACCGTCGTGCACATCAACGCCGCCGTCGCCGCGCTGATCATCGTGCTGATCATCGGCAAGCGCAAGGGCTTCGGCACGCAGCCGTTCCGCCCGCACAACGTGCCCTTCGTGATGCTCGGCGCCTTCCTGCTGTGGTTCGGCTGGTTCGGCTTCAACGCCGGCTCTGCCTTCGCCGCCAACGGCACCGCCGGCTACGCCTGGGTGTCCACCTCCGCCGCCACCGCGGCCGCCATGCTCGCCTGGGGCTTCACCGAGAAGATCCGCTCCGGCCACTACACCGCCATGGGTGCCGCCTCCGGTATGGTCGCCGGCCTGGTCGCCATCACCCCGGCCGCCGATGTGGTCTCCCCGCTGTGGGCCATGGTGATGGGCGCCATCGCCGGCGTGCTCACCTGCCTCGCCTGCGGACTCAAGTTCAAGTTCGGCTATGACGATTCGCTCGACGTGGTCGGCGTGCACGGCGTCGGCGGTCTGACCGGCACCGTCCTCATCGGCTTCTTCGGCGAGGGCACCGGCCTGCTGGCCGGCGGCGACTGGCGTCAGCTGGCCGTCCAGGTGATCATCGCCGTGGTCGCCATCCTCTACTCCGCCGTGGTCACCGCGATCATCGCCTTCGCTCTGGAGAAGACGATCGGTTGGCGTGTCACCGAAGCCCAGGAGATCGGCGGCGTCGATCTTGCCGACCAGGGCGAACGCGCTTACGATTTTGCTGGTACCGCCAGCTCCGTCCTCAAGGAGGTGAAGTGAGATGAAGCTCATCACAGCCATCATCCAGCCCCATAAACTCGACGACGTCAAGGAGGCTCTCGCGGCCGCCGGCGTGCACGGTCTGACCGTGTCCGAGGCGAACGGCTACGGCCGCCAGCGCGGCCACACCGAGGTCTACCGCGGCGCCGAATACACCGTCGACCTGATTCCGAAGATCCGTGTGGAGGTATTGGCCGACGACGCCGACGCCGAGACGCTGGTCGGTGTGATCGTCAAGGCCTCCGGCACCGGCACCATCGGCGACGGCAAGGTGTGGGTCGCCCCGCTCGACTCCGTGACCCGCGTGCGCACCGGCGAGACCGGCTCCGCCGCGATCTGATAAGACGTCCGGATTCCTGAGGGATTCGGGCCATCAATAAGACACTATCCCGCGCGCTGCCAGGCATCACGCGGGGATTGTCTTATGCGGGACCGGCGAATCGGCTTTGCACGCCGCTATCGCGGCGGAGCGCCGGTTTCGGATGGCCTATCTGCGTTAGCGGTAGTGGAAAACCAAAGTTGCAGATATCGATCTGTGTTAGCGGTAGTGCCTCTAGGGCTCTACGCCACATACGAGGCCCCATTTTTCAACGGCCAAAGACGGAATAAGGGCAAAGGGGCACTGCCGCTAACGTAGATTGACGTTTGCGGACACCGAAATCCACTACCGCTAACGCAGATAGCTGGAATGAAGGGCCAATGACGGCCAAACGAGGCGAAGAAACGGAAGTGAATGATGTCGGCTGTGGATGGGTTGAAACGGCGGTTCATGGAGATGAGCCAGCCGGATGAGGACGGCGTGTACCGCGACGGCGCTGCGAAACGCCAGGCGCGAACCGCGTTGGCGATGGACGCTCTGCGTGAGCTGTGGCGCGAGGCCTGCGGGTCCGTCTCCTTCGCCGTGCCCGACTCCGGCGTGGGGCTCGCCGCAGTCGGCTCGCTCGCCCGTGGACAGGTCGGACCCAGCTCCGACCTCGACCTGGTGCTGATCTATGAGCCCCACGCGCTGAACGACACCCAAATCAACGAGCTCGCCAACAAACTGTGGTATCCGCTGTGGGACAGCGGTCTTGACCTCGACCATGCGGTGCGCACGCGCGCGCAATGCGCGTCCGTCACCGACCACGACCTGCCCGCCGCCATGGGTTGGCTCGACGTGCGCGCCATCGCCGGCGATGCGGCCCTGATCGAATCCACCGCTGCCTCGATACTCGAACGATGGCGCAAGGCCGCGCGCAAACGTCTGCCCGAACTGCTCGATTCCGCCGCATCCCGTCTGAATGAATTCGGCCGCCTGCCCTATATCAACCAACCCGACGTCAAAGAGGCTCGCGGCGGCCTGCGCGATACCGTGCTGGTCTCCGCGCTCGCCGCTTCATGGCTGGCCGACCGCCCGCACGGCGTCTACGACGAGGCCGTGGAACGTCTGCTCGACGTGCGCGACTGCATCCATCTGGCTGCCGGCAAAGACACGAATCTGCTGCTCGCCCCCTATCAGGCCCAAGTCGCCGTCATGCTCGGTCTGGCTGATCCCACCTGGCCCGAGGCCGAACGCACCGCCTATGCGATCGACGATCTGCAGACGCTGCTGGCGCGCATCGGCCGCCGCATCGCGTTCTCGCTCGACTCCACCGCCTCCCGCGCCGAGCATTCGCTGGTGCATGAGAAGCCCAGATTCTCGTTCTTCCAGATCATGTCTCCGCGGGGCGGCGGGCGACGTGAGGCCCCGCAGTTCGAACTGGTCGCGCCCGGCGTGGCCAAGCATGAGGGCGAACTGGTGCTGGCGCCCGGAGTCGAACCGTCTCGCGATGCCACGTTGGCGTTGCGGGTGGCCGTCGCGTCCGGCGAGACCGGACTGCCGATCAATCCCGCAACCTTGGCGAATCTCAAACAGTGTCCGATTCGCGACAGCCAGTGGACGCAGGAGTCGCGCGCGCTGTTCCTGCGTCTGCTGGCTTGCGGGCCGGAGCTGATGCGCGTGTGGGAGGAGATCGACTTCGTGGATCTTCCCGGCCGGTGGATTCCCGAATGGCTGGGCGTGCGCAACCGCCCGAGCGCGTCGGCCGCGCATCGCTACACCATCGACCGCCACAGCGTCGAGGTGGTGTCCCGCCTGTCCCGATACCGCGAGGGGGCGCGGGAGGCGTATGACGACCGCCATTACGCCGCGCTGCTGCTGGTCGGTCTGTTGCACGATGTAGGCAAGCGCGCGTTCGTGCGCGACCACGCGGCCGAGGGAGCACGCCATGTGCCGGTGATTCTGCGGCGCATGGGTTTCGACGAGGATATCGTGGGCTGGGCCACGCTGTTGACGCGCGAGCATCTCACCTTGTCTGATTTCGCCACCGGCCGCAACCCCAACGATCCCGCGGTGGGGGAGGAGCTCGCCGCGCGGCTCGACCACGACCCCGTATTGCTGGATATGCTTTTCGACCTGACCCGCGCCGATGGTTCGTCGCTGGGGGCGACCGCGGGTGAGTCCATCACCAAACAGTACGGCTGGAGCGCCTGGCGTGAAAAACTGGTGACCGCCATGTACTCGTCAGCGAGGCGAAGTCTCCGCTTGGAATAATGGAAACCCGCCCTTCAGCTGGGCGTGGAGAGTTTGGTGTGTGCGGCTTCTCGGAGGCGGCCGTGTAAAACGATTGATTCGCGAGTTTGGTGTGGAACAATGGCCTTGTCTCGAGAAATCGACACGCCAAACTCGTCATCGCCTTTGATTCGGAGGTCTGGGACGTGTGTTTTCCGCGTTATCGCACGCGGGAATGCTGCCCTGTCGTCATCCTGAGCGAAGCCCGAGGGCGTAGTCGAAGGAATTTCCGTCGGTGAACCGGATGCCTCGACTCCGCCCGGACGCCTCGGCTCCGCTCGGCATGACGAATGGTCACATCCAGCGGTCGGTGCGGGCCCGTGCTCCGTTGAACACCGCGCGAAGGCCGATGAACACCACGTTGATGAGGGCCCACACGGTGATGGTGCGCAGCGCGTCCAGGCTGAGCGGCGCGCCGTCGAGCAGTTCGGCCGAGTCGATCCACGCGTCCAATGCGCCGGCGCCGAACAGGCATGGCAGATACACTGCCGCGGTGATCAGGCAGGTCGCGGCGAGATACCGGTAATCTCCCGCGCCGATCAGAATGCCGTCCAGCGCCCACATCCAACCGCCCAGCGGCAGGAACACGGCCAGTGTGACCATGCCGATGGCGATCAGCTGCTGGATCGCGGGATTCGCGCTGAACAGAGGGGCCGCCAATACGCCGGCGGCGGCCAGCGCAAGGCCGATGATTATTCCTCCGACCAGTCCGGCGCGCGCGGCCGCCGAGGTCATTCGCCGCGCCTCGCCCCGCCGACCCGCGCCCAATTCGGTGGCGACCAGCGCCTGTCCCGCGATGCCGATCGCATCAAGCATGTTGATGACGAAATTCCAACTGGAATTCACCGCCTGATAGGCGGCGAGCACCTGTTCGCCCATGCGTGCGGCGAACATCACCGTGGCGACCATGCAGACGCGTAGGGCCAGCGTGCGCAGGAACAGCGGCGCGCCGTCGCCCGCGCTGCGCAGGATGCCGCCGAGCCGCGGTCGAACGCTTGCGCCGTCCGCCCGAGACCACAGAATCGCCGGCACCACCAGAAACACGCCCATGAACCATTGCGCGATCAGCGTCGCCACGCCGGAGCCGACGATGCCCCAACCGAATCCGAACACGAACAGCAGGTCAAGCACGGTGTTCGCGATGGCGCCGGCCACGGCGGCGGTCAGTGTGACGCGCGCCTTCTGCAGCCCGCGGAAGATGCCGTTGGCCGCGTAGACGAGCAACATGCCGGGCAGTCCGAACACGACGGCGCGCAGGTATCCGACCGCGTTGGCGAGCACCTCGCCGTGCGCGCCCATCGCCCAGCACAGCGGTTCGGCGGCGGCGAACAGCGCGATCGAGACCGCCGTGCCGATGCCGAGCGCCAGCCACAATCCGTCGATGCCCGCTTCGAGCCCTTCGCGGCGTCGGCCCGCGCCGATGAGTTTGGCGACCTGGCTGGTGGTGCCGTAGGCGAGGAACACGCACAGTCCCACGGTGGTGAGGATGATGGTCGAGCCGATGGAGAGCCCCGCCAGCGCGGAGTCGCCGACATGGCCGACGATGGCCGTGTCGATCAGGATGAACGCCGGTTCGGCGATGAGCTGCCCGAATGTGGGGATCGCCAGCGCGAGGATGCGACGGTTGATGGATGAACGGGTGTCGTGTGGTGTCGACGTTCTGATGTGGGACATGGCATCTTCTCCCTGCGCGCAGGTCCGAGACGGGCGAGGCCTCCGCCCGATTTGTCCATGGGCGTCGTCTCCCTGCGTGCAGGTCCGAGAGTAGTTGCTGACGGGATGGAACGCTGTGTTTGTTCGCGTGTCGGACGATGTTGCGCACTTCGAAAAAGTGCGATATAGTTACTTCAACGATGAAGTAAAAAAGAGAAGCAATGTACAAAGTTGACAAAAACTTCTCTGTTTTATCGCTAGAAATAAAGGCTTTTGTATTGGTTGATTCATCTTTAACGATGAATCATGCAACAGGCATATTAGGAGGCATAATGAATGTTCGATCTCACATTGCGGCGGATGAGGGAGGTGGCGTGGCGATGCGCCCATTACCCTCGCATTCGGCGTCGGCGCGTGTGAATCGGCATAGGGCTGATTGGCGTGGTTGGAAGTTCATGTGGCCGTTCGCGGTGGTGTTCGTGTTCGTGTTCATCGTGCCGATCGTGTACGCGGTGTACATCTCGTTCTTCCAGAAGCGCATGGTGGGCGGTACCCGGTTCGTGGGGGTCGATAATTACGTGCGTTTGTTCCAGGATCCGAATTTCTGGAGTTCGGTGGGCCGGGTGGCCCTGTTCACGGTGGTGCAGGTGCCGATCATGCTGTTCCTGGCCGCCGCGTTGGCGTTGGCGTTGGATTCGATGAAGCTGCACGGCGCGAAGTTCTTCCGCATCTCGACCTTCCTGCCGTACGCGGTGCCGGCCGTGGTCTCGACGATGATCTGGGGGTTCATGTACGGCGCGAAGTACGGTCTGGTGGGCTCGTTGAACGATCTGCTGGGCACTGATCTGGACGTGCTGGCGCCGAGCGTGCTGTTGGCGAGCATCGGGAACATCGTGACGTGGGAGTTCACGGGCTACAACATGCTGATCTTCTACAGCTCGCTTTCCACGATCCCGCATTCCCTGTACGAGGCGGCGAGCATCGACGGCGCGTCGGAGTGGCAGATCATCCGCCGGATCAAATTGCCGGAGTTGAAGGGGTCGTTGGCGATCACGGTGATCTTCTCGATCATCGGCTCGTTCCAGCTGTTCAACGAGCCGTCGATCATGGAGAACATGGTGCCGGGCAACGCGATCACGACGTATTACACGCCGAACATGTACGCGTACAACCTGAGCTTCAGCGGCAACCAGAGCAATTACGCGGCCGCCCTGGCGATCGTGATGGCCGTGATCACCATGGCGATCGCGTACGCGGTGCAGCTCAACAGCATGAAGGAGCAGATGAAATGAGCGCGCGGGTTGAACGGGCGAGGACGATCGGGACGACGGCGCGCATGGCGCGCGGACACGAGGGAGGACTGCGATGAGCACGGCGACGATGACGGCCTCGGATCTCAGGGCGCAGGAGCGGGCCGCGAAAAGGGCCGAGAGGGAGCGCCAGAGGAGGGTCGCGCGCGACGAGAAGGCCGAGCGCAAACGGGCCGCCAGGAACGGGTTCGCGAACGTGGCCAACCCCAGGAGGTCGGTGCTGCTGACGGTGGTGTGCGCGGTGTTCGCCGTGTACTGCCTGTTCCCGTTCGTGTACCTGCTGATCAACGCGACCAAGACGCAGGCGGACTTCACGTCCACGTTCGGCCTGGGCTTCGGCGACACGTTCGCCCTGTGGGACAACATCGCCACGGTGTTCGCCTACCAGGACGGGATCTTCGCCCGCTGGCTGGTGAACACGCTCCTGTACGTGGTGGTGGGCGCGGGCGGGGCGACCCTGCTGGCGATCATGGGCGGCTACGCCCTGGCCAAGTTCCGCTTCCCGGGCCGCAGGGCCGTGTTCGCGGTCATCATCGGCTCCATCTCGGTGCCCGGCATCGCATTGGCGGTCCCGCAGTTCCTCCTGTTCGCCAAACTGGGGTTGACGAACACGCCGTGGGCGATGATCATCCCGAGCCTGATCTCGCCGTTCGGCCTGTACCTGATGTGGATCTTCTCGGAGCAGGCCGTGCCCACCGAGCTCCTGGAGGCGGCGCGCGTGGACGGGGCGGGCGAGTGGCGCACGTTCTGGCAGGTCAGCCTGCCCCTCTTGGCGCCCGGGATCGTGACGACCGCGCTGTTCACGATCGTGGCGACCTGGAACAACTACTTCCTCCCGTTGATCATGCTCAAGGACGCCGACTGGTACCCCCTGACCATCGGTTTGAACCAATGGAAGGACCAGGCCAGCACGGCGGGCGGGCAGGCGATCCAGAACCTCGTGATCACCGGAAGCCTGATCACCATCATCCCCTGGTCATCGCGTTCCTCATGCTCCAGAAATACTGGCAATCAGGACTCGCCGCAGGAGCCGTCAAAGAATAAGGAGGTCATACCACCCGTAACCGCCGCTTTCCTGAACAGGCAAAGCAATCGATATCAACCATCAACCGACACCAACCACAAGGAGAATAGACAATGAAGTCCCTGAAGAAAGCGTTCGCAGCGGGTCTCGCCGCCGCCACCATGCTGTCCATGGCCGCGTGCGGCAGCAGCTCGTCGGCCCAAGGAACGGACGAGTCCGACGAACAGATCACCCTGAACGTATGGGCATGGGAGCCCACCCTGACGGATGTGGCCGAGGCGTTCGAGGAGGAGAACCCGAACATCACAATCGAAATCACCAACGCCGGAACCGCCGACGACCAGTACAAGGCGTTGAACAACGCCATCTCCGCTGGCAACGGCGCTCCCGATGTGGCGCAGGTCGAATACTACGCCATCTCCCAGTACGCCCTCAACGGCTCCCTGCTGGATCTCTCCGACCTGGGCGCCTCGGAATACGACGATTTCTATACGCCCGGCACGTGGAGCTCGGTGAATGTGAACGACGGCATCTATGGCCTGCCCATGGATTCCGGCCCGATGGCGCTGTTCTACAACAAGGCGATCTTCGACCAGGCCGGTGTGACCGAACCGCCGACCACAATGGACGAGTACTACGAGGCGGCCAAGAAGATCCACGCCTTGGGCGACGACTACTACATCACCGCGGATTCCGGCGAAGCGTACGTCGAAGAGCTGATGATCTGGATCGCCGGCGGACATCCGTTCAAGGTGGACGGCGAGAACATCGAAATCGATCTGCTGAACGACTCCGGCTATCAGACCTTCAAGGAATACTGGCAGAAGATGATCGACGAGGGGCTGATCGACACCAAGACCGTGCGTTGGTCCGATGAATGGTCCCGTTCCCTGAACGAAGGCACGCTCGCCTCGCTGACCATCGGCGCCTGGATGGCCTCCATGCTCGACGACAACGCGCCCGACCAGTCCGGCAATTGGCGTGTGGCCGCCACCCCGCAGTTCGACGCGGACAACGTCTCCAACGCCGAGGACGGCGGTTCCACGTTGGGCATCATGGCCTCCTCCGACAAGGTCGAAGCCGCATGGAAGTTCATCGACTTCGCCTCGCACAGCGACGAAGGCATCAAGATCCGCGTCGACCAGGGGCAGTTCCCCGCGGACAAGGCCACGCTCGCCTCGGATGACTTCAAGAACAAAACCGACGCCTACTTCGGCGACCAGAAGTTCAACGAGGTGCTTTCCGAAGCCGCCGACACCGTGAACACCGAATGGCAGTTCCTGCCCTACGACGTCTACGCGCGCTCCATCTTCGGCGACTCCGCCGGTCAGGCCGCGGTCGGCGGCACCACCTTCGACGAGGGATACCAGACCTGGGAGGACCAGCTCAAGCAGTATGGCGTCGACCAGGGATACACCGTCCAGTAACCCCCGCAATCCATCCATCCGCGGGCGGATCCCGTCCGCAGGGGCTTGGCGACGGCCCTCTCCTTCCCGTCGCCGAGCCCTTTTCCATCCTTCCCACGGCCGAGGCCGTGACGTATCCGGAGACAGAACTATGACGCAACAGGACGACATCCTTTTTGGCGCCGCATACTATGACGAGTACATGCCGTACGACCGGCTCGATCAAGACGTGGCCATGCTCAAAGCGGCGCATATGAACACCGTGCGCATCGCCGAATCGACGTGGAGCACGCTGGAGCCGCGGCCGGGCGAATTCGACTTCACCCATATCGACCGTGTGCTTGACGCGATGGAGCGGGCCGGGATCAACGTCATCGTCGGCACTCCGACATATGCGGTGCCGAGCTGGCTGACGGCGCGTCATCCGGAGATTCTCGTCCGCCAGCATGCGGGCCTGCGCCGATACGGCCCCCGCCAGGTCATGGACATCGTCAACGAGGATTTCCGTAAGGCGGCGGAGCGCGTCATCCGGGCGCTGATAGGCCATGTCTGCCAGCGCGGGGCGGTGATCGGCTACCAGATCGACAATGAGACGAAATACTACGACGCGCTGAACGACGACATCCAGCAGGCGTTCGTACGGCATCTGCGGGACCGGTTCGATGATGACCTCGATGCGTTGAACGCCGCGTTCGGTTTGGATTATTGGTCCAACCGCATCGACGACTGGGAGTGTTTCCCAGATCTTTCGGAAACCATCAACGGATCGCTGGCGGGGGCGTTCGACCGCTTCCGACGATCCTGCGTGGCCGAATACCTCGCCTGGCAGGCGTCCATCGTGCGCGAATACGCGCGTGAGGATCAGTTCGTCACGCAGAACCATGATTTGGAATGGCGCGGCTACAGCTACGGCGTGCAGCCGTGGGCCGACCATTTCGCCAACGCCGAAGCGTTGGACTGCACTTCGGTGGACATCTACCATCCGACGGAATCCCGCCTGACCGGCAAGGAGATCGCCTTCGGCGGCGACCTGACCAGATCGACCAAAAACGGCAGGAACTATCTGGTGATGGAGACCCAGGCCCAAGGGCAGCCCGGCTGGATGCCGTTCCCGGGACAGCTGAGATTGCAGGCATACAGCCATCTGGCCTCCGGTTCCAATTCGGTGATGTATTGGCACTGGCATTCGATCCATAATTCGTTCGAGACCTTGTGGAAGGGTGTGCTCTCCCATGATTTCGAGCCGAATCCGGTCTACCGCGAGGCCGCGGTGTTCGGCGGGGAGATCGAACGCATCGGCGGGCATCTCGTCAACCTGAGCAAGCGCAACAGGGTCGCCATCATCGTCAGCAACGATTCGTTGTCGGCGCTCAATCGGTTCACTATAGAGACGGGATTCCCCAAGCCGGCCCCCTACGAGGAAGGGGACAGTTCAGGGCTCGTCGCGTACAACGACGTGCTGCGTTGGCTTTACGACGCGCTGTTCGAACTCAATGTGGAGGTGGATATCCTGCCGCCCGACGTTGAATCGGAACGGCTCTCCTCCTATGGGCTGGTCATCGCTCCGGCGCTGTACTGCGTGTCGGAGCGCCTGATCGCCTCGCTGAAGGAATACGTGGGCCAAGGCGGCCACTTGTTGTCCACATTCAAGTCGTTCTTCGCCAACGAGGATGTGACGGTGTGGTGCGACCGGCAGCCGCACGGGCTGGCGGAGGTGTTCGGCATCCGCGTGGGTGAGTTCACCATCCATTCCGACGATGCCGCCCTGTCGTTCGAAGGGTCGTTGTCGGGTCTGGAAGGCGCGCCGTCGACCATTATGGAACTCGTCGAGCCCGCGCAGGGAACGCAGGTGCTCGCTCGCTACGGGCATCCCGCGTGGCGGGGATACGCGGCCGTCACGCGCAACGCTTACCGCGACGGATGGGCGCAGTGGGTGGCGACGATGACCGATGCCGAAACGACCCGCGGCATCATGCGCGAAGCCCTGACCGCCGCCGGCATCGCACAGGAGTCGGACGCGCTCGCCGGAACCATCACCGTCCGCCGAGGCGTCAACGCCCTGGGCAGGACGATCACCTACCTGTTGAACTATTCGCCGAACGAGGTCGCCTTCGCAAGCCCATATGAGGGCGTGGACCTTCTCTCCGACGAAGACGCGTCCGCGCAAGCCGTTCGCGTCGGCGATCGCATCAGCGTGGCCCCATGGGGCGTGCGCATCCTCGAATCCATGGAATCCGACGTGTGACGAGAGGCGTGGTTCGCCACCATCAATCCAAGAAACAGAGAAATAAGGAGGTGCTGCTGTGTCGCAGCCAACCCTGAAAACCATAAAGAGAATAGCCGCCGCTTTCGCCGTGACCGCGACGATGGCGGCGGTGGGAACGGTGGGCGTTTCGACGGCGAACGCCTACACGCCTGCGCCGCAGGTCATGTACGAGATGGACGGTGAGACCGAGCGGTGCAACAAAGGCGGCGACTACAGCGGCTGCATCGTGTACCCCAAAGCCGCCCAGCTGGATAGCGGACGCATCGTCGCCACATTCGAGCGCTCCGTAGGCGACCCCGTCGGGGAGACCCTGCCGGTCTACGCGAGCGATGACGGCGGCGACTCCTGGCAGAAGATCTCCGAAGTGCCTTCGCCTCACGATCTGGAGCCCGACAATCCCGAGTACAGCAAGTACGTGAGCAATTGGACCAATCCATATCTCTATGTGCTGCCGGAGACCGTCGGCGACCTACAGGCCGGCACGCTGCTGCTGGCCAGCGTCGTCAGCGGAGACGACGTGTACTACAAGGAGCAGAAGGCCGCGCAAGGCGATTCGTGGTACAACGGTTCGGACGGTGACCGCAAGGACATGGCCATCGCTTTGTTCTCCAGCGACGACGGCGGCGTGAGCTGGGACGTGCTGGGCATCGTCACCGAAGGAGGGTGGCAAGGCGGCAGCGCCCGGGCCGGAGGCAAGATCATCTCCAGCGAGAACACATACCGCCAGGTGGATCCGGTCTGGGAGCCGTATCTGATGGTGTATGACGGCATGTTGGTGTGCTATTACTCCGACGAACGGGATTACTCCGGGTATGATTCGCAGACCGGCGTGCTCCAATTGGCCGCGGACGACGAGACGGGCGCCGACAACGGCGGACAGGTGCTGGCCCACCGCACCTGGGACGGCACGGCATCCTCGTCATGGAGCGAGGCGGTGCTTGACGTCGCCGGAAAATCGTTCTCCGACGGCAAAATCGGCAATGGGCGTCCCGGCATGGCCAATGTCGTGCAGACCACCGACGGCAAATGGATGATGACCTATGAGGATTGGGGCGGCAACGGTTCCACGAAATACAAGATCGCCGATAGTCCGCTCGAATTCTACAAAGTCGAGGGGCAGGGAACGAACACGAACAATCTTCCCGTCTCGTCCGGCAGCAAATCCCTCGCACAGGGCGGAAGCCCCGTCTTGGTGAGGCGCTCCGACGGTTCGCTGCTGTACAACGCCTCCGGCAGCGGCGATGTGTGGATCAACCAGTCCGGCAGCTCCGACGGCGAGTGGACCGAATACAAGACCACGCTGGGCGGCGGGTACAGCCGCAATCTGACCTGTCTGCAGTCCGGTCGCGTGCTGATTCTGCATACCGGCTTCAGCGGTTCGCTGATCCAGTATGCCGATATCGACTTCGGCGACAGCGAAGGCGACTACTATGTGGTGTCCAACAAATCGACCGGCAAGGTGCTGGGCACGGGCGGCAAGACGCAGGATGCCTCGTTCACCGGAGACGTGGCCGATATCGTCGTCGAGGATGAGGCGGAGGGCGCCGAAACGCAGCTATGGCATCTTCAATCCAAATCCGATGACTCCTTCACGTTCCTGAACAAAAGCGGAGGACGCGCCATGGCGCCATGGGGGTCGGGCTCGCTCAGCGGCAAGAAAATGGCGCAATGGGTCGATGAGGGCACGGCGAAATACGAGTGGACGAAGATCGACGCGGGCGACGGCTATTACCGTTTCCGCAACGTGGCCGACGAGACGTTGTATCTTACCGCGGAGGAGGACGGCAGCGTGCGGATGCAGCCGTTCGATGAGAGCGACGATTCGCAGCTATGGTCGTTGACCAAGTCGCAGGAGCCCGTCGAAGTGGATAAGAGCGCTCTGAGCGCCGCCGTCGAAGCGGCCGAGGCAAAGCGGCAGGCCGATTATACGGAGGAGTCCTGGGCCGTGTTCGCCCAAGCGCTTGAGGCGGCGCGCGCGACGCTCGCCGACGCCGATGCCGACCAGGCGACGGTTGACGGCGCGGTCGAATCGTTGACGGCGGCCATGGACGGTCTGCAGGTCAGGCAGCCGGATGGCGAGGGCGACGATGACGCTGACGGCGATGGCGACGCTGACGGCGGACAGGTGCCCTCCGGTCAGCCCGGATCCGATGACGACGCGACATCCGGAGACAATCAGGGCATCGCCCGCACCGGTGCCGGCGTAACGGCGGCTATCGCGGCGGCGGTGGCGTTGCTGCTGATGGGTGCGGCGGTCGTCTCGATGCGGGTATTCGGCAGGAGCCGCTGATCCCGGCTCGTGGATCGCTCGCTGTGGCGGCGGCTCGGTATGGGCCGCCGCCACATCTTGTAGGAAGTGGAATGTCGACGACCGCCCCCCGTCAAGGAAGTAAGATGAAATCGGAGACGAACGTAAACGATGAAGGTGAATATGGGCGCGCGCAATATCACGATGAAGGACGTGGCTTCGGCGGCCGGGGTGTCCGTGAAAACGGTGTCGAACGTCATCAACGACAATGAAGGGCAGATGAGCGAGCGAACCCGGATCCGGGTGACCGAAGCCATCGAACGGCTGGGGTACAGCGTCAACCATTCCGCCAAGGCGTTGAAGACGGGGCGGACCGGCGTGATCGGTCTGGCGATCCCCAATTTCGACCAGCCGTTCTTCGGGTACTTCGCCGATCTGTTGACGGAAAGCGCCCGCCGCAGAGGGTATGCGATCGTCATCAGCACATTCGGAACCTTTGAGCATCGGGCCGATAGTTTCGCCGTGGCGTCGCGCAAACTCAACGCGGACGGTTGGATCATGTTCGCCGATGAGCCCATCGCGGCCGAATCGCCGCTGTTCCAGCAGGATTACCCATTGGTGATCACCGGCGATTATTCCGCGCACGGGCTATGCGATATGGTCACCATGCCCAATGCCGAGGCGGCAAGGTGCATGACGGGCTGGCTGCTCGACCGAGGCGCGAGGCGCGTCGGGTTCGTCGGCGCGCCTCAGGAGCTGATGCGCGCCGATTCCGACCGTCGGGAACGCGAGCGGCTGGTGTTCCGCGCGACGGAGGGGAATTCGTCGTTGCGGCTGCAGGGGTATGTGCAGGCCTTTCGCGATCGCGACCTTCCCGTTGATTGGGCCCATGTGGCGGCGTGCGAACGATTGACCGGCGGCGACGGCGCGACCGCCGCGTTCGAACTATCCCGCGGGGAGACTTTGCCGGATGCTTTGGTGTGCGCGAACGATGCCGTGGCCATAGGCGTGATCTCCGCGTTGACGAAGATGCATATCGACGTCCCGAATGAGGTCCAGGTCACCGGAATCGACAATCTGCCGGATGGCGTGTTCTCCATTCCGCCGTTGACCACCATCGATTCGCGTGTCGACCAATACGCCGAGCTCGCCGTTGACGCGCTCGTGAAGCGCATCGCGGGCGATAGATCCGCGCCCAGCACGTTCACATCGGGTTTTCGGCTTTTGGAGCGGGAGTCGACGCTGCCTGCATAACCGGTTTTCGGGCGTGCGGGGACGCGGCTCGTCGGGACTCCCGTGGCGTCGCGTCCCTCGCGCTCATACCACGAGTGTGGAAGCGGTGCAAGTCCCTTGTGGGGACGTGTGAGGTTATCCCCAAGTTATGCACCAAGTTATCCCCATTGTGTGGATAACCTAGTGAATTATCCACACTCTTATCCCCATAATGTGGATAACTCACTTTTCTATCCACATTCGTCTCCGCGCGTGTCACTCGGGTGAAGGGGATTTTTATCGGGGGGATGTGTCCGCATACGGTCGTGCGGGCGCGATTATGACGTCAACGTCCGCATACGGTCGTGCGGGCGCGATTATGACGTCAACGTCCGCATTTTTGCCATCCATCACCTCGTTTGATGCAGGAACTCGTATATTCGTAACCAGAGAGCAAAGGGGTTGCCTGTGTATACCTTGGCCGTTGTTGACGATGACCGGCTACAGCGCGAGGCGCTGGTCGATACGGTGAATCGTGTGGGTGCCGAGGTCCTCGGCCCGAACATGGACGTCCTCTCGTTTTCGGGGGTCGGCGAGCTGGAACGCCACCTCGCCGATCGTGCCTCCCGGCGGCTGGATATCGTGCTGATGGACATCGCGTTGCGCAACGGGAGCGGCGGTGATGCGGGCCATACGACCCACTCAGGCGACATGGGCGGCTCGGGCGATCCCAATCGCGTGGGCGATATGGGCCGCATGGGCAATGTGAACGATGCGGGCGACGCGTGCGGCGGCTCTGTCCGCGTGGTCGGCGGCGACCTCGACGCCGCGGCCGGCATCGACGCGGTCCGCCGCCTCTTCCCACCCTCCTGCGGCACGCAGGTGATCTACGTGACCGGACATATCGAATACTGCACACGCGTCTACAACACCGACCATGTGAGCTTCCTGCTCAAACCCGTGCGCGAATCCGACCTGCGCGACGCGTTGGCGCGTGCCGCCGTCCGCCTGCGCGAGGAATCGGAACGTCCCATCGGCGTCCGCGTGGGCAACGCCGAATATTCGGTGACTCCTCGAGACATCATCTACGCGGAAAGCCGCGGCCGCATCTCGCGCATCCATACGGAACGCGGCGTCATCGAGTCGTATCTCAAATTGGACGAGCTCTCCGCGCGCCTCCCCTCGCGTTTCGTGCGCTGCCACAAAAGCTATCTGGTGAATCTGGCGTATGTGTGGCGCTTCCAATCCGCGCAGATGGAGCTGTCCAACGGGGTGACGGTTCCGGTGAGCCAACGCAGGGCCGCGCAGGCGCGTGAGGCCTTCCTCTCCTATGTGAGATAGGCGTCGCCATGGGGCTGGTTTCGCTGTTGTTCGACCCACATACGACGGCATGGCTGCTGGCGGTCAGCGTGGTGTGCATCACGCAGTTCCACGCGCAGATCTGGTTGGTTCCGGTGCGGGTATCGTTCATGCCGGTGCAGTGCGCGCTGTTGACGGTGTTTCTTGCGCTCGACCCGACGGTGCTGTCCGCGTTGGCCTCCGCGCCGTTCGGTCGGTGGCCGTCGGCCGCGCGATTCCTGGTGATGCTGGTGCGGTATGCGCTGCTGCCCGCGCTGATGCTGGTGGTGGTGCCGTATCGTTGGTACCGCGTCGAGCCGCGGGTGCGCGGATTCACGATCGTGCGCAATCTGATCATCGTCGCGGTGAGCGCGCTGCTCACCTTCGGCGCGGTGCAGGCGAAAGCCCTGCTGTATGGGCCGGACGCGCCGCTGGCCGGCGGGGCCGACATCGTCGCCGTCGCGGTGATCGCCGCCGGCACGCTGATGCTGCTGGACACCCTGTTCGTCCAACGGGTGCGCGTGGCCATACTCGCTCGCGCCCAAAGCGCCGATCAGGACCACGACCCGTTCCTCATGTTCTCCGCCGTGCAGCTGGCGGTGCTGTGCTTCACGTTGATGATGGCCGTCACCATATTCCGCGACGCCACGGCTTTCACCATCGCGGCGGATGTGTTGGCCCTCGTGTGTCTGGTGACGGATATGGCCGTCTCAGCTTCGATGTCGCGCGAGATGGAGGCCCGCGAGCATCAGGCACGCAACGCGTTGCTGGAGGAGCGTCTGGACGCGCAGCTGGAGGAGTACGCGGCCATCGCCCATCATGTGAAAGCCGCCGCCCAACGCCGTCATGACCTGCGCAACCAGCTCGGCGCGGTCGAGATATTGGCCCGTCGCGGGGATTTCGCGTCGGCCGCGCGGCATATGGACGCCCTGCGACGTGACTGGCTGGCCGAAGACGGCGCGCTTCGAGACGGCGAGGCCCACGGATGAGCATGATTGATATGGATGCGATCGGTGCCGGTGCGGCACCGTTCGTGCGGACGCTTTGCGGCATCGCGGCGGTGGCCTCGCTGGTGGCGCTGGGCGCGATGATGGTGCGTCTGGTCGCTCTGATGCGCGGATTCCATGTGAGGCGCGTGCTGGTGAACCTGCTGTTTCCGCTCAGCCAACTGGTGTTCATCGCGTTCAACATGGCGTTCGTATGGCTGCGTGTGGACGCCGTCACGCCGCTGCTGGTGCTGGCCGCGCTTGCCGTGGTCTGCGCGGCGGTGGATTACGTGCTGTTCCGCGACCTGTACCGCGCCGAGCAGGACGCGATGCTGCGCCGTCGCGCGGCGATGCTGCGCGCGCAGTTGCGGGCCCAACGGTCCCATACGTCCCGCGCCGCGCGGGAGATGGAGACGGCCCGCGCGCAGGACTCGCTGATCGCCGGGCGGCTGCGTGCGGTGAGCGACGCGGTGGAGAAGGGCGATGCCGATGCGGTGTCGGCGGCGGTCGCGCACACCGTCGGCGCGTTGCCCGCAGGCGCGTCCTATTGCGAGCATCCGGTGGCGGACGCGCTTTTGGCGTTGAAGGTCGCGCAGGCGGCCCGCGCGGGAATCGCCGTCGACCACCGGCTTGAGGTGCCGGAAAGTCTGCCGCTGACCAGCGTGGAGATCTGCGCGCTGTTCTCCAATATCATGGACAACGCGATCGCCGCCTGCTCGCGGCTGCCGGAGGATCAGCGCCATATCGCATTGCGCGCGCGGGTGGCCGCCGGCAATTTCGTGGTCCAGGAAACCAATCCCTGCGACCAGGCGCGCCCTTGCGGATCCCACACCCCCTCGCTTTCGTCGGAGCATGGTTGGGGATTGTCGATTCTACGCCGCATCGCGCAACGCTACGGCGGCAGCGCCGATTTCGGGCTGGTTGACGATCGTGCGGCGTCCGCCGCGGGCGAGGGCGGCGGCCTCGCCGTGCGCGGCGCATCCCGAGACGCGGCCCGACCCGGCGCGGACACGCCGTACCGTTGGCGCACGATGCTGATCATCCCGTTGGACGGGCGGTCCGGTCCGGTCTGAATAAGCTCGTGCCGTGCGGCCCCATCGCCCGCGCCCGACCCATCTTCTATACTGGGTGCCTATGGCTGAAGGAAACGAACGAGACGCGATGTTCGATCGCGTGCCCCCGCATGACGACGATGCGGAGATGGCGGTGCTGGGCGGCATGCTGATGAGCAAGGACGCCGTCGGCGAGGTCTCGCAGATGATCGACGTCACCGACTTCTACCAGCCGAAACATCAGACGATCTACGAGGCGGTCATCGACCTGTTCGCCGCCAGCCAGCCCGTCGACGTGGTGCTGGTGGCCAACGAGCTGCTCAAGGCCGGCAATCTCGAGAAGGTGGGCGGCGCCGACTATCTGCACAGTCTGGTCGCCTCCGTGCCCACGGCCGCGAACGCCACCTATTACGCGGAGATCGTGCACCAGCGCGCCATCCTGCGCAATGTGATCGCCGCCGGCACCAAAATCGCCCAGCTCGGCTATTCGGCCGAAGGGTCGCAGGCCGAGGATGTGGTGAACCTCGCGCAAAGCGAGATCTACGAGATGAGCATGGGCAAGGTGCGCCAGGACTACGTGTCCATCGGCAACGCGGTGCATGACACGCTCGACCAGCTCGACAAAATGCAGAACGGCGAGATTCCCAAAGGCGTGCCGACCGGCTTCCGCGACATCGACGATCTGACCCAGGGCCTGCAGCCCGGCCAGATGGTGGTGGTCGCGGGCCGTCCGGCCATGGGCAAGTCCACGCTGGGCGTCGACTTCGCGCGCTCGGCCGCGCTGCACCACAATATGGCCGCCGTGATCTTCAGTCTCGAGATGAACAAGGTGGAGCTCGCCAAGCGCATCATCTCCGCCGAGACGAACATTCCGCTGGGCGCGTTGGGCCGTGCCGAGGAGATCACTCCGGAGCGTTGGAACACGCTGAACACCTTCTGGAGCAAAATGCAGGAGGCGCCGCTGTTCATCGACGACAGCCCGAATATGAGCCTGATGGAGATCCGCGCGAAATGCCGCCGTCTCAAGCAGACCAACGACCTCAAACTCGTGGTCATCGACTACCTTCAGCTCATGACCTCCGGCAAACAGGTGGAAAGCCGCCAGCAGGAGGTGTCGGAATTCTCCCGTGCGTTGAAACTCCTCGCCAAGGAGATCGAGGTGCCGGTGATCGCCCTGTCGCAGCTCAACCGAGGACCGGAAATGCGCAACGACAAGCTGCCGCAGCTTTCCGACCTGCGCGAGTCCGGCTCGATCGAGCAGGACGCCGACGTGGTGTTCCTGGTGCATCGCCCCGACTACTACAACCATGAGGACCGTCCGGGCGAGGCCGATGTGATCATGGCCAAGCATCGTAACGGCCCCACCGAAACCTTCCATCTGGCCTTCCTTGGCGCGACCTCGAAGTTCAAGGACATGCCGCAGGACTACAACCAGGGGGTGTGAGATGCCTGTGTTCTCCTTCGCCACGCCTCTGATCGGCAAAACGGTGCGTTCGCTCGCCCGCCTCACCCGTCATGGCGGCAGCGCCTTCCCCGGCAAGATCGCCGAGCGGCTCGATCCGGGATTCCTGGCGCGCACGCTGGCGCAGCTGCCCCACGGCGTGGTCCTCGTCTCCGGCACGAACGGCAAAACCACCACCACCCGCATGGTGGCGATGATGCTTGAGGATTTGGGATACAAGGTGTTCACCAACCCCACCGGTTCCAACTTCACGCGCGGCGTGGTCTCCGCGCTGCTGCAGGAGGTGGATCTGGGCGGCCGCCTCGACGCGGACATCGCCGTGCTGGAGCTCGACGAGGCCTACGCCGTGCATTTCGTGCGGCAGGTCAAACCCCGGTACGCGCTGCTGCTCAATGTGATGCGCGACCAGCTCGACCGCTTCGGCGAGATCGACAACACCGCCCGACTGCTGGGCCATGTGGCCGAAGCGACCACAGGCACGGTGGTGCTCAACCGCGAGGATCCGCGCGTCGCCAAACTCGCCGAGCTGGTGCCGGGCGGCACTGAGGTGCGCTACTTCGGGCTCGCGGACGATCTCACGCGGTTCTTCCCCTCCGATGACGAGATGGCCACCACCGTGGCGGCCTCTGCGTCCACGGCTCCGACCGTGTCCTCCGCAGGCCACGGCCTGACCGCCGACGTGACGCTGATGCGGGTGGCCGACCACGCCGCCACGTTCGCGATGGATGGCGAGACCTACGAGACCTCCGTCAAACTCGAAGGCGTATACAACTTATATAACGCCGCCGCCGCGCTGGCCATCGTCAGAAGCGTGGTCCGCGATGCCGGCCAATCCTCCGCCGTTCCGCGATCCGCCGCAGCCCGGCAGTCCGGTCATGCCGGCCGATCCGTCCCCACCCGGTCCGGTACCGCCGCCCGATCCGCCGCCGACAACTCCCGTCTGGTCCGCGCCGTCGCCCGGGTGACCCCCGCGTTCGGGCGCGGCGAGGTCATCGACGTGAACGGTTCGCCGGTGGAACTGCTGCTCGTCAAGAACCCGATGGGATTCCGTCTGTCGCTCGCCTCCTTCGCGCCCGAAGGCTGCGACACCATGATCGCCATCAACGACGAATACGCCGACGGCCGCGACATGAGCTGGCTGTGGGATGTGGATTTCACCAGCCTGCGCGGCACGGGTGTGAGTATGGTCTCCGGCGTGCGCGCGTGGGATATGGCGCTGCGTCTCGGCTACGACGAGGTGCCGGTCGAGACGGTGGAGCCCGACCTCGAGTCCGCGGTAGGCGCGTTCGTGAACGCGAACCCCGGCACGCCGAAACATATGTACTGCACATACACCGCGATGCTCGCCGCGCGCGCCGCCTTGGGCCGCGTCGCCAAGGTCAGCGACGCCGGAGTGGGAAGGTGACGGGAATGGCCAGCGTGATCGACATCGTATCCCTCTACCCCAAGGATATGAACATCTACGGGGATTCCGGCAATGTGCTCACCATCAAACGCCGGCTGGAGCTCTATGGTTACGAGCCGCGCGTCCACGCCTACAACCAAGGCGACGACTGGCCCGAACGGGTCGATATGATCCTCGGCGGCGGCGGGCAGGACACCGGTCAGAAGAAGATCATCGACGACTTCTACGCCAGGGCCGACCTGCTGCGAGGCTCGGCCGCCGACGGCGTGCCCATGCTGATGATCTGCGGGCTCTACCAGCTGTTCGGCGAGTATTTCGAGACCATCGACGGCACCAGGCTCGACGGCATCGGCGTGTTCGGCGCGTATACGATCGGCCGTGACGTGCGCATGATCGGCAATCTGGTGGAGCGCAGCGATGATTTCGGTCAGATCGTCGGCTACGAGAACCATTCCGGCCAGACCTTCCTGCGCGAGGGAACGCGACCGCTGGGGCGCGTCGAACAGGAGGGGCGCGGCAACAACGGCGAGGACCATACCGAAGGCGCGCGCGTGGGCAACGTGATCGGCACCTATATGCACGGCTCGCTCCTGCCCAAAAACCCCGCCATCAGCGACTTCCTGATCCGCGCCGCCGCCGAGCGCCGCTATGGCGGCTTCGCTCCGCAGCCCACCGCCGAACAGCAGGCGGAGTTGACGCGTCTGGACCGGTTCGCCCAAGAGGCCCGTCGCGTCGCCATAACCCGCCCCCGCTGATCGTCGACAACAAAGGCGCCCCTCACAAGATGTGGGGAGCGCCTTTGGAATGGCGTTGCGCGGCGAAAGGCCTACTCGGCGTCGGTCAGGTAGGCCGGGGCGAGCACGAAGCGGTGCAGCACGGCGGCCAGAGCGCCACCGACCAGCGGGGCGAGGATGAACAGCCACACCTGGGCGAGGGCTTCGCCGCCGGCGAGCAGGGCCGGGCCGAGGGAACGGGCCGGGTTCACGGAGGTGCCGGTGAAGGGCAGGCCGACCAGAACCACGGCGACCAGCGACAGGCCGATCACCAGACCGGCGATGTTGCCGAACTCCGGCTTGGAGGTCACGCCGAGAATCACAAGCACGAACACGAAGGTGAGCACGGTTTCGACCAGGAATGCCTGGCCGGCGTTGGTGCCGAGGGCCGAGGCGTCGCCGTAGCCGTTGGTGCCGAGGGAGGCGTTGGAGCCGGTGAATCCGACGAGGATGCCGGCGGCGGCCAGCGCGCCCAGCACCTGGGCCACCACATAGCCGGCGAAGTCGACGACGCTCATACGGCCGTCGATCAGCATGGCCAGCGAGACGGCCGGGTTGAGGTGCGCGCCGGAGACGTTGCCCACGGAATAGGCGGCGATGACGATCGAAAGACCGAAAGCCAGCGCGATCACCACGGAGGCGACGGCCAGGGCGGAGCCCTCCAGACCGAGCGCGCCGGTCAGCGCGGTGGAGCCGACGGCGGTGCCGCAGCCGACCAGCACAAGAATGATGGTGCCGACGAATTCGGCGACGTATTTACGGAAATTCATGAACGATCCCTTTCTTCCAAGGTTTGGCGCGTACCGATGATGCGCCGCTCGCCCAGCGTAGGCGAGCTTGGCGGAAGGCTCAGGGCCTGGCCGGCGTCTATATGCCCAAAAGGGCAGGTCGCCATGTACCCCATAAGGGCAGAAATCGCCACCCTGCGTGCGAGTTTCCCCAGTCTTACGCGAAATCATGAGAAATAGTGCGCTGAACGGCAGAGCCGCCCACGGTTCTACTGACTGGCTGACCGGCGATATGTTGAGGGCCGGCCCGCATACGTGCATGCACAGGAAAGAACGAAGAGACATGGAAAGGGACCATTATGCATGGCTCCGGCAAAACGATACGGCGTCCGCGCCGGTGGGCGCTGGCCGTCGTCGCCTTGCTTGCGTGCTCCGCGCTGATGCTGCTCGGCGGCTGTACGTCGGGCATCGCCGGCGACAAAGGCACCCTGAAGGTGGGCGTGCGTGCCGACATCATCGGCTTCGGCTATCTCAATGAGAAAACCGGCAAATACTACGGTCTTGAAATCGACATCGCCACCGAGATGGCGAGCCGGATGGGCTACGGCGACGTCGAGTTCGTCACCGTCACGCCCGACGACCGCAAGGAGATGCTGTCGGAAGGCAAGGTCGACGCGTTGGTCGCCTGCTATTCGATCGCCGACTCACGCAAGAAGAACTTCGACTTCTCCCCGGCCTACTACAACAACGCGGTGGTGATGGTCGTGCAGAACAGCTCGCTGATCGACCAGCTCTCCGGACTCAAGGGCGGCACCATCGGCACGATGGCGGGCGCGAACACCGCTCCGATGCTGGCGCAGAAGATGGCCGACGAGGGCTTCTCCGACGGCGAGGTGCGCTCCGCCAACGAAGACAACACCGACGTGCAGTTCGACAACTACCACCTGCTGCAGTACGCGTCCTATCAGGAGCTTTCCGACGCGCTGGAGGAGGGGCTGGTCGACGGCATGGCCCTGGACGGCGCCATCGCCAAAACCTATATGAACGATGAGCGCCACACGTTGGACGACTTCAGCATCGATCCGCAGGAATACGGCGTCGCCACCCAGAAAGACTCCGATCTGAGCGAGCCGGTGGCCACGACGATCCAAAGCATGCTCGATGACGGCACCATCGACCAGCTCATCGACAAGTGGGACTGAGAAGGACTGAGAAGGAGCGACGAATATGGTGACCACCGAACCCATGTCCAAACGACTGAAAATCAAAATCGCCGCCCTGCTGGCCGTGGTGCTGGCAAGCGTGGCGGTCACCGGCCTGCTGCTGGCCGGCGTGCAGACCCAGCTGTCGCTGTCGGGATACACCGACGAGATGCGCCAGCAGAACGAACAGCTCAAGGAGACCCTGGAACAGGCCGATCTCGAGACGCAGGAAAGCACGGAAAGCTTCGACGAGACCTTCCGCTCGAAGGCCGAGTCCATCGCCTATATGGCCAACAACAACGCCGGATTCGAAGCCACCGACGCCAAGATGAAGGAGCTCAAAACGCTTCTCGCCGTCGACAACGTGCTGGTGGTGGCCGAGAACGGCGATGTGGTGGCCAAGGCGCAGGACACTCAGGCGGACTTCCACCACGCGCGCTTCAACCAGCTGCGCACGGTGTTCGAGACCGGCGAGCCGTCCGATGCCGTGGAGGTGAGCCTGCCCGACAAGGACTGGAACTACCGTTATTACGCGGCCGCAATCGACGACGACACCATGGCGGTGGTGGAGACCAGTCCCGAGCGCCTGGACGACATCATCGACTCCAGCAGCTCGCTGACCGCCACGCTCAAGGACATCACCGTCGGCCAGCAGGGCTACATGATGGCCGTGTCCGCGCAGGACTACACCGTGCAATACCATCCGAACGCGGATCTGATCGGCACGGACGCCCTGACGAACGGCCTGAACGTCGACGACCTTGAGGACGGCAAGTTCTTCCATATGAACTTCGACGGCACCCGCCTGTACAGCGGCGTGACCAAAATCGGCGACACCTACTACATCAGCTCCGTGCCGGAGCACACGCTGTCCGCCTCGCGCAACGTCACCGTGGGCGTGATTCTGTTCGCGTTCATCGTGGTGATGGCCGCCGTGGTGATGTACGGCGTGTTCGTGCTGCGCGACGACGAGAACCGCGGCCACCGCGACGAGGACCTGCTCGCGTTCGGCCCGCTGCGCTACAACCGCAAGGTCGGCGGCAAGGCGGCCGTGCTTTCCGTGGTGGGGCTTGTGGTGGTCATCGTGGTGTCCTTCTACATGCAGACGCTGTTCGCGCTGTCCAGCGAATCGCTGGTCAACGCCGACCGCGCCTCGTCCATCGCCCAGACCATGTCCAACACCACCAAGCGCGCGAACAGCCTCAAGCAGGAATACAACACCCGCTATCTCAACAAGGTCAAGGTCGCGGCGTATGTGCTCGACCAGAACCCCGAGCTGGCGAACAAGTCGGATCTGACCCAGCTGGCCGACGCGCTGGGCGTCGACATGATCAGCGTGTTCGACGAGGACGGCGTGCGCACCGCCTCCACCGAGCCGGACCGTTCGTTCACGCTCAGCGAGAATCCCGAGGACCAGTCCTACGCCTTCCGCCAGCTGCTGCAGGGCGTCGAATCGCTGGTGCAGGATCCGACCGAGGATGACAGCACCGGCGCGATGCGCCAGTACATCGGCGTGCCCACCTACGACGACGAGGGGCTGATCGACGGTCTGGTGCAGATCGCCGTCCACCCGCAGATGCTCGAGGAACTGCTCACCAGCGTGGAGATCGACAACGTGCTCGACGGCGTGCAGGTCGGCAAGGACGGTTTCGCCTTCGCGGTGAGCAAGAGCAACGGCAGGCTGGTCTACTTCCCCGACAGCCTCGTGCAGGGCAAGAAGGCCACCGCCGTCGGCATGACCGAGGCCCAGCTCAAGGGCGGCTATTCCGATTATCTGACGATCGCCGGCACGACCTACTACGCCTCGTCCGTGGAGACCTCGGACTACTACCTGTACGTCACGGGCGGCGATTCCGAGCTGATGGCCGAGCGTCTGCCGCTGACGCTCGCCACCGCCGGCATCGCGCTGGTGTGCCTGCTGCTGGTGTTCCTGATCCTCGCCTTCGAGCGTGACCCGAAGGCCCGTGCGAAGAAGGTCGCCGCCGGCGCCGGTGCGATCGGCGCGGCTGATGCGGCTGCCGAGCGCGCCTCCGCAGCGTCCGGATCCGAAGGCGATGCGAGCGTGCTCGACGCCCACGTGTTCGAGGTGCGGGTGCCCGGCACCGAACGCAGGATGAAAACCCAATCCGCCGCCAGCCGCTGGCTCAACCAGTCCTTCGACTGGGACGAGAAGACCCCGGAGGGCAAGCTGGGCACGGTGATGCGCTGGTTCTTCGGCCTGTTCGTCGTGATCGTGTTCATCGGCGTGATGTTCAAGGACGAGATCTTCGGCAGCCAGTCCGTGTTCTCCTACGTGCTCGGCGGCGGCTGGAACAAGGGCCTGAACATCTTCGCCATCACGGCGGCGCTGATGTCGGCCTGCGTGATCATCACCGTGGCCGGCGTGGCGCAGGAGCTGCTGCGCATGCTCACCGGCGTGCTCGGCGCGCGCGGCGAGACCATGGTGCGTCTGCTGTGCAGCGTCATCAAGTACGGCTCCATCATCGGCATCCTGTACTACTGCATGGCCCTGCTCGGCGTGGACACCGCCACGCTGCTCGCCTCCGCCGGCCTGCTCACGCTGGCCATCGGTTTCGGCGCCCAGCAGCTGGTCTCCGACATCCTCTCCGGCCTGTTCATCATCTTCGAAGGCGAGTTCCGCGTCGGCGACGTGATCCAGGTCGGCTCCATGGGCGGCACCGTGATCGAGATCGGCGTGCGCACCACGAAGATCGACGACGGCTCCGGCAACATCCTGGTGCTGCGCAATAGCGAGATCAGCAACGTGATGAACAAGACGAAGCTCGACTCCTACGCTTCGGTGGATGTGACGCTCGAATACGGCGAATCGCTGCCGCGCGTCGAGAACATCCTCGAACGCGAGCTGCCGAACATCAAGAAGCGTCTGCCGGCCATCCTCGACGGCCCGTTCTACAAGGGCGTCGCCGCGCTCAACCCGGACGGCACCGCGGTGATCCGCATCGTCGCGCGCTGCGTCGAAGGCAACCGCGGCCAGTTGGAACGCGACCTGAAGCGCGAGATGAAGCTCATCATCTCCAAGCATGGCATCCTCACGCCGTTCCAGCAGGTCGTGGTCCACGAGCCCGCGGAGGCGGCCAAGCCCTCGCTGTACGAGATGCGCGAGGCCGACCGTTTCAACGAGGAGCAGAAGGAATCCGCGAAGCTGATCGGCAATGAGGAGGACGACGACGAAAAGGAGTGAGTGACGTCTTCTTTGGGTGGCCGCGCGATAAGGTCGAGCGGCCACCTGACTCCATCGGGCGACCTCAACGTTTCAGCGTGAGGTCGCCCGTCGTCGTCTTGTTCGGCCATTGTGTTTACATCATTCGAACGGACCAGCCGCACCGAAACGCCCTCTCCGACAGGCCATGGAGAGTTTGGTGTGTCGGGCTTCCGAGCCCGGCTTGTTCAAAACGTTTGATTTGAGAGTTTGGTGTGCGAAATCGGCCGTGTTGGGCAAATCCGACACACCAAACTCCTTATCGCGCCGCCCGGGCCGCCTTTAGGGCCGGGGCGATGGAAACCGCCGGGTCGAGCAGCGGGATCAGCGTGCACTGGGTGGCGTGGTACAGGTCGGATTTGCCCGGCCAGACCGTGCCGATCACATGGTTGTCCTTATCGAGCTGATGGAACCAGGAGCCGTGCTCGTGGTCGATGAGGTATTCGTCGATATACTGCCAGAACGTGGCGTACCAATCCTTGAACACCTGCTTGCCGGTCACGCGGGCCAGCACCGCGGCCGTGTTCACGCCCTCGGCGAGCGTCCAGTGCATGCGGTCGGTGACCACGGGCTCGCCCTCCCAATCGGTGGTGTAGGCCAGGCCGATGGTTCCGTCGCGGTTCCAGGCGTCCTCGAGCGCGCGCAGGAACAGCCGTTCGGCGGCGTCGAGGTAGCGGTCCACCTCCTTCTGCGGCTTGCCGGAGCTTAAGGCGTACTGGGTGATGAGACGCGCCCATTCGATGCCGTGGCCCGGAGTCGCGCCATACGGCTTGAACTGGTCGTCGGGCTTGTCCTGATTGCATTCGAGGTCCGGCGACCAGTCGGCGTGGAAGTGCTCGGGGATGCGCCAGTCGTTATGCGAGGCCCAGTCGATGACGTGGTCGGCGATGCGTCCGGCCCGCGTGCGGTAGGTTTCGTCGCCGGTGACGTCGGCGACCGCGAGGAAGGCTTCGACGGTGTGCATATTGGCGTTGACGCCGCGGTACGGGTCGAGCTCGGTGAAGGCGGTGTCCCAGGTGTCGACCGCGAGTCCCGTCTCCTCGTCCCAGAAACGCCGGTCGAAGGTCGCCAGCGCCTCGTTGAGCAGTTCGCGCGCGCCGGGGCGGCCGATCAACGTGGCCGACGTGGCGGCCAGGATCACGAAGGCGTGCGTGTAGCAGATCTTGCCTTCGGCGGGAACGCCCTCGATGGAGACCTCCGGATACCATCCGCCGTTGGCGTCGTCGTGGAGCTGGCCGCGCAGGCCGTCAAGCGCGCGGTCCACCAGTTCCTCCGCGCCGTCCATGCCGTTGAGCGCGCCCAAAGTGTAGACGTGGGCCATGCGGCAGGTGATCCAGGTCTGGATGCCGTGGCTCGGGTCGGGGTCGCCCAGATCGTCCAGCCAGCAGGAGCCGCCGTTGGGGGCGGGGAAGTTGCGGCCGAAGGCCAGCAGTTCGGCGGTTTCGCGCTCGAGCAGCGCCTTGTTGGCGGCGGTGCCGTATTCGTATGATTCGTTGGTCATGATGGCGGTGGTCTCCTTCGACGTGGTGTATGGCCGACTTCGGTGAACGACCATATTGTATAAGAGTTGTTTATATATTAGCAGCTCTTATGAATAACGTCGCGGCATGTCGAAGAGACGATCCGCTTTCACGTATTTCAGCGCGGCAGCATCGCGGTGGGATTGCCGAGCGCGTGCTCGATGGCCAGCGCGACCGCGCCGCTAAGCACCTCGTCACCTCCCATGGTGTTGAGAGTCAGCCGCACCCGGGCCCGCAACGCCGGTGCCACGCGCTCGTCCACCACGGCCTTAGCGGCGGCCAGCAACGGTTCGCCGGCCTCCGCCATCAAATCACCCAACACGATGATCTCGGGATCGTAGGCGTTGATCACCGTGACGCAGCCATATCCCACATAGCGCCCCAACTCGCGCACATGGTCGAGCGCGTCCGCGTTCCCCGCGGCGGCCAGCGCGAACAGCGCGCGGCATGCCTCGATGGGGGAGAGCCGCTCCGCATCCTCCACCAGCGCCGGCGTGCTCGCGATCAGACGCTCGCGCACCGCCTCCGCCGAGCAGTACCGCTCCAGGCAGCCATGATTGCCGCATTTGCAGACCGGGCCGTTGATATCGATGGAGATATGGCCGATCTCGCCGGCGCCGCCATGGGCTCCGACCAGCAATTGCCCTTGGTCGATCACACCCAGACCCGTTCCCTCGCCGAGCAGCAGATAGGCGAGGGAATCGGCCATGCGGCATTGCGGATTGAGCAGTTGCTGGGCCAGCGCGCCGGCGCCGGCGTCGTGCGCGAGCACAACCGGCACCGCGAACGCGTCGACGAAGGCTTCGCGGAAGTTCACCGACTCCCAGTCGTTGGTCTGCGTGACCACCGCGATACGGCCGTCCTGCGGGAGATACGGGCCGGGAATGGTGATGCCGACGGCGACGATGGCATGGTCGGCCTCCAATCGCCCCCGGATCCAATCCTGGGCGCGGGCGACCACATCCTTGGCATGCTCACCCGTGCCGATGGACAGTTCGGCGCGCGAACCGGCCCCGTCGAGCGGATTGCCTTCAAGCGTGAACACGCCGGCCGTGATGGTGCTGCGTTCGAAGGTCACGCCGATCACGCGCAGGCCGGTGCCGTTAAGCGCGATGCCGATGGAGCGGCGGCCGGCGCGTCCGGGCATGTCGCCCACCTCGGTGATCGCGCCGAGGGCGATGAGGTCGCCGGTGATTTTGGTGATGGCGGTGGGGGTGAGCCCCGTCTCACGGGCGATATCCGCGCGCGAGCACACGCCGCGCCGGTAGAGGGCGCGCACCACACGTGAACGGTTGTATTCCGTCAGTGCGGAGAGGTTGCCGATGATGGGGTGCGGCTGGCTCATGGTTCTCGCGATTCCTTCGTGCGGGTGGACTGCTCCCATACTAATGCGTCGGGGACGCCGCGTCGGGCTACGCGGGAAGCGACGGCGTTCGCGGCGATATTCGCGTGGGGCTGCGTTTTTCGCGGTGCCTTCTGGGGTACAGTAGAAACCACGCAACAACCAAAGGAGGCGTATCATGGCTGATTTCGATTTGGGCGATGGCCTGCGCAAGGTGTTTCTCGCGGGCGTCGGCGCCCTGGCGACCACCTACGAGAAGGGCACGGAAATCGTCAACGAACTGGTGGAGAAGGGCGAGCTCACCGTTGAGCAGGGCAAGGCTCTGAACACCGAACTCAAGCGCAAGGTGACCGAGGCGGTGGACGACGCCAAGAAGTCCGCGGCCGAAGCCAGCGACAAGCCCGCCGAAGAGCAGGGCGACGCCGAGTGACCTCTGGGACCACGGAACCGTCGTCGACCCCGCTGCACAGCAGGGTCGACGCGGTTCTCAATCCTTCCGCGACGCAGGCGGGTTCCGAATCCCCCCTTCCCGCGGATGAGACCATCGGTCTGTTCACCGGTCGCAAGGACACGTTCTCCGAGCGGTACCATCTGACCCGGCGCGGCAAACTCAAGCGTCTGGCGCAGATCACGCGCATCGTCGAGCAGTTCGACATCCTGCATGGTCTGACGCCGGTGAAGATGCGTCTGATGTTCGAGGCGTTGGGCCCCACCTTCGTCAAGGTCGGGCAGATCCTGTCGATGCGCTCCGAGATGCTGCCGCAAAGCTTCTGCGACGAACTGGCGAAGCTGCGCGCCGACGCCGACCCCATGCCGTACGCCACGGTGCTGGAGGTGCTCGCCACCGAATACGGCCGCCCCGTCGAGGAGATCTTCTCCAACATCGACGCCAAGCCGTTGGGCTCCGCGTCGCTCGCGCAGGTGCACCGCGCCACGCTGACCACCGGCGAGGACGTGGCGGTGAAGGTGCAGCGCCCCGGCGTGCGCGAGACCATGGCGCAGGACGTCTCCATCATGCGTTCGATCGCCAAAACCGCCACCAAAGTGGTGCGTTCGGCGCAGATCGTCGACCTCAAAGGCGTGGTCGAGGAGCTGTGGGAGACGTTCCAGTCGGAGACCGACTTTCTGGTGGAGGCCCGCAACCTCGCCGAATTCAAACGTTTTTCGGAGCGGTTCCGCTATATGGACTGCCCCAAGCCCTACACCGACCTGTGCACGCAGCATGTGGTGGTGATGGACTACGTCGACGGCATCTCCGTCTCGCATCCGGGCGAACTGATCGAGGCCGGGTACGACCTGAAGGAGATCGGCACCAAACTCGTCGACAACTACGCCACGCAGATCCTCGACGACGGCTTTTTCCACGCGGACCCGCATCCGGGCAACATCATCATCCGCGACGGGCGGATCGTGCTCATCGACTTGGGTATGACCGGCCGTCTCGACCAGCGCACCCGTTCGGTGCTCAAGGAGATGATCTTCGCGGTCGCCAAGCAGGATTCGCCCGCTCTGGCCGACGGTCTGCTGCGGTTCGCGGGCACCGAGGCCGATCCGGCGGATTATCCGGCGCTGCTCGCCGACCTCGATGTGATCGTCACGGAGTTCGGCACCGTGGATCTGGCAGAACTCGACATCGCGGCCTTCCTCACCTCGCTCACCCAGCTGGCCTCGCGCCACGGCATCGAGGTGCCGAGCACGGTGACCACGGTCGGCCGCGCGCTCGTCACCCTGGAAGGGTTGCTGGACGAGTTCATTCCCGATGTGAATATGATCGAGATCATCTCCGACCATATCGCCACGTCGAAGTCCATGAAAGAGGCCGTGCAGGATGAGCTGAAGTCGCTCGGCGTCGAAGGGCACCAGGCCCTGCATGGCACGCTGGCCACGCTCGCCGAGCTCAAAGTGGCCTCGCGCATGCTCACCCGCGGTCAGCTGCGCGTCAATATGGAGCTGGTGGGCGCCGAGGAGCCGATGCGCAAGCTCAGCGATATGGTCAACCGCATCACCATGGCTCTGATCGTGGTCGGTCTGTTCGTCGGTTCGTCGATCGTGTACTACGCCGGTATGAAGCCGATCATCTTCGGCATCCCCGTCGTGGGCTTCATGGGCTACGTCGTCGCGTTCGTGCTGTCCGTGTGGATCGTGTTCGACATCAACTTCAAAGGCCGCAAGCCCAAACGCCGCTAGCTGCGGGCTCTCCTGCGCCCTCTCCCCGTCATCCTGAGCGGGGTGTGTCTTCCTCCCTCATGTCATCCTGAGCGGAGGCGTGGCCGGAGTCGAAGGATCCCATCTCCTTCATCATCACCAATACTCATTCGAAAAACCCAGTCTGATTCATTCGAAAAATCTAGTGTGAACCATTCGAAAAATCGAGTGTGATTCATTCGAAAAATCTAGTATTGTAGGTTTGGATATGCTGGTGCGACCCGGTGGAGAAGGTGGCTGCAATGTCTGACAATGGCTATATTCCGCGTATTGTCGATGCCGTAATCGACGACTATCTTGCCGTGTTTCCGGCAGTGAGCATTGAAGGACCGAAGTGGTGCGGAAAGACCACCACTGCGACACAGCACTCGAAGTCGAAATACAGTCTCGCCGATCCCGAAGGCAACTTCCGCAATCGCACGTTGGCGCGGATGGAACCCGCGTTGGCCTTGGAGGGCGAGACGCCGCGCCTTATCGACGAATGGCAGGAGGTGCCGGGATTGTGGGACGCCGTTCGGTTCGCCTGCGATCAAGATACGGCTCGTGGCCGGTTCATCCTGACGGGGTCGTCCACGCCGCGAAAGTCCGACCGGCCCATGCACAGCGGCGCGGGACGTATCGCCCGGGTGCATATGTCTTCGATGACGTTGCTTGAGCAAGGCGTCTCATCGGGCAAGGTATCTTTGCAGGGACTGTTCGCCGGTGAATCGTATGCGGCGGTCTCGTCGCTGAGTGTGGACCAGATCGCGTTGTTGGTCGTTCGGGGAGGGTGGCCCGCCGCGTTGGGCCTTGACGCGCGGCATGCTTCGATGACCGCGCGCAGTTATTTGGATGCCATCGCGGATGACGACATCTCCGAAGTGGACAATGTCGACAGGGACCCGGTCCGCGTTCGCAGGCTGCTGGCGTCGCTGGGCCGCAATGAGGCCACGCTTGCCAGTAAAAGCACTTTGGCCAAAGACACGGCGGAATATGATGTCGATGACCCTGAGGGCAAGGGGAAGAAGCGCCCCGTCATGCTGTCCGATACCACGTTGGGTGAGTATCTTGGCGCGTTGGAACGCATGCGCTTCGTTGAGGATATTCCCGCATGGCATCCGGCGTTGCGTTCGCCTGTGCGTATCCGATCCGCGAGGAAACGGCACTTGGCCGACCCCTCATTGGCGGCCGCCGCCATTGGCGCCACACCGGAATCGTTGCGCATGGATCCGAAGACCTTGGGATTTCTGTTCGAGTCGTTGGTGACCCATGATTTGAAGGTATACGCGCAGGTGTTGGATGCCGAGGTCATGCATTACCGGGATGATTCGAATCTTGAGGTCGACCTTATCGTGGAGACGCGCGATGGCGCATGGGGCGCGTTCGAAGTCAAACTCGGTGACGCGCAGATTGATGAGGGCGCCGAGAATGTCAACCGTTTGGAGCGCAAGATGGTTGAACGCGGGCAGCGCCCTGCCTCGGTGAAGGCGGTGATCGTCGGAACCGGCGCCATAGCGCACCGGCGTGAGGACGGCGTGCAGGTTATTCCGCTGGATACCTTGGGTGTATGACCGGCGGCGCGCGGATTCCTTTCCCGTCGCCCATGTGTGGTGCATCCCCTCCTTCACCTGAGTGGGCTTCGCACGGGGCGGAAGGGATGGTCAGTCGAGCGGCAGGGTGGACTCGCGCTGGATCAGCCGGCAGTGCACGTATTCCACGCCATGATGCGGATCGCCGTTGATGGCGTCCATCAGATAGCGGGCCGCGCGCCGGCCGATGGTCTCCGTCTCGTTGTCGATGCTGGTGAGCGAGGGGCGTGAGCTGGAGGTGAGCACATTCCAGTTGTCGTGCCCGATCACGGCCACGTCGTCCGGGATCCGCAGGCCCTGCTGTTTGAGCGCGTCGATGCATCCGCGGGCGAGTTGGTCGCTTTGGCAGACCACGGCATCGAACTCGACACCTTGGTCGAGCAGCAGCCGTGCGGCGGCTCGTCCCCAGTTCTCGTCCCATTTGCCGTATCGGATCGGCCCCGCCGGTTCCAGTCCTACTTCGGAAAGCGCCTCCAGCGCGCCTTTGGTGCGGTCGGTCGACGCCGTGTAGGTTTCATCGCCGCCGATGATGGCGATTTTGTTTCGTCCGCAGGAGATGAGGTGGTTCACCGCCATACGGCCGGCCTCCACATTGTCGCAGGTGACGGAGCAGTCCTCGATGTCGGTGGATGGGCCGTACAGATAGACCAATGGCACGCCCCAATCGCGTCCGAGGCTGGGACGCGGGTTGGTCTCGCATTGCACGATCAGTAGGCCGTCCACCTTCAGCGACAGCAGTTTCTCGACGTGCAGTCGCTCCAAAGCCGCATCGCCGCGTGCATTGGCGAGTAGGACGGAGGTGGATTGCGCCCGTAGTTCATTCTCCGCGCCGATGAGAATCGGGGTTGAGAAGCGGCCCTGTAGGTCGGAGGTGACCAATCCGATGGTTCCGCTGGTGCCTCGCGCCAGTGATTGGGCAAGTTTGTTGGGGGAGTAGTTGAGCCGCTTGGCGGCGTCCAGCACCCGTTCTTTGGTGGCGCGGCTGATGCGGGGTTTGTTGTGCAGCGCCTTGGAGGCGGTGGCCAGCGATACCTCGGCCAGGGCGGCCACATCTTCCAGCCGGGCGGTTTGCCGCGTTCGGGATTCTGCCATGTCTGCCTCTTGCTCTCTGCCGGGCGACCATGTCTTCCGTGGGGGAGATGGTGGCGCGCCGTCGCGAATGATGCGTCCCATTGTACTGCATGTTGCGAAAATTTTCGCACTCTTCGGCATGGGAGGTGGTTCCTATGGGGCATGATGAGCGTGTCCGCGGATGCGGTTGGGGCCTGAGGGATGCTTGGCTTTCTGCGTCGAGATGGGCGGTAATGTCTCCCTTGGGACGCGCGATATGCGAAAACTGCGAAAAGATGGCGATTGGAGGCCTCTGGAATCGCTTCGCAGGGAGTTCGTCTGTCGGTGTCGTTGAGTGAGAATGCTGGAGATATCAAGTGTTTCGCATGATGGAAGACGTAGTGTAAGAAAGTTGCGAAAGCGGTTTTGCATTTTTGGGAAGGATGCGTTATAGTGAGAAAAGGCTTTCGCAGTTTTCTTGAATGATCGATGAGGGCATTGTCGGGAAAACCGTGGAGGCACAGGAGGCGGATCCCCGCCACCGCCTCTCACTGTTGAGCGGAACACACATAGAGAAAGAAGCAAAAACAATGGTGTCTTTCAATAAGGTCACACGAGTCCTCGCCGGCGTCGCCGCCACGGCGCTGCTCATTCCGCTGGCCGCCTGCGGCAGCACGGGTGGTACCGCCGCCAACACCGCGGACATCCCGGCGCAGGGCACCGACGATGGTACCGAGATCACGCTGTGGACCCGCGCGCCTCTTGAGCGCCAAGCCAAGAACGCCGTCGAAGCGTACAACGCCTCCCATAAGAACCAGGTGAAGCTGGAGATCATCCCGAACGACGATATGGAAGGCAAGGTCGGCGGCGCCTCGCAGACCGACTCCCTGCCCGACATCCTCGCCGGCGACGTGGTGCGCATCCCCTACTGGGCCTCCGAAGGCATCTTCACCGACATCTCCGACCAGATCGACGGTCTGGACAACCTCGCCGACCTGCAGCAGGGCCACATCGATGCCGGTACCGTGGATAGTGCCAAGTACACGCTGCCGTTCATCACCGATGTTTCCGTGATGGTGTGGAACAAGGATCTGTATGAGGAGGCCGGACTCGATCCTGAGCAGGGGCCGCGATCCATTGATGAATTCGTCGAGCAGGCCAAGGCCGTCGCCGCCCTCGATAAGGACGGCGTCGCGGGCTCCTACCTCGCGGGTCAGTCCGGCGGCGCGCTCATCTTCGACCTGTTCCCCTCCGTGTGGGCCGACGGCGAGTCCGTCATGAACGAGGATGGCACCGAGGCCACGCTGGATAATGATTCCATGAAGGCCGTGCTGGACGCCTACAAGGAACTCGCCAACACCGACAACGGTCTGGGCGCCGGCTCCAAGGAGGAGACGGGCGCCACCTGGACCGCCCCGTTCGCCAACGGCAACATCGGCGTCATGCCGTACCCGAACACCTCCGTCACCTCCATCATCGAGGCTGAGGCCGAGGGCGGCTTCGAGGTCGGCGTCACTCCGATTCCGGGCACCCAGGAAGGCAAGACCTCCACATTCCTCGGCGGTGACGCCATGGGCATCTCCAAGGATTGCGAGAACGTCGCCCAGGCTTGGAACTTCCTGTACTGGCTCATGCAGTCCGACTCGCAGGCCGAAGTGTTCGCCGCCAACGGCGACACCGCCTCCAACATCGAGACGCTGAAAACCGCCTATGAGGACGCCGACCCGCGCGTGCAGACCATCAACTCCGTGATCATCGACGGCAACGGCCAGACCCCGAAGACCGTCGCCTGCAATGAGGCGTTCAACGCGGCCGGTTCCCCGTGGCAGCTGCTCGTGCAGAACGCGGTGTGGGGCGATGGCGATCTCGAGGCCGACAACCAGGCCATCACCGACATCCTCGCGCAGTAGGAGCCTTTCGGACTCCGTCCGCCGGGTTCCGGCCTTCTCGTTCATCCTGGGCGATGGCCGCCACCGTCATCCTGGGCGGTACTTACCGTCGTCATCCTGAGCGAAGTCGAAGGATCTCCTTCCCTTCGGCTTCGCTCACGCCTCGACGGTCTCTTCTCCTTTCATTTCCCTTTTCTCGCACACCGCTGGATGCGGTGTGTCATAGGGGCTCCCGCCTCGGGGCGTTCCGGGTCGGAGTCTCGATGACGGATTGCATCCAACATCCCTTTCATCGACATCAACCAACCTCAAGGAGAGAAGCATGTCAAGCGTTTCCAAGAACGCCGCGTCGGTGCCGACGCATCGTTCGAAGGCCAAGGCGGAGCAGACGCGTCGCGGCCTGCTGTACGCGTTGCCGGACTGGGTCATGATCATCGTCCTGTTCTTCGTGCCCATCGTGCTGCTGGTCGTGATGGCCTGCTCGCGTTGGAGCCTGATGGGCGGCAACCGAGGTCTGAACTTCCCCGACAACTTCATCGCGGTGTTCGAGAACAAGCTGTTCGGCCAGTCGATTCTGTTCACCGTGGAATACACGGTGATCGTCACGGTCTTCCTGCTGGTTCTCGGCCTTGGCCTGGCGCTGATCGTGCAGGAGAGCTCGAAGTGGAACAACGTGCTGCGCACCTGCTTCCTGCTGCCCTCGGCCACCGGTCTGGCCTCCGCGTCGCTGCTGTTCTACGCGCTGTACTCCCCGCAGGTCGGCCCCGTCACCAAGATCCTGAGCTTCTTCGGATTGATGGAGGACGGCGGTTCGGTGCTCGCCACCGGCCAGTCCGCGCTGTGGGCCACGATCATCGTGATCGTGTGGCGTTTCTCCGGCTACTACATGCTGCTCATGATGATCGGCCTGCAGTCCATCCCGGGCGATCTGTACGAGGCCGCCCGTATGGACGGCGCCGGTGCGTGGCGCATCTTCCGCTCCGTGACCTTGCCGCTGATGAAACCCACCATCGTGATGTGCCTCGTCTACTGCGTCACCGGTTCGATTCTCGCCTTCGACCAGTTCTTCATCCTGACCAAGGGCGGTCCGAACAACTCCACGATGACCGTGGTGCAGCTTATCTACAACTTCGCGTTCGACTCCAAGAAGGACCTCGGCATGGCGGCCGCGTTGTCGCTGCTCGTGCTGGCGGCCCTCGTGGTCATCAACTCCATCCAGATGCGCGGCATGCGCGACAACACCAAGTGAGACAAGGGGAAAGGAAGACATCATGACTATCCCGATGTGGAAGCGCGTCATCGCCCGTACGCTCGAGGCGATCCTCGCCATCATCTTCATCAGCCCGCTGATCTGGGTTGTGGTCAGCTCGTTCAGCCCGCAACCCGGCTCCGCCCAGTCCAACGGATGGGGCGTGGCCAACTACCTGACTCTGTTCGGCTATCAGGAGGGCCTGCCGGTCTACCTGCTCAACTCGATCATCGTCTCCCTGGTCGCGGTGGTGTTCTCCGTGGTGGTGTGCACGCTGGCGGGCTACTCGTTCTCCCGCTTCGACTACCCGGGCCGCAACCTCGGCTTCATGGTCACCCTGTCGATTCTTATGGTGCCGTACGCCTCACTGCTCATCCCGCTGATGGTGTGGTACAAGAACATCGGCCTGAACGACTCGTTGCTCGGCGTGGGACTGGTGATCACGTTGTTCCAGCTGCCGATGAGCACATTCATCATGCGCAACGCCTTCGACGCGATCCCCAAGGATATGGAGGAGGCCGCCATGGTCGACGGCTGCAACAGCCTGCAGGCGCTGCTGCGTATCCTCGTGCCGGTCGTCAAGCCCTCGATGGTCACCGTCGGCCTGCTCGCCTTCCTCGAGGCGTGGAACAACTTCATGATCCCGCTGTACCTGTCCAGCTCGGGCAAGGCCACCCTGCCGCTCGCCCTGGTGAACATGCGCCAGCAGACCATGGGCGTCATCGACTACGGGGCCACCGAGGCCGGCGTCGTGGTGCTGCTCATCCCCTGCGCCGTCCTGTTCCTCGCCCTGCAGAAGTACTACGTCAAGGGCTTCATGGCGGGCGCGGTCAAGGGCTGACGCGACGAAAAAGGAATCGACGATAGATATGACTACAGCATCCCAGCAGCGTGTGGCCGTCGGCGTGCCATGCGTGACCATCACCTCGCCTTTCTGGAAGAATCGCCGCGATCAGATAGTCGAATCCGTCATCCCCTACCAGTGGGGCGTGATGAACGACGAGATCGACACCGTCGTGCCCGACGATCCGGCCGGCAACCAGCTGTCCGACAACAAAAGCCATGCGGTCGCCAATTTGAAGGTGGCCGCCGGCGAACTGTCCGACGACTTCCATGGCATGGTGTTCCAGGACTCCGACGTATACAAATGGTTGGAGGAGGCCGCCTACGCTCTGGCCTACCATCCGGATCCGGAGCTCAGACGCCTGTGCGACGAGACGATCGCGTTGATCGCCCGCGCCCAGCAGCCGGACGGATATCTGGACACCCCGTATCAGATCAAATCCGGCATATGGGCCAGTCGTCCGCGTTTCAGCCAGATCCAGCAGAGTCACGAGATGTACGTGATGGGCCACTACATCGAGGCCGGCGTCGCCTATTGGGAGGTCACCGGCAACGAGCAGGCGCTTGACGTGGCCTGCCGCATGGCCGACTGCCTCGATGCGAACTTCGGACCCGAAGCCGGCAAGATCCACGGCTCCGACGGGCATCCGGAGATCGAGCTCGCGCTCGCCAAACTCCACGAGGCCACCGGCGAGAAGCGCTATCTCGAGCTTGCCCGCTATCTCATCGATGTGCGCGGGCAGGATCCTCGGTTCTACGCCAAACAGCGCGAGGCGCTCGGCGGCGACGACATCTTTCGTGACCTGGGCTTCTACAAGAACGAGTATTTCCAGGCCGCCGAACCTGTGCGCGAACAGCGGACCGCCGACGGGCACGCCGTGCGCGTCGCCTACCTGTGCACCGGAATCGCCCATGTGGCGCGGCTCACCGGCGACGTGGAACTGATGGAGACCGCGAAACGGTTCTGGCGCAATATCGTCACCCGCCGCATGTACATCACCGGTGCCATCGGTTCGACGCATGTGGGCGAATCATTCACCTACGACTACGATCTGCCGAACGACACCATGTACGGCGAGACCTGCGCCTCCGTGGCCATGAGCATGTTCGCGCGTCAGATGCTGCTCGCCGACCCCCGCGGCGAATACGCGGACGTGTTGGAACGGCAGCTGTTCAACGGCGCGATCGCCGGCATCAGCCTCGACGGCAAGCAGTACTACTACGTGAATCCGCTCGAATCATCGCCTGAGGGGCTTGCCAGTCCCGACCGGCACCACGTGCTCTCGCACCGCGTGGACTGGTTCGGCTGCGCGTGCTGCCCGGCCAACATCGCCCGCCTGATCGCGTCGGTGGACCGGTATATCTACACCGAACTCGACGGGGGCCGCACAGTGCTCAGCCACCAGTTCATCGCCAACGAGGCGACGTTCGCCTCCGGTCTGCGCGTGACGCAGGAGTCGAACCTCCCCTGGGACGGACATGTGGAGTACCGCGTCTCGCTGCCTGCGGATGGCGAGGCGACGGTGAGGTTCGCCGTGCGCATCCCCGCATGGTCGAAGGATTCGTACACGCTGACCGTGAACGGTGGCCCGGTCGCGGTCGAGGTGCTGGACGGCTTCGCCTACTTCGACGTGCCCGCCGGCGAATCGCTGGACATCGCGCTCGATCTGGACATGTCGGTGAAGCTGATGCGCGCCAACAGCCGCGTGCGCGACGACGCCGGGCGCGTGGCCGTAATGCGCGGACCGCTGGTCTACTGTGCGGAGCAGGTCGACAACCCCGGCGATCTGTGGGGCTACCGTCTGGCCGACGGCGTGACCGCGGCCGCCGCCACCGTGGCGTTCGAGCCGGATGTGCTGGGCGGCGTGAGCGTGGTGTCGCTGCCCGCCGTGCGTGAGGCGGAGGATGTGGATGACGCGCCGCTGTATCTGCCCGCCGACGCCGCCTGCGCGGTGGAGCCCGCGACGCTGGTGTTGGTGCCGTATTACGCGTGGGCCAACCGTGAGGTGGGTCAGATGCGCGTGTGGCTGCGCCGCTAGCGCTGGAAGTCCCAGCCGCGCCCCTCCTTTCAGAAAAGAAAGAAGTGGCGCGGCTTTGCGTCATCCTGGAATGGGATTCAGAGGTCCATGTTGAGCAGGCGCGCCTCCAGGGCGGAGCGGTCGATCAGCGAGGTGGTGGCGCCCTCTCGGGTGATCGAATAGCCGGCGGCGACGGTGGCGACCTCGATGGACTCCTCCAATGTGCGCCCGTACATCAGATATGAGGCCAGCGCGCTGATGAAGGCGTCACCCGCTCCGGTGTTGTCGACCGGCGTGAAATCCGCCGCGGGGAAATGCCGTTCGGCGTCGGCGGAGAACAGCGTGCAACCGCGCTCGCCCAGGGTGACGATCACGCATCCCGCGCCGCCGTCGATCAGCGCGCGCGCTTTGTCGGAGATCGTTCCGTCGCCGTCGATCAGCGCGTTCAGCTCGTTTTCGCTGGGGACGAGGATGTCCACTTCGGCGAGCACCTCGTGCGGCAGATGGTCGCAGTTGGAGGGTTTGAGGATCGTCGAGGCGTGATGGCGGTGCGCCGCCCGGCAGGCCGCCTCCACGGCGGCGAGCGGGATCTCGGATTGGACGAGGCAGTATCCGGTGTTTTCGAACAGCTGGTCCTTGTCGGCGATGTCCTGCGGACTGAGCGTGTCGTTGGCGCCGGGCATCAGCGAGATCATCGAATCGCCGTTGGCATCCACGAAGATGAACGCCGTGCCGGTTTTGCTTTGGGCGCGGCGGGTGATGCCCGAGGCGTCGATGCCCCAGCGGGACATCTCCCGGAAGATGAAGTCGGCGTCCGGGTCCGAGCCGACGTTGCCGATCAGGCTGACGCGGTGCCCGAGTTTGGCGACGCCCACCGCCTGGTTGATGCCCTTGCCGCCGGGGGCCACCGAAGACAGCGCGGCGGTGACCGTCGACCCCTCGGTGGGCAGCTTCGGCACGGATAGGCAGTTGTCGATATGCAGGCTGCCCACCACGGTAATCTTCTTGCGGTTCATCGAGGACGGGGCGCTGAGGGTGCTGGTGTTGTCGAGATGGAACTCCTGCACGAAGGAGTGCGGAGGCTCGTCGCTGCGCTCGATGGCGGTGATGAGTTTGGCGCACAGATAGGAGCCGAAGTCGGCGTTGCGGATGGTGTAGGTGGAGATCTCGGTGGAGCCGGGATAGGCGAGGGTCTCGTTGGTGTCGTTGCGGATGGACACCAACGAGACGTCGTCCGGCAGGCTGTAGTGCAGCGAGCCCATCAGCTGGTGGAACTCCAGCGCCATGCGGTAATGCGAGGAGACGACGCCGGTGGTCGTGTGCCCGGAGATTCCGCCCACCAGCGTGTCGTCGAGCTCGTAGAACACCATCGCGTCGTCGAAGGGCATGCCGTGGTCGAACAGGCAGCGCTTGAATCCGGCGAGGAAGTCCTCGGTGCGTCGGCCGCGCGTGAGCAGGCAGGCGATGCCTTTGTGCCCGCGCATGATGAGCTCCTCGGTGAGCCTGTAGGCGGCCTCGGTATAGGGCAGCAGCAGGGATTCGTCGCCGCCGTGCGGGCCGATCGTCAAAGCGGGGATGTCGAGTCGATCGATGGAGTCCCTGCGGCTCAGGCTGTCGGGCGCGGCGGGCTCCCAGATGACGCCGTCGACGCGGTGTTTGCCCAGGGCTGCGATATTCTTCATCTCCTGTTCAGCGTCGGAATAGCTGTTGAACACCATGGTGCCGTATCCTGATGCCTGTGCGGTCTGCACGATGCCGTCGAGTGTGGTGTCGAAGGAGATCGAGGAACGCAGCAGCACGCCGATGCTCCACGATTTCGTGGTTTTCGGCGTGGAGGAGTAAGGGGCGTAGTGGTATTCGCGCACGATGCGCAACACCTTCTCCCGGGTCTCCGGACTGATGCTCTGGTCCTTGCCATTGACGATCTTCGACACGGTGGATGGCGAGACCCCGGCGATATGTGCGATGTCTTTGATATTCATGGCTTCTCCTTGCCCCCTTTTCCCGTTCGCCTGTGATAAAGGGGAGTGCTGATGTCCAGTCTACAGTCGGCGTTTCGCGTTTTTGACATCGGTCGGCGCGGTTGTTATTCTACAGCTAAGAAAACATTTTAGGAAAACAGTTTCGTTACAGATGATTCGGCACGGCGGTCGAATCGAGTTGGGAAAGGGCACGCGGCCCCGCCGCGTGCGGCACGTGACAGGAAGGAATCATCATGGCGACGAAGATGTCGTTCATACAGAGCGTGAAGGCGCAGTTCTCCACCAAATCGCTGGTGTTGATCCCCATCGCGGTGGGCGTCAACCTGGTGGGAGGCACGTTGTGCTCCACGCTGAAGCTCCCTTTGTTCCTCGACATGATAGGCACGATCGTGGTGGCCTGTCTGTCCGGTCCGTGGGTGGCCGCGTTGTGCGGTCTGCTCACGAACGTGTTCCTCGCGCTGGTGGCCAACCCGGTCAACCTGCCCTATGCGCTGGTCAGCGTGCTGTGCGGTCTGACCGTGGGCTATATGGTCCGCGCCGGACTGTTCAAGAAGATCTGGGGCGCGGTGCTCGTCTGGCTGGCGGTGACGCTGGTCAACGCGGTGAGCGCCTCTTTGGTGACCGTGTTCGTGTTCGGCGGCGCCACGGGCGTCAACGGCACCTCGTTGCTGACCGCCGCGCTGGTGGCCGCCATGCAGAACATCATCGTGTCGGTGTTCTCGTCGTCGATTCTGGAGAACCTCGTCGATAAGGGCATCGCCGTGCTGATCGCCTACTTCATCGTCAAGAAGGTGCCGCAGCGCTTCCTGAGCCAGTACGCGGCCGATTCGATGGGTGAGGCCGTCTCCGGCGAGATCGCGGACGACGAGGACGACGACGATGAGGATGATGAGGACGACCTCGACGATCTTCCGGCCCTCGAAACCGGAGCCGAGGCCGCGTCCGGCCCCGTCCCGTCGGGCGTGCGCGACGATAGGTAGGTCGTCGCCATGGCACAAGGCATCAACACCTTCGTCGAACGCGGCACGGTGATCGAACGGCTGAATCCGCTCACCAAAGTCGCCGCCGTGTTCGCCTTCGGCCTTGCCGCGCTGATCTGGCCCGATCCCTGGCTGGGGCTCGCGCTGATCGTCGTGGTGTTCGTGATCGCGTTCGTCGCGAAGATCGGGCCGTCCTTCACCAAGATCATGGTCGGCTTCGGCATCCCCATCACCGTGATGCTGATGTTCATCCAAGGTCTGTACAGCCCGAGGAACCGCACCGTCATCGCGGATTTCGGCTTCGCCCAGCTCGGGCTCGAGGGCGTGATGTACGCGGCCAAGATCATCGTCGTGGTGATGGTGTTCCTCGGCAGCTTCACCATCATGAACTCCACCACGTATGTGGGCAAACTCGTCGCCGCGCTCACCGGAACCGGAGTGAACGCCAAGGTCGGCTATCTGGTGCTCGCCAGCCTCAACGTCGTGCCGCAGATGCAGCGGCGCATGGCCGTCATCCAAGAGGCGCAAAGCGCCCGCGGCCTTGACGTGGGCGGCTCCCTGATCGACCGCGTCAAAGCCTCGCTGCCTCTGCTGGGGCCCGTGGTGATGTCCTCACTCACCGACGCGCAGGAACGCGGCATGACGCTGGAGACCCGCGGATTCGGCATCAAAGGCGTGAGGCAGACCAGTTATGTGCAGGTGGAGCGCACGCGCGCGGACCGTGTGGTCCGCATCGCGCTCGCGGTGTTCTTCATCGCCGTCGTGGTGGTGAGCGCGCTCGCCTATGCCGGCGTCGTCACCCTGCCGGGCGACCTGACGGGAGGCTCCCGATGAGCGGCATCGTATCCGTGCGTGATTTCTCCTTCCGCTACCGCAGCGCCAAACGCCGCGCCGTGCGCGACCTGAGCTTCGACGTCGAGCAAGGCAGCTTCCTAAGCATCGTCGGCGCCAACGGTTCGGGCAAATCCACCCTCTGCAACGCGATGATCGGCCTGGTGCCGCATTATTTCGTCGGGCGGATGGCCGGTTCGATCACCGTGGACGGCAAGGATGTGGAATCCAGCGATATCGCCGACCTGTCGACCACCATCGGCCTGGTGTTCCAGAACCCGTTCAACCAGCTGAGCTACACGGCCGGCACCGTCGCCGAGGAGCTCGCCTATGGGCTGGGCAACCGCGGGGTGCCGCGCGAGGCCATGGTGGAGAAGGTCGAGCAGGTGGCCAAACTGATGCGCATCGACCACATCCTCGACAAGAATCCTCTGGAGCTTTCCGGCGGCCAGGTGCAGCGCGTGGCCTTCGGCTCGACGTTCATCATGGAGCCGAAGGTGCTGGTGCTCGACGAATGCACCACGCAGCTCGATCCGCTCGGCGGCGAGGAGATCTTCGACATCGTCAAGAGACTGAACGCCGACGGGGTCACCGTGATCATGGTGGACCACGATATGGAACGCGTGGCCCGTTACGCGGACAAGGTGCTGGTGCTCGACCGTGGCCGCATGGCCGCGTTCGGCGCGCCGCGGGAGGTGTTCGCCGATCCGGGCTTACCCGAGCGCGGCATCGACGTGCCCGATTATGTGCGGATTGGACGCGCCCTCGCCGAGGAGGGATACGACGTCGGCGAGCCGGCCGTCACCGAGGAGGAATGTGTGGAGCAGGTCAGGCGGGTGGTCGCATGAGAATGGAAATCGACAATCTCGTCCACGCCTATCCGACCGGAGAGAAAGCGTTGCGCGGGGTGAGCCTGGTGCTGGAAGGCGACGAACCGGTGGCCATCATCGGGCAGAACGGCGCCGGCAAAACCACGCTGGTCAAGCATTTCAACGGTATCCTGCGCCCCACGGAGGGCCATGTGCGCATCGACGGCGTGGATATCACGGAACGCAGCACCGCGCAATGGTCCCGTGAGGTAGGCTACGTGTTCCAGAATCCGGACGACCAGCTCTTCCTCGATTCGGTGCGCAAGGAGCTCGCGTTCGGACCCGAGCGGATGGGCGTCGGAGCGGACGAGATCGACAGGCGCGTGCGGCGCGTCGCCGATCTGGTCGGACTGGGCAAAAAGCTCGACACGCACCCCTTCGACCTCTCCGCGGCGGAGAAGAAATTCTGCACCATCGGCGCGGTGCTGGCCATGGAGCCCAAAGCGGTGGTGTTCGACGAACCCACCTGCGGGCAGGACCTGCGCGGCAATCGGCGACTCGCCTACATCATCGCGTCGCTGAAGGCGGCCGGCGTGCTGTGCGTCACCATCAGCCACGATATGAAATTCGTGACCACGCACTTCCCGCGGGTCATCGTCATGTGCCAGGGGCAGGTGCTGATGGACGGGCCCGCGCGGCGGGTGTTCGCGGATGCGGACACGCTCGCCCGTTCGTTCGTCACGCCGCCGCCGATCACCAGAGTGGCCGCGCAGGCGGGCCTCGGCGACACGGTGTTCACCGTGCCGGCCTTTATGAATGCCGTCCGTGAGGCGAACGCCGCACGGGAAACCACAAGGGAAAGGATCTGACATGGCCGACGTCATCGCGCAGATTTATGGAATCAGAACCGTCGAAGACGCCCGTATGGTGATCGACATGGGCGGCGAGCATATCGGTGTGAGCTATGGGCATGTCAAGCACACGCCCGGCCAGCTGACCTGCGAGCAGGCGAAGGAGATCTTCGACGGCGTGCAGCCCGAGGCCGTGCGCATCGGACTGACCTGCTCCGAGGACATCGAGGAGATCACCGAGGATCTCAAGGCCGCCATGCCCGACGTGCTCCACCTCTCCGGCGACATCGAAGGCATCTCGCCCGAGCAGGTGGCCGAGCTCAAAAGCCGCTTCCCCGGGCTCAAAATCATGCAGGCGATGCCCGTGCTCGCCGGCGTGCCGTTGGAGAGCCAGAAGGTGATGCAGTATGTGCGCGACTACGAGCCGGTCTCCGACTTCTTCCTGATCGACACCAAGGCGCCCGACGCCGGAGACATCGGCGCCACCGGCCTGACCCATGACCGCGCCATCGACAAGGCGATCATCGACTCCACCAAGGTCAAATGCATCATCGCCGGCGGTCTCGACGCGTCGAATGTGGGCGAGGCCATCTACGCCACGAATCCCTACGGCGTCGATTCCTTCAGCCTGACCAACTACGACGACGAGCGCGCCGATACGCTGCGTTGCAAGGATCCGGCCAAGGTGGAGGCGTTCATCAAGGCGGCCAAGAATGCCTGAGCCGCAAGTCGTCGTGGTCGGCGATGCGAACGTCGACATCATCGTCCCCTACCCGCGCTTCCTCAACGAGGAACGCACGCGGGTCGAATATCCCACGCCCGAGATCCAAGGCGGCGGCACCTCGGCCAACACCGCGGTGGCGCTCGCCCGACTCGGCGTCGACACGATGTTCGTCGGAACGGTGGGGGACGACCAATACGGCGCGTTCGTGCGCCGCGACCTGGTCGAGGCCGGCGTGGACGTGACCGGTCTGGTCACCGACTCCTCGCTGAACACCGTGGGCGTGTTCGCCTTCGTGGACGAGCGGGGCGAACGCTACCTGTGGGGGTGGCCGCGCGCCGACCAGAGCTTCAAGGTGATCGACCCGCAGTACGTGCCGATGCATGCTGTGCGCTCGGCGGCCTGGGTACATTCCTCGGGGATGTCGCTGACCTACCCGACCTCCGCGCGCGAAAGCATCATCGCCATCTTCCGCGAGGCCCGCGAGGCCGGCGTGACCACTTCGCTGGATCTGAACCTGCGCGTCGACGACGGCGCGCTCGATCCGGACTTCGCCGAGGCGCTGCGCGACATCATGCCGTATGTCGCGGTGCTGCTCGGCTCCGGACCCGACGAATTCGCCTATCTCGGCGAAGGCGACTGGCTGGAGAACGCCAGGGCCTTGGCGGTGGACGGCCGCGTGGTGATCGCCCGCGACGGCGCGAACGGCTCCATCGCCTTCGCCGACGGACGCTCGATCAACGCTCCGGCGTTCCATGTCGAGGTCGGCGACACCATCGGCGCCGGCGACGTCTACAACGCCGGATTCATCCGCGCCCGTCTCGAGGGGCGCGGCCTGGAACGCGCGCTGGTCGAAGGCAACGCGGTCTCCGCGTACAAGGTGGAGCGTAAGGGCGCGCGCAGCACGCCCGACGCCGCCGAACTCGAACTGTTTCTCACCCAACACGACAACAAGGAGGTACCCATCCATGAGTGACAAGAAGAAAGTCATCCTCGACTGCGATCCCGGGCACGACGACGCGTTCGGCATCATGCTCGCCGTGCAGCATCTCGACGTGCTCGGCCTGACCACCATCGGCGGCAACAGCCCGCTGGAGAACGTGACCACCAACGCCTTGAAGGTGCTGGAGGTGCTGGGCGCCGCCGACGACATCGGCGTCTACCCCGGCCACAGCTGCCCGATGGTCGCGCCGCTGGTCACCGCGCCGCAATTCCACGGCGAAACCGGCATGGACGGCCCCGTGCTGCCAGACCCGGTCCACGCCCCGCAGCCGAAGCACGCCGTCGACTTCATCGTCGAGACGGTGATGTCCACCGACGACGTGACCCTGATTGCCACCGGCCCGCTGACCAACATCGCCGCGGCGATCAACCGCGAGCCGCGCATCGTGGAACGCGTCAAGGAGCTGTGCATCATGGGCGGATCCGTGACCTACGGCAACTGGACCCCCGCGGCGGAATTCAACATCTTCGTCGACCCCGAAGCGGCCTCGCGCGTGTTCAACTCCGGCATGCACGTCAAGATGACCGGCATCAACCTGACCCGGCAGTGCAACCTGACGGGCGAGCATGTGGCCGAATTCCGCCGGATCGGCACCAAGGCCGCCCTGCTGGCCGCCGACCTGACCGATTTCTTCATCGGCACCTGCGCGGAGGAATCCGAGCTGACCGGCGCCACCATGCACGACGCCTGCGCCGTGGCGTGGATCGTCAAGCCGGAGCTCATCAAGTCCGTGCCGATGCATATCGACATCGAACTCGACGGCAGGCTCACTCGCGGCATGACCGTGTGCGACTACCGCCATCTGCGCGGCGAGGCTCCCGAGGTCGACCTGGAGCGCACGCCCACCATGGACTTCCGCGGGGAGAAGCCGAACGCCGAGGCCGCCCTCGAACTCGACTTCCCCGGATTCGTGGAACTGCTCAACACCACGCTTGAGCGTTACGACTAAACGTACCCCTCCCTTCCTCCCAACAGGATGGTTCCGCCGGCGGTCCGGCGTCATGTGTTGGTTCGCCTCCAGGGCATCCGGCGGAACCGTCCATCCCTCCCCATCCCGATCATCCGATCCGAAAGGAGCCGTGATATGGCCTACCGACTGGTGCTTTGGGATTTCGACGGCACCCTGGCCGACACCGGCGCCGACGTATGGCGTTCGCTCGCATGGGCGGCCCGCAGCTGCGGCGGCGCGCTTCCCGACTCCTTCATGGCCGACGACCGCAACCTGGGCCTCAGCGTGGCCGAAATCCACCGGCGGATCGAACCCTATCCGGGCGACGGCTCGCTCGACCGGTACGACCGTCTGGTGACCACGCACTACCGTGGGATCACCGACTATCCGTCCACCGCGCTGTACCCGGGCATCGAGGCGCTGCTGCGCGACCTGCACGGGCTGGGCGTCGTCAACCATATCGTGACCCACAAGCCGCGGCAGGCGCTGGAACGCATCCTCGCCATCAAAGGATGGACCGGATTGTTCGAAGGATGGGATTGCGCCGACCAGTACGACGACGGCTCCCCGTCACTGCTCAAAACGTTGATGGTGCGCTCGGTGATGGAGCGTCGCGGCGCCGACCCCGCAGACACGGTGATGGTCGGCGACACGTTCGGCGACATCGTCGCGGCCAGGGCCAACGGCATCGACTCCATCGCCGTCACCTATGGCGACGGCGACGCGGAGCTTCTGCGCGACAGCCGCCCCACCCACTGCGTCGACGGCGTGGACGAACTGGCGGACACCATAAGGAAAGGATTATAGATGTTCCAGGATTTCAGCATCCGCATCGGCACCGAATTCGTGTTCGGACGCGACGTCGAACGCGAAGCCGGACCGCGTCTGGCCGCGATGGGCGCGCATACCGTGCTGGTCCACCACGACGGCGGCGCGTACCTGGAGGCCAACGGTCTGCTCGACGCCGTGCGCGACAGCCTGCGCGGCGCGGGACTCGACGTCGTGGAGCTGGGCGGAGTGCGTCCCAATCCGCGTTTGACCCTGGTGCGCGAGGGCGTGGCGCTCGCCGTCGAGCGCGGCGTGGACGCGGTGCTCGCCATCGGCGGAGGCAGCGTCATCGATTCGGCCAAGGCCATCGCGCTCGGCGCGGCCGACCCCGAGATCGACGTGTGGGACTACTTCACCGGCGCGGCCGCCGCGAAACGCACCCTTCCGGTCGCCGTGGTGCTGACGGTGCCGGCCTCGGGCAGCGAATCCAGCCAGGTCACCGTGATCAACAACGAGGAGGAGCATCTCAAGCTCCTCGTCTCCGACCCGGTGGCGCGGCCCGCGCTGGCGCTGATGAACCCGGCCCTGTCCGCCACATTGCCGGCGTACCCCACCGCCTGCGGCATCGTGGACATGTTCTCGCACATCTGCGAGCGGTACTTCTGCGCCGACGAGGAGTTCGGCGTCATCGACCGCATGGCCGAGGGCGCGCTGCGCACGCTGGTGGACGTCGCCCCGCGCTGCCTCGCCGACCTGACGGACTACGAATGTCGCGCGCAGATCATGTGGATCTCCACCATCGCCCAAAACAACACCCTGGGCGTCGGCCGGGACCAGGACTGGGGCACCCACACCATCGCCAACGAGCTGAGCGCGCTGTACGACACCCCGCACGGCGCGACGCTCTCCATCATCATGGGCCCGTGGATGCGCGTGGCTTCCGAGCGCGCGCCGCGCCGCTTCGCCCGGTACGCGCAGGAGGTGTTCGGCGTGCGCAACGAGACGATGAGCAACGCCGACCTGGCGCGGCGGGGCATCGAGGCCACGGAGGACTTCTTCCGCTCGTTGGGCATGCCCACGTCGTTCGCCGCCCTCGATCTGCCGCGCGACGGCGTGGAACGCATGCTCGACAACATCGCGTTCTACGGTCCGGACGACTCCATCGGATCGGTGGCGCGGCTGGACCGAGACGACTGCAGGCGGGTGTTCGAACTCGCCTTCGGTCGATGAAAGATAACCAGATGTGTCCGTGAGGGGTCGACGCAGACCGACCTGGCGGACGTAGCAATCCCCATCACCAATAGAAAGGATAGGGAAATGGCTGAGACAGCAGTCAAGGAAAAGGAAAACGGCATTCCCGTGCCCGAGGAGGGGACTGAGGAATTCGCCAGAATGAACAAGATGGCGAAGGTCGCGATCCCGATCGTGCTCATCATCTTCACCATGGGCGTGCTCCAGCAGCAGGCCTTCGGCATGATCTACGTGAACATCGGCGACCAGCTCGGCCAGGCGAATCTGGCCCCGTTGATCACCTCGATCCCGGGTATCGTGCTCGGCATCGTGTGCGTCGTCTACGGTTCGCTCGGCGACTTCGTGTCGCTGAAGAAGATGATGATTCTGGGCACGATCGTATTCGTGCTCGGTTCGATACTCGGATGCTTCGGCGACCTGAGCATCTGGATCGTCATCCTCGCCCGCACCGTGCAGTCCGCCGGCTGGCAGGTGTCCGGCTCCATCTTCCTCGTGCTTGTGTCCAAGTACATCGAGAAGAAGAAACGTGTGATCTGGTACGGCGTGTTCGTCGCCGTGTTCCGCATCGCCGCGGCGCTCGGCGTGTTCCTCGCCGGCTACATGACCCTCGTCGACTGGCGCATCCTCTTCGGCATCGGCGTCATCGCGGTCTTCTTCATTCCGGTTCTGGCGAAGAACCTGCCCGACCAGCACGCCAAGGGCGCCCGTATCGACGTGGTCGGCTTCACCCTGATCGGCCTGTTCGCCGGCGCCGTCACCATGTTCTTCACCGACATGAACTGGGGCTGGGGCATCTCCTGCATCGTGACGCTGGTCGCCTTCGTCGTCTACATCAACAAGGCCAAGGATCCGTTCATCACCCCGAAGATGCTGACCAACCCGGCCTTCGCGATGACCATGGTCGTGATCTTCGTCGGCTACTTCTTCAGCTACACGCTGAACGCCGGCTGCAACGCCATCGGCCTGAACGTCTACGGCATCGACTCCTCGCAGGTCTCCAACCTGCTGGTGTGGTCGATCATCCTCGCCGCCATCATGGGCTTCGCCGCAGGCCCGATCATCCAGAGGATCGGCCGCAAGGCCTCCGTGATCCTGGCCCTCGCCTGCATGGGCGGCGGTCTGATCGCCGTGGCCTTCCTGATCCCGATGGGCGCGGTCTGGTCCCTCGCCGTGGCTCCGTGCATCTACTACTTCGGCACCTCCTTCTTCTACCAGCCGATCGTCGACACCGCGACGCTCACGGTGGAGGCCGAGGAGTCCGGCCGCGCGCTGGGCTTCAACGATCTGATGCAGGCCATCACCGGCTCCGTCGGCGTGGCGATCTTCGGCCAGCTCATGGCCAACGGCGCGATGAGCGGCGGCTCGCTGTTCGGCACCGAGGCGGGACCGGCCTCCACCTACGCCAATGTGTTCACCATCGGCGGTGCGATCGTTCTGGGCGCGATGGTGATCTTCATCGCCTCCATGAAGATGATCTACAGCCGTTCGCGCGTGGCGGACGACGAAAGCTGATCGCCGTTCGCCCGCCGGCCGTCTCTCGACCGGCCCGGCCGGCGGTTCGGCGGCGTCGAGGAAGTCTGCGCGCCGCCGCCGAACCGCCACGATACTGATGGGGATGACCCGTACGGATGCCCACGCGCTTCCGTACGGGTCGTTTCTTCATATGCGGCTACTACGATGGGGCGTGGTCGAATGAGCGAGCCCGCGATGCGGGCGTGGTCAGGGGAGTGTCATGACGGCGTATATGGAACATAAGAACCTCGCCAACGAGGTGATCGATGAGGCTCGGAGCCGTCAGATCGCCGACAACGTGCGTCGCGCGCTCGACCGCGTCGCCACGGCCGAGGCCGAGGCGGGCCGGGAGATGGGGGCGGTGCGATTGCTGGCCGCCACCAAAACACGTGATGTGGGCGAGATTCTCGCCGCCATCGACGCGGGCGTGCGCATGATCGGCGAGAACCGTCCGCAGGAGATCGTGGCCAAGGCCCCGGGATTGGCCAAACGGCTGGCCGAGCGCGGGTTCGCGCTGGGGACGGACCCGGCCATGGTCGAGCCGGTCGAACATATTCCCTTCCATCTCATCGGCCAATTGCAGTCGAATAAGATCGGCAAAGTGCTGCCCGTGGCCGATGTGATCGAATCGGTGGATTCCATCGAACTGGCGGAGAGAATCGCCCGCCGCGCGGTGGCGCGCGGCATCACGGTCGGTGTGCTGCTGGAGGTCAACGAGTCCGGCGAGGATTCCAAATCCGGTTGCCCGCCCAGCCACGCCATCGATCTGGCGCAACGCATCGGCGCGATGGGAGGTCTTGAATTGCAGGGCCTGATGACCATCGGCGCGCATGTGGATGATGAGCGCGTGATCCGTTCCGGTTTCGCCCATCTGCGCCGCACCCGTGATCTGATTCTCGCATCCGGCACCGAGGGCACCGAGCACTGCGTGGAATTGTCGATGGGGATGAGCCAGGACATGGATCTCGCCATCGACGAAGGGGCCACCATCGTGCGGGTCGGCACCGCCATTTTCGGCGCGCGCGACTTCATCTGACCTATTCTCGCCGACGACGGGGGTGCGGGGGCATCCATGAACGTCGAAGACGTCGTACGCTACCACCAGCGCGGGGGTGGCCCTGCGGGCGTACGGCGAAAGGGGCGGTGTGAGGTCCACGGACAAAGCGATTCGCGCGGGTGCGAAGCATGCCGCATCACCCGTGGGCGCGACCCTGCACACCGAAACCGCTTCGGGTGTTGAATCCCCCGATTTCGCCGCCGTGATCGACGCGTCCGATATCGTCCGGCGGCAACGGTCGCTGCGCCGCAAACTGTGGGCGATGCGCGCGGTCATCATACTGCTGGTCCTTGCCGCGGTCGGCGTGGGCGGATTTCCCCTGGCCCTGCAATACCGTTCCTCACGCGAGCTCGCCAACACGTCGACGAGCGCCGCCGAGCGCGTGGCGGGCTGGCCGTATCCGCAGGCGGAAACCGCGCTTGAGGAGGCGAGAGCGTACAACACGCGTCTCGCCGAATCGGGACAGACGATTCTGGGTGAGGCCGCCGACCCGTTCTCCGCCATCCAAAACGCCGCCAACGGCGAGACCGACGGCGAAACCGAATCCGCATCGCAGCAGGACGAGGAATACCAGTCGCTGCTTGACAGCGGCGGCGGCGTGATGGGCACCGTCAGCATTCCGAAAATCTCCGTGGAATTGCCGATCTACCACGGGACCTCCGAAACCACGCTCGCCTCGGGCGCGGGCCATCTCTATGGGACCAGCCTGCCGGTCGGCGGCGAGAGCACCCACAGCGTGATCACCGGGCATCGCGGTCTGGTGGAGGCGGCGATGTTCACGCGTCTCGACGAGATGGAAGTGGGCGACTACTTCTATATCGAGGTGATGGGCGAGACGCTGGGGTATCAGGTGGACCGCATCGCCATAATCGAGCCGGACGATACCTCGCAGCTGAAGATCGTCCCCGGCGAGGACCGCGTGACCCTGATGACCTGCACGCCCTACGGCGTGAACACGCACCGTCTGCTGGTCTCGGCCGTGCGCTCGTCGATTCCGGACGAGATCCCCGCCGAGGAGGACGCGGTGGCGGACGCCCGCGTCATCGCCATCGCCGTTGGATTGGGCGTGCTGGCGTTCGGACTGCTGCTGCTGGGATTCCTCCACTCCCCGTGGCATATCCGCCGCCATGCCGCCAGCTGGCCCAAGCGAGGTTAGCGCCGCGGCTCCGGTTTGCGTTTGGGTCATTATATGAACGTTTCGCGCGTGTGCAGGTGACGTACGAGGGGATGCGTTGTTCGCCTGACGCATTGTGCTCGCTTGTTTTTCGCGACTCACGAGGGGATGAGTATTGCCTCGTTCAGGGTGTACGCGCCGACTGGGGAAGCGAATTAGGTTGGCGCAATGTATGGGCGTCCCATGGCTTATGGGCGCTTGGGTGCATCCGTCGGCGGCAGGTTGTGTGGTCTTCGACGGCGAGGAACGGAACAAAGATATGGGAAGAATTCGCGAGCTGCTCGCCCGGATCGCCGGAGCGGGCTTGAACAAAGCCATGGCGCTGGTAGCCGCGCTCGCCATGGTGGTCAGCGTCGTCGGCGTGGGGACCGCGGTCGCTGAGGAGTCGAGCTCCTCCGGACAGTCCGGAACGGCCCAGACGGCGGAAACGAATGACGAAACGACGAAAACCGATGAGGAACTGGCCGCCGAAGCCGATGACATTCGCCCTGCTGAGAGCACGGATGACGGAGTGGCCGCCGCTTCGGACGACGACGTGGATCTGGAGGCTCCCGCGCACCGCAAATACATCAAAGACAACGGCGACGGCACTTACTGGTTGTCGTTGGATGTGACCGGCGCCTCCCGCGCCAGCACCGAACAGAACTACCAGGCCGCCGATGTGGTGCTGGTGATGGACACCTCAGGCAGCATGAATGACTGCGTCGCCTACGACCGGCGGGGAAACTGCACGCAAAGACGGTGGGGCATCGCGACCTCGGCCGCTTCGGCGTTGGCCAATCAGCTGTTGACCGACGCGAACGCGGCGTTGCCGACGAATCAGCAGGTGCAGATGGCGGTGGTGGATTTCGACACCACTTCAAAGGTGATGGATCTCAGCTCTCGATGGGGAGCTCAGTCGTGGACCACATCCGCCTCGGCCGTCACGAGCTCCTTTGACGATATGAGCGCCAGCGGCGGCACCAACTGGGAGGCTGGCCTGAGCGACGCGAATTCGCTGAATTCAAGCCGTGCGGGTGTCAAGAAGTACATCATCTTCCTGTCCGACGGCTCTCCGACCTTCCGCAACAGTTCGATGGGCGTCAGGTGCCCCAACGGGTGGAATAGCGAGTGCAACTACTACGGAAGCGACGGCGTTTACGGCACTGGAAGTAGCGATGATAGCGGTTACAATTACAACGCCGCCGTCAACGAGGCGAACAGCCGCAATGGTGCCGAACTGTATGTGGTGAGTACGGGTTCCGGAGCGAATGATGACATGAGTCGATTCGCCAACGACGTCAATGGCACCTTCTTCGACGGTACGGACGAAGAGAAGCTCACGGCGGCGTTCGACTCCATCATCGAGGAGATCACCCGTCAGTCCACGTATCGGGATGTGCTGGTCAAGGACACGCTATCCCAATACGCCGTGGCGACGGACAGCCAGGGAGGCACGGGCTATCTGGTGGAATCGTCCGCATACGACGCGGACGGCGGCGATGTCTCGCAGACCGATCCGGCCGCGCGCTCCATGAGCGTGGAATACAATCAGGAGACCAAAGAACTGTCGATGGTCTTCCCCGAAGGCACGACGCTCAGCCCGAACGTCACCTATGTGGCGAGGATTCTGATCAAACCCTCCGACGATGCGTACGACTACTTCATCGCCAACAGCGGCTCGTATCCGAACACTGGCGATGCCAACACCGACGCCGAAGGCAATACGACCAGCTCCAACCAGGCCGGCTTCTATGCGAACGCCACGAATGGCAATGGCGACACGTCGGCGACGGTGTATTACAAGGTGGTCACCACGGTCGATGGAGAGGAGCACGTCGGCGAAGAGCAAAGCGCGCTCTACGACCGGCCGGTGATTCAGGTGAAGGTCCCCAGCCTGACGCTGTCCAAAAGCGTGGACAGCACCTACGCCGGCGACTACGGCGCGCAGCCCGCGAACTGGACGCTGTCGGCGCTGAAGAACAGCGGCGCGTACGGCATCAATCCGACCACCCCGAGCGGAGACGTGTCCACTGACGGCTTCGTATCCACGCAGTCGGTATCCAAAACCCTGTTGGCACCGGGCATCTACACCCTGTCCGAAGCCGAGGACGAATCCACCGGATACCAGTACTTCAACGGATACACGGCTGGGCGATGGAAATGCGTCGATGCGGACGGCGACACGGTCACCGTATCCACCAGCGGGTCGAGCGGAGCGCAGACGGTGAATCTGAAATCGGGCGACGACGTGACCTGCACCGTGACCAACACCGCGCTGCCCGGTGCGATCTTCTGGAAGAAAGTCGACCAGCGTGATCAGACGAAGCTGCTTGAGGGCTCGCAGTGGACGCTGTCCGGCGACATCGAAGGCTTCGAAGAGCTGAACATCGTGGACGACGGCGAGAACGACCAGTCCTCCGATACGGCCGGCGAGCTGTCCGTGGACGGTTTGGTCTGGGGCGAATACACCCTCACCGAAACCAAGGCCCCGACGGGGTATCGGACGCCGACCGGTGACGACGCCGAACACGCCGTCAGCGTGTTGCCTAGCAATGGCATCGAAGATGATGGACGATTCGTCATCGATGTCGGTTCGATCGTCAACAAACGCACAGAGGTGTCGTCGTTGCCGTTGACCGGCGGCATGTCCGAACGCGACTGGCTGATCGGCGGCGCGGGGCTGGGCATGCTCGCATTGCTGCTGATCGGCGGTGTCGGCATCTGGCGAGGCAGGCAACGTTTGCTCTGATTCCCCGACATTTTCCATCAAATCTTGTGGCGGTTGTCATAGTCTCACTGTCTCAACCGCCGCAGGCTGAATAATTTCACAGATTTGCGGATCGCGGAGCCCGGAGTTGGGCTCCGGCTTCCGCGAGGGCAAAACACAGAAGAAAGGACTCCTCTCATGAAGATGAGGAAACTATTCGCCTCAATCGCCGCCGCGGCGACGATGATGGCCGGTCTCGCCTTTGGCGCGGCCACCGCGAACGCGGCGCCCGCGGACCAGACGCTGACGCTGAACGCCGGAAGCTACGGTGTGGTCGACGGCCACACGTTCAAGTATGTGGAGCTGGCCTCGTATCTTGGCGAGAACAGCGGCGAAATCGAAACCGTCGCGGATCGCGACGCTGTGGTGACGGCCATCAGGACCGCCACCGGCGCGGACGTGCCTTCGGATGTCGATCCGTTGGTGTGGGCGCAGTCCGGCGACCTCAACGGCACCGGCAGCCCGTTGTTCGGCGACAATTCGGCGTTCCCCTGGAGCGGAAACGACGCCTCGCGTGAATTCGCGAACGCGTTGGTCTCCTATGCGGAGACCAACGGTGTTTCGGTGACAGCGGATGCCGAGCCGTTCACCATCACCGGTCTTGACGGCGGCCTGTATCTGCTGGTCGATGTGACCGAAGGCGCGACCGCGACCGAGAAGTCGCTGCCGATTATCGTGGGCACGGCCAACACCGCCGTGAGCATGACCGGCGAAATCAACGTCAAGAACCAGAAGACCGATGTGCCGCCGACCAAGAGCGTCGAAGGCGACACCGACGGCACGGTGAGCGTCGGCGATACGCTGACCTACACCATCAACGGCATGGTGCCCTCCACTACCGACCAGAGCGACGACTACGTCTATTCGTTCGTGGACTACGCCTCCGCCGGTCTGTCCATCAACACGTCCAAAAGCAATGTGAAGGTCTACGTCGAAGGCGAGAGCGAGCCGCTCGCGGAATCCGAGTACACCGTGAGCCCGGCCGATCAGACCGTGGCCGGTGATGGCAGCAACGCCACCTTCACCGTCTCTCTTACGAAGGCCGCGTTGGACAATCTTCAGGATTACGCCGGCAAGAAGCTGTCCGTGAAGTACTCCGCCACCGTGACGGACGACGCCAAGGAGAACCCGGTGACCAACTCCGCCGAGATCGACAACGGCGGCAACGCTTCCGGACAAGGCACGCCGGTGACGCTGCACACCAACAAGTTCTCCTTCACCAAGGTGTGGGCCGACGGCACCGCCGCGACCGGCGCCTCCTTCGAGGTGTTCGATGGCGACGGCAATTCCGTCGCCAAGATCGAGAACAACTCCGGCAACGTCTTCGAGTTCGCCGGTCTGAAGAACGGCACCTACACCGTTCGTGAGACCAAGGTCGCCGATGGCGCTCAGAACGTCACAGGATCCTTCACCGTGACTTTGAAGTACGGCGAGGCCATGGTGTTCGGCGACAGCCTGACGAGCGATCCCTACGATCTGGTCAAGTATGACGGCGAGTCCGGCGCCATCACGGTGACCAACGTCAAATCCATCACCCAGCTGCCGCTGACCGGTGCCGCCGGCACGGCGCTGTTCACCGCGATCGGACTGCTGCTCGCGGGAGTCGCCGTCACGGTCTACGTCAAGAGCCGCGGCATGAAGCGATCTTTGAACGCGTGATGCATGACTGATGGGGAGAGGGGTCGCGAAACGTCGGCCCCTCTCTTCGATGAATCGAGGAAATTGGATCGTTCGCCGAGACGGTAACGGGTCTGCGATGCGGACGGGGCGTCCTTGCATGGACGGTAGTGATAGGGGAATGCAATGGCGACTGGTGGAGGCATGTTCAGTGCCGAAGAAGTGCGGTATCTCAGAAAATTGCCCGCGGTGGCGAACGCCACTCGCAACCGCATCATGTATTCGGAGGCGTTCAAACGATCCTGTCTGCGCAGGTATTTCGCCGGCGAATCGCCGGTGAAGATGTTTCGCGAGGCCGGACTCGATCCGTCGCTTGTCGGATACAAGCGCATCGAACGATGCTTCGCGCGCTGGAAGGAGCAGGCGAAGAAAGAAGGCGTGGAACAGTATCTCGCCGGTGGCGATGGGGACGATGCGGTGGATTTCTCGCCGGAGTCGTTCGCGCTCGACAGGGTCCGTCCCGTCCGCAAAAAGAATCGGGGGGGGGGGGGCATTGTTACCGCCTCTACTCGTATGTCACGCGACTCTTGGGAGGAGGCGCGCGATCTGATCATCGCCCAGCAGGCCTGGCGCATCGACCAATTGGAGCATAGGCTCGCCTCGATGATGGAACAGGACGGCGCGGACCGGACCGACGTCGATCTCGATGCTGATTTCGCCTTCGCCTTCACCGAGCATCGCCACCCGGAACTCCGCCATGACATGGACGGCGATTCGGCGGATGCGAGTGCGGCCCCTCCGGCTTCGTCATCCTGAGCGGAGGCGAAACCGGAGTCGAAGGATCTCATTAGCCTTTGCCAATCAAGAAATCCCTCGACTGCGCTCGGGATGACGTGCGGACTTGGGATCCCCGCGCGGGGCCGACGGTCGAGAGTCGTGCGGGGCGATGGCCGAGTCTGCGCTAGACCGACGGCCGAAAGCCGCGCGTTGTGCCCGGCCCTGCCTACACTGGTGGCTATGAGAATCGCACGTTTTTCCTTCAATGAATCGCCCCGCTACGCCTTCGTCCAGACCGACGAATCCGATGGCAAAGACTATCTCGTCGAGCTCGACGGCCATCCGCTGCTTGGCGGCGAGGTGGCCCCCACCGGCAAGCGTTACCCGGTCGACGGTGACGGCATCCGCCTGCTCGCGCCGGTCATCCCCTCCAAAATCTACGGTCTGGGCAAGAACTATGAGGCGCATGCCCAGTTCATGCATGAGGCGGGCCATTCCGAAATCACCCACGCGCCCGAGGATATGGTCATCTTCGCCAAGCCTTCCACCTCGGTGATCGGCCCGGACGATCCGATCGTGATCCCCTCGTATTCGAACGATATGAACTACGAGCCCGAGGTGGCCGTGGTGATGGGCCGCATCGCCAAGAACGTGCCGGTCGAACGCGCCATGGAGTATGTGCTCGGCTTCACCTGCACCAACGACGTGACCTTGCGCGACCTGCAAGGCCTCGACCCGATGTGGACGCGCGCCAAGGGCTTCGACACCGCCTGCCCGCTGGGCCCCTGGATCGTGAGCCGCGATGAGCTCGACTGGCGCGACGCGAAGATCTCGTTCACGCTCAATGGTGAGGATGTGCCCCAAGCCAACGGCACCACCGCCAATCTGATCCACGGCATCCCCGAACAGATCGCCGCCATCTCCTCCTTCGCCACGCTGCTGCCGGGCGATGTGATCCTCACCGGCACGCCGCACGCCTCCGGCCAGCTGAACCCCGGCGACGAGGCCATCGTCAACGTCGAGGGCATCGGCTCCCTACGCAACGTCGTCGTGCGTGGCTAATTGGATTTGCGGACTGTGATTATTACCGCTTGCCATACCCATGGGCAGCGGATGCGCGCTGAATCTGGACGTATGGCGCATGCTCGACTATGATGAGTGATGTCGGTTGAGGCGTGCTAACTTTCCTCATTCCAAGGCGGGTGTACAACGACTTTCCGAGGATTGGCCAACATCGACAGGGCGTTGTTCGCGTCCTTACTATGGCGCTAGGCCGGTATTCCACGGAATACCGGCCTTTTGCATGCTTCGAGTGAATGCCCGCCGCAGCATGCTGCGGCGGGCGGGGCCGGCCTATGGCCTGCGGTGATGGTTGTGCATTGCGTACCCACACAAGGCGAGTAACGCGATGTCCGCCGTGATGGAATCCATCTTGGCAGAACAGGCAATGATGATCACTGCCATAAGCCACACCATCGAGCCGTTGCGCGGCCCTTTATTGTTCGCACGCATGGCTCGCCTTCTACTATGGCCGCGCCGCGTTTGGACGCGGCGACGTCATCGCGACGGTTGTCGTGATGGTCATTCAATCCGTGCTACAGGGTTGCCTGACATTGCTGATTCTACCGGTAGGGCGTGTGGCGATAGATTGTGAGTGTTCTCTTGAAAGGCGTGTATTTAAAAACTTGAGTCGAGTTCACTCAAGTTTTGGGAATAGAATCGTTCCTTCATTGGTTGAGCATGTCAGGACATGACGAATGCGCCGTGGCGGCCGCGAAAACCGCGGCAACCGCCCGGCGCGCAACAATGGAGGAACAGACATGGAACAGAAGCTCACCACCATGGCCCAGGAGGCCATCGGAGACGCCATCCAAAGCGCTTCGGCCGCGGGCAACGCGCAGATCGACACCCTGCATGTGCTGGACGCGCTGCTGCGACAGGAGAACGGACCGGTCCGCTCGCTGATCGAAGCGGCCGGCGGCGACCCGCAGACCATCGGCGCGGCCGTGCGCAACGCCTTGGTCTCCCTGCCCAGCGCCAGCGGTTCGACCACCTCGCAGCCGCAGGCCAGCCGCCAACTCACCGCGGCGATCGCGCAGGCCGAAAAGGAGATGCGCGATATGGGCGACGAATACGTCTCCACCGAGCATCTGCTCATCGGCATCGCCGCCAGCGCACCCAACCAAGGCGCCGACATCCTCAAATCCAACGGCATCACCCCCGAGGTCCTACGCAAGGCCGTGCCCGGCGTGCGCGGCGGCGCGAAAGTCACCAGCCCCGACGCGGAAGGCAACTACAAGGCGCTGGAGAAATACTCCACCGACCTGACCGCCGCCGCGAGGGACGGCAAGCTCGACCCCGTGATCGGGCGCGACCAGGAGATCCGCCGTGTGATCCAGATCCTGAGCCGCCGCACCAAGAACAACCCGGTGCTGATCGGCGAGCCCGGCGTCGGCAAAACCGCCGTCGTCGAAGGACTGGCGCAGCGCATCGTGGCGGGCGACGTGCCCAGCACCCTGCAGGGCAAGAAGCTCATCAGCCTCGACCTGGGGTCCATGGTGGCCGGCTCCAAATACCGCGGCGAATTCGAGGAACGCCTGAAGTCCGTGCTGGAGGAGATCAAGAACGCCGACGGGCGGATCATCACCTTCATCGACGAGATCCACACCATCGTCGGCGCGGGTGCGGCCGAGGGCTCCATGGACGCGGGCAATATGCTCAAGCCCATGCTGGCCCGCGGCGAACTGCGCCTCATCGGCGCCACCACGCTCGACGAGTACCGCGAGAACGTCGAAAAGGACCCCGCGCTGGAACGCCGCTTCCAGCAGGTGTTCGTCGGCGAGCCGAGCGTGGAGGACACCATCGCCATCCTGCGCGGCCTCAAGCAGCGTTATGAGGCCCACCACAAGGTGACGATAGGCGACGACGCGCTCGTGGCCGCCGCAACCCTCTCCAACCGTTACATTTCAGGACGCCAGCTGCCGGACAAGGCCATCGATCTGGTCGACGAGGCCGCCGCGCACCTGCGCATGGAGCTCGACTCCTCCCCGGAGGAGATCGACGAGCTGCAGCGCAGGGTCACGCGACTGGAAATGGAGGAGATGCAGCTCAAAAAGGCCGAGGATCCCGCCTCGCGCGACCGTCTGGGCAAACTGCAGGCCGAACTCGCCGACACGCGCGAGAAGCTCGCCGGACTCAAAGCCCGGTGGGACGCCGAACAGGCCGGCCATAACAAGGTCGGCGACCTGCGCGCCAAGCTTGACGACCTGCGCGTGCAGGCCGACAAGTTCACCCGCGAAGGCGATCTGGAGCAGGCGTCGCGCATCCTGTACGGCGAAATCCCCGCCATCCAGAAGGAACTCGCCGCAGCCGAACAGGCCGCGGACGCCGAATCCCAGACGGATGCCGCGCAATCCGAACCGATGGTGCCCGACCGTGTGGACGCTGACTCGGTGGCCGAAATCGTCTCCGACTGGACCGGCATCCCCGTTGGCCGCCTCATGCAGGGCGAGAACGAGAAGCTGCTGAGCATGGAGGACTACCTCGGCAGGCGCGTCATCGGGCAGAAGGAGGCCATCGCGGCCGTCTCGGACGCGGTGCGCCGCTCGCGCGCCGGCATCTCCGACCCGAACCGCCCCACCGGCTCCTTCCTGTTCCTCGGCCCCACCGGCGTGGGCAAAACCGAGCTGGCGAAGGCGCTCGCCGACTTCCTCTTCGACGACGAGCGTGCCATGGTGCGCATCGACATGTCCGAATATATGGAGAAGTCGAGCGTCAGCCGCCTGATCGGCGCCGCGCCCGGCTACATCGGCTACGAGCAGGGCGGCCAGCTCACCGAGGCCGTGCGTCGCCGCCCGTATTCGGTGGTGCTGTTCGACGAGGTGGAGAAGGCCAATCCGGAGATCTTCGACGTGCTGCTGCAGGTGCTCGACGACGGCCGGCTGACCGACGGCCAAGGCAGGACCGTGGACTTCAAGAACACGATTCTGATCATGACCTCGAACCTCGGCTCGCAGTTCCTCGTGAACGAGGACATGGACGCGGACGCCAAGCGCAAGGCCGTGATAGACACCGTGCATATGAACTTCAAGCCGGAGTTCCTGAACCGCTTGGACGACACCGTGATGTTCCAGCCGCTCACCCGCGAGGAGCTCGGCGGCATCGTGGACATCCAGGTCAACGCCGTGTCCGCGCGTCTGACCGAACGCCGCATCACGCTCGACGTGACCGATTCGGCCCGCGAATGGCTCGCCAACGTCGGCTACGATCCGGCGTACGGCGCGCGTCCGCTGCGTCGTCTGGTGCAGACCGAGGTCGGCGACCAGCTGGCCCGCATGCTGCTCGCCGGCAGGGTGCATGACGGCGACACCGTGCTTGTGGACCAGACCGGCGGCGAGCACCTGGAGCTCACAGCCTGGGCCTCCGACCAGCTCGTCGGCGACGATCCGACCGCGTCAGTCGGCAACAGCCAAGAAGACTGATCGTTCCGCCCCTCGTCATTCCGAGCGGAGGCGTAGCCGTAGTCGAGGAATCCCTGTTGAGATGCCTCGACTACGCTCGGCATGACGAGGGGCGGTCCAACATGGCGGCGCGGCATGGCCCGCGTGGCCGTTCCCGGCCGGGCGACGCGTGAAGCGTTGGCCGCCCCCGTCGAAAGGGCTCGTGAAACATTGCGATTCAATGTGTTTCACGAGCCCTGCTGTATTACCCCCGTCGGATTGTGTCGTGAAACACTGTGATCCGTCGTGTTTCACGAGCCTTTCCGACGGTCGGCCGTCAGTCAGATCGTTGTTCAGATTCCTGCCAGTTCAGTACGATGGCGGTTAACGGTGCCGTATGCGATATATGCGATATGCACGATACGTATGATCCGCGGCGCTCGCCACTCGTATTGGAGACCATATGACCGGACGATTCGCGCCGACCCCATCGGGACGCATGCATATCGGCAACGCATACGCGATGCTCGCCGCATGGCTGGACGCCCGCTCGCGTGGCGAACGCATGCTGCTGCGCATCGAGGATGTCGACACCCCGCGCGTGCTGCCCGACGCCGACCGTCTGCTGATGGACGACCTGGTCTGGCTTGGTCTCGACTGGGATGGCGAGGCCGTCTACCAGTCCTCGCCCGAACGCCATGCCCGATACGAGGAAGCGCTGACATGCTTGGCCAACGCCGGTCTGGTATACCCCTGCTTCTGTTCGCGCGCCGATCTGCGCGCCGCCTCCGCGCCTAACGAGGGCGACGGATTCATGATCTATCCCGGCACCTGCCGCCGGCTGTTGGAGGAACGGCCGGATGAGGTCACGGCGCGTCTGGCCCGGGGCGACCGCCATTCGCTGCGCATCGTGATGCCCGGTGGCTGGGCCGCGCCGCATGAGACCGCCGCCGACGCCTACTCGGGATTCGTCGATGAGGTGTTCGGCCCGCAACTGTTCAACTTGCCGCGCATGGTCGGCGATTCGGTGGTCCGCCGTGCCGACGGGCTGTTCGCCTACCAGCTGGTGGTCGTCGTCGACGACCTCGACATGGGCGTCGACCGCATCGTGCGCGGCCGCGACCTGCTGCGCTCCACCGCTTTGCAGCGTTGGATCCGCGCGAGTCTGCTGCGCGCGGGCTTCGTGCCCCAAGCGCATGCGGTCTCGCCAACGTTGTCTGCCGGCGAAGCGGTGAACGGCGAACCGACGGTGATGGCCGTGAAATCCCACGCTGACGACGGTCTACTCGCCGGTGCCTCAGGCAAGCAGAGGAACGCCGCGCCATCCGCGGAGCATCCGACCTACGCGCATCTCCCGCTGATCGACAACGCTGCTGGAAAACGACTCGCCAAACGCGAGCGTTCGCTCGATATGGGGGCGTTGCGCGCCCGTGGCGTCACGCCTGAGCAGGTCGTCGGCTACTGCGCGTATCTGCTGAATCTTCGCCCCGACGCCGAACCATGTTCCGCCGCCGAACTTGTGCCGGGCTTCTCATGGGAGCCGTTGCGCGCCGAACATGATGACCGCGCCGTCGACCCTTCGGATCCCTTATGTCCGCATTGGTTGGTTGAACGATAAATCAGCCAACACGTCGCAATCACGTGAACTCAACGGAGCCCGCGCCAGTCCCGATTGGGCCGTCCGCAAAGGCGGAAAACGAGTTTGGTGTGTCCGATTCGTTCGATACAGCCGATTTTCCACACCAGACTTGTAAATCAATCGTTTTACTTGGACATATGACGATACCCCGGCGCACCAAACTCCGCATCGGCCGGCTACGCCCGGGTGCGACAGGTTGACGCGCGTTGGGTCTACCCTTGAGACAAGCCAAATGGAAGGAAACGAAATGTCGAAATTCCTCAGGAACGTTCTGGTCGGCGGCGCGGTCGCCGCAGGTGCCGCCGCTTGGGCCCTCGCCCCGCGCGCGTTCGGCGACAAGCGTCGCAACTACGTGCCGGCGGTGCCCGACGTGTGGTACGCCCATCGTGGGCTGCATGACGCCGGTTCCGGTCTGACCGCGCAATACGCCGTGGGAAGCGGCGACTACGTGGCCCTCGCCCGGCGGATGGCGATGAAGGCGGGCTATGCCACGCCGGACGAGACCGGCCCGATCGCCCCGGAGAATTCGTTGGCCTCCTTCGCCGCCGCCTGCGAGGCCGGCTACGGCATCGAACTCGATGTGCAGCTGACGCTGGATGGCCAGGTGGTGGTCGTGCACGACGAAGATCTGCTGCGTGTGGCGGGAGACCCGCGCCGCATCGAGGATCTGACCTACGACGAGCTGACCCGCATCCCGCTGTTCCCAGGCGGCAAGCCCGGGGATGCGGCGGCCAAGCCGCTGCCCGGCGCTGAGCAGCGTCCGCCGCTGGTCACCACACCTTCCTCCGCGCCCGACGGCTACTACCAGCATGTGCCGCTGTTCGCCGACGTGCTCAAAGTGGTGGATGGTCGTGTGCCGCTGATCGTGGAATACAAATTCGACTGCGACGCCCGTTGGGACGAGCGTTGCGAACTGCTGATGGAACGGGGCGACGCGCTGCTGCAAGGCTATGAGGGCGCGTATGTCGTCGAGTCGTTCCACCCCCAGGCCATGTGCTGGTATAAGGAACATCGTCCGGAGGCGTGCCGCGGGCAGTTGTCCGAGGCGGCGTCGATGGGAGAGTCCGGAGCGTCGGCGTGGGCCGCCGGCCTGCTGGTGTTCGACTGGCTGTCCCGCCCCGACTTCGTGGCTTATGACTGGCGTGGCGGCAATACGCCGCAGGTGCGCGCCGCCCGCTCGATGGGCGCGACCACCGTCTCCTGGACGGTGCGCAGCCAGGACGAGCTTGCCGAATGCGATGCCTGGTTCGATCGCCACATCTTCGAGTCCTTCGTCCCGGATCCCCGCCAGTAATTACTTGTGATAGGGCTCGTGCGCGTTGATTTTGTAGGCCCGATACACCTGTTCAAGCAGAATCACGCGCATCAGCTGGTGGGGGAACGTCATCTTCGAGAAGCTGAGTTTCATGTCCGCGCGGCGAAGCACGGCATCGTCAAGGCCGATGGAACCGCCGATCACGAATTGGATATGACTGACGCCCCGCAACCCCCATTGCGCGAGATTCGCCGCCAGCTCCTCCGACGAGAGCATTTTCCCGTCGATGGCCAGAGCGACTACGAAGGCATCGGATTTGAGATGTTTGGCGATGCGCTCGCCTTCTTTGGCGCGGATCTGCCGCTCCACACCTTCGCTGGCATGGTCCGGCGTCTTTTCGTCCGCGACCTCGAGAACGGAGAGCCTGCAATAGCGCGAAAGGCGCTTGGCGTACTCACCGATGGCGTCGGCAAGATAGCGTTCCTTGATCTTGCCGACGCATACGATGTCGATCTGCATCAGTCGATCACGCCGTAGAGGCGGTCGCCGGCGTCGCCGAGGCCCGGCACGATGTAGCACCTGTCATTGAGCTTCTCATCGACGCCGCACACCACGATCTTGAAGTCGATGGTCGGGTCGATGTTCTCCTCGACGAATTTGATGCCTTCGGGGGCCGCGATGATGTTGATCGCGGTGACGTCCTTCGCGCCGCGCTCGGCCAGGTAGTGCGTGGCGGCGACCAGCGTGCCGCCGGTGGCGAGCATCGGGTCGATGAGGAAGCACTGGCGGCCGGACAGGTCGTCGGGCAGACGGTTCGCATAGGTGATCTGCTGGGTGGGATGCTCCTCGTCGCGCTTCATTCCCAGGAACCCGACTTCGGCGGTCGGAATCATCTTGGTCATGCCGTCGAGCATGCCGAGGCCCGCGCGCAGCACCGGCACGATGATCGGCGCGGGGGTGGCGATATGCTTGCCGACCATCGGCGCGACCGGCGTCTCGATGGGCTTGTCCACCACGGCGAGTCCGCGGGTGGCCTCGTACGCCTCCAGCATCACCAGCTCGGTGACGAGTTCGCGGAATGTGGATGAGGGGGTGTTCTTGTTGCGCAGCACGGTGAGCTTATGCTCGACCAGCGGATGGTCCAAAACATGAAGATCAATACTCATACGTCCAAGATTAACGCGCCTGCCGTCCGGCCGCGACCGCGCCGCGCGAGAGGCGTCCCTAGAGCGAGGGATTCCTTTCGGCGCTGCCTCGCCGCGCAAGGGTGAACCCGACGGTGCGGGTCTGCGGCGCATACGCGTCGGTTGGGCCGGTTGTGTCGGCGATCCTGGCTGCGTCGGCAGTCCCGGCTGTGTTGGCTGCACTGATTGTGCTGGCTGCGCTGATCGTGTTGGTCGTGTTGGTCGTGTTGGTCGCACGGGCCGCGCCGTCCGCGCCGGCGGCCTCGGTCCCGCCGATTTCGCCAGCCCTGCCGGCGGCGGTTCCCCCGGCCTTGCCGGCTGCATCGCCATCCTCGGCTCCCGCGTTCCCGCCATCAAGACGCGCGGTCAGCAGATCCAGGCATGCGGCGGCGACCTCGCCGGCATCCACGCACACGCTGGTCAGGCCGGGCGTGGTGTAGCGTCCGTCCTCCACGCCGTCGAATCCCACGATGGCGACCTCGTGTGGCACGCTGACGCCGGCGTCGGTCAGCGCCTTCAACGCGCCGATGGCGAGCGGATCGTTCAGGCAGCACACGCCGTCGAAGTCGCGCCGTTCCGCAAGAATCCGCGTCATCAAGTCGTATCCGCCCTGACGGTTCCATGGGCATGCGTAGACGTTGCCTGCGCGGTAGTCCAATCCCGCCTCCCGCAGCCCGCGCATGGCGCCGAGCAGACGCCGCCGGCCGGAGGAATTCGCCGTGGCGAGTTCCTCCGGGGCCGCGTATTCCTCGCCGATCACCAGCACGTCGCGGCATCCCTGCTGGATCAGATGCCGCACGGCCGCGCGCGTGCCTTCGACGCATGGGGTGAACACGCAATCCGCCTGCCCCTCCAAACCGAAGCCGTCGAAGAACACCAGCGGTTGCGTGCGTCCGAACGACAGGATGTCGGCGGCGTCGGAACTGGGCCAGCACACGATCGTGCCGTCGCACACCTGTGTGGCCGGACTGGATAGAACCCGCCGCTCGAAGTCGCGTGAGAAGCGGGTCTGCTGCACTATCGTCTGATAGCCGCGCTCCTGCGCCAGATCGGAGACGCGGGCGGCGAGGTCGGCGGGGAAGATGAGGTCGAAGTCGGTCATGGTCAGACCGATGACGTGCGTGCGGCCGGAACTGAGCTGGCGCGCCGCGATGTTCGGGCGGTATCCGAGCTCTTCGGCGGCCGCGAGCACCCGCCGCGCGGTTTCGGCCTTGACGACCGTTTTGCCACGCAGCGCGTTCGACGCGGTCATCCGCGATACCCCGGCGCGCGCCGCCACATCGTCAAGCGTGACCATGGGCCATCTCCTTTCAACCCGTGCTGCGTGCCTTCATGCTACAGCGTGCGGGAGTCGCGTCCGCGCACGCCCGCGGTCCCGCACGGGTCCGCGAGTCCCGCACGCCCGCACTTCCGCAGCCCCGCAGCCCCGCGTGAATCCGCACGACCGCGCGGGACTGCAGGACCGCATCCGGCCTAGATCATCCCCGCGAGCCCATGGTCTGCGCCGTTACGGGCGAACAGCGGCAGCACGTCGAGCGGCGCCTCGACGCTGACGTTCCGGCCGCCGGCGTACTGCTTGCCGTCATGCAGATTCGTCCATGTGGTCGACTCATCGCCGGGCAGATACACCTCGCGTGAACGTGCGCCGAACGCGGTCACCGGCGCGACCAGCAGGTCCGGGCCGAAGAGGTATTCGTCGGCGACATCGGCCGCCGCCTCGTCGTCGGGGAATTCGTGGAACAGGCCGCGCACCAGCGGCTGGCCGTCGGTGTGGGCGGCGTCGAACAGTTCGCGCGTGTACGGGCGCAGGGTCTCGCGGATGCGGATGTACTTGACCATCAGCTCCTCGATGGCCTCCCCGTAGCTCCACGGCTCGTTGTCGGCGCCGGTGTGGATGTGGTCGATGGGGTTGCCCTTGCGGTCGGTGGTGGGCTTGCCGGGCACGCGGGTTCCGGGCAGGCGGTCGCCATGGTTGCGCATCACGGGGGAGAAGCAGGAGAACTGGCACCAGCGTGCGTACAGTTCGCGGAACTCCTCGCTCTCCGGGTCGCCTAGCGCGAATCCGCCCATGTCGGTGGTGAACCACGGGATGCCGGCGACGCCCATATGGATGGCGCAGGTGATCTGCGCTTTGAGGTCCGTGAAGGTGGAGTGCACGTCGCCCGACCATACGAGCGATCCGTAGCGCTGCGAGCCGGCCCAGGCGGCGCGGGTGAGGTTCACGATGTCGTCTTGCCGTCCGATGGAGAGTTGGCCGTCGTAGAAGGTTTTGTTGTACAGCTGCGGGTACACGTTGCCGACTTTGTTCACCGGGCCGAGATGGTACAGGTAGTGGTCGTAGTCGTAGTCGCCGCCCCATTCCGGTTCGGCCTCGTCGAGCCAGAACGCGTCGACGCCGAGGTCGGTGTAGTTCTTTTTGGACAGCGCCCACACGAACGCGCGCGCCTCGGGATTGGTGGCGTCGAAGAACTGGTTGTCGCGCGGCCACCACATGCCCACGTCCTTGCCCTGGCGGGTTTTGGCCAGATAGTTGCGCCGGCGCATTTCGTCGTAGTTCTCCGACTCGAGGTCGATCTGCGGCCAGACGGAGACCATGAGTTTGATGCCCATCTCGTGCAGTTCGTCGGCCATGGCCTTGGGGTCGGGCCAGAATTCCTCGTCGAAGCGGAAATCGCCCATCAGCGGCCAGTGGAAGAAGTCGATGACGATCAGGTCGATGGGGATTTCGCGGCGTTTGAATTCGCGCGCCACCTCGAGCAGCTGCTCCTGGTTCCAGTAGCGCAGCTTGCACTGCCAGAAGCCCAGTCCCCATTCGGGCATGACGGGCGCGTGGCCGGTCGCGTCGGCGTATTGGCGTTCGATTTGGGCGGGGTTCGCGCCCGTGGTGATCCAGTAGTCGATCTGGTCGCAGACGGAGGCCTGCCATTGGGTGGTGTTGCGGGCGAAGGTGGCGCGTCCGACGGCCGGATTGTGCCACAGGAAGCCGTATCCGGCCGAGGAGAGCATGAAGGGCACGGAGACTTGGGAGTTGCGGTGCGCGAGTTCCAGCGTGGTGCCTTTGAGGTCCATCACCGGCTGTTGGTATTCGCCCATGCCGTAGAGATGCTCGGTATCGTTCGCATCGAAGGTCACGGTGGCGCGTGTGCCGCCGCCGGGCAGCGATTCGTATTTGCGGGCGCGCAGACGCAGCGCGCCGCCGTCGCTGGATTCGCGCAGCAATACGGTGCCGTCGGTTTTGGCGAAGCCGAGACGGCAGGCGCTGCCCTCCGCGTTGGCTTCGGCGGTGACGACGATGTCGCCGTTGGTCAGGGTGGCGGTGGTTCCGCCGTCGGCGTTCCCTTCGATGGTGATGGTGGGCGCGGTGGTTGTTTCGGGTTCGAGCAGGGCCCAGTCGGCCGGGGCGATGGGTTCCATCAGTCGGGCGCGCACGCGCACGCTGTTCGCTCCCCAGGCTTCGATGCGTAGGTACTCGCCGTCGCCGGTCCATTCGAGGGCGTTGCCCAAGGCTCGGAACGTGTGGGTGGTGTTGATGGTCATGGCGGCTCCTGTGCTGGTCGGCGTTGTCCCGACGCCGTCGGTGGCGTCGGCAAGGATTTGCGGATATGGCGTGCGTGGCGTCCGGCGAGGAGGTCCGGCTCCCCACGCTCCGATGTGATTGTAGCGCTAAAATTGTAGCGCTACAACAAAGCCGTGTCATGGCGTTTCGTTCAAAACGGCAAAACGGACGCATCTGCTCAAATGCACATAACTCGCGCGACTTTTATGCACCAATGCAAAAAACTCACGCGACTTTTTGGTAAACTATGCATAAAAGTCGCGCGAGTTATATGCATTTAGTGTGGGGAGACTGTTCGTATGGTATTGAAACGAAAGATTATGGACCGTCTTATCCGTTGGAAGAACGATCCTGATAGGCGGTGTCTGCTGCTGCAAGGCGCTCGCCAGGTCGGCAAGACCTATATCGTGGACCAATTCGCCCGAGAGCAGTATGAGCATTATGTGAGCATCAACTTCGAATATGACGCCCGGTATAGGGATCTGTTCGATGGCGACAACAACGTGGACGCTCTTGTGGAACGCATGAAGCTGTCGATTCCTGGAAGCAGATTCGTGCCAGGGAAGACGTTGCTGTTCCTTGATGAGATTCAAAGTTGCCCGAACGCGCGCACCGCACTGAAATTCTTCGCGCTGGACGGACGCTATGATGTGATCGCCTCCGGATCGTTGCTGGGGATCAACTATGAGGAGGTCTCATCGTTCCCCGCCGGCTATGTGGACCGGGAAACCATGTACTCCTTGGACTTCGAGGAATTTCTGTGGGCGATGGGGCAGGATTCGTCGACCATCGCATATCTGCGGGGTCTCTACGATCGTCGTGAACAGGTGCCGGCAGCGGTCAACGATTCGATGATGGACAACCTACGTCAATATATCGCGGTGGGAGGTATGCCGCGGGTGGTGCAATCCTTCGCGGACGACCATGATTATGACCGGGTCCTGCGTATCCAGCGTGCACTGCTGGACGATTACCGCGATGACATCGCCAAATACGCCGAAGGGCGTGAGAAAGCCAAAGCCCGGGCATGTTTCGATTCCATTCCCAAACAGCTTGCGAAGGATTCGAAGCGCTTTACCTACGGATTGGTGGAGAAGGGAAGCGGAGCCAGAAAATACGCGGGAAGTCTCCAATGGCTGTACGACGCGGGCATCATCAACTTCTGCCATTGCCTGAATAATCCGGAACTGCCGTTTGAGGGCAATGCCGACAACGCCAAATTCAAGGTGTATATGCGCGACACCGGTCTGCTCATGGCGATGCTGGAGGACGGCGCCCAACGTGATGTGATCGTCGGCAAAAACCTTGGTATTTACAAGGGTGCCATCTACGAGAACATCATCGGCGACATGTTCGCCAAGCAGGGCAAGCGACTGTATTACTTCGAGAAGAACTCGCGTTTGGAGATGGATTTCTTCATCAGGTACGAGGATGTCGCCACGGCCGTCGAAGTCAAGGCCTCGGCGAATCGGCAGGCGAAATCCATGCGGTCGCTGATTGACAATTACGGGGTCAAGCGCGGCATCAAATTGTCGCCCGGCAACGTCGGCTCGGCCGGCGATGCCGTCGAGGTGATGCCGTTGTGGATGGCGATGTTCCTGTAGAGGGAATGCGCCGAACCGTGAAAGCGCCTGTCGGCGCAAGGGCCGCTCGCGGCGGCAAAAAATGGAGCCCGGGGCTTAAGCACGGCCCGACGCGGATATCAGTATAAGGCACGCGATATCGCCACACGCTGAATGCATGGGTTTTACGCATGGGGTTTCGCCGCATATCGCCGTTCGGCGGATGCGCGAATCATCAGGGATTCGGTCTGGAAAGCATGGCCGCTCGTTCGCGTCAATCATTTGGCGGAAACGAGCGCCGATGGGCCGCAGGCCGACGTATCCGCGGCTACTCCAGCCGCCCGCGGCGCCACAGATTCGCGCCGTGCTGGAAGTCCTTGGCTGTGGCGAACAGATTGCCGGCGGTATGCATCAGGCGCGCGGCCTTGGTGCGCAGCGCGCCTTCGTCGGTTACGGCCGATTCGGCGGCGGCGCCGTTGTTCGCGGCGACGACCAGCTTGTGGGCTTCGACGCGCAAGCCGGTGGCCACCACGTCGGTGAACGCCGAGGCGCGTTCGAGCGCCACGGCGAAGTCGCCGGTGAACGCGCCGGAGAGAATCGAATCCGCCAGTCGGGCGATGTCATCCTCCGTGGGTGCCTGGTCCACGCCGGCGATGGCGGAGGCGGACGTCGCCACCGGCTCGCCCACGCGCCACAGCCGCGCGATCGAATCGCGGTGCCGGTGCATCCACGTGCGCAGCATGTACAGTCTCCACAGAATGCCGGGCAAGGAATCAGGCTCGGAGGAGCTCCACAATTCGGCGATCACATCCACGCCCTCGCGGTCGACCAGCGTGAGCACGCGCTCCACCACGGCCGGATCCTCGCTGTGATGCACGCGGTCGAGCAGCGCGGCCGCGGAGACATGAGCCAATTCGCTGATCGCCTGCGGATCTATGCCACCGGCCATCTGCTCAAGCAGACCGGGCGCGAGCTGTCCCGGGCGGGACGGGCGCGCGCCCAGGCCGGATGGGGCGAATCCCGCGCCGGCCGCGCGCACCGATCCGTTGCCGGGGCCGAAATGCGAGGGGTTAATAGACAAGTGGCGCCACCTTTTGAATATCGATGATCGTGGGACCTCCCGGGCCGCCTGCCACGAACAGGGCCACGGCGGTGCCGGTCGGCATGTACGGCGATTTGGAGATCAGCCGTTTCTCCAGCATCGTCGACGCGCACATCGCGCGCAGATATTTGAACATACCACCGATCACCGGCCTGTGCATGCAGATCGCGTCGGTTTGTCCGCTGGCGAACGCGAGCTCGATCTCCGCAAGCAATGTGTCCCATGCGGCCTTCGGATTTTCGGCGTAGGCGTCTTCGGTGAGCGTATCGAGGTGAATCATCGGCCTGTTGATCTGCCATGACAGCCCCTGCAGGGTCTGCTGGCAGCGCAGCCACGGCGAGGTGGCGAGACGGGTCGGGTTGTAGCAGGCGAGTTCGCGGTTGAGCGCGTAGGACGCGGCCGCGCCCCTCGGGGTGATCGGGCGGTTCGCGTCGGTGCCCTTCCAGGTTTTGCGCGCCTCGGCCTTGCCGTGCCGCACCAGCAGCACCGGCACGGCGTGGGCCGCGCCCTCCTCGATGCGGTCGACGAACAGGGCGAGCACATCACGGTCGGTGGAGTGGGTGAGCATTTTGCGCGCCTTCGTCACCGACACCCACACGATATCGTCGATTTCGCCGACGTCCGCGCGTTGCACCGGTCCCAACGCATCCCGCATGCGTTCGGCGTCCTCGGCGCTGACGGGGGTGGCCATCCAGTAGAGGATATGCTTGGTGTCCGCCGTACGGTCCTTGGAACGGCGGGATTTGCGCCCCTCCTGATCCAGCGGGTACTCGACTTCGCCCAAATACGGACCCAACGCCACCGGAACGCCGGTCTCCTCGCTGATCTCGCGCACGGCGGCATGACGGTGCGATTCGTTGAGTTCCAGCTTGCCCTTCGGCCAACTCCAGTCGTCGTATTTCGGCCGATGCACCACGCATACTTCGATGCGCTCGAGGATGCGCTTGGTGTCCGTCGCCGTGGCCATGCCGGTTACGGAACGTCCGTCCGACCGCGGACCGTCGGCGCCGGAGGCATGTTCGCTTTCGGGGGATTCGGGACGCAGCCGGTACAGGATGCCGCCGGCCGCCTCCACGATTCGTCTCATCTTGGTTCCCATAGTTGTATTGTATGCGGCGATGGCGTGGTCTGTGATGCTGTGATCGTTATTACGCGAAATGTCGGGGACTTCCGTAATTTACGTCACTGCCGAATCCTCAGTGAGCCTTTTTACGCGGCAAAACCCAGACTTCCGTAATTTCCATCGCTGAGGATGAGCCAGTGACGCAAATTACGGAAGTCCCCCATAATCCGCGTAATACACGTCGCCGCGGCCGCGTCACGGCGTATCGCGAATACGGCATCGGCCGCCTCGTCAGGTCCGCCGTCGTTGCTGGTCCTGAGATCCTTGCGTCTCGCCCTTCGGGCTCCGCTCAGGATGTCGAAAGGGAGGCCTTCCCACGCGGGATGACGAAAAAGACGCCCCTCTACTCGGGATGACGAGAGAGGGGCGTGGCGTCCAACTGGGTCAGTTGTTGGTGCGCGGGCGGCGCTGGTGCCGCTTGATCAGGTATTCCTGACTGTCGACCAGCGGACGGCCCTCGCCGTCCTTGGCATGGCGCACGTAGGTGCCGTCCGGCTGCATATGCCAGCTGACGGTGGAGTCGGCCATCTGCAGGTCGATGTAGCGGATCAGCTCGTCGACCTGTTCGGCGTCGGTCACACGCACCAGCGCCTCGACACGGCGGTCGAGGTTGCGGTGCATCAGATCGGCCGAACCGATCCACACCTCCGGTCCGGAGGCGGGGCCCTCGCCGATCTGCGGGCCGTCGGCGTTGCAGAAGGCGTAGATGCGGCTGTGCTCGAGCAGTCGGCCGAGGATCGAACGCACGCGGATGTTCTCGCTGAGCCCCGGAACGCCGGGCTTAAGCGAGCAGATGCCGCGCTCGACGATGTCGATCTTCACGCCGGCCTGGCTGGCGCGGTACAGCGCGTCGATGGTCTTCTCATCCACGATCGAGTTGGCCTTGATCTTGATCCACGCCTCCTTGCCGGCGCGGGCGGCGTCCTCCTCGCGGCGGATGCGCTGGATCAGGCCGGTGCGCACGGTGCGCGGGGCGACCAGCAGACGATGGAAGCTCGACTTGGGCGCGTATCCGCTCAGCTGGTTGAACAGGCGGGTCATATCCTGTCCGACCACCGGATCGCAGGTGAGCAGACCCAGATCGGTGTAGATGCGGGCGGTCTTCGGATTGTAGTTGCCGGTGCCCACATGGCAGTAGCGTTTGAGCCCGTCGGCCTCCTGGCGAATCACCTCGATGAGCTTGCAGTGGGTTTTCAGGCCCACGATGCCGTACACCACGTGCACGCCCGCGCGTTCGAGCTTGCGGGCCCAGGCGATGTTGGCGTCCTCGTCGAAGCGCGCCTTGATCTCGACCAGCGCCAGCACCTGCTTGCCGGCGTGCGCGGCGTCCACCAGCGCGTCGATGATCGGCGAGTTCGAGCTGGTGCGGTACAGCGTCTGCTTGATGGCCAGCACCTTCGGATCGGCCGCCGCCTGCGCGAGGAAGGCCTGCACGGAGGTGGAGAAGGAGTCGTAGGGGTGGTGCAGCAGGATGTCGTGCTCGCGAATGGCGGCGAAGATGTCCTGCGCGCGGCTCGACTCGACCTCGGCGATCTGCCGGTTGGTGGTCGGGATGAACGGGCGGTACTTCAGGTCCGGACGGTCGATGCCTCCGAGCTCGAACAGCACGGTCGCGTCGAGCGGGGCGGGCAGACGGTACACCTCATCGGCGCTGACGCCGAGCTGGTCGGCGAGCAGCTGGGAGAGGAAGGGGCTGGTCTCGTCGGAGATCTCCAAGCGGATCGGCGGTCCGAAGCGACGGCGCAGCAGCTCCTTCTCCATCGCGTTGAGCAGGTTCTCGGCATCGTCCTCCTCCACGTCGATGTCCTCGTTGCGGGTGACGCGGAAGGAACGGGCCTCCTTGATGATCATGCCCGGGAACAGCGATTCCAGATGGGCGATGATCAGGTTCTCCATCGTGATGAAGCCGTAACGCTCGTCACGCGCCTCCTCATCGGTCATATCGTCGACCGGTACGAGGCGGTTGAGGTTGCCGGGGATCTTCACGCGGGCGAAATGCGACTTGCCCGAAGCCGGGTTCTCCACGATCACGGCGAGGTTGATCGAACCGCCGGAGATGTAGGGGAAGGGGTGGGCCGGGTCGACGGCCAGCGGGGTGAGCACGGGGAACACCTGCTGGCGGTAGTAGCGCGACAGGCGCTCCTGCTCGGCGGTGGTGAGCTTGTCCCAGCCCAGCAGCACGATGCGCTCGTCAGCCAGCGCGGGCAGGATTGTGTCGATCACGTAATGCGCGTGCTCGTCCTGCAGATGATGCGCCTGCTCGCTGATCGAACGCAGCTGCTGTCGGGGGCTCAATCCCGCGGACGAGGGGACGGCGATGCCGGAGTCGATACGGCGTTTCAGGCCGGCCACGCGGACCATGAAGAACTCGTCGAGGTTGTTGGCGAAGATCGCGGCGAAGCTGGCGCGCTCCAGCAGCGGCAGATCCTCGTCCTGGGCGAGCTCGAGCACGCGCTTGTTGAACTTGAGCCAGCTCAGCTCGCGGTCGAAGAAACGGTCGGCGGGCAGCGGTGCCTCGCCTTCCCTTTCGATGCGTCTGTCGTTTTTGTCGGTTTCCGCGATATGCTCAGCGATCTGGCTGCGCAAAATCGCCTTCGAGGGTGCGTCAAATATCTGTGCCATACGCATATCCTATGTGCTGGCGTGGTCTGCCGCCTAGTGAAACGCGCTTATATGAGACGGAATTTCAGCATTTGTTCATGTTGGGCGGCTTGCGTGGTGCGGGTATCGTGTGCCGATATCCGCACATATGCCGTGTGCGCTTGTATGTGTGTTGCGTGAGATGTGGGTCGCGCGGGTTGTGCGCACACTCAGGGTTGCGGCCACACGCGTCGTGGCCACAACCCCAGGGTGCGTGGCGCGGTTACACGCGGGTGGCCACGCGTCGTATGCCGATGACGCACAGGCCGGTGGCGAAGAGCAGCACGCATACCGCGGCCGGAGCGCTCCAGTCGGCGCCGGTGGCGGGCAGCGGGTCTTCGTCGGACGCCGTGGCGTCCTTGGGGGAATCGGTGGGCTCTTCGGGGCTCTCGGGATCCTCAGGTGTGTCGGACGGATCACGATCGGTGGTGAACGCCTTGATCATCACGTTGCCGATGGAGATGCTCGGCTCATCCTCTCCGTTTTCGTTGAGTTCGGAGGTCATGAACTGCGCGATCGTATCGTCGCTGCTGGGGAAGGTGCCCGTGCCGGGTTCGATTGATGCGGCGTCGGTCCAAGTGACGCCATCATCTTGGGAGACGTAGCTCTGTCCGGCGCTCACCTTGGCCTCCTGATGCAGGGTGTAGTCGGAATAGTCGTAGTCCGTTGCGGCTGCTTCTATCGGTACGTAGCGCCCGTCTCGTCCTTCGATCGTTTCGACCACGGAGAATCGCTCGCCGGCCTCAAGCGCGACCGGGTTATCCAAGACCAGCGTGTGGTATCCGGCGTACTCCACAACCTCGGTGCCGTTGGCCACCAGCGTGCCGTCAGTGGGGGATGCCGAGTCGGCGTTCAACCGGTACACCTCATAAGATACTTTGGATCCGGGGTTGGCTGTGACGGCGGAGATGGCCTCAAGCTGTTCGGTGCCTTGGGTGGTGAACACGTTGGCGATGCGCGCCTTGTTTCCCCATTCGCCAGGATAGAAGATGTAGTAACTCGATGTGCTGAGGAAGTCGTACTGGTAGTTGTGATCGTAGGAGAACGTTCTGCTTGAATCCTGTGGCACGTCGGCTTGGTACGTGGAGGCTTGGCTGATTGTCATGTCGTAGTATGACAGATAGAAATAGCCTTCCTTCAAGGAGTCGATGTCGGTGCCCCAACTGTTTTTGACAATCCACGCGCCGTTGCCGGGAGGCATGGTCGTGAAATTGGAAGCGGGATAGTTGTCGTTCCAGCCCACGATAGTCACGCCGTGGTTTGCCACGGTGCTCCCATCTTCCGAAGTGACGTAGCGGCCAACGTACTGTGCGGCGTTATCGACGTTATAGTCCTTCGAATACAAGGTGGCGTAGTATCCTAGCGAGACGGCGCCGGTGTCCATCAGCGCGCGTTTGATGGCGTCCGTTGCCGCAGGGTCGTATTCGTAGTATTCGGTGTAGTCGGTGATATCCGGAGTGATGGCAATCTTGAATGTGGCAGGAAGGGGCAGATAGTCGATATTCTGCACGTGCACCTGCGAGAGCGTGCGCAACTCGTCGCTCAAAGCGGCGTCTGGGGAGTAGTTCGGAGACTCCGTGTCGGGGATGAGGCTGTACGGTATCTCGCTTTCGGTGGTCGCTCCTTGCCAGCTGCTCAGCGTGTTGGTGGCTTGCAAATCATTTCCACCGAAGTTCAGCACCATCTGATTGAGCGGCAGAGCGTTTTCGCCGCTGGTGATGAAAGAGGTTCCTTCGCCGATTTGGTCACTCAGATCCATGGGCGAAGTGAGCAAATCGGTCGACTTGTAGGTCTCTTGCGACATGGGCGTGTAAGAGAACCAGGCGAGCTGCAGTTCGGAGAGGTCCGGCTCGGTCCCGTCGGTGACGGCGCCTTGCTTGATGAGATTGCTTTCCAGCGAGGCGAGCGTTCCGAAGGCCCAGCAGGTGCCCCAGTATCCCTGGTTTTTGACCGATGTGGATTGGCCTTCCTTACGCAGATCATACGACGCGGGCAGGTCCGCGATGGCGCTCGGCTGGTCCGGGTCGTAGTTGTATAAAGCCTGCAGGTTGGGGTTGGCGTGCAGGCCAGCGGAGCCTCTTTGCGTGGTGTCGAGGTTCGTGATGGAGCCGGTTGCGTCGTCGGTGAATCCCAGGTCGGTGGGGTCGGCGAATGCCGTTGGGGCGATGCCGGCGCAGGTGAGGATCGTCGCGCTCAATGCCGCGATGGCCGCTCTGCCGAGATGCTTCATATGGTGTTCCTTGATGTCGGGTTGGATGATGGTGCTGTATGCCCCGGGGAATCTCGACAGGCGTGGTCGTCTGATGAAAAGGGGGCAATGCTGATGCAGTTTACGGCTTGAATGCGTCGTATGCAACTACCGGCGGGGTGCACGGGGGTATGGAGAAAGGGTTATTGCGCCGAATCTCCGGTTGAGAGAGCCTCCTTATATTCGAAGGCTGTTCCGATGGCGGCGCGCGAGATATGCGACACGCCGCGTGATGTTCGCAGATGGATGGAAACGAACATCGGTCCCGTTCGATATGAACAATAACGGCCGTCGGAGAGACCGTCGGGAACATGATGCGAACACTTAGGATAAAAACCGCACATCATAGGGGCGCGGCTTGCACATGGGCCGGCGGGTGAATACATTATGAGATACAAGAACAGAACAGAGCAGAGCCCACAAAAAGTGTATGGTCAAGAGGACTGTTACGTTGGACGGGCATTGGAAAGACTTACCGTTACAACGATGATGTTGTGCAGAGATTCTGCTCCAGTTGTTCTTGTAGAGGAAGCCCCGCTCCGGCGGGGCTTTTCTCATGTTCGGTCCGAATCGCCCACCCGTATCGGCACGATGGTGGGGGAAGGGTCTTCGCTAAGATGCGGTCGCGTGGGGCGGAAGCGGATTCCGCCCATATGGAAGGCCGTTTGGGGCGGGATATTCAAAACGGAAGAGACCGATGGATAACACGTTGTTCGAACATGCGCCGGTTCCGCGCGCGTACTTCTCATTGGCGCTGCCGGTGGTATGCAGCATGCTGGTCACGCTGGTGTACAACGCCGTCGACACCTACTTCATCGCGCATACCGGCAACACCGACATGGTGGCCGGGGTTTCGCTCGCCGCACCGGTGTTCACCGCCATGATCGCC